>JAWKMJ010000006.1:0-156987 GCA_041392305.1 Crocinitomicaceae bacterium
CGACATCACATCATGTAAATTGAATTTGTTTCCGCTGTTTTTTCGGATTTTCATGTCACACACAAAAGCCAAAATAGCTCCTTCATTGTAGATCGAAACTTTTCGATTCGGAACCCCGGCCACATAACCATCGATCCAGGTGTCCCATGAAGATTCGGCTACGGACAAATTAAAACGTCCGAAATTGTCGAAATGCCTTTGAAGATTCGTTTGCAATTCTTTTAAATATTTGTCCAAATCCCAAACCCCAGATTGCATCAAATAAATGTCGCCCATGTAAGTGGTTACGCCTTCTGCGACATACCCTAAATGAGAAAAGTTCTCCTTTGAATAATCATATGGAAACATTTCAATTGGGCGAATATTTTTGATGTTCCAAGTGTGATACAATTCATGAGAAGAAACACCTAATAGTTCGTCGTAAAAAGAACCCATGATGTCATAGGACGGGCCTAATAAAATAACGGTCGAATATTGATGCTCTACTCCGTGATAAGCCTTGTAGGGAACGATCTGAAATAAAAAGGCGTATTCACCTTTAACAGGAATCGACCCGAAATTTTTGACTTGGAGATCCGTGAATTTTTTGAAATCTGTTTTCAATTTTTTCCAATCTGGCTTGCACTCTCCTTGAAACCAAAGATGGAAGGTGGTGCCATTAGACTCATAAGTTTCATGCTGAAGCGTATTCGAAGCAATGAAAGGGGAGTCCACCAAATCATGGTAAGAATCAGTTTTCAATTTTTTAGCTGAAAAAGGAAGTCCGCAAGCAATTTCCCAATGGTCAGGAATTCCCAACTCCAACTCACAAGCTTGATCTTCAAAACCTGGAATATAAGCCAAACAATTCACCGGATTCACGTACAACTGCTCCTGATCGACATAAGTAGAACCCGCATTTAAATCTTTCGCATAATAAGAATACTCCACTCGAATCACACCCTTCGAATTTTCAACTTGCCACGAATCTTTATTGATTTTCTCATGTTTCAATGGTTTTCCATCGGCTGAAAAAACTTTAAATCCATGTACATTCTTAATAAAATCCCCAATTTCATACCTCCCTGGTCGCCAAGTTGGAAACTGAATTGTGGTATTAGAATCAGCATGAAACTCTGCCTTAATTTTAATATATCCGGACTGCGGATTTTCGTAAATTATTTTGTAATTCATGAATTGTGAAGTTTGAGCAAAAATAGGGAATTGAATGAAAAATTAACAATGAAAAATTAACAATGAATAATTATCGATGAATAATGAAAAATGAACAATGAATAATGAAAATTTGAAATTGAAAGACATGCTGTTGGGGTTAAACGAATTTAAATGGATATAACCGATTATTCTAGTTCGAATTTAGGTGAAGTTGGTTTTATTTGTTCAAAAAGATTTGAAATGAAAGAAAACCTAATTGCAGTTAAAACATTTGATTTTGCATTAGATATAGTCAATTTTGTGATTGATTTCCAATATGAGAAAAAGGAATTTGTGCTTAGTAAACAATTGCTTCGAGCCGGAACGTCTATCGGAGCAAATGTGGCAGAATCAGAATTCGCACAGAGTAGGAGTGACTTTAATCATAAAATGAGTATTTCACTGAAAGAAGCAAACGAAACTAGATTTTGGCTCAGATTATTCAAACACTCAAAACTAAATGCAGAATGCGATGATCAGCTGAAAAATGTAGATGAGATCATTAAAATTCTTGTTTCAATAGTAAATACGTCTAAATCCAAAATGAAATAACTCGGACGGATAAAAGAAAATGTTTTCAATTGTTCATTTCTAATTATTCATTTTTCATTAAAAAAGCCGATCAGATTCCTCCAACCGGCTTCAAATTATTTACCAAAATAATTAATTTTAAATGTTCACCCCATTAGCTTTATAACCTCAAGTCTTCATCATTCATTGTTAATTTTTAATTGTTAATTCTTCAAAGTCCAAACCCAACAAAATCTTTCCTTCCATCTGTATGGATGACCTCCAAAAGGATCCCGTCTTTTTCGCTGTTGAGGATGTTAACGAATTCCTCTACAGATTCAATCGGTTTGTTGTTGACTTTCGAAATCACAATTCCTTCGTAGAAACCTCTCGACTTAAATTTCCCGAAATCCAATCTTTCAATTTTGATTCCGTAGTCAATTCCTAAGTCTTTTTTCTCTTTGGAATCGAGTAACTCGAAAGTGGCTCCAAGTGCTGATTTCTTGCTTACTTCTGCCTTAGAAATCAGTTTGGTGTCTCCGTTTAAGTCTTTCAAAGTTACCTCAATGGCTTTTGGGACTCCTTCTCGGGTTAAATGAACCATTACTTTGTCTCCCGGACGTTTCTTACCAATGTATTCCTGAAGTTGTGCTACGGAGTTGATTTCATTTTCATCGATTTGCAGAATCACATCTCCTTCTTTAATGCCTGCTGCTTTTGCCGCTCCTTTTTCAACCAATCCAGAAACATAAACTCCTTTTTGAGAAGTTAAATGCTCTTGTTTCATGAGTTCTGAAGAAATATTGGCAATATTGATGCCCAAGTAACCTCTTTGCACCATTCCATATTCCATCAAATCGTTGACTACCTTTTTTACCAGGTTTACCGGAACTGCGAAAGAATAACCCGTGTAGGAACCCGTATTACTCGCAATCGCCGTGTTGATTCCAATCAATTCTCCCTTTGAATTTACCAAGGCTCCACCTGAATTTCCTGGGTTAACGGCCGCATCTGTTTGGATGAAAGACTCGATAGGAATGATGTTTCTGTCGGGATCGTATTTTTCTCTAAGAATATTGATATTTCTCCCTTTTGCAGAAACAATTCCGGCGGTCACCGTAGAGGTTAGATTGAATGGATTTCCAACGGCCAACACCCATTCTCCGATTTCCACCTGATCCGAATTTCCAACCGGAATGGATGACAATTCTTTTCCTTCGACTTTCAATAAAGCGATGTCTGTAGATGGATCTGTTCCAATTACTTCAGCTTTGTAAGTGGTGTTGTCATTCAAAGTAATCGAAATATCCGAGGCATTTTCAACTACGTGGTTATTGGTCACAATATACCCGTCATTGGAAATAATTACTCCCGAACCTGATGCTTCTCCTTTGAAAGTTCTGGAATGAGGTCCGTAAAAGAACTCCGCAATGGGATCGTGCACTCGGGCTTTCTGAATAACTGTTGTTTTTACATGGACTACCGAGTTGATCGTATTTTGCGAGGCTTCACGAAAATCAACATAACCCGAAGGATTAATGTTATTTACGGTTCGAACAAAATTCCCCGGTTCTTCCATCAAAACCCGCTTCGCCGATTCGGTTGTGTTAGTTGATGGATTGGGTTGCATAAAGGTGAGCCAGGCAGCGAGCGGAATTATTCCTCCCAACAATCCCACTCCTAGAGTTAATCCTAGTTTTTTCATTTTCTACTTGCTGTTATTTTTTGATTAATACAATTTGTTGCTTTGGACTCCCGAAAAGGATCTACTCCAGATCAGGAGTCACATAAAATTAACGAGAAAAGTCCTTTTTGTTATCAGTGACGCGAGTTAAAAAATGTTAAGGGAAATAATTAAGAATGAATAATGAATAATGAATAATGAATAATGAATAATGAATAATGAATAATGAATAATGAATAATGAATAATGAATAATGAATAATGAATAATGAATAATGAATAATGAATAATGAATAATGAATAATGAATAATGAATAATGAATAATGAATAATGAATAATGAATAATGAGCAATTAGTTAAAGACAGGAGGATTTCAATCCTCGAACGCAACCTGATCATAACTCAGAACCAATGCCGTCAATCGAAATACTCTCCAGATGGCTTTCTCAAATCAAAAACTCGTTAATTCAAGACTAAAGTGCCAATGCGTAACCCTGTGACTTCAGTCCGGGGTGGAGAATGTCGAACCCATTTATCTGGCTGTCTTGCATCTAAAAATCTAAATATCTTTGAGTGTAGAGTTATTCGAGTGTAGAGTTTTTCGAATTAAGAACCGAGCGATAGCGAGCTCATTGACCGATTGGGAAATAATTAAGAATGAGCAATTCGTTAAAGACGGGAGGATTTTAATCCTCGAACGCAACCTGATCATAACTCAGAATCAATGCCGTCAATCGAAATACTCTTCAGATGGCTTTCTCAAATCAAAAACTCGTTAATTCAAAACGAAAATGCCAATGCGTAACCCTGTGACTTCAGTCCGGGGTGGAGAATGTCGAACCCATTTATCTGGCTGTCTTGCATCTAAAAATCTGACAATCTAGAACACAATCCCGCGACTTCAGTCCAGGGTAGAGAAGGGTGATTTTTGTTTACTTCTCATCATAAAATCATAAAATCATAAAGTCACAAAGTCATTTCACAGTCAAATTCTTCACCACTCAGCTTGGATATGCTTTCACCCATTTTCAATCTTTACTCACCATTTGGGGGGCATGTTACACCAAACACTTTTCATTCTACATTCTTAATTCTACATTCTAAATTCAAAATCCCTAACTTTGTGCTAGATTTCTCAGAATGAATACGGTAGTCAGACATATTTTAGTTTATGCGGGCGGGATTTTATCCGGTGTGGCTCTTACGCTTTTGATCATCAAAGTGATGGAGAAGTCTGATGGGAATCAGCCGGAAAAAATGACCTTTGAAAAACCGAAGGAAATTGTGAAAACGGATACCGTGGAAAAGGTGGTGTACAAAAAGCCTCAGAAGGTGGAGAAAGAGAATGCTACTTTTCTGGATACCTTGGAAAATGTAGAGTTAGACACCTTAAATAATTTGGAAGATACTTTACAGGATATCAATATCAACAGAGAAGTTTTGGTGGCTGTGAAGAATTTTACGGTTCAAACTTTTTCTCGAGATACTTCTCAGAGTAATGCGCTGAGAGACAGTTTAGGTAAGTCGATGGGAATTAATTCGGACAAGAATCTTTCAAGTATCCGTGTGGAATTCTGGAAATCTCCTCTTAATTTTGAGGGGTATATTCTTGGGAAAAGTATGGTCCGACTCTATGGAATAAACGAAGTAGAACCTTTGAAATTCTATTTAGTCGACAACAAGATCTACATGAAAAAGGCGAGCAAATATTATACGCTGATTCGTTCCGAGGAATACCATAAATTTGAATTGAGCAAGGAGAATATTCATGATAAAATTCTACAAATATCAGGGAACGGGTAACGACTTTGTCATGATCGACAATCGGGATCAGGTTTTCGATAATCAAAATCTGGATTTGGTAAGAAAAATGTGCGACCGAAGATTCGGAATCGGGGCTGATGGTCTTATTCTGATTGAAGAATCGGACAAAGCAGATTTCTATGTAAACTATTTCAATGCAGACGGATCCAAGTCTTTTTGCGGGAACGGGGCAAGATGTTCTGTGGCTTTCGCTAATTTCCTTGGAATGATTCAAAATGAAACGGAATTTGACGCGATTGATGGTTTGCATATTGCGACAATTGAAAAGGATTTGGTTTACCTGAAAATGGGTGATGTAAATGGAATTGAAAAAGGTCAAGATTATCTTTTCTGCCATACAGGATCTCCGCATTATATGCGATTTGTAGAGGATTTGAAAGATTGGGATATCTACGAATTCGGGAAATCCATTCGCTATTCTGATCCCTACAAAAAAGAAGGAACCAATGTGAATTTGATTCAGGAAGTGGATGAGGTTTTGCATTTGAGAACTTACGAAAGAGGGGTGGAGAATGAAACCTATTCTTGTGGTACAGGTGCAACGGCAGTGGCTTTGGCTTACATGTATTTGAAAGGTCTAGATCAAGCAACAATTCCCGTTGAGGTGAAAGGGGGGAGTCTGCAAGTAAAAGCCCAGAAAAAAGGTGTAGGATTTGAAAATATCTGGTTGATCGGACCAGGCGAACAAGTGTTTGAAGGGGTATGGAAGACTATCTGATCGAATCTGTTACGGCATTTTCACGACTTAATACAGGAGCTACCTATTTGGTTTTGTTTCATGTCGACAAACAACCGCCGCATTTGGGAATCATCCATCAGAATGAATATTTCTCCTTACGTTACGATAAACTGCAAATGGGAATTGACCCGCAAACCATTCTCAAAACTGTAGAGACGAAAAAGATTCCCACCTTACTTTTTGAAGTGAAGTTGGAGTCTGCAGAAGCCATTCAGGACATTTTTAAAGCATATCAGAGTATTGAGAAAATCTCATGTTTGTTTCCCATTCGTGAGTTCATTTATCCTGATTTTTATGAAGATATTCAGTTGGTTTTTGATCTTCTGGACAAATTGAAAGCCGACCAAAGGATAATCGCCACATATTCCTTAAATTTGAATTTGATTTCGAATCAGTACAAGCTGAAAAAATACAGTGTTCAGGACGTGCAAAAGGAGATCAAACGCTTGCAAGAATGATGGAATTAAAATCAGATAAAATTCACTTAAGAGCCATTGAACCAATGGATGTAGATTTGTTGTTCATTTGGGAAAACGATCCTCAAAACTGGCGGGTAAGTGAAACGAAAGCTCCTTTTTCCAGACATCTTTTGATGGAATTCGCCAAATCGCCTCAGGATATTCACATGTATCGTCAGGTGCGTTTCATGATCTGTACGAAAGAAGAGGCCATTGGAACCATTGATCTATTTGATTACGATCCGGTGAATCGATCTGTTGGCGTAGGAATTTTGATTCAAAGTGATGCAAATAAAGGAAAAGGATACGCAACCGATGCTTTGGACATCATTGCAGACTACGGAAAGGAAGTTTTGAATCTGAAAAACATTTTTGCAAGCATGCACGAATCCAATGAAATTTCTCAGAAACTGTTTGAGAAATGTGGATACGATTTAATAGGAAAAAAGAAAAAGAATCTGTTCTCTCAAGGCAATTGGGAAGATGAATGGATCTATCAATTAATACTGGAAAAGTAGATGAAAAAGTTTATTCTTTTAGGCGTTGTAGGAGTTTTGGTTGTAGGTGGATTTTTTGCTTATCCCTATATCTCGTTGTATTTAGCAAGCTCCAAATCAGCATTAACGGTTGAAGAAGGAAGTACGAAAGACATTTTCATCAAAACAGGAGCGGATCTGGAATGGGTAGTGAATTACTTGGACGGTCTAGGAATTTTGGAAGACAAGGCCAAGTTTCAAGAGTTTGCAGAGAAGAAAAGCTACAAAGGCAAGAATATCGTTCCTGGAAAATATGTTTTAAAAGGTGGGATGAATTACAACGATCTGATCAATCATTTAAGAGCTGGAAATGGAAGAGTAGAGGTTCAGGTAACTTTCAACGGGTGCAGGACGATTGAAGACATGGCTGGGAAGGTTTCCAAAAATATAGAGGCAGATTCAGCGGCATTGGTGAATTATATTTTGTCTGATTCAGTGATGAGCAAATACGGATTCGACGAGAAAACAATTCGCGCACTTTTCATTCCAAATACCTACCAAATGTTGTGGGATACAGACGAAAAGGAGTTTGTACAAAGAATGGCGAAGGAGTGGAAAAACTACTGGAATGCGGGAAGAACTGCCAAAGCCAAAAAATTGAATTTAACCCAATCTCAAGTCGCTACTTTGGCTTCGATCGTAAGAGAAGAACAATCATTACACGAAGACGAATGGCCAACCATTGCGGGAGTTTACATCAATCGTTTGAATCGAGGAATGTTGTTGCAAGCGGATCCAACCGTAAAGTATTGCCTGGGAGATTTTAGCATCAAGAGAATTTATCTGAAAGATTTAGAAGTAGATTGCGAATACAATACCTACAAAAACCCAGGTTTGCCTCCCGGACCACTGAATATTCCTTCACCAAAAGGGATGGATGCGGTTTTGGATTTTAAGCAAACTGATTATATTTATTTCTGTGCCAAAGCCGATGATTCGGGTCGACATGCCTTTGCGGTGACTTTAGCGCAACACAATCAGAATGCGGCGAAATACCACGCCTACATCAATAAAATAGGAGTACGTTAATGAGTTTACTGGAAAAAGACAAAGCCTTTGTCTGGCACCCGTTCACACAATATCAAACCTCTGGCGATCCGATTGTGATCACAAAAGGGGAAAAACATTATTTATTCGACGAAGAAGGAAACAAATACATCGATGCCAATTCGAGTTGGTGGACGAATGTACACGGGCATTCCAATCCGTATATCGCGGAGAAAGTCTACAAACAGTTTCTCACTTTAGATCATTCCATATTTGCTGGAGCTACACATCCAACAGCGATTGAAATTTCAGAACGATTGATCAAATTATTGGGAAGAGATTTTCAAAAGGTATTTTTTTCAGACAATGGTTCGACTTCAACAGAAGTAGCCTTGAAAATGGCCATTCAGTTTTGGTTCAATAAAGGTGAACAAAAACGCACTCGAATATTGGCTTTGGAAGGCGCGTACCACGGCGATACTTTCGGGGCAATGAGTGTGGGGCAGAGAGGATATTTTAACAAGCCTTTCGAACATTTATTCTTTGATGTGGATTTCATTCCTTTCCCTACCGAGGAAAACAAAGAAGAAGTTATAGCCCAAGTTGAAAAGCTTTTCGGTACTGAAGAATTTGCTGGTTTTATATTCGAACCTCTGGTACAAGGAAGTGCCGGTATGACTATGTATGCCCCTGAGATCTTGGATGCTTTACTGGCGATCGCGAAAAAGTATCAAGTTGTTACCATTGCGGATGAAGTGATGACAGGATTTGGGCGAACTGGAAAGTTATTTGCCATTGATCATTTAGAATTGAGCCCCGATATCATTTGTTTGTCGAAAGGAATTACGGGAGGATCTTTGCCGATTGGAATTACGGTGACGAGTCAGCAGATGTTTGACACCTTTTTAAGTGACGACACCACCAAAGCTTTGTTACACGGACATTCCTACACCGGGAATGCTTTGTGTTGTGCAGCCGTATCCGCTAGTTTGGATTTATTCGAAAGAGAAAGCACTTGGGAAGTGATTCGCATAATTGAAAAGGGGAATAAAGATTTTGTCGAGAAAGTACAGCAACATCCTAAAGTTAGAACGGCTCGTTATTTGGGAACCATCATGGCGTTTGAAGTTGAGCAAAGTGGAAAATCCAATTACTTTTCATCCATCAAAGAGGAAGCAATTGCCTATTTTAAATCGAAAGGAATTTTGTTGCGACCGCTAGGAAATGTGATCTTTTTGAATCCGCCTTATACCATTACGCAGGAGGATTTAGATCATGTCTACAAGGAAATGCTTGCCTTTTTAGAAAAGCTTTAGATACCGAATTGTTCGAAGTGGTGATCCAAGTGTTTGACAAACATGGTATTCCATTCTTCCTTGGTCATTTCTCCAAATGAAAACGATTTTTTCCCGTCGAAATAAGCTTCACCTTTTTCCACTGTTCGGTTAAGAAAATCGATAAGTCTTTTCTTTTCCACTTCAAAATCTTTGGGATTCTTTTGCTTGAAATCCGGAGTTGTAGCGGAATTTTTCTTGTAAGGTTTGGAACTGACAACAATAGGCTTAACCAGCTTTTTCACCAACCAGGCTTTCGGGCCTTTCAGCGGTTTGAATTTTTCAGGTTCAAAAACATATTCATAAGGCCCAGAACAATGCGCCAACATCTGAGCGACATCCATCTTACCCCATTTCGGCTGCGTTTCAGGAGTTAATTGATTGATTCGATCGATGTATTTCTGAGTGACTTCAGCTTGAAAAAGATTTTCCATTGTTTTTGTTTTCAGTTGATTACGAAGATACGATTCAATCTTGATTTCTACAATAGGGTTTTCTATCTTAGAACCTGGACCATCTGATTTTTCTTATGGAATTGCCCATAAATATCTTCTCCTTCTACAAAGACATAGTAGATACCCTCTGAAACGGGTTGCCCTCCATTTGAGGTTCCATCCCAAAATCCATTTAATCCGTTGATTTCTGTTACAAGAGTTCCCCATCGGTTAAAAACACGAACAGTAAGAGATTTAAAATTGTGGTAATCAAATGTGAATTGATCGTTTATCCCATCATTGTTTGGTGTGAATACATTTGGGAGATTGCCAAGCCGAACTTCGAATATGGAGTCTTTATTGCATTGGGTAATTCTAATATCATCAAAATAATAATAAGCAGCAGGTAGATCTTCAATCCAATTATGACCTTCAAAGTTGTATTCAGTTTCGCTATCTGGTCCAAAGGTTCCAATATTAATAAATTCTTCATCTCCCGAAGCAATATAATAGCCCGAATGTGTTACCCACTCTTGTTCATATTGTAATATTGTTTTTGGAGTTCTAATGCTTGCAAGAGTGGTTCTTGCCACTATTTGAGTTAAAGTGTCACTTGTAAAGAGGAGGCCAATATTATCAATGCCATAATAATTATTGTGAACTCCAGAATTTTTAAAACTATAAGAAATACAATAGGCGGAATCCTTTACTAGAGGTGAATTCAATTTTGCGGATAAAAATCCTCGATGATCCATTTTTTCACCATTGATATCTAATCCTTGAATGAAAACCAATCCGATATAACTATCTCCGTCTTTTGCCCAAGAGTATCCTATATAATTTTGTGGCACTGATAGATAGAAATTGTTGCAAGGGTTGAAATACTGTACACCCAATGAATCCTCAAATTCGAACCAATCAGTACAATAATAATCAGCTGATTCCAAAAATAAAATTGGATTTGAAATTTGTGTGTAACAAGAGTCATTATCCTCAAAACTAGGATTGGGAACTATGTTTTGTGCGATCAATGTAAAATTAATACATGAAATCCATATAAGATATAACCCTTTCATAAAAGTCCTTCTACGCAATATATACGTAGAAGGATTTACATTTATTTTTTAACTATCTTGAAAATTTGAAAATCTTTAGATGAATTTATTTTTAAATAATATATCCCAGCTTCAAATTCACGAATATCAAATTCTGTTGTGTTTTGAATAAACTCCTTTACAACTTTTCCATAACTATCTATAATTTCAATATTTGAAATTACACTATGGTCACCATTTAATTTAAAAATTCCATCATTTGGATTTGGATGGATACTGAAATTATTCTCAATATTATCATTTCTTAATAATCTTAATGAATCACTGCTATTGGAATCCTCTCCATTACTATTTATAATGGATAAGTTGTTTTCCAAATTTAATGAATCTGAATTTGAAGCCATAGCAGATATTATCCATCCATTCACATCAGTTTCATAACAGTCTCCCGTAGCGTATACATCATGTAATAAGTAATAATAGTCTACACAATTCCAGAAAGACACTACATAATTGAAAATGTCGGTTAAAACACATGGTAAATTCAAATCATTATTTCTGTGACCATTCCAATAGACTTCACCATTATCCAAGGACCAATCAATGGTGCCATTATATTGACTACTTGGCGCTTCATAATCTAAACTTCTTGTTTCTTCAACAACATTATAGGTAATATTCCATTCAGGCCAAATTCTCAAGTAATATCCTACCGCACCATAATAAGGTGGTGTAATATTCACTCCATCTCTAATATCAAATGGAGCATAGGAGTCAACGATAGTTTCTGTCATATAATGATACCCAGCTGGTGGATCATGATTGCTCGTTGGATTTACCCAAGTTTGATTATTGGATAAATCTTGATAAAATCTGTAGGTTCCATACATGTACCCATTGACAAATCCAGTTTGCCCGACTGCATCATAGATTTGAACTGACCATAAAACTGTGCTACCGTCGTATGATATATCAGAAATGATATCATGAATATCGACTGTACCATCATTGATGTTATTATACAATTCATTCCCTCCTACATTCCATATATAAGTATATGGCGGAACACCACCGGAAACACTTGAAACCAACCTTTCGTCTCCACAACTAAAAATCGCTTGAGCACTTATATCTAAAGGATCAACAGGACAATCACTATCGCAATTATTCTCTTTTATTTCAATATGTATTTCATTGCCCGCACCAGGATTGAGAATAATACAATCCCCGTAAGTATTTTGTCCCTGCGAACCAGATTGGCACGGCCCTAAGTAAACCTCATGTCCCGCTTGCATGTGAACAGGATAATTTATTTCAACAATTCCCTGTGGAGGGTCGTTTATTGGATTATATGGTGGAATTGGTATATTATCTCCAACCCAAATATCATTTTCTGCTTTGGTTAAAACTGGCACTTGCAAACCATTTGTTGGATTTCTATTAGTTATTATAAAGTCCCAAGGGCAATATGACCCATTAGGTAAAACATTGATAGTAAATTCTTGCTCCGAGGTTGCTGGGGATGGGCAACCATTATCAGTAGCTTGAACTGAAAAGGTGTAACTTTGATATTCACACTCACTCCCTACTTCTGTCCAGCAAATTTGCAATAACTGCTGATTTGGGGAGTCTGGAGTCGGAATGGGAGTTATTGTATAAGTAGCCCCAGGTAAATTACTTAAATCAGGAACTATAGATGTAATTTGGTCCCCATCATAGGAATCAATTTCAATATTCATACAAAAACTTTCTTCCTGATTTACTGTAATTTCATAGTCAATGTGGTTTATCTCCTGAATATCCGGGGCCAAATTATAGCAATTTGGTGATACAACAATTTGTGTTTCTAAAGTTGCCCAACCTACATTTATTCCGTTTCTCCATTCGTCTGCTCTAAATGCAGTTCCAGATATCATTTGTAAATTCGGGAAGAAGGAGAATGTATTTCCAGACATTTGAAAAGGAATTGAGGAAGAGACAGGATTCGTACAACTATAGGGGGTTGGATAATTAACCGGATTGTCTGGATCTAATGGAAATACATTTAGAGGAGAGCTCTTTGGACATACATTTGCAATTAAAACATTATCTCCATCTGATTCAACTGTAGTAACTGGAAAATCAATACCATAATCAACACATGCTCTTATTACATGATCACCAGTAAATTCAACGCTGTTATTGCAAATTCCAGATGTGTTATTTATTCCAGCTTCCAATCTAATTACATCATTGGGAATTATTGATGATTGATTTCGTTGCGAAGTGTGAATGTATATAACCCAATCGTTGCATTGTAAAGGCAATTCAATGGTACCTCTATATGTTGTTCTTAAATAACCTGGGATTGGATTAGCTTGATTTGAACAAGTGGTTAATCCTTCTAACCTATTACACGAATTGTCTTCCTCTTGGGATATAAAATGTAGTGTCCCAATTTGTTGCCTTTCAAAACTACAGGAATTAGAATATCCATAAAGTGCTTGATCAACATCTAACCCAGAATTATTACCTATACAATCAGTAATCATTGTAAAAGTTACTTCATATGTGTTTTGCCCTAAACATTTGTATGTTAGGGACCCTCCAGCTAAATGAGTGGAATACGCATCAATGGAATACCCAAGAAAGAGTAACCAAATGAAAATTTTTAAATATTTCATAATAATTACTTTTCAAGTTCTTCAATTCTTTTCTTTAAAGCTTCATTTTCCTCTTTCAATTGGATGATATACAGTGTAAGTTCTTCTACTTTTTCAACTATTTTTACTTGCATTTCACCAACCGAAAGCCCTTCCTTTTCGATCTCTTCTGCTTTAGGCATATTTGGTAAATGTCCGTTTTCATTAATATACTCTGATACAGCTTCTATTGACATTAATTTGTAGTCATTCTTAAATACATAGTCAGGGAAATTACTAGCCAGTCTTACTTTAATTTCGGTTGCATAAACCAATCCAGAAGGCATCACCATAAACTTCTTCTGAAGAGTACTTTGATCAGCAGGATTAACTGTTCCTAAAACCATTAAAGGTTTTGAGTCATTTTCATTTGCAATTACGGATAATTTCGCCAAATGAACATTTGGGCTTTCCCCAACCATTAAAGATTTTGAAATATGTGTGTTCCCAATGATTTGAGTTTTGAATTGTGGAGACATTGTACCAATTCCCAATTTGCCATGACATTTCATGACGATTTGCCCCGGTGAAGCTTGCCATTGCGGAGTCGTACTGCCATTTGGATTAGATAAACACCCAAGTTCGGCATTATAGATAATATTTGAAAATTCAGAAATTGGTGTTCTAAATACTCTACCATTTCCCCCTTGAACCAATAAATATCCATTTTGCAAAGAATTTTGGTTTACTGGAGCATTGGATAAGCTTGTCATATAAGTTTGCCCATTCAAATAAGTAGTACCTTCTAAATTCGACGTGCCCTGTGACGTGAAATCTCCTATCATTGTAGAAGTACCAAGAACATAGACATTCTTTTCAACTTTTAGGTTTTCCTTTATTCGAGCATCTTTTTCAACAATCATGGAGTCTTTAACGATAACCATGGAATCCATTTCAACAGTACCTGAGAGCCTGGTTTGACCATTTACTTCTAAATTTTTTGTTGGATTGGTGGTCCCAATCCCAATATTTCCAGTATTACTAATCTGATTGGTTTGAGAAAACAATGAGGCAGAAAGAATCATTCCTCCTACAGCTAAGAGAATTTTTTTCATGTTTTTTTAAATTTGCGAAAACAAAGACGTGAAAGGTCAAACTAGGTTGTAGTAGATTTCAAGTATTCGTTTTCAGGTTGTTAATTCCCCAAATCTGAAAAAAAAAAAATGACAAAATCCTAACTTTTTAGAAGAAAAATTTAAAATTTAATTCAAACTTAATTTAGTAAACCTTCCAGGTCTTCAAGACCTGGAAGGTTTTTGAATTTAAGACCTCTCTTTGATCCCGATAATCAGGCTGAGAAATCCAGGTAGGGCTAATAGGTTGATCCAGATATTAAGGACCGTATTAGGCATGCAAGTGTAGAATGCTGCCAAAGAAATGACTATGATTATTCCACCATAAAAGGGTTCTTTCAGCGAGGCTAATAGTCCGGTGAAAACTCCAATCGGAAAAAAGATAAAAGCGATCATCTCTTTGCTTTCCATCCCGATCAAAGAGAGCCCGGAAATGACGTGTGCACCCAAGAAATATAGAATGAATAATATGTTTAACAGTGTCCATATAAATACTAACTTTTTGAACCATTTCATTTTCTTTGATTTTCGTCAATAATTTTTAAATCCCTCGTGTTTTTCTGTACGGCCACGGCGGCAAACAAAGCCAAAGTAAATGCCATTCCGAAAAAGCCCTTTTCACTCAACCACAGATCGGCATTTCTCAAGCCAACCACCAATAAGACTATGGAAGTGATCGTTGTAAACCAGCTGATTCCGTAGTAAATTTCCGTCACTGGAATACCTTCAGACTTGTCACGCACACATTTTTGAACCGAAATAGCGGAAAACAATCCGAATAAGATCACGGTGAAATAATAGCCTTTTTCATTCAAAAGCATATCCGAATTCCAAAGTCCGATACAATAGGAGATCAATCCAATTCCTAATGCCGCCCAAGATGCTCCCACAAATGCAGGAGTAGGTTTCGTTCCCAAATCCAATTTTTGAGTCGAATTTCTGTTTGTGTTCAGCTCTCTTTGAGAGTCACAATTCTGATTTTTGTTTTCTTCGTTCATCATCACTTTTTGTTTTAAAAATTTGATGACCCAAAGCTGAGAAAGATTGAAATTTTATTCTAATCAAAAAGTTTGTTAATGTTACGATATATAATTAAATTAGAATGGAATAAATTCATATAATAAAGGATTATATGAATATTTAAATTACGATATATTGGAGGTTGTAGATTTATTAAATTCACTATATAAAAGTGAAAAATTGGAATTCAGACAGTTTTTGGAGGACAGAAACCGAAGACATCAGGTTCGTAATTTGGATCTTTTGAATCAGATTGAAAAGGGAAATTCAGAGCAACTTAAAAAGGAGATTGGAGCGAATGCATTTGGGGTTCTGAAAAAACGATTGAAAGATGCTTTACTTGATTTTATTGGGACGAGGAAAGAAGTGCAACAAACTAAGGAAGAGCAGAAGCTTTCTAAATGGATTCAGTTGGGGAAGCATTGTCTGGATTTTGGTTATCCCAAAGATGGTTTGACCTATTTACTGAAAGCAGAAGGATTGGCTTTGGAGCTGGACCAATTTTGGTATTTGAATGAGATTTACCATTTACTAATTGAGCATTCGGATTTAGAATTCATACCCAATCAGGAAGCCTTGTTTCAAAAGCACCAGGAGAATCAAATGCGGTACAATCAGCAGGAAAATATGAACTTGGTGTATGCTCGAATTAAGAAGAAATTCAGAGAGGCAGAATACGAAGGAAAGGAAGTCGATTTAGAAGAAATTATTCAGAAAAGTTATGCTGATTTAGAAATTTCTGACGCTATTGGTTTTAGTTTGAAATCTTTACATCAGCTTTGTTATTTGGCCGATGTATATGGTGCCACGACCTTGAATTATTATCATGCAGATCAGTTTTTCGAAAAGCACATTCCGGAGGATTTATTCACACTTTACCGAAACGAACAAAGTTGGAAATACCTAATTGAAATGGGGTTGTCGCTTACTAATATTTATTTCAGAAAGCGAGATTTGAACCAGGCCAATCATTTTTTAAAAGAGCTAGAAAGGGTCAGAGAAAGGTTAAAAGGATTTCAAACGGAGGAACAACAATCGCGTTTTTTGGTCTTGCAATCTTTGGTTTACAATTTTTCCGGAAAATCGGATCAAGCGATTCAAGTATTGGCGCAAAATACGTCTAACGAATTTCCTCACTATTTGATTCAAGCGATGATTCAATTTCAGCAGGGAGAATACAAAGCTGTTCGTTCCCTATTAGCTCAAATGAACCATTCGGATAAATACTACATTCCTCGATTTGGAATTGAAATGGTGATGCGAAAGAATATGTTGGAAATCCTACTGTTTTTGGAATTGCAAGATCCGGATTATGTTGAGTCAAGAATTCAGTCTTTTTTGAATCGATTTCGATTGGAATTGCAGAAGAATAAATATGCAAATGTGTTGGAGTTTTTGAGTTTGATTCGTTATGTAAATCAATATCCAGAAGTTATTTCTTCAGAAGAGTTTGCGGTTAAAGTAAATGCGAGTCTGACCTGGAAACCTTCTGAAATGGAGGACATCTTTTTTATCAGTTTTTATGCCTGGTTAAAATGCAAAATGACCAAAGAACCTTTGTATGAAACAACCTTAAAGCTGATTGCAATAAAAAGCTAGAAAGTTTCGATTACTATATAAAATACATCAATAGTCTTTCTCCCGCCTACTTCTGCGGGTCTCCAAGAATAAGTTTGAACAAATTGAGTAATCTCATGTATTAAATTCTCTGCTTCTGAACTCACTTGTTTGTCGGAGCAAATGACTTTTCCGTCTTTTCCTACAACAAATTTTAAGGCAATCCTTATGGGTACTTGTGTAGGGAATTTTCGAATTCGAGAACTGATTTCTGATTGGAAGCGTTCTTCCGTCATGGGAGGACTTGACTGAATGTTTGGGAAATCTATTATTTCTTCAAAAATGGCTTCGACTTCTTCTTCTGGGTAAGGAGCTCTTGGTTCATTATTGATAACCGCGATTAAAGAGTCGATGGACTTTTGTTTGCGCATTAATTCGATTTCGTATTTTTTCTTTTGATCCGCCAATGCTTTTTTCTTTTTCTTCACAAGTTCCATATAAGCCATGAGACTTCTCCCCATCTTTTCAATCTGTTTTTGATTGTGAAGGGGAAAAATATAAGAAGACTGGAACCATTGTAATGGAAAAGGGTGGGAAGATCCATTTATTTTGATTTTACAATCGCTCTGATATTGTTCAATTGGAATTGCTTTTACATCGAAAGGAAATTGCTTTTTAACAGGATCCCATGTATAGCTTTCTTCTCCCATTATCAATTCAACCAAAGTGCTGGTATCACATAAATTGACTAAGTCTGGTCGTATCAAAGTGTTTTTAGGAAATTTCTTTTTTTCAGCTGTTGCTTCTTGAAATTGATATATTCTGGAAACTTTCGGATAGCCTGTGATTTGAATTCGGATACTTTCATTTTGAATTTCTACTTGATGACCTCCTAGGGGAATTTGTTCGAATATGTATTCCGGATGGGAAATAAAAAGAGTGTCCATAAGGAGACCTTGGTCGTACAAAGTAAAAGAACAATAGCCATTAGAATTTGCGCTTAGATTACGATCTCCTAATCTAATTTTGACATAAGGAATAGAGGTGCGACTGCGAAAGGAATTGGTTTCAATTGTAACTTCAATAGAAGCAAAGGTAAAAAGTGGAAAGAGACCTAGGAATAAAAATAGTTGTTTCATCTTTTTATTGTTAGATGCATGGGAAATAAAAAATCCACAACTTTTCGGCTGTGGATTTCAAATTATTTTGAGTGAAGTGCCTAGCACTTACTGTTTACATAGCAATTGTAAATGTCCATGAATTCAGAATCATCTTCAAACCATTGTTTTACCTTGTTCAATAGTTTTTGAGCTTCTCCAAGTTCGTCGTAGGCTTTTAACGCTTTGGCAGTTTCCAAAACACCTAACTTCAACATGGCATAATCTTCGGATTTCCAATCTCCAGTAGAAGTGATTTTAGCTAATAAAGCATCACCTTCTTCCCAATACTTACTTGCTCCGTTTTTGTCATTTCTTTGGAATTTACAAGCTCCAAGCAAATAGCTGACACCTGCATCTCCTTCGGATAATTTTCCATATTTCATAACAATTCCAAAAGCACGACCATAGTTACCAGTTAGAATTTCGTTGTCAATTGTTTCTAGCCAATATTTCTTAAGATTGGAAATGAAATCTGAATTCGTTTCATCTTGATCAAGAACACCTTCTTTGTCAAGTTTTTTAGCTCTTTCAGCATATCTCGTTGCAGTAGCAATCGCATTTTTAGTGAAATCTTCCTTAAAGCCATCAGGATTTTTGTGAATAGCGAAGAATCCTTTTGCCATGTACATGTAGGGGATAGGATCGCTTTTTGTCGCGTCGTCTAATGTGTATTTTTCAGCTTTCTTAATTAATTTTTCGTAATCTCCATCGGCAAAATAAATCAGAAGATCATCGTAGTTTGGAGGTTGTGCATTAGCGTTAACAGCTAAAAAGCAAAAAATGAATGCGGTTATGTACGTTAATTTTTTCATGATAAATACGTTTATCAGAATCAAAACAAGATTGATGCCGAAATTCTAATTCTCCCAAAAATAACGATATTTTCCAGAATTAGTTACGATACCTTAGCTTATTCTTCTTCAAAGGTTTTTAAAAGGATTTCTAAAATTTCAGCAGCTGCCTTCGGAATCTTTGTTCCAGGTCCAAAAACCCCATAAACTCCAGCATTATAAAGAAAATCATAGTCTTGCTTTGGGATCACCCCTCCAGCAACAACCATAATGTCCTCTCTTCCATGTTTTGTCAATTCTTGAATTACCTGAGGAACCAAAGTCTTATGTCCAGCCGCTAAAGAAGAAACACCTAAAATATGCACATCATTCTCAATCGCTTGCTTGGCGGCTTCTTCAGGAGTTTGGAAAAGAGGTCCGATATCTACGTCAAAACCTAAATCAGCAAAAGAAGTAGCAATTACTTTTGCTCCTCTGTCGTGGCCATCCTGACCCATTTTTGCGATCATGATTCGGGGTCTTCTTCCTTCTTTGGAAGCAAATTCATCAGCTAGTTTTTTCGCTTTTTCAAAATCTTCATCATTCATAGCTTCTGTGGCGTATACACCTGAGATTGATTTAATCGTTGCTTTATATCTTCCAAAAATCTGCTCCATAGCCATTGAAATTTCTCCCAATGTGGCTCTTTGTCTGGCACAGATGATTGCTTGAGCCAATAGATTTCCTTGTCCAGACTCCGCAATGGCAGTCAATCTAGCTAAGCTTTCCTGAACTTGATTTTCATTTCGATCGGCTTTCATTTGATTGATGCGATCGATTTGCGACTGTCTTACTTTTGTATTGTCTACTTCAAGGATTTCAAATTCTGATTCTTGGTCTGTTTGGTAGTTGTTCACCCCAACAATAATGTCTTTTCCAGAATCGATTCTTGCTTGTTTTCTAGCGGCTGCCTCTTCGATTTTCATTTTAGGTAGGCCCGTTTCGATAGCTTTGGCCATTCCACCTAATTTTTCAATTTCTTGGATGTGTCCCCAAGCTTTTTCAATCAATTCTTCTGTCAGTTTTTCAACGTAGTAAGAACCTCCCCAAGGATCCACCACCTTAGTAATATCTGTTTCTTCCTGAATGTACAATTGGGTATTTCTCGCAATTCGAGCTGAAAAATCTGTTGGAAGTGCTATCGCCTCATCAAAAGCATTGGTATGCAATGATTGGGTTCCGCCTAAAGCAGCCGCCATCGCTTCGATGCAGGTACGAGCAACATTGTTGAAAGGGTCTTGTTCGGTCAAACTCCATCCGGAAGTCTGACAATGCGTTCGCAAAGCCATGGACTTTTCATTTTGCGGATTGAATTGTTTGATCAACTTTGCCCAAATGACTCTTCCCGCTCTCATTTTAGCGATTTCCATAAAGTGATTCATTCCAATCGCCCAGAAGAAGGAAAGTCTTGGAGCAAAATCATCAATTTTCAAACCTGCATTGATTCCCGAACGAATATATTCCAACCCATCCGCTAATGTATAGGCCAACTCAATATCTGCTGTGGCTCCAGCTTCCTGCATATGGTATCCAGAAATCGAAATAGAGTTGAACTTGGGCATGTTTTGCGAAGTATATTCAAAAATGTCTGAAATAATCTTCATCGAAGGCTGAGGAGGGTAGATGTAGGTATTTCGAACCATGAACTCTTTCAGAATATCATTTTGGATGGTACCGGAAAGTAATTTTTGATCTACACCTTGTTCTTCTGCCGCCACAATATAAAATGCCATGATCGGAACCACCGCGCCATTCATGGTCATTGAAACCGACATTTGATCCAAAGGAATCTGATCAAAAAGAATTTTCATGTCCTCAACGGAATCAATGGCTACGCCGGCTTTGCCAACATCACCAACTACTCTTGGATGGTCAGAATCATATCCTCTATGCGTCGCTAAATCGAAAGCCACAGACAAACCTTTTTGACCTGCAGCCAAATTTCTTCTATAAAATGCGTTGGATTCCTCAGCAGTAGAGAATCCAGCATATTGTCTGATCGTCCAAGGTCGGATCGCATACATCGTGGAATATGGTCCTCTCAAATAGGGAGGTATTCCAGATTGGTAGCCCAACTGAGATGCATCTTTTACGTCTGCCTCCTTATAGAAATTTCGGAGAGGAATTCCTTCTGATGTTTGAAAAGTATCGTGCTGACCAGTGTGTTTGGAATCTTTCTGATCTAAAGCATTGTATTCTATAGTTGAAAAATCAATTCTGTTCATTGTTTAAGCTTTTACCATTTGGTATTTGTTTACTCCGATCTGCACTCTTTTACCTGACTCAATGGAAGAAAGGTAATCTGTTCTTTTTCCTACCAGGCCTTGCATGAAATCATCATAAATTTCCATGTATCCCCCTTGCGCTTCCATTTCCTGAAACTTTTTCCAACTTCGCTTCGCAATTTCTTCAGTCAAAAGCTCGATATAGTAAGAACCACCCGCCGGATCGATGACTTGATTGATCAAGGATTCCTCTTTCAAAATCAACTGAATGTTTTTGGCCATTCTTTGGAAAAGTTCTTTCTCGTCAGCAGATTTTCCTTGGTAAGGTACTACTTCCATGGAGTCCACCCCGCCAATGGCAGCCGACATGGCTTCTGTAGTTTGGCGCAGCAAATTGTTGTAAGGGTCTTCATCGTGCAAATTCAAGGACATGGTCTTTGCATGAAGATGTATCTTAAATGCTTTTGAACTTTCAGGATGATATTGATCCACAATGTTTGCCCAAAGCATACGGATGGCTCTAATTTTAGCAATTTCGAAAAAGTAATTAGGTCCAATTCCTGTTGTAAACAAGATATTTTCAGTTACCAGATCGGTATGGATTCCAGTAAATCTAAAATGGTTCAAATACTCATTACCACAAGAAAGTAAATAAGCAACTTCATCGATGATATTTCCACCTCTGTTTCGAATATCAGCTCCATCAATATTGAAAGCCTTAAACGTTGGTCGAGGAATGGTATATTTCAATACTTCATCAATTCCGACAAGAGAATCTTTGGCAATCGGATTAAAATTTACCCACCCATTTGCACTTCCAGGAAGTTTTTCAAGCAATTGGCAGGCCTGATCCGGAGTCTTAACTGAAAAGGAAGAATAGATGTACTCCAATTCCACATTTTCAAGCAATTGGTCAATGTGATGGTATGAATCAAAAGTCAGATCAATTCCCGAAATTCCTTTGTTAAGATCGTGAAGCAAATCAGCATTCGTCACAGTATCTTCATACGATTTGAAAATAATCCAGTCGTTGTTGTCTTGCTTGTCTCCTCTTGTATAAGGAGCAATGTCCGGGTCGTTTCGATCTATGATTTTAGGTTCGATAATCGCTTGGATTTCAATCTCTTCATCCGTCGGAAATTGAAGAATATTATAATCCTTTCCTTTGAGGTCGGCAATTACTTTATTTTTCCACGAATCAAAATCCGTTTTCTGAAATTCAGTAAAATCAATTTTTTTGTCTGCCATTGAGCTAAAACTTTAAAGTATAAAAATAAGATTTTCTAGCAAATCAAGAGGATCAAAGGTGTCCAACAAAAAGAAAAAAAGAAAAAATCCCAAAACAAAAGGACCCGAAAAGGGTCCAACAACTAATCAAGCAAGGGAAAAAAATCAAAATAAAAGGACCCTAAAGGGGTCCAACAACCGTAAAAGCGTATCTTGCAGAACACTTAAATCAAAAACCAAAATGTCTACATACACCCAAATCCTCTGCCAACTGGTGTGGGGAACAAAAAGACGAGAAAAAACACTCGACAAGAAAAACAGAGAAGAACTCTTCAAATACATCCGAGGACTTTGCGAGAAGAAAAAATGCCTGGCCTATCAAATCAATGGCGTGGAAGATCACATTCATATCGTGGTAGATGTCCATCCTTCGGTAGCGGTATCCGATCTAGTTAAGGATATTAAACTTGCAACCACTCAGTGGATCAAAAAGGAGAAAGTTTTTCCTAGATTTTCTGGATGGCAAGCGGGTTTTGGTGCTTTCACATATTCCATCAAGGAGAAGGAGAGAGTAGTGAATTACGTTAAAAACCAAGAGGCACACCATGCCTATCGTTCATTTTTGGAAGAGTATATTGAGTTCTTGGAGACTCATGAGGTATGCTATGACCCACAATATGTGCCTTAGCTCGGGGTGTATGATTGTTGAACCCCTTTGGGGTTCTTTTTTTTGCCCTGCGGGCTTTATGGTTGTTGAACCCTTTCAGGGTTCTTTTGTGAATTTGGTGTTAGGAAAATGTTGGTGGCGTAGATTGTGATCAATGGAGGGGCTAGTATGATACCTGCGTGTGGGATGAGCATAATTAGAGAAAAGATCAGTCCAATTGTAAAACAGGTTTTTCCATTTTTGAATGCGAATTGCCAGCTTTGAATGATATCGAATCGATGTCTTTCCAAGGAATAATCCATATAGGCGAATCCAAAGAAAAAGGAGGAAATCAAGAGTAGAATGACTGGTGTTAATCCTTCGAATGGTAAAATCAGATTGATCAATAGCCATAATATGGTCAGGAACATTTCAAGTGAAAATCCTGTGATCGAAATAATCAATCCACGAAATATATCCTCGATCATTCTACTCCATGAAAATTTGAATTGATTGCCTGTTAGCTTTTGATCATACTTTTCTGAAATGTAGGCATTAAAAGGGGAGAGAAGAGTAAGGATTATAAACTTGAATAGCTCAAACAAAATCAGAAAATAGAACCACTCAACTCCTGAAATATAAGATTTTAGTTCCCATTCCCATCCAAATATGGAAATGATATCAAATTCATGGAAATAATCAAAAAACGACTGGGACTGAAATTGGACTACAAAATAGCCTAACCAGATAAGAAGTGAAGGAAGAAAAATCCAATACAATCGAAATCGATGTACATTTTGCAAGGTTTGAATTCCAGATTGTAGAAACCTATTGTTCACCTAAAAAGAGTTTACAAAATCAACTACAAAAAGCGCAATTTTATTGTAGTCGAGTAGTTCAGGTTTGTCAGAATCTTCATGATAATGCTTGTTTCGATAAAAGGAAGTATCGGTAATCATGAAGGCTTTTAAACCCAGTTTCCAAAATGAAAGATGATCTGAAAAATCCACTCCTGTCATGAAAGAAGGCGCTTGCACATATTCGTATTTAATACTCGATTGACTTTTAAGTTTGTCGAAAAGTTCTTTACCTACATTTCCTTGTTTCTCATTTTCAACAATGGCTAAGAAATTGGCTTGAGTACCGTATTGATGTTTCATGGCATCTACAGGATATTCCTGAGTATTTTTATTCTCATCGTAATAACCAATCATTTCCAAGCAAACCATGTATTTTAAATCTGCTTTTTCTTTTTTAAGCTTATTTGCATAGTGGTAAGAACCCATATTTTCTGTTCTGAAATAAGGCGGTTCTTCCAGAGTAAAGGCTACCAATTCAATGCGATTCTTGATTTCTTTTTCGGAAAGTAAACGGCCACTTTCTATCAGTCCTGAAATTCCACTGGCATTGTCATCTGCCCCAGGGGTTGCTCCACAAACATCGTAATGTGCGCCAATGACCACTAACTCAAAAGCATTAGCGTTCAATACACCGATAACATTTTTATAGGTTTTCTTATTGACTTCAAAAGTTTGGTAATAAACCGTGTCGCAATAAGCTTCAAACTGATGGAAAATGTAAGTGGCAACCGAGTCAAGAATCTCTATGTTTTCATGATTTCTTGGTCGACTTGTATTGCACAAAACATTTACATGAGACTGTACTTTTTGGACTAAAAGGGAGTCTGCAGAAAGAGGTGTTTCAGCCGAATTCTCTTGTTTGTTCTCACCTTTTTTCTGGCCCCACAAGTAGTGAGAAAAAGCAAAGAAAGGGTGACGATAGAAACAAAACGCATGGCTTATTCTTTTACTTTTCGGTGATATTTTCCATTGGCCATGATGCCTCTTAGCCGAGTCAAGAAATCTTTTAACTCTGTATAATCTTCATACATTTTGTACAGAATTTTCTTTCTTTTTCCCTTGTAATTGAAAACAATGGCTTTGGTGGAAACATCCGAAACGGCATAACCAAATTTCTCGGGATATTCTTCTATTCTCAAATTACTCATCATCTGGTAGATTTCTTTTACTTCAGAAGCCTTGATAGTACCAGTAAATTCACCGATTTTATCTGTATTGCTGATGCCTTCATAAGTGAAATTTCCACTCGCATAAATCGAAAATTTTTCTACTGGACATCTTCCAAAACAAGCGCCTAATTCAACATGAATCAACAAAGAATCTTCTTTAAACTCATCCATGTTTATTTTATCATTGGAATTTCCTGCCGAGTTATTCGAAACTGAAGTTTCTTCAGTTTTCCCTGCTTTACCAGCTTCCTTAGTACTTCCACAAGCAAAAACAAAACTGCTTAAGAGTATAAAAACAAAAATCTTTTTCATATACATTGGTTTATCGAGTAAAGATACAAAGATGAAGCCAAAGTGAGTATGGAATTATGAATGTAGAATTAAGAATGTAGAACCGAGCGATAGCGAGCTCATCGACCGATAGGGAGATAATTTAGAATGCAGAATTTAGAGTTTAATAAAGTTAAGAGTTATTGCTTGTGTTTTTTTATTTAAAAAAAGCCGACAAATGCCGGCTTTGAAATATCGAGATGATTCTAAAATTTACAATCGTAAATCTAAAATCAAGTTACTTTTTCTTATTCTGCTTTTGTTTTTCTTGTTGCATTTTTTGCATCATTTCAAGGCGTTCCTGGAATTTGGATTTTTGTTTTCCACCTTTTTTACCCGACTCGGCTTGTAGGGCTTCCATTTTAGCTTTCAACTTGGCTTCATCTACAAAGAACTTTTTGATACCTGCCATAATCAAAATCGACATCAAAGTTGAGATAAAGTAGTAATAAGAAAGCCCAGAAGAGTAACTGTTAAACCAGAAAATCATCATGATTGGGAAGATATACATCATGACTTTCATATTAGGCATTCCTGGCTGTTGTGGTTGCGTTACATTTGAACTGTTGTACCATGTGTAGAATAAAGTTGTTCCAGCCATTAAAAGTGTAAACAAACTTACGTGATTCCCATAAATCGTAGTAATAAATGAATCTCCAGTCCAACTCACAATTGCATCATAAGTTGAAAGGTCTTCTGCCCAGAGGAATTTCTGTTGTCTAAGTGCCATAGTAGAAGGGAAAAAACGGAAAGCAGCGATCAAAATTGGCATTTGGAGTAGCATAGGGATACATCCAGAAAACATATTGGCTCCGGATTCCTTTTGAAGCTGCATGACCTCCATTTGTTTTTTCATTTGATCCTCTTTATTTGGATACTTCGCATTAATTTCATCGATCTTCGGCTTTAAAATTCTCATTTTTGCTGAAGACACATACATTTTAAAAGAAACTGGAGAAAGTAGTAGTTTAATCAATAAGGTGATTACAAAAATCGCAATACCAATACTCATTCCCATGCTAGAAAGTAAGTTAAACATAGGTTGAATCAGATAGATGTTTACCCAACGGAAGAGTCCCCAACCATAATTGATAACATCCTCCATTTCTTGATCATAGCTAGCTAAAAGTTGATAATCATTTGGCCCAAAATACCATTTAATATGCTTTTCGCTTTTGCTGTCTGAAAGCCCTAAATAAAGCAAAGATGAACATTCTATAACGTAGTTTTCATCTGTTAGTTTTGTTGTTTCAATATAACTTCCTTCTCCTTCAAATCCATCTTCGGCCATCAAGAAAGTGGAGAAATAATTCTTTTTGAAAGCTACCCATTGCGTTTTTTGTTCGAGTTTCAATACCTTTTCCTGATTTTCCCAGATGTAGTCATAAGAATCTTCATTGTATTTGAAGAATACGGTAGACATCCTTCTTTCCTGATCCATTGATTTCTCAGAGGATCTGATTTTCATGTCATTGTATAAAGCAATTGAAGCCTTATCCATTTTATCGAAGCCATTGACACGAATAGTGTAATCTATATCGTAGTTATTTTCGCCAAGAATGTAACTGTATTCGATAAAATTGTTTGACCCGGAAGTTAGTCTAAGAACCAATTCTTTTTCCGTGTGTTTTACTTTTTCAAAATAGAATTTGGAAGTTGAATACTCGATTCCGTTCATCGTGAAGAAAAGAGCTTGTTTCGTTCCTTTATCATCGGTGAAAGTCATTGCCGTTTCATTCCCTTCACTAAAATCCTGATAAGACTTATATTCTTTCAAATCAACCTGAGCTACTTTTCCTCCTTTGCTAGAGATTTGAACCTTAAGTTTTTCGTTTTCAATAGTAAAGTATTCTACCTTGGTTGGGTCTGCTTCTACTGCTTTTGGGGCAAGGATTCCGTATTTTTTATCTAAGTCAGCAGACATATCCTTTGTTGGATTTAAAAGGGTGTCGGATCCTGCTTTAATTGTGTCAGATGTTATAGCAGCATCCAATTTTACAGTAAAAACAGTGTCTTTACCTGTAAGCGTATCGGTATAAATTGGATTTCCGGCTGTATCTAAGATGGCATTTCCAATGGAATCCTCTTTTACAATATATCCCGCAGGAACAATTGTAGACTTAGGATTTTCATCAACTACTTCAATATTTTTGTCTTTCTTGGAGTTCTCAGTTTTCTCAGGCTCAGGTAAGTTAGATGTATTGTAAATTGAAAAACCGATCAATACCGCACCGATCAATAAGAGTCCAATTAAGGAATTTCTGTCCATTTATCTTAATTTTTTAAGGGGCGCAAAGTTAATAAGAATAATTTATTTATTCGCCAGAACCGCTTTCACAAATCCAACAAACAATGGATGCGGATTTGCAACAGTCGATTTGTACTCTGGGTGAAACTGTACCCCAACAAACCATGGGTGGTCTTCAATCTCCACAACTTCCACTAATCCTGTTTCTGGGTTTTTTCCTTTGGCCTTCATTCCGTGATCTTCAAACTGAGTTAAATAATCACTATTAAATTCAAATCTATGTCTGTGTCTTTCCTTGATCATTTCTCGATTGTAAGCTTGGTAAACTTTTGAATCGGAAATCAAATTACAAGCATAAGATCCCAATCTCATGGTTCCTCCCATGTCTGTAATTTTCTTTTGTTCTTCCATCATCGAAATCACAGGATTTTCACATTCAGGAGAAATTTCAACGGTATGTGCATCTTTTAATCCGATCACATTTCTGGCAAATTCAATAACGGCAACCTGCATTCCCAAACAAATTCCGAAGAAAGGAATCTTGTTTTCACGCACATATTTCACAGCCGTGATTTTTCCTTTAATACCTCTTGTTCCGAATCCTGGAGCAACTAATACTCCATGGTGTCCGCCCAATTTTGCTTCTACATTCTCTTCAGTAAGAGATTCCGAGTGGATCCAATTCAAATTCACTTTGCATTCCAAGACGGCTCCAGCATGTATAAATGCTTCTGTGATCGATTTGTAGGAATCTTTCAATTCCACATATTTTCCTACAAGAGCAATATTTACTTCGTCTTTTGGATTGTGAAGTTTGTCAAGAAATTCTTTCCAATTACTCAAATCAGGAACCGAAGTACGAGGCAAATGCAATTCTTCCAATACCACCTTGTCCAATTCTTCCTCCATCATCATCAAGGGCACTTCGTAAATGGATTTCGCATCTTTGGATTCAATAACAGCATCAACAGAAACGTTACAGAATTTCGCAATCTTCTTTCTTAAAGTCAGATCCAAATCATGTTCCGTTCTACAAACCAAAACATCTGGCTGAACTCCCAATTCTAAAAGTTGTTTTACCGAGTGCTGAGTAGGTTTCGTTTTCAATTCTCCCGCTGCAGCTAAGTAAGGAACTAGAGTCAAATGCACCACTGTACAATCATCTTCAAATTCCCACATCATCTGGCGAACAGCTTCCACATAAGGCAAGGATTCAATATCACCTACTGTTCCACCGATTTCCGTAATTACAATATCGTAAGTTCCTTTTTTACCAAGGATTTGAATTCTTTCTTTGATCTCGTCGGTAATGTGAGGGATGACCTGAACTGTTTTTCCAAGGAATTCTCCTCTTCTTTCTTTTTCGATTACCGACTGATAAATTCTACCTGTAGTTACATTGTTGGCTTGTGAAGTCGGTGTGTTCAGGAATCTTTCATAGTGACCCAAATCCAAATCTGTTTCTGCACCATCATCGGTCACATAACATTCTCCATGCTCATAAGGATTCAAAGTTCCTGGATCAATATTGATGTAAGGATCGAGTTTTTGAATGGTTACGGAATAACCACGAGCTTGAAGTAATTTGGCTAATGAGGCGGAAATAATTCCTTTTCCTAAAGACGATGTAACTCCCCCGGTTACAAACACATACTTTGTAGAATTCGACATGTTTAATTTGATTTTGTAACTACGGGACGCAAAGGTAGACAAAGGATTTGGATTGGAAAGAAAATGAGGCAAAGAATTTTCAGAAATTTGTTTACCCTGTAAATAAAAACGAACAACTATCTTTGAACCAAATTTTAAAGCACTATGTTCGAAGCACTTTTAACCTGGGAAGGCATCACCGGTTTACTTACTCTGACAATTTTAGAAATCGTTTTGGGAATCGACAACATCGTTTTCATTTCCATTTTATCGAATAAAGTGGAGCCCAAACATGTTAATCGAGTAAGGAATATTGGTATTTTATTGGCTCTCGGAGTTAGAGTCGGACTCCTTTTCGGAATCACCTGGATCATTGGAATGAAGCAGGAATTGTTCGAACTTTTCGGGAGAGGATTCACAGGAAGAGATTTAATTCTGATTGCCGGTGGATTGTTTTTGATGTACAAATCAACCACTGAAATTCACGATAAGGTAACAGGCTACGAACATGAAGATGAAAAGAGTAGAAAATTCTCGACACCTGTAAAAATAATCCTTCAAATTGTCCTGATCGATGTAGTTTTTTCATTTGATTCCATACTTACAGCAGTCGGACTTTCGGGGAATTTAGTCATCATGATCATCGCCGTCATCATCTCTATGATCGTCATGTTAATTTTTGCCAAGAAGATTTCTGATTTCATCAATGAAAGACCCACAATCAAGATGATTGCACTGTCCTTTCTCTTAATGATCGGATTATTACTCGTTTTAGAAGGTGTCCAAATCGAAGTACCAAAAGGATATGTGTATTTCGCCATGGCTTACTCACTGGGAGTCGAGTTTTTGAATTTGAAGATGCGGAAAAATAAGTCGAAGGTCATAAGCCACAAAGCGAAAGAATAATTTCTCCGCGTCCTCTGTGCCTCCTTCGCGCCCTTTGCGGTTAAAAAAAACACGCCAATCATAATCTTCGCTTCGTAAACCTCCTAGGTCAGATGCCCATTTTTGTTAGACCTATGAGGTTGGTGACCTGTTAAATAATCCTAAATGAATAATACGGCCATTTAAGTGACGTTCCTGTCGCATGCAAAAGAAATGGCTCAAGAGAATTCTTATAATCTTTGGGATTTTGGTTTTGTGTTATGGCGCATTTGTACAATGGATGCTTCCAAGATTGATTGTGAAAGTCAATTCTTGGCCTATTTCCTGGATGAAAGAAACTCCTGAAGAAATCAACTACTCTGGAAAGTATGTGAGTCGAGCTTTTTCAATTGAAACATCAGATAATCTAAAATTGAAAGGGAGGATTATTCGAGCTGATGTGAAATCTGAAATATGTGTTGTTCTTGTGCACGGGATTCGATCTAGAAAAGAAAATTATTATCAAATCGTAGATGGAATTGCGTCAAATGGTTTTGATGTTATCGTCTTTGATCAAAGGTGTCATGGGGAAAGCGAGGGTGAATATTGCACATTTGGAGTGAAGGAAAGTGAAGATGTTCGACAGTTGATTCAATTTGCAAGTGAAGAATTTCATATTCAAAAATTTGTGCTTTGGGGTCAAAGTTTAGGAGGGTCGGTGGTCATTCAGAGCATGAATAAAGATGATCGGATCATTGCTGGGATTTCGGAAAGTACATTTACAGACTATCAAACAATTGCCAAGGAATATATTCAAAATAAATTGCCCTTGTTTCCAGATGCAGTTTGTGATTATGCTTCCAAAATAGGAGCAGAGAATGCAGGTTTTGATCCTAATGAGGCATCTACCATAGAAGCTGCAGAAAAAATTCGAAAACCAATTTTAATTGTCCACGGAACCGAAGATGAAAACATAAATTTCAAATACGGGAAACAGATCTATGAATCAATTCCATCTAGAGAAAAACAATTTATACCCATTCAAGGAGCAGGTCACAACAATCTTTGGCAAATAGGCGGAGAAAATTACTTCCAAATAGTAATCAACTTCATCAAAAACCAATAATCTCACTTAGAACTTAACTCTTTCGCCTCCTTTGTGACCTTTGCAGTTAGTAAAACACTCAAATCAAAAACCTCACAGACCCAACTTATTGCTTGTTAGATCCGCAAGGTTTTATTCTGGCTTTGAGTTAGAAAATTCTTAGGTCATAAGTTTACACCTTTCAAGGTTAGCAGTAATTTAAGACCTTTGAAATCCGTTATAGTGATGTTTTTAGAAGAAAGTTTCAGTATGTTTTTAGCTTGAAGTTCTTTTAAGAATTTAAGTGTGAAATATTTTGGAATATGGACAAACTCGGCTATTTGAGTTGAACTGTAATGAAGTTCATAATTCTGATTGATCACTTTTTGGTTGCTTTCGATATTTCTGACTAGAAAATCAATAATTCTTTTCTTTCGGGATAGATCAGAAAATACTTTAATATTACTGAGTGTATAATCGATTCTCTGGCAGAACAATTGCATCAGATCATTTCTAAGATCAGAATTGTCTTGAACTACCCGATCAAATTCTTTTTTTTCAATTGTTATAATTTTTGAATCGAAATTGGCTTTAGCTGAATATGCAAAATTGTTTTCACCAATGAAATAAGAGCAAATCCCAATGAATTCATTCTTTTTAGCTATCCAAATAAGTTGTTTGTTTTTTTCAATAGCAAGTTCTCCTTCTAAAAGGAAATACATCTCTTCAATTTCATGGCCTTTTGTAAAGAGGTATTCTCCCTTCTTATAGTGATGAACATGGACAGCTTCTTTATTAAAAGCATGCTTTGTGAGTTCGAAAAATTCTTGTACTTCCATTCTTGAAATTTGAGTAAATCTAAAGAATGGTCTTTGCAAAGAAAATGATTCAAATCATCTTCCTTTTTGATGAACGTAAATTAGTCCAAAACTGAACAGGCCTTTTTTAACTCTCCTAAATTTAGGATTTTAATTTTTTTACCTACCAAATTAATTAAGTTCTCGTCGCTAAGTTTAGCAAGAGTTCTAATGGTTGTTTCAGTTGTTGTTCCTGCTGTGTCAGCTATTTCGGCTCTGGATAATGTGACGTCTAGTGTTTCCCCGTCATTTTCAAATCCAAAAGTTTCTTGAAGTAAAAGAATGGACTCAATGATTCTTTCTTTAACAGATTTCTGAGCGATGGAAATAAGCTTGTTTTCAGCATTTCTTAAATCACTAGCGAGTAGTTGCATAGAATTCACAGCTACACCTGCATTTGTAGCAATAAGCTCATTGAATTTTTCCTTTTGGACAAAACAAATCGTGCAATCTTCTATAGCGGTAGCTGTGGCTTGATAAGAATCACCACTAATTAAAGATCTATAACCTAAAATCTCTCCTTCTTTAGCGAAACGAACTACTTGTCTTTTTCCATCATCTCCCAATTTTGTCAAACTTACTTTTCCACTATGAATACAGTAAAGGCCATTGGAATGATTTCCCTCATAAAAAATAGTTTGCCCTTTTTTATAGAAATTGTGACCTTTTTCTCTGGAAACTTCGGCTTTTTCTTCGGTTGACATCGCACAGAAAACTTTGTTTTTGTTCTGACAATCAAGGCAAGAAGGAATTATATTTTTTACTTTCTTCATCGCTTTATATTTTTTAAAACTATGATATAAATTAAAGATATTAAATAAAAACATAAAAAAGTAATCTTTCGTCAATAAAAAGTATGATAAAAATCATATAAATGCGTTGCGGATATTTCGTGTTTTTATCGCGTAACTATGTTATTTTTGTTGTTATGAAATCGATACAAGAAGCAATACACTTAATAGAATCTACCGGAGTTGAGAAAGAACTAGTCGAAATCGATCTTTTAGATGCTTTGGGTAGTGTCTTAGCTGAAGATGTTTTATCTCCAATTGATTTACCGCCATTTAGTCAATCTGCCATGGATGGATATGCGGTTTGTGGGGAAGGAGGTCGATATGAATTGCTTGGAGAAACAAAAGCCGGTGATGAAATGTTCGAGAAAGAGCTTAAGGCAGGTCAGGCTATTCGGATTTTTACCGGAGCCATGATACCAAAAGGAGCTACATCAATTGCAAAACAGGAAATTGTTGAGCTTGATAGTGGAGGTATTTTCCTGACAGAAGAGTTAAAAAAAGGAACAAGTATTCGAATTCAGGGAGAGGAATTGGCTCAAGGTAGTGTGGCCTTATATAAGGGAACCGAGATTAACTCTGCAAGTATTGGTTTATTGAGTGGAATTGGTGTATCTAAAGTAAAAGTTTGGAGAAAACCAAGAGTTGGGATTGTGGTATCAGGAAATGAATTGTCTTCCTTAGGAGAAGATTTAGAACCGGGTAAAATTTATGAATCGAATTCTTATACTTTGAGAGCTTCTTTGCAAAGTATTGGTTTGACCGGAGAAGTGGAAAGAATACCAGATCAGTTTGAGGAAACAGTGAAAATGATTTCTCATCAATTAGATAAAAATGATTTTGTTTTAATCACGGGAGGCATCTCGGTTGGAGATTATGATTTTGTAAAAGATGCGCTAGATCAAATTGGAGTAAAGCAGATTTTTTATAAGCTAAATCAGAAGCCGGGGAAACCTATATTTTATGGAGAAATAGGAAATAAGAGGGTTTTTGCCTTGCCCGGGAATCCTGCGGCAGTTCTCACATGTTTTTATATGTATGTGCAACCTGCATTGAATATTATGAGGGGAAGAAAGCAGTCATTTCTGCAGAAAACCAAAGCAGTTCTAACAGAGGATTTTATTAAAAAAGGATCTAGAGGCTTTTTATTGAAAGGGATTTTAGAGGAAGGGAAAGTCTCGGTAAGCAGAGGACAAAGTTCTGCGATGTTGAGTTCTTTTGTTGATGCAAATTGTTTAATCCACATTGAAGGAGAGTCTCGGAAGGTGGAAGCCGGTACAATGGTGGATGTATACATTATCAGATAAATATGATTTGAGTCATTCTTTGGAAATAGGAAAGACTTTATTTTTGAACTAAAATTATGAAGATTACAGGTGTTGTTTTAGCGGGGGGAGAAAGCAGTAGAATGGGAACAGATAAGGGGCTCGTTCAGATTGATGGTAAAACAATGGTTGAGCATGTTCTGGAAACTTTGAAACAAGTGACTGAAGAAGTTGTTATTATTTCAAATAACAAGGACTATGAGCAATTTGGAGTATCTGTTTTTCAGGATGAAATAAAACTAAGAGGACCTGTTGGGGGAATTTATACCGCTTTAAAACAGGCAAAACATGAGTTGGTTTTGGTTTTAAGTTGTGATTCTCCATATGTGAATGCGGAATTGCTAGAGTATTTCTTGAAGCAATGTGATTCAAATTTAATCAATGTGGTAGAGTTTGAAGGAAAAGTATATCCATTGATTGGTTTGTATAGAAAATCAGATGAAAAAGAATTTTTAAAGGCTATGAAGGAGGATCGGTTAAAGCTTCAGCTATTGAATAAAATGCTTGGAACGAAATTGATTCAAATAGATTCCTCTAAATTTGATAAAAAAGTATTTTGGAATTTCAACTCCCCAGCAGAATTAGAAAAATTGAAATGATGACAGTTAAAATACTTTATTTTGGAATGATTGCTGAGAAAGTAGGGGTTTCCGAAGAGGCGATACAATCGAATTTTTCGGATAAAGAGTCAATAAAAGAATATTTAGAAGAAAGGTTTGAATTTCTTTGTTCTATGCAGTACCAATTGGCAATTAATCAGAGTTTGACTGATGAACTAGATGCGAATTCGGATCAAATAGAAGTAGCATTATTACCTCCCTTTGCTGGAGGATAAACATAAAAATATGGTTGACATTACAAGTAAATCTAATACGCTGAGAATAGCATTGGCTCAAGCCATTGTTCAGGTCAGTAAGAAAGAAACAATCGAAGCGATTCAAAATAAAACAGTTCCGAAAGGGGATGTTTTTGAGATGAGTAAAGCAGCTGGTTTGTTAGGAGTAAAGAAAACGCCAGATTTATTACCTGACTGCCACCCAATGCCGATTGAAAACACTAAAATCGAATATGAAATTGACGGTTTGGAAGTGAAAATTCTAATTACTGTAAAAACCATTTACAAGACTGGAGTTGAGGTGGAAGCCATGCATGGTGCAAGTGTGGTTGCATTGAATATGTACGACATGCTAAAGCCTATTGATAAAGGTGTAGAAATCAAAAACATCAAATTAATTTCTAAAAAAGGAGGGAAGTCTGATTTCAAAGACAAATTTAGAAAGGATCTCAAAGCCAATGTTATTGTTTGTTCCGACACTATTTCAGCTGGACAAAAAGAGGATAAAGCAGGAAAGGCAATTATAGCAAAATTAGAAGAGTCAGGAGTTGCAATATCGAACTATACGATCATCCCTGATGAAATCGATCGAATTCAAACAGAAGTAAATAAAGCATGTGCTGATAATGAAGATATGATCATTTTTACTGGAGGAACAGGTTTGTCGAAAAGAGATGTAACGCCAGAAGCTGTTCTTCCAATGTTGGATAGAGAGATTCCTGGTATTATGGAAGCTGCAAGAAAGTACGGGCAAGATCGAACTCCTTTTTCTATGCTATCAAGAGGTGTGTGTGGGGTAAAGGGAGAGACATTGATCTTAACTTTACCAGGGTCTACCAATGGGGCGAAAGAATCCATGGATGCATTGTTTCCATCACTTTTACATTTGTTTCGAATATTTAAGGGGGCAAGACATGAGTAATGTTTCAATACAACAGCACGCATAAAATTTTTACAGCTCTTCTCATCGTTGTTTGGGCTATTTTTCAGTTTGGGCAGAGAGAGGATCAGGTGAAGCCTTACAAAAATGGCCAACAGAAAAGAATTGGTCAAAAAAAGAATAATCTAAATGAAGGAAAATGGGTTTGGTACCACGATAATGGGAAGGCGTCTATTATTGGGAATTTTCATTTAGGAAAAAAAGTGGGAGTTTGGAAGTGGTTTGATGTAGAAGGAAGGGTTGTAGTTGAAAGAAATTATAAGGAAGATAAATTAGAGGGCTTACAAAGAAGTTATGATACTTTAGGAAACATTGTATCCGAAAGCTATTATAAAAATGATGCCCTAATCAAATAAATGAAAAGGGCATCTCTCGTGCTGATTATCGATATAATCCACACCTCACTAAACTAAACGGTAAATGGCAATTCAAACTTGGTTTCAGAAATTTTTCCAGTTTTAGAATCAGTGATTTTTACTTTTAAAAAACTATGGTCAGCATCTTTAAGAATACTTCTGTCTGTCACTATTTGTTCTTCGTTATTTTCGTTCACTATTTTATCTCCTATTCTTGGTAGGAAAGGGTATAAGATTGTGATTTTTTCATCCTCTGTTTTTACCAATCCCATTGCTGTTTCAAAGATTAATTCCTCGAATTTCTCTCCAATCATTTCTTCATTTAGTTCTTCCTTGGCTTTTTCTGGAACATTTTTAGCCCATTCGAAAAACTTTTCAGTAGAATCTCTTTTTAGCTGAGGTCTTATATAGTCTGGAAAAGGAGATCGAATATGTTCTTTATCCTTAAACCAGAAATTAAATGCCTGTTCTGCTAATTTGCTTGATTCTATAGTTGAGTTATCTAATTCTTTCATCTTCCTAATTTTTTAATTGTTTTTCTAGCAAAGCAGCTTTAGGGAAAAGAATATTATTCTCTAAATGAATATGTTGCATTAAATCATCTTGAAATTCACGAAGTAATTTGTAGACAACCGTATAAGAGTTACATGCGCCTTCAGGTAAAGTATAGTTATCTGAAAGCTCTTCAATTCTCAAAATTAGGTCTCCTGCAACATCATGTTCCAGTTCCATATTTTTGATTGGGTATTCAATGGATCCAAAAGGTGACTCTGCAACTAGTCCTCTACTAAGCTGAACGATATAAGGAAAAAGCACATTCTCTTCTTTCATCATATGTGTAGTTAGTTCTGTATGAAGACTTATAAAATGATTATTGATTTTAACTAGTTCTGCTTTCCAATCACCATGTACTCTTGCAACTTTATTGATTAAAGGAAGAATCTGTTCCATTGTTTCTTTTGTATATGTATGATGTTTTGAAACAATGTATTCAGACAAATCTTCAAGAGTTAATTCATCAAAATTTGTTTGATCTAACTCTGAGTCTGATTGATCTACTTGATGTAACTCTCCTAATATTTGTTCTAAATCAATTTTTTTGTTTGAAATGATGTCTTCTAATAATTTTCCTCCACCACAACAAAAATCAATCCCGTAAGATCTGAAAACCTTAGCCTTTCTGTAATCCTCAGCAACAATTTCTCCAACTGTTTTAGAGGTGTATGTTTTATGTGCTTCCATATTATATAAATTGAATACAATCAAAGCTAATTATCTTTTTAAGATTAAAGTATGATTTATATCATAAAAAGACAAGAAAATAATCAGAAATATAATGGAATTAATCTCTAAGTCCTTGTATTGTTTTGTTTTTGAAATTTTTATCTAGATTTCCGTGGTGTGAAATACTTCTAAAAGAGTATTGAAACCGATTCCTGCTAAAAGAAAAATGATAAAAATATTGAGGAAAATATTTGCGAATTCATCTCTTTTTAGATGGACCATTGCGGCTCCTGCCATAACCATAGCGAGTCCCGTTGCTGCCATCGGAGTTAGTATTGGAAAAATATTTAATTGATGAGGCAGGATGAGTCCTAAACCGCCAATTATCTCAATAAAACCGAAGAGTCTAAGTCTCGAAACTGGGTAATCTTCGGCCCAGCTTACTTTAGATTTTATTTTTTCAAAAGGAAGAAAGACTTTGAGGGATCCAAAGTAAACAAATAGCAGGGCTAGCCCGATCTGCATAATTAAAATTACTGTTTCCATAAATAAATGTTTTTAGCAAAGATAGTTTGCAAACATAGTATTAAAGTATGACGAAAATCATAAAATAAAAATTTATAAAAACTCAAAAAAAAATCAAGTGTAATGAAATGACGAAAATCATAGAAACACAGCAAGTTAGGTCGGGTTATACCGTAAAATATGATATAAATCACATTGACAAGGTGATTTACTCATTTAGTACTCTATTGCATAGAGGTAATTTTAGGTATTCAAATACACGATTATGGAAGCAGATAGATTTAAATTATTCGATTTCACACAAGAGAAAGTACGGGTATTACACTATACCTGGATTGCATTTTTTCTAACCTTCTTTGTTTGGTTCAATATGGCTCCATTGAAGTCTGCAATGGTAGAAGCATTTACATTTTTGGATATGCAGAATTTTAAGTCCTTGTTATTATGTAACGTGGCCTTAACTATTCCTGCCAGGATAATTGTTGGAGCTTTAGTTGATAAACATGGACCTCGGGTTGTATTTGCTGGATTGATGGTGCTTATGTTGATTCCAGGTTTATTTTTCGCATTTGGAGACTCTTTTGTTCAGTTGGTTGTTTCTAGGTTGCTATTGAGTTCCATTGGAGCTGGGTTTGTTATCGGTATTAAAATGACGGATAACTGGTTTCCTCCAAAACATATAGGAAGAGCAGAAGGTTTTTATGCAGGTTGGGGGAATTTTGGTTCCGCTGCTGCGGCTGGTTTAATCCCAGTTATTGGTTTGTATTTAATAGGAGGTACAGTAGGTTGGAGATGGTCTATGGCTATTAGCTCAATTATTACTGCAGCTTACGGAGTGTTCTATTATTTTGCTGTTCGAGATTATCCGACAGGAGCTGAACCGAAAAAGACTTCAGGGAAGAAAAGTAGCATAATGCCTGTATCTTCCAGGTTAGGGTTATTTGGTTATTTGTTCTGGACAATTCCTTTATATGCTGCTTTAGGTTTATTGGCAAATAACCTGCAAAAGCAACAAATTATTTCTCATGAATTTACAGTGACAGAGCAGGATGATAACGCTCGAACTTATCTTGAAGAAGCGGATATGGTTCAGGTTCTTTCTACCGGAGGGGCTCATAATTTCTTCAAAAAAGGGAATGAGATTAAACTGTATTCAAATGGAGAAGTGAGTGAGGTTTATAAAGCTGATGCGCCTCCTGCTCCAAGTGCTGAGCTAAGACATAAATTTGAAAATGCCGAAAAAGTTGAAGTATATAAAGAAGGAAAGCTTAAACTAAAAATCAAGAAGAAAGAAATTCTTGGGCAATATGATGCTTTGAAAGTAAATAAAAAATACGCCAAAGCGGAGATCATGCCGATTTATGAAAAGTCTGATTTAAATGGTTTTTATAAGGCTGAAGTTGGAGGAACGCATATAAGAACTTTCAAACATATGTACTCCAAAGAGATGATGTATTTGATTTGGGGGATTTTGGCTCTCATGTATTTCTATAAAGCCTTTAAAATTCTACAATTCAATGTCCCAAGATTGAAAGCCGGGATTCCTGAAGAAGAAAAATATCCTTACAGTAGTGTGGGCGCATTAAATACAACCTACTTTGCCAATTTTGGTGCAGAATTAGCAGTAGTGTCGATGCTTCCTATGTTTTTTGAGGGAATATTCAATTTCACTCCTCAAATGGCGGGATTTGTAGCCATGTCATTTGCCTTTGTGAATCTATTTGCACGACCACTGGGCGGTTATCTTTCTGACAAAATGGGGTCTAGAAAAAAGACCATGTTGATGTATATGGTAGGAATTACCCTAGGTTTCTTTTTGATGGGACTTATTGCAAGATATGATGGGGTAGATCAAAATGGGACACAATTATTAGCTCCGATGTTCGAAGGAAATTGGTGGATTGTAGTTTCTGTAATTATTACCATGTTCTGTTCAATGTTTGTTCAAGGAGCAGAAGGTGCGACATTTGCTATGATTCCGGCGATTAAAAAGGACTTAACGGGTAGAATTGCCGGTATGGCCGGGGCTTATGGGAATGTAGGGGCAGTTACATATCTATTCATACTAAGTCAAGTGGATTCAAAAACATTTTTCTTCATTCTTTCGGCTGGTGCTGCGGTAAGTGTGGTGGCATGTTTGCTCCTTTTGAAGGAACCTAAAAATTCATTTGGTGAAGGAGAAGAAGAGCTTGTAGAAGAGAAAGAAGAATTGGTGGCAGAAGCTGCTGTTTAAGAGAATATAGAATCAATTGATTCAGCTAACTAAAAACGAACAATTATGAGTGTAAACATTGAAAAGTGGGATGTCGAGGACGAAGGTTTCTGGAATTCTACAGGAAAGAAAATTGCGAATAGAAATTTGTGGGCCTCTATTCCTGCATTACTTCTGGCCTTTTCGGTTTGGATTATGTGGGGAGTCTTGGTGAAGTATATGAAGGAGTTTGGATACAACTTTGGCTTAACGGATGGGCTTGCACCAGGAACGGATGCATACAAAGCCGCGTTGAAAGAGGTTAATAATTTGTACTATACTCTACCTGCAATTGCTGGATTAGCAGGGGCAACTTTAAGACTTCCAAACTCATTCTTGATTTCACTTGGAGGTGGTCGAAATGTCATTTTCACGACTACAGCTTTGTTGCTGATTCCGGCTATTGGAACAGGATTAGCATTGAGTGATATTAATTCTCCTTATTTGTTTTTTGCCAGTATGGCTTTGCTTTCTGGTTTTGGAGGTGGGAATTTTGCTTCTTCAATGAGTAATATTTCATTCTTCTTCCCAAAAAAAATGCAAGGATATTCATTAGGGATGAATGCAGGATTAGGGAATTTAGGAGTCGCAGTAATGCAAAAATTGATTCCTTTCATTATTACTTTTTCAATTTTTGGTGGTACAGTTGGTGCAGTAGCAACTTCAGCAAAAGGAATTCCATTTGAGGGAATACAAAATGGAGCATGGGTTTGGGTACCTTTAATTGCTTTAGCTTCTATTGGTGCTTTCTTTGGAATGAATAATGTTTCCACAGGAACGCCAAGTCTGCCAAATACCGCTCAAGGAGTGAGCAAAACGCTTTATATGGTGTTTCTAGGATTGGTTGCTGCTGGTGTAGGGGCTTATTTATTGGTTGGACTACCATGGGGAGATTGGGGGATGAAGAATGCTGCGATGTGGATTGTGCTTCCTGTTGTTGTGATTCTTTCAGTGTTATTGATGAAGCACGCAACTCCTAAGGAAATCAAAGCAAATTTATCAAAACAATTTTCCATTTTAGGTGATAAGCATAATTGGATCATGACCATCATTTATACCATGACTTTTGGTTCGTTTATTGGGTATTCGATGGTATTTCCAAAATTAGCTCAGGATATTTTTGTCTATACAAATCCTGAGAATCCAGAATGGGCCAATCCAAATGCCCCAAATATTATGTTGTGGGCATTTTTAGGGCCAATGTTTGGTGCGTTAGTGAGACCAGTTGGAGGAATTTTGGCCGATAAAGTGAATAGTGGAGCCAAAGTAACAATGTGGAGTACCATTTTTCAAATCATTGCAGCTCTTGCAGTGGCCTATTTTGTAATCCAAGCGAAAGGATCAGAAACTCCTGAGCAATATTGGTGGCCATTTTTTGCTTGTTTTATGGTTCTTTTCTTGACTACAGGTATTGGGAATGGATCTACTTTTAGAAGTATTCCTTACATCTTTCCAAAAGAAAAAGCGGGACCGGTTCTAGGTTGGACTTCAGCTATTGCGGCTTATGGTGCATTCATTATTCCTAAAGTATTTGGTCAACAAGTAAAAGCAGGGCATGCGGAATATGCTTTGTACGGTTTTGCGGTCTATTATCTTATCTGTCTTATCCTAAACTGGTGGTACTATCAAGGGCCAAAACGAGAATTTGATAATCCTTAATTCAAACAATAATAAATAAGCATACATAAAAACAGATAGTTATGAGATTTAATTTAAAAGGAGTACTAGTGGGGACCGCCTTTGTATTGGTGGGCAGTAGTTCTTTCTCTCAGTTTAATTTATCAGGTGAAGTGAGACCAAGAGCAGAGTTCAGGAATGGCTACAAAACCCTTCCTGATACAATCAATAAACCTGCATTTTTTATTAGTCAAAGAACAAGATTGAAATTTAGGTACGACCATGAGAAATTCACTTTTTTTGTTTCTCTGCAAGATGTAAGAACTTGGGGGAACCAAAAACAGTTAGTTGCCAATGAAGCCAATGCTGTTTCATTACACGAAGCCTGGGGGTTGGTTAGATTTGGAAAAAAATGGGGAATGAAATTTGGTCGTCAGGAAGTGAATTATGACGACCAGAGAATGTTTGGTGCTGTGAATTGGACACAACAGGCGAGAAGTCATGATATGTTGATGTTTAAATTTATGGGGGATAAGTTCAAATTGGATGTAGCTGGTGCTTATAACCAAAGCAAAGAGAATTTATTTAATACCATTTATACCACGACTGGAAATTACAAAGTGGAATCTCACATCTGGGCGAATTACAATATCAAAGACAAAGTGAAAATTAGTGGATTGGTTTTGATGCTAGGACAACAGGTTTCATTTATCGATTCCAATTTGATTCAAAGAAATCACGATAATTATTCTTTAACCATGGGAACGCATGTTAACTTTAAACTAAAGGATTTTGGTGGAGAGTTCAATGGTTTTTATCAGTTAGGAAGCACGGCTACTCAAGTAGCGAAGTCGATTTCTGCTTTCAATTTTAAACTGGATCTTTATTACAAAGTGAAAAATTTCAAATTTACTCTAGGTTATGAAATTCTTTCTGGTCAAGGGCAAACAGATACTTCTGCTTCTTATGGAAGTGTTTCCAGATCATTTAATCCATTTTTTGGGACAAACCACAAATTCAATGGATTTATGGATTATTTCTTTGTAGGGAATCATTTAGGAACTGTTGGTTTGCAAGATGCTTATTTTAAGTTTGCTTATAAACACGAAAAATTCAATATTGGATTGGATGCGCACGGATTTTTTTCAGCGGCTCCTGTATTAGATCAAAATCATTTTAATACTACAGGTGAGTACAAAGGAATGCACCCTTTTATTGGTTTAGAACTCGATTTATCAGCTGGTGTAAAAATTGCCAAATGGACCAGTCTTAAATTGGGGTATTCTCAAATGTTTTCAAGCGCGACAATGGCTGCTTTAAAAGGTGGAGATAGAACCCTTTTCAATAATTGGGCTTATGTGATGATTGTTTTCAATCCAACAATTTTTGATCAAAAAGCATTTCAAGAGAAAAAGGCGAAGAAGGAAGCCGATAAATAGTTTTTTCCATGTTCTGATAGTTAAAGACCTACCCCAAGCGTCGGGGTGGGTCTTTGCTTTTTTTAATAGTCTGTTGAATTTATTTGATAAAAATGATTTAAATCATATAATTATCTGTTCATTCAACCGATATTAGCAGAAGTATTTATTGTCTAAAAAGAAAAATATGAGAATAATCAGCAAAGATGGAAAGAGAATTGATGGGAAGGAGAGCACTGCAGCCATCAAGAAAAAACTTAAGGAGGAGGATCCTATCATCGTAAATGCCACAAAGGATGAAGACATGGAAGAATTGTCACCAATGGATCCGCCAGATGCCTATGATGAAAAAAGAACTGTTTCCAAAGATGTTGCTGTTTCAAACAAAATGCTACTTGAATTAATGGAGGAGCATAAGGCAGTAATTGAACATTGTGATGAATTTGAAAAGGCGCTCAACGAATTCAAGGAGGCTGGCTTTTATATTACAAAAGAAATTAACGACACCTTTAATAAATTCTTTGTCTTTTTTGATGAGGAAGTTTTGAAGCACAATCGCAAAGAAGAAAGAGGATTATTTCCAGTACTTCATGAAAGAATGCTTGAAACCGGAGAGCATAGTGAAGGAGAAAATCCACATACTCCGGTAGACTTAATGGAAGATGATCATGTGAAGTTTGTTCAGTTGGCGACACTTTCTTTTAATTTACTTGGATTGGCCATGCGATTAAAGGACAATGAAGCGAGAGGAATTACGTTTGATTTGGCTTATAATAATGGAAAAGAACTTGTAGAAATGCTACGATTACATATCTTTAGAGAAGATAATACGTTGTTTCCAATCGCTCAAAACATTCTTACAAAAGAAGATTTTAGTTTATTAAATGCATAAGACTCCTCAAAATATTGTAGACCAATTTGGTCGAGTTCACGATTACCTCAGAATATCTCTTACTGAAAGATGTAATTTAAGATGTTTCTATTGCATGCCGGAGGAAGGAATTGAATTAAGAGATAAATCTTGTTTCATGTCTAGTGAGGAAGTTTTGGATATTGCGAAAACTTTTGTGGGCTTAGGAGTAAAAAAAATTCGATTAACTGGGGGAGAGCCTTTGATCAAAAAGGATGCGAAAAATGTAATCCTTCAGTTGGGTAAATTACCAGTCGAGTTAGCAATTACAACTAACGGAGTTCTGGTTGATCGATTCATTGATGTTTTTAAAGAGGCTGGAATTAAAAAAGTCAACGTGAGTTTGGATTCCTTGAACGAGCAACTATTCAATAAAATTTCACGCCGAAGTTATTTCCAAAAGATCAAGGAGAATATTTCTTTGTTAGTGAAAGAGGGGTTTGAAACCAAAATCAATGTAGTCGTAATTAAAGATGTGAATGAGCACGAAATAGTTGATTTTGTGAAATGGACACAAAAGGAAAATGTGCATGTTCGGTTTATTGAATTTATGCCTTTTGATGGTAATAAATGGGAGTGGGAAAGAAAGGTCTCTTATAAAAAGATCTATGAAATTATTGAAAAGGAATACGGGGCAAATAGAATCCTAAAAATTCAGGATGCTAAAAATGATACTTCTAAAAATTATAGATTATTTGACGGGAAAGGAACCTTTGGAGTAATTGCTTCTGTAACTAATCCATTTTGCGATACCTGCAATCGAATCCGTCTTACAGCCGATGGTAAAATCAAGAATTGTTTATTTTCGCAATCAGAAACAGATTTGCTTACCGCTCATCGCAATGGGGTAGATATAAAAAGTTTAATTATGACTTCAATCTTAACCAAAGAAAAGCAAAGAGGAGGAGTAGGAGAGTTTGATCAGCTTCAAATGGATAAAATGAAGAATAGAAGTATGATTGCTATTGGAGGATAAGAATATGCTGAGTTTTATAGATAAATACCTAAGTAAAGAGTGGAAAGAATATCTCAACATCCACAAAGAACTTAAAGCCTACAAAAAAAACGAAATCATTTTTCATGCCGGTGAGGAAGGGCATGGATTGTATGTTATTCTTTCTGGAAAAGTAAAAGTATCGTATCTGCAATTCAATGGTTCTGAAAGACTCATTCGTTTGGCTACAAGTGGAGAACTTCTTGGTCATCGTGCTTTTGGCGGGAATTGGGAGTATCCTATTTCTGCTTTGGTCTTAGAGGATGTTGAAGTCTTGTATATTCCTTTAAAAGTATTTGAAACAATGGTGAAAGCTGATGCGAATTTCAGTTTTCATATGATGATGTTTTTTGCTGAAGAATTAAGAAAATCTGAAGCAAAAATCAAGCATTATCCGGTTAAAAATTTAGTTGCAAGAGCTGTACTGGATAATTATCGAGCTTTTGGATTTGTTGAGGAGTCAGACTCTAAAATAGATCACACTTTATCTAGAAGAGATTATGCCAGTATGGCAGGGACCACTTACGAAACAGTTGTTCGAAGTTTGGCACAAATGAAAAAAGATCAAATCATCGATTTTGAAGGAAAATCTATCCATATTTTAGATCTTGATAAATTGCAAAATCTTGCTCATCCACCCTATAAAAAAGCTAAGAAATAAATCTAATTTCTTCTTCTTTTTTTAACGGACAATTTATGTTTACTTACATTTGATTTTGTTAAATAGCTTGTAGTCAGTTATTTATATATGTGTTTTTAAGAATAGTGACTTTCAAATCACTAGAATTTATAATCTATATCATATTCTCAATTGATTCCGGTTGATTATGTTTAAAAGAATCAAAAATCGCTGTCATCTCTAGATTCTTAAAAATTAATTTTAATCAGTTTATCAGTTCTGAAAATTTTAAAATACCGAGAATTATGAAAGTAAAGGAAAATGAAAAAGAGGGACAGGCTCATGCTGATAAAAAGGTATTTAGTTATAAAAAAGTACTAGATAGTTGTTTGTCTTATTTTAAAGGAGATGAGCTTGCCGCAACCACTTGGATGAATAAATATGCATTGAAAAATCAGCAAGGAGATTTTGTTGAATTAACTCCTGATGATATGCATAAGAGAATGGCAAAAGAATTTGCTAGAATCGAGGAAAGGTACCAAAAGAAAGAGCTTCATGAAGATCAACAAATCCATTTGTCTTCTTATGGGAAATTCAGAGAAAGCCTGGACAAAGAGAAAATCTATCAATTGTTTAAGGATTTTGATTATGTAATTCCGCAAGGGAGCGTGATGTCTGGTTTAGGGAATAAATATCAGTTGGCCTCTCTGTCTAATTGTGTGGTGATCCCTGAAATTCACGATTCATATGGAGGAATCATGAGGGTAGACCAGCAATTGGTTCAATTATTTAAAAGAAGGTGTGGGGTTGGTGTGGATCTTTCTGGATTAAGACCAGCACATGCAAAAGTATCTAATTCAGCAGGAACCACTTCAGGGGCGGTTTCTTTTATGGAGAGGTTTTCAAATACTACTAGGGAAGTTGCTCAAAATGGAAGAAGAGGAGCTTTGATGATTACTATGGATGTTGCGCATCCGGATATTGAAAACTTTATCTCGATCAAGCAAGATTTAACCAAGGTTACAGGTGCGAATATTTCAGTTAGAATATCTGATGAATTCATGGAGGCTGTTCGAAATAATAAAAAGTTCAAACTTCGATGGCCAATTGATTCGGAAGAACCACAGGTAGCAAAAAAAGTAAATGCAAAAGCATTATGGGATAAAATAGTTCATTGTGCCCATCATACGGCTGAACCTGGAATCATTTTTTGGGATCGTCAACATTTGTACTCGACTTCATCGGTGTATCCTGGATTTGAAAATGTGTCGACCAATCCATGTTCTGAAATCGCTATGCAAGGAGGGGATAGCTGTAGATTGATTGCCTTAAATCTTTATTCTTTTGTATCCAATCCTTTTACAAATCAAGCTCAATTTGATTTTGGTAAATTTTATGAATACACATACGAAACTCAAAGATTGATGGATGATCTTGTGGATTTGGAGTTGGAGGCAATCGAGAAGATTAAAAGAAAAATTCAAAATGATCCAGAACCCGATGAGGTGAAAGTAGAGGAGTTGAAAACCTGGGAAATGTTGGAAAATGCAGGTAGAAAAGGTCGTAGGACTGGCTTAGGTTTTACTGCAATGGCTGATACTTTAGCGGCGATGGGGATGAATTACGATTCTGAAAAAGCTATTGAGTTTATGGAGTCCGTAATGAAAGAAAAATGCAGAGCAGAGTTTGATAGTTCTGTTGATATGTCAATCGAAAGAGGAAGTTTTGAAGGTTTTGATCCTGTGTATGAAAATATTTCAGAGTTCATCCAGATGATGAAAAAAGAATTGCCTTCGGTGTATGAAAGAATGATGGTTTTCGGTAGAAGAAATATTTCACTCAGTACCGTGGCGCCAACCGGATCATTGAGTATGCTTGCTCAAACGTCTTCAGGAATTGAGCCAGTATTTCTTATGTCCTATAAAAGAAGAAGAAAATTAGGAAAGGAAGTGGATGAGTCAAAAGTTGATTTCGTAGATGAGTTGGGTGATAAATGGGAAGAATTCGATGTCTATCATCCAAAATTGAGATCATGGATGGAAATTTCTGGGAAAGAAAATTTAGATGAAAGCCCCTATTTTAAGTCAACAGCCAACGATATTGATTGGAAGAAAAGAGTTGAAATGCAATCGGTAATCCAAAAATATACAACGCATTCTATCAGTTCTACAATTAATTTACCTAGTGATGTTTCTACTGAAGAAGTAGGAGAAATTTATATGGATTCCTGGTTGCATGGATTGAAAGGGATCACAGTTTATAGAGATGGATCAAGAAATGGAGTTTTAATAACTGAAGATGCCAAATCCAACAATGAAATTATTGAAACGAAACCACCAAAAAGACCAGTGAAGTTGAATGCAGATGTACTCCGATTTCAAAATAACAATGAAAAATGGATTGCAGTTATTGGGCTATTACATGGAAAACCCTATGAAATCTTTACAGGAAAAGCTGAAGATTCTTTTTATTTACCCCATTGGGTAGAGTCTGGCTATATCATTAAAAATCACACGGATTCAGGTAAAAGTAGATACGATTTTCAGTATTGCGACAAAGAGCAATATAAAGTGACCATCGAGGGCTTGTCTAGATCATTTGATAAAGAATGTTGGAACTATGCAAAATTGATTTCTTCTGTATTGCGTCATGGAATGCCTTTACCATATGTTGTGGATTTGATCTCGAATTTGGATTTGCATCATGATAATATAAATACCTGGAAAGCCGGAGTTTCAAGAGCGCTAAAAAAATACATAGCCAATGGAACTAAAGCGGTCGATCATCTTTGTCATGAATGCGGAGATGAAGAAGGTTTGATCTTTGAAGAAGGCTGCTTAAAATGCAAAAATTGTGGACACACAAAATGCGGCTAAACTTTTGGGTGGAGCTAAGGCTTCACCCTAATTTTTTTCAAATCCAGATCTATTAAAATGATTTGACCAACCTGAAGTGTTGCAAATTTTTCTTTTGCAATCGGAGTAGTAATGATATTGCCAAATGCCGAGAAAGTAACTTCTCTAGTATCCGGATTTAAAGCAAGAATTCTTCCTTGTATTGTTTTCTGATTTTCTCCAGATTCGATTTGTAAAACTTCTGAAACACTTCCTTGTTGAAGAACTTTTCCATCTTCTAGTTCAATTACTTTATTTGCTAGATTCAGAATTTCAAGTTCATCATGACTCACCATAATAATAGTAAGCTGATACTTTTTATGTATCTCAATCAAGTATTCTTGAAGCTTTGTTCTAAGATCTAAATCTAAAGCAGAAAGAGGTTCGTCTAGAAATAAATATTTAGGCTTGGTTACAAGAGCACGCGCCAGTGCAACTCTTTGTTTTTGTCCTCCTGAAATAGTGTTGGGGTATTGATTTTGAATTTGATCTAATTCCGTTATTTCAAGAAGTTCCTTGATTAATTTTTGATCTTCATTTTTGTTTCCATATTCAAGATTTTGACGCACTGTCATATTGGGAAACAAAGCATAGTCTTGAAAAACAAATCCAACATTTCTATTTTGAGTCTTTACAAAAGTTTTTGTCTCTGAGTTGTACCATTCTTCCGAATCACTTGAAATCAACCCTTTGTCTGGTTTTTCCAATCCCGATAATAATCGAAGAAGTGTCGTTTTTCCAGATCCCGACTTCCCTTTGATGGCAACAAAATCACCTGTTTTGATGTGAATGGTGAATTCAGTTTCAAAAGCATTCTTCTTATGCCCCAATTTTTTAGAAATAGCGGCCTGAATCATAAAAGAACATTTTTATTTCCTTGTCTTCTAAAATATACAAGAAGGAGAATGAGAAACATAATTCCAAGGAGCATTCCAGAGTACTGATGAGCGGTTTGGTAGTCCAAAGATTCTACTTTGGAATAAATATCGATAGAAAGCACTCTAGTTTCATCAGGAATATTCCCTCCAATCATCAATACCACTCCAAATTCTCCGATAGTGTGAGCAAAGGTTAATACAATACCTGTGAGAATGGAGTTTTTGATATTGGGAAGTTCAATTTTTCTTAAAGTTTGAAATTTCGATTTCCCCATGGTAAAAGATGCTTCAGCCAGGGAAGGAGGGAGGCTTGAAAATCCATTGGCTACTGGATGTACCATAAAGGGTAAACTATAAATAATCGACCCAATGACTAGTCCAGGAAATGAAAATGCAAGTTGGAGTCCGAGAGTGTTATTGAAAAAACTACCAATAGCACTTTCTGGACTAAATGAAATCAACAAATAAAATCCAATTACTGTAGGTGGTAGAATCAAGGGTAAACTTACGATGGCCTCAACAACTGGTTTGAAAAGAGAATTGGATTTTGAAAGCCAGTAGCCAAGTGGTATCGCAATCAAAAGCAAGATCAAAGTCGTGCACAAGGCCAATTCTAAGCTGAGAAATATTGGAGACCAATCGAACATAGATTTGAAAGTACGAAAATAAATTAATTAGGGTTTGGATTCTGGTACTGAGTATCCATGTTTAAGCAAGATTTTCTGAGCAGTTTCAGAACTCAGAAAGGCATAGAATTCTCTGCAAATTTCCTTTTCCTTTGAGTGATTTAAAAGTGCAACATCTTGTTGAATTGGTGTGTAAAGTGAAGGTTCAATTTCAATGTAGCGACCTTTATTTTTCATGTCAGGAGAAGAGACTACGGAAAGTGCAGTAAACCCAATATCCACACTTCCACTTGAAATGAAAACATTGGTTTGGGAGATGCTTTCTCCATAAACTAGCTTGTCTTTTACTTTTTCGTAAATCCCTAAATTTTTCAGACAATTCACACTTTGTTTTCCATAAGGTGCGGTTGCTGGATTGGCAATACCAATTTTTTGAATTTGATCTGAAGTCAATAGTTCAATTGAAGGCTCAATATTTTGACTTGTCCATAAAATCAATTTACCGATTGCATAAGTTTTAGGCTTTTCGATAGTTAGATCAGCTTTAAAAAGTTCTTCGGGATATTTCTGATTAGCAGCAATAAAAAGGTCAAAAGGAGCTCCGTTTTTAATTTGAGCATATAAATTTCCAGAGGAGTTGATGACGAGGTCAAATTCTACATCATGGTCTTTTTTAAATTCCTCAATTAATTCTTCTGTAGCAAATTGCATGTTTGCAGAGGTTGCAATTCGAATTTTTTTCTCAGACTGACATCCGAAAAACATAATCAAAACCAAAAGAATGAGGAAATGCTTCATTTTAAAAGATTTCTAAATTAGAAAGAAACAAAGAAAAGGAAATCTAGCTTCTCTTCAGTTGAGTAGCATCATATTTCAGAAAAAAAAGTAGCCCATTACTGAGCTACTTTTAAAATTAAAATTGATTTTCAGGGTTAATGGTTTCTAGGTTTTCTACCAACATTATATCTTGTAGTTTTTCTAATTGTAGAACGATTCCAGTTCCAAATAACCACTTGGTATCTTCTCCATACATAATCAATTGGCGCTACCAAGAAGTGCATGAATCTTGTGAATGGAATCAATGCGATCAAAACAAATGCAGAAATAATATGTATTTGAATCAATACTGGTGCTTGCATTACAGCTCCTAAATCAGGATCAAATGAAAAGATTGATCTTAGGTAAGGAGTTAAAACTGCAGCGAACCAAGAAGATCCCCATCTTACAAAATAAGCAACTCCAATTCCAGAAACAATTTGAGTTAGTAGAATAGAGTAGACTACTAAATCCATTTTATTTGTAACTACTAATAAAGTTCCTGTAGACAATCTTCTTTTAATTAAAAGTACCAGTCCAAGTAATGCTAAAAGTGCAAATGAGAATGAGGCAACTTCAAGAATTAATAATCTTACAGGATGACCATTCCATGCGATTACCGCGGATGGTATCAAAAATGCGATTAAGTGACCAAAGAAAAGAACCAAGAGTCCCCAGTGAAATGGTTGAGATCCCCAGAATAATTTCTTTCCTTCCAAAAATTGAGAAGAAAGAGAAGATACTTTGTACCCCTTTCTTGTGTATCTGAAAATAGATCCCAAGATAAAAATTGCCAAAGCAACATAAGGCAATACTCCAAAGAATAAGAGTTTGGTCAGCCCAATATTGTTTTCAAGAGCAAACATCACCCCATGAACAAGCCCACCTGCAATTAGTAAGAATGCGATGAAAGTCATTAAGTGTTCCTTTTTAGCATGAGGTTCCGGATAAATTCCATTTTCTTCCGAAATTCTTTTCACTTTTCTAGCAAAGAAGAGGATGTAAGCCGAAACTGCTATGATAATGATGAAAGTCCAAAAAGCCCAACTTTTCTCTTTGTCGGTTAGTTTGAACTCTTTTCCATCTGCAGCTCCTCCACCGGTAGCTACTCCCGTACCTCCAGCATCATTAGAAGCCACTTCTTCTTTGGCGCTTCCCAAATAATCAATAATGCTTGTAATTTCTCCTTCTGATAATTGAGGGAAAGCTGGCATTGGAGATTTGCTATATTCTTCAAAAATGCTGATAGCGTCTTCATCTCCAGAAGCGATGAGTTCACCTGAATTTGTTATCCATTTCAATAACCATTCTTTTTCTCTTTTTTCTGTAATTCCGGCTAATCCAGGTCCAACACCTCTTTGATCTGTAACTTTGTGACAGGCAGAACAGTTGGTTTCAAATAATTTTTGGCCATCATTTGCAAAACTGGTGCTTGACATCAACATAGAAAAGGACATGATAATGGCAGTGATTATCATATTTCCTGCTATCGTTTTATTTCTATTTTTTGACATAACTTCTAATTTATAATTTGACTAATCACGCATTTATTTTTTCTGTGGAAGCTTTCTTTTCATCTTCATGAACTGAGCATGTGCTGCAGTTAGGTAAGAATGAGCTTAGAACATCTGGCTTCACTTCTCTTCCTTCGTATTTCTCTACTTTGAAATCTTTTTGGATTACTAAAAGAGTAGCTGCAATGGCATGTTGAAAGATGTTTTTATTTTCAAGATTTTCCTGAATGATCACTTTTTGTTTTTTCTTCATGATCTTTGTTTTCAATTGCATTCGGGAAACATCAAACTCTTCCAACATTTTTTCAAGAGCTGGAGCAATTATTCTTGATGATAGTTCTTCCAAAAACTCCTGATCCTCTAGAATAGACATCAACTTTAAGACATTGGGAAGGTTATCAGCTAACTCTTCACCACAGTCATTGTTCGCCTTTCTTTGTTCTTCTTTCATATTGACCAAGAACTCTCCTCTTTTGTAATCTTCTGCAAAAAGAACATATCCGATGTCGAGATAGCAAATTGCTTGAATATGAAAGGTTCTTCCAAATATTTCCTCAATTTCGAATAGTTCTTTTTGATTTACTACATCAACAAAAGGGAGTAATTCTTTGTATGCTTCTGGGTATTTTTCCTTTAGCATATTGGCGCAATCATTCACCCGAGTTAGATAATCTTCTTTTGGATATCTGAACAAATTGGCTAATTGGCTATATTGAATTTTCTCTTTCATTTTTCAAATTTTTATAGTCCTCTTGTTGGTCTTTCTTTGAATCCAAATCCAGTTTCACCTTTGGCATCTGCAGTAGCTTCGATCATTTCAATCGATTCTTCTCTATGTGCTGGTGGGATTACAAATCTTTCTTCAAAAGTTGCTAATGAAGTAAGTCTGAAAATCGCATTTGCAGTATCTGCATTCACTTTTGCTTTATCCATTAGTTCTTTTACTTCTTCCTCAGAAAGATCTCCTACTGTTTCGTTTCTTCTATGAAGTTTTACACTTAGTAGTTTCTCATAAACTTTTACAATTGTCTCAGTGTCTCCATTGGTAAATAAAGAAGCTAAGTATTTAACTGGTACTCTATTTTGATCCACAGCAGGGAAAAGTGATTCAGATTTTGTTTTATACAATCCCTCTCCGTCTACTTGCGCCATTGCAGGAAGCATTGGTGGAACGTAGAATAAGTTTGGAATCGTTCTGAATTCAGGGTGCAATGGAAGTGCAATTCCCCATTCTTTTACGAATTTATATACCGGAGAATCTTGAGCTGCTTTGATCGTGGAATCATGTACTCCAGAAGCTCTAGCTGCTTCAATTACTTTTGGATCATTTGGATCAACATAAATATCTAAGTGATTGAAAAGTAAATCTTTATCATCTGAATTCGCTACATTTTGAATTTTGTCAGCATCGTAAAGCATCACACCTAGATATCTGATACGACCTACGCAAGAATGCATACAAGCTGGAGCCTGTCCACTTTCAAGTCTAGGATAACAAAGAATACATTTCTCTGATTTACCTGTATTCCAGTTGTAGTAAGACTTTTTATAAGGACATGCGGTCACACACATTCTCCATGCTCTACATCTTTCCTGGTTGATCAAAACCACACCGTCTTCACCTCTTTTGTATAGCGCGCCAGATGGACAAGATGCCACACAGGCAGGGTTCAAACAGTGATTACAGATTCTAGGTAGATAGTGAAGCGTCATCTGCTCAAGCTGAAACATTGATTCTTGCTCAGCTTTAGACAATTCTTCAAAATTCACATCTTTTCTAGCATAATCTGGAGATCCACCTAAGTCATCATCCCAGTTTGGTCCTGATTTGATGTCGATTGGTTCACCAGTTACCAAAGAAACGGCTCTACCAATTGGTTGATCTTCTCCTTCTGGAGCTGTAAATAAGTCACCATATTTATAAGCCCAAGGGTGATAATAATCTTCCAAAGATGGCATATTTGGATTATGGAAGATGTTTTTCAATCCTTTCAGCTTTCCAGCTCCTTTTAAAGAGATTGAGTCTCCATTTTTCTCCCATCCACCTTTGTATATTTCTTGATCTTCCCACTTGGTCGGATAACCTGTTCCTGGTTTTGTTTCAACATTGTTCCACCACATATATTCAGCTCCTCTTCGGTCTGTCCAAACATTTTTACATGCTACAGAACAAGTGTGGCACCCGATACATTTGTCGAGGTGAAAGACCATTGAAACTTGTGCTCTGATATCCATAATTCTAATTTTTTTAGTGTGTGACTTTATTAATATTCAACCTTATTCATTTTTCTAACCAATACATGCGTATCACGGTTAACACCTACAGGACCCCAATAATTGAAGTGGTAAGTAAACTGCCCGTATCCACCACACATCAAATTGGGTTTCAAGTGAACTCTAGTAAAGGAGTTGTTCATTCCTCCTCGTCTTGGTTCTCCTTTTTTACCTCTTCTAATCTGAGATTTTGGGATATTGTAAGTTCTCTCTACCGCATGGTAAACAATACACACACCTTTTGGAATTCTCGCACTCACACAAGCACGAGCAACATATACACCGTGATCATTATAAACTTCCACATGGTCGTTGTCTTTGATTCCCAATTCGGCAGCATCTTGTTCGCTAATCCAGCATGGCTCATTACCTCTTGATAAGGTTAACATTCTTAGAGTATCTCCATAAGTAGAGTGGATATGCCACTTTCCGTGTGGAGTTAAACAATTCAGCATTTTTGCTTTACCATCGTTTACAGTTTTTCTTAAATCTCCATATGCCTCAGGTGTTGGAGATGGTTTGTAGGTAGATAAATGTTCTCCAAATGCGATATAAGCATCGTGATCCAGGTAAAAATGTTGTCTACCTGTTAGTGTTCTCCATGGCACAAACATGTCGATGTTATAAGTATATGCCGCATAAGTTCTTCCTTCGTGCATCAAACCAGACCAAAGTGGAGATGAATTGTATCTTTTTGGCTGAGCTTGTAGATCTCGGTATTCAATACTTACATCTTTGTATGGTTTTCCTAGCTCAGCAATTGCTTCTACACCAATTTTTTCAGCCATTCCCTGATAGCATCTGTCTGCTAATTTTCCATTGGTAAGTGAAGATAGTTTTAGAATCGCGTTAATTGCCTCCACATCTGCTTTCAATGAAGGATACTCAGTTCCATCATTCCATTTTTGAATGTGCTGTCTATGTTGAAGCATTTCTTCATACACATCTTCACACATGTAGTGGTTTCCATGCGCTCCTAAACCATTTTCAGCAACTCCTTTTCCAAGGGAAATGAATTTGTCATAAATCTTGGTGTAATCTCGATCTCTGAATACAATTTTATGCATTGTTTTTCCAGGGATAGGATCACATTCTCCTTTCGACCAATCTTGAATATTCGTTTGACTAATCTCATCTTTCGAATCGTGAGAAAGAGGAAGATTGACAACATCTTTCATGACTTCTGGTAAATATTGAGGAGCCATTTCCTGAACTTTCTTAGCTAAACCTTGGAAGATTTGCCAGTCTGTCTTAGCCTCCCACACTGGAGGAATAGCCTCTGATAATGGGTGGATGAAAGAGTGCATGTCTGTCGAGTTGATATCGGCTTTTTCATACCAAGAAGCTGTTGGAAGAACGATGTCTGAATACAAAGCAGAAGTATCCATTCGGAAATTGATATCAATAACCAAGTCCATTTTTCCTCTTGCACCTTCCTTCTTGAATTCTATATCATGAACCGCTTCTCCGGCAACTTCATCGGCAATTTTATTGGTATGTGTTCCTAGATAGTGATCCAAGAAATATTCATGACCTTTTGCTGATGTACCAATTGCATTTCCTCTCCAGATAAACCAAACTCTTGGGAAGTTGATTTCTTCATCAGGTTGAACAACCGAGTGCTTTAGATCCCCAGTTTTAAGTTGATCAACAATATAGTTTTGCATTTGCTCATCTGTAGTATTACCTGCAGCTTGAGCATCTTTTACAATGTCAAAATTACTTTTGTTGTACTGTGGATAATAAGGCATCCAACCGTTTCTGACAGACATAACTGCCCAGTCAGCAGAGTGCATATTGGCAATTTTATTGTCTGGAGACGAATTGTAATATTTTTGATTTCCATCATATCTCCATTGAGAAGAATTGATGTAGTGCCAAATTGGTCCTTGTTGTAATCTTGGAGCAGTTCCCCAATCTTTAGAGCTCATAATAGTGGCCCAAGAATCCATTGGAGCAAGTTTTTCCTGTCCAACATAGTGGTTCATTCCTCCACCGTTTTTACCATTACAACCTGTTAACATCTGCGCCATAATTGCAGCACGATACATTAGGTTGTTGTGGAACCAGTGGTTAATTGCAGCTCCTACAATAACCATACATGCACCTTCTGTTTTTTCAGCAGTGCTTGCCCATTCTCTTGCGATTTGTAGCACTTCTTTTCTACTGATTCCAGTAAAGATTTCTTGCCATGCAGGAGTATAAGCTGCGTCTTTGTCGTCGTAACTTGTTGGGTATTCGCCTTCCAATCCTCGACCGATACCATATTGTGCCATGGTCACGTCGTAGATCGTAGTTACAGCTATTTTTGATCCATTTTTATCTGTGATGTATCGAACAGGAACGCCTCTCATGGCCTTTTTATCCAATCCAAACTCAGTGAATTCAACTTGTAGAACACCTTCGTTTTTATCGATGAATGTCAATTCAGGATCATATTCTTTTCCTGTTTCCCCATCGTTGAAATTCAGATTCCATTTTCCTTTTTCGTCTTGCCATCTATATCCAGATGTTCCCATTGGAGAAACTAGTTTTCCGGTATTCTTGTCGTAATTCAGGAATTTCCAGTCTCCATTTTCAGCATCTTTAAATTCGGATATCTCACTCAAGCGAACCATTTTTCCTGGATGGTATGCACCCTCTTTTTCATCTAATTTGATTATGAACGGACAGTCTGTAAATCGCTTCACATAATCCATGAAGTAAGGCACTTGTCTATCAACATGGAATTCCTTTAAGATTACATGGGTTACCGCCATCCAAAACGCACCATCAGATCCAGCATGAACCGGAATCCATTGATCCGCATGTTTTGCAACCATACTGAAATCAGGGGACATAACAACTGTTTTTGTTCCATTATGTCTTGCTTCTGAGAAAAAGTGAATGTCCGGTGTTCTTGTCATTCCCAGGTTTGCCCCCATGGAAATGATATATTTTGATTTGTACCAATCGGCACTTTCACATACATCTGTTTGTTCGCCCCAGATTTCAGGAAAAGCATTAGGTAAATCACAATACCAATCATAAAAACTTAAGTTTACACCTCCCATTAATTGAAGATATCTTGCTCCAGAGGCGTATGAAAGCATACTCATCGCTGGGATTGGGGAAAATCCAATCAATCTATCTGGTCCATATTTTTGAACCGTATGAATATTTGAAGCAGCAATTAGTTCAGTAATCTCATCCCAGTGTACTCTTCTGAATCCTCCTTTACCTCTCGCTTTTTGATATCTATGTCGGCTACTTGGGCTAGCTTGAAGGTTTTTCCAAGCCAAAACAGGATCTCCTCCCGCTTTCTTTTTCTCTTCTCTGAAAAGATCAATCAAGGCACCTCTTACAATAGGGTATTTAACACGAATTGGACTATACAGATACCAAGAATAAGAGATTCCTCTTTGACAACCTCTAGGTTCATATGGAGGTACTTCTTTATTAAATTGAGGGTAGTCTAATTGTTGCATTTCCCATACTACAATTCCATCTTTCACGTGAATTGCCCATGAGCATCCACCTGTACAGTTAACACCGTGTGTACTTCTGACAACTTTATCGTATTGCCATCTGTTTCTGTAAAACTCCTCCCACTTTCTTGTTTTAGGAGATATTATATCTTCAATCCAACTCATAGTATATATGTATTATCGTGTTCCTAACTCATTAAAATTTTGCGTCCCAAGCACTGTTCTGCCTGTTAAAAATGTCTTGTTTGGTCATTTTTTTCTTTCTCTTATTCCATAAAACTTGGATGAGAACTAAGAGAATAACCACACCAACTCCTCCTCCAACTAAGAATAAACTACTTCCGGAATTTGCTGTTTGACTATCCTTTACAGCATTTACATATTTGAAGAAGGCAGTCAACTGCAATCTCTCCTCTTCTGTGATCTCATTGTTTTTGTAGGCTGCTTCCATGGGGTTGTTTGATGGAGCTGTTAACCACAAAGCAAGTCCATCTCCAAATCGAGTGTATACATCTGTCAGGTCTTTAGCGAATAAACCTCCAGGTATTACTTGATCGTTTGTAACATTGTGGCAAGTAATACATGATGGACCTCCATTATCCAAAAGTTTTCCACCTTGAAACAAAGCCATTCCTTTCTTTGCTTCTTCAGTTAATTCAGTTTCGGAAGCATTATTTGTTTCCTCTGCCAGAGCTTTCATCGGCGCAAGAAATAGAAGCTGACTTGCGAACATTAAGCTGATTCCTCTCAATACTTTTTTGTAGTTCATTATTTTAAGTTTTTGTTTCTTAAAGTGTATTGTTACAGAAACAAATTTGAGAATAGATGAAGCTAAAAAATATGATGCTAATCATATAATCAGAAAAACGTCTTATTTAGAATGATTTTAAGTAAATGGAGTGTTTGGTTCTATTTATCTGTGTGACAGGTGTTTGTAATCAATAGTGAATACAATAAATAGAAGATGATGCTATTTTTTGAGAAAATATTTAGAAATTTGTCTCAATTATATTGGAATGGATTCAATAGAGGAATACTAAACGTGAGCTAAAAATAAGATTTAAATCATAAAATAAGATTTTGCTGATACCAGAAGATAGATCAAGATATAGTCGTCATCTTTTACTGAATGAGGTAGGGGAGGAAGGACAGCGAAAATTGAAGTCGGCAAAGGTTTTAGTAATCGGTGCTGGTGGACTAGGTTGTCCTGTTTTGCAATATCTGACGGCAGCGGGTGTTGGACAAATCGGTATTATCGATTTTGATGTGGTGGATGAATCGAATCTGCAAAGACAAGTTTTATTTGATACCATTGATGTTGGAAAAAGTAAGGCACTCACAGCCAGAGAAAAACTTGAAGCTAAAAATCCATTGATTCATATAGAAGCATTTGACACCAAACTGACTCAGGAAAATGCACTCGATTTGTTCGAAAAATACGATTTGATTGTTGATGGAACAGACAATTTCGCAACCCGCTATTTAGTAAATGATGCATGTGTGATTACTGGTAAACCATTGGTTTATGGCTCGATTCATAAGTTTGAAGGTCAGGTTTCCGTATTTAATTACCAAGGCGGACCTACATATCGAGATGTATTTCCAACTCCCCCGGATCCGGGAGTGGTTCCAAGCTGTTCCGAAGTTGGAGTGATAGGAGTTTTACCAGGAATCATAGGAACTCAACAAGCCAACGAAGCTCTGAAAATAATATTAGGAATTGGAGAACCCTTGAATGGCACTTTAATGATTTATTCAGCCCTTAAAAGCGATTACACCAAATTAAAAATTTCGCATTCCGAATTACGCATTCCGAATTTAACAAAAGAAGAGTTTTTGAGTTTTGATTACGAATACTTCTGCGGAATCCCAGGTCATCATGATGGCTTAACAAAGCAGAAGTTTGAAGAAATCTTGGCTAAGGAGTTTGTAGTGGATGTTCGTGAAAGTTGGGAAAAACCAGCTTTGAATCAGGACAATGTTTTGAACGCCCCATTGGATGATTTAGAGGATTATATAGATCAGATTCCAAGAGATCGAAAAGTATATGTGGTTTGCCAAAAAGGAGGTCGCTCCAAGGCAGCCATTGAAATATTAGAGTATGAACACAACTTCGACAATCTAATCAATGTTGAAGGCGGATTATTAGGATTAGTATGAGTGAAGTAAAAGAAAGAAAACCGAAAAAAGTATTTGTAGACGGACCCATAAGTCCAGAGAAAATAGCTACTTCCATTGCTCATCATCAGGTGAAAACCAATATTGGAGCACACGATATTTTCTTAGGTCAAGTAAGAGCCGATGAAATAGATGGAAAAACAGTTCAAGCCATAGACTATTCCGCTCACGAAGAAATGGCCGAAATGGAATTCCACAAAATAAGAGAAGCCACTTTCGAAAGATTCGACTTGACTTGCATGCACATTTATCACTCAAAAGGTTTAGTAAAAGCTGGAGAAATTTGCCTTTTCGTTTTCACATCATCAGCCCACAGAAAAGAAGCCATGGATGCTTGTCGATTCTTAGTAGAAGAAATCAAAGCCAAAGTCCCAATTTTCGGGAAAGAGCTTTTCGAAGAGGGAGGGTTTGTTTGGAAGGAGAATAAATGATAATCAATTAAAAATTAAAAATGAAAAATTAACAATGATAAAGATCTGATCACTCACTCTATCCACTCAAACTCAGATTTGAGCAAGAGATTTGAGCAAGAGGATTGAGCAAGAGCAAGAGCAACAGTATTCAAATTAACCCTCTCCGTGTATTCTAAGACTAATCCAAATTTAATTATGAATAATTACGTACGGATTTTGTCTTTTTACCACAGCAAACATTCTTGCGATTAATTTACAAGCTACAGCATTAAGAACAGAATAAGTTGCCTTTCCTTCATTTATTTTTCTTGAATAATATTTTTTCATTTGCGGATCATAGATCACAGCTGAATTGGCTGCATTCATTAGTAATGTTTTCATAATTTGATTTCTAAATTTAATAAGCCTCTTTATTGGACACTTTTGTCCCGAAGAGTTTTCAAAAGGAGCGATTCCTGAATAACAACTGAATTTTCTATGATTATCAAATGAGGTAAAATTGTTGGTGTATACTATAATTTGAGCAGCTACAATTATGCCGATTCCTTTAACTGAGGTGATTAATTCAAAGTTTCTATGGGATCTCTTGATTTGATTTAATTTTTATCTTTTATTTTGCTCTTCAACTTGATTAATTTCTTGGTTTAGTTGTTCAATTTGCTTTTGACAGATTAGTATTGCTGTTTCATCTTCGCTAGATACTTTGGATGCTATTGTGTGAGTCTTTAAAAACTGTTCTTATAACTAGATCTGGTTTTAATCAAATGTCTTCGAACGGAAAGTAATTGCTTAATCACAAGTAGTTCCTTAACGGGTAACTTAGAAGGCTTAAGACGCATTTTGAATAGCTGCAAATTCAGCAATACGAATGGCATCTATTCGATCATTCTTACCTCTTTATACCCTGAGAGAGGATAATCTCCTGGGCTGGAACTACCGAATATAAAAGAGATTTTTGATCCAAATGCCATAAGTTCAAGTCCATAATTACCTGTGTGTTCGAAACAAAACCAGTAAGAGTCGGCATTCCCCTTTTTCAGTAATTGATTAATTAATTTAAAAATGTGCTTTTGATTATTATCGATTCTTTTCTCAGAAATAATCTTTTTCGAATCAGTCTCCAAGACTGCAACATCTAACCAATCCTTGGAGATGTCGATACCTACATAAAATCTTTTCATATCTTTACTTTAATTGACTGTTGAACCAATATGAAGGAATAGCTAATACCTTTAATAAGCCTTAATGCTTAACATTCTAAATGGCGAAGCCTTCAGAAAAGAGGACAGGTCTAATACACAAAATAGTTCATGACTAGAACTCCGTTTAGTTCACCTGTCTTCCTTTGGTTCTTACTTAAAACTACTAAAAAGAATATATTGCTAATCTAAAGGTATCTCCGTGTCTTCTCCGTGCATCTCCGTGTAACAAAAAAAAACACGAGCAAAAGAAGCCTCGCAGGTACATACCCAAATAGGAGAGACCCACGAGGTAAAAATTCCCAATTACACATTCCGAATTTCGAATTACGCATTACGCATTACGCATTCCAAATTCCTCTTTCCCAACCTCACAAACCGTTTTCGTCAAAGCCGCATTGATATCACACCAAATATCATCCACATGCTCCAATCCAACCGAAATTCTTACCATTCCTTCCCCAATTCCCACTGAAGCTCTTTCTTCCGGACTCAATTTCGAGTGCGTTGTAGAGGCTGGGTGAGTGGCTATTGATCTGGTGTCTCCGAGATTAGCTGTTAAACTCAATAATTTCAATCCATCTAGAAATTCTTTTCCTGCTTCCAATCCGCCTTTGATATTAAAGGTCACAATTCCGCCTCCAAATCTCATTTGTTTTTTTGCAATTTCATAGCCTGGGTGACTCTCCAAAAAAGGATATTTTACATTTTCCACATTGGGGTGAGCTTCTAGTCTTTTTGCTATTTCCAATGCATTGGATGAATGTTTTTCCACGCGCAATGGCAAAGTCTCAATGGATTTAGACAAGACCCACGCATTAAACGGACTAATGCATGGGCCTGTATGTCTGGCAAACCCCTGAATCTCATCAATGAGGTCTTGATTCCCGACAATGACTCCTCCCAGAGTCCGACCCTGACCATCGATGTATTTGGTGGCAGAATGAATGGACAAATGCGCACCAAATTTCAAGGGTTGCTGAATGATGGGTGTAGCAAAACAGTTATCTACCACAAAAATTAAGTTGTGTTTTTTTGCCAAAGCACCAGCTAATTCTAAATCCACTATATCTACTCCTGGGTTCGAAGGAGTTTCCAGGTACAATATTTTAGTGTTTTCTTGAATGTGATCTTCCCAAGAATCAAAATCATCAATAGGAACATAAGTATGATGGATTCCCCATTTTGGAAGAATTTCATTGAACAATCTATGTGTAGATCCAAAAACAGATTTACACGATAAAACATGGTCGCCACTCGACAATAAAGCTCCAAAAGTGGTGAAAATAGCTGCCATTCCACTTGCAGTTGCCCATCCGGCTTCTGCACCTTCCAGCATGGCTATTTTTGTTATGAATTCCGACACATTTGGGTTGGAATATCTGGAATACACATCTCCTTCAATCTCCTCTGAAAACTGAGCTCTCATATCTTCCGAATCGTGGAAGGTGTAAGAAGAAGTAAGATAGAGCGGTACTGAATGTTCTTGGTACTGACTGCGCTCTGTTTGTAGTCTTATGGCTAATGTTTCTGGGTTCATTCTAATTGATTTTAAATGAAGTGGTGATCTCGCAAGTAGCTTCAAGTATGCGTGTTACCGAACAATATTTTTCCATTGTTAGGTCGATCGCTCTTTGAACTTTATGCGGTTCCAATTCACCTTTAAAGAGAAAAGCCACTTCGATCTTGGTAAAGATTTTGGGTATTTCATCTCTTCTTTCGGCGTTTAAAACTATCTCGAGATCATCAATTCTTTGTTTTTGTTTTTCTAAGATCAGTACGACGTCGATGGCGGCGCATCCTCCAAGCCCGGAAACCAATAATTCCATGGGTCGGAACCCGTTATTATGTCCTCCAATATCTGGCGCACCATCAATTTTAATCGTTTGACCATTTTCATTAAATGCTTCAAAATTAAAGGGCGGCTTCAAGCGCTTCAACTCTACTTTCATCTTTTGTTTTTTCGAATTTGACATCTTCCGAGAAGAAAGAAATAAACAGATCTTCTCTTTTATTAAAATCAACAGATGCTAAGCTACTGAATTTCACCCAACCAATTTTGTAATGGTATTCTAAACCGGAATAGGATTCTTCAATATTCACAAATTCGATTTCATCCGTGAGTTTATATGGAGAACCTACATAAACTTTCGCGTAGAATTCATTGCTGTACTCCAAATCGCCTCCCGTTTTAAATTTCTTGTACTCGTAGTTGTAGTCAAATTGCAAAGCGGAAATATCTGAAAGAACTGCTGAAGCTGTAGGGTAGGAACCTGCTCCTTTTCCCAAGAAAAATTGTTTGTCCGAAAACAAAGCTTGAATGGCAACACAATTGTATTCATTCTCCACATTGTAAGCAAAGTGATCTTCAGGAACAAAATGAGGAGCCACAAAACCAATTACTTTGTCTCCAATTTTTTCTGCTCTTGAAATCAGCTTGATTTTTAGTCCTTTTTCTCTTCCGAAATTCACATCTTCTTCTTTGATATTTCTGATTCCGATATTTAAGATTTCTCCCACTTCCACTATTTTCCCAAAAGTGTGAGCAATCAAAATGTCTAATTTGAATTTAGAATCAAATCCATCTACATCCATCGTTGGATCAGTTTCAGCAAAACCTAAATCCTGAGCTTCTTTCAAAACCTCCTCATAGGATTTTCCAAAAGCATGAGTTTGCGTTAAAATGTAGTTGGTTGTCCCATTGCAAATTCCTTCAATCTTGCTTAAAGAATCGTTATTGTAATATTCTTCCAGATTTCGAATTACAGGAATAGAGGCGCATGTAGAAGCTTCATACAAAAAGGATACTTGATGCTTTCGACTCAGCTGAATCAATTCTTCCAAATGCAAGGCAATCAGTTTTTTATTGGCAGATACCACATTTTTTCCTTTGCGAAAAGCAGTTGTTACGATCTCATATGCTGCGTCTGCATCGTCGATCAATTCAACTATTGTGTTGATTTCAGAGTTGTTCAATAAATCGTCTTTCTCAAAAGTAAAATGGGAAGCGTCTATACTTCTTTCCTTATCTTTTGATTTCACGCAGATCTTTACTATTTCTGCATTCAGTAATTTAGACTGATTTAATACTTCGTAGAGTCCTCCCCCTACACATCCGAATCCGAATAACCCGATTTTGATTTTTGTTTCCATAATTAAGCGACTATTAAATGTTTTTGTTTAAATATTGTTGGCTTGTATTTTGCCGTTTTTTCGTTTAAAAAATCTTTGAGAATTTCTTCCAGTTGTTTCCCTTCAACTAAGAATCCATCGTGTCCAAATTCACTTTCTATCTCCACGTAAATAGAGTCTTCAATTTCTTCATTCAAGAACTTTTGCTCTGAAACAGGAAACAACAAATCTGTCGTAATGCCAATGCATAGTGTTCGAGCTTGAATGCGCTTTAATGCATCCGGGTGATTCCGAAAAACATTGTGTGAATCCATAGCTTTGGAAAGCGTCCAGTAGGAAAAAGCATTGAATCTTTTTACAAACTTTTCCCCTTGATATCGTTGGTACGAAGAAGCCTTGAACGCATCTGCTTTTTCATTGCTGTCTTCTGACTGAGTAACCAAATATCCTGAAGCCGATCTGTACGAGAGCATCGCAATAGCACGAGCCGCTTTCAATCCTTCTAAACCAGCATAATCATATGAATACTTAAAAGATTGATCTGCCTGAATGGCCATTCTTTGGGTTTCATTAAAGGCAATTCCATAAGGTGAATGCTGAGCATTCGTGGCGATTAATGCCAGTTGTTCAGCAATTTCCGGTTTTTCAACTGCCCATTGAATCGCTTGCTGTCCGCCAAGAGAAGCACCAATCAGCAAATGAATTTGTTCAATTCCCAGGTACTTTCTCAATACCTCATGAGCACGAACCATGTCGAGCGTAGTGATTGCTGGAAAAGAGTGATAAAATTTATTTCCATTGGACTTTTTACTCAAGGGACCGGTAGAGCCATAATGCGATCCCAAGACATTGGCGCAAACAATGAAATAGTCTGAAGGATTGAACAATTTGTCTGCTCCAAAAAGATCACTCCACCAGTCAAAAACATCGGCACTTCCTGTTAGTGCGTGGCAAACCCAAATCACCTTTTTAGTTGATTTATCAAGGTTTCCCCAGGTTTGGTAGGCTATTTTTATTCCTTCAAGACTTTCCCCTGATTCGAGCGGAAAAGCCTCGTTATGATACAAGTACTTTAAACTCATTTTTGAAAATTAAATGTGAAAATTCAGCAGTTCTCGACATCGAAAACTGTAGCTAGAATGTGCGATAAGAGAATCTGATTCTTATCTACACGCCAAACACATGTAATGCATGAAGGACTTTAGAATAGACAAGAAAGTCTTCCTCAAGCGGGACCAAAAATTGGTAAGCGATAAATTCTGCATAATCTTGTAATTTAAATTTATATTCATCCGAAACTCTTCCGGATTCAGGATTTAGCACCTTCCTCGATCAGTTTGTATTGCCCTTGATCTTGGGGTTGCTAGAGGGTCATAGAGCCTGTCTCTCACCTCGATCTTTATAAATCAATTACTTGTGACGGCAATTGATGCTGCAAAGTTAATGTATAAAAAAAGGATTCTGCAATAGTTTTTTTGATTTTTTTTAAATTTTAAGATAGGAAATAGGTTGTAATTCCTTATTTATCAAGGAGTTGATAAATAAAAAAAAAGGGACTCGAATTGAGTCCCTTTAGAAGTGGTGATGGACGGAATCGAACCGCCGACACAAGGATTTTCAGTCCTTTGCTCTACCGACTGAGCTACATCACCAACTTGTCAATCTTTCAAAAACGGAAGGGATAGTCGGTAGTATCCTTCATGTGTTTTTGAATTCGTGGGTGCAAAGATAGAAATAAAATTATTTGACAAAAGATATTTTAAATAAAATTTCTGTTCAGAATCTGTACCTGCTCAATTTCAGTGATTTAGTGAAGTGATTTATTGATTTCGTTTTGACTTGTATAAGATTCCAAGCATTCGGCGATTTATGGGTTTCAACCTGAGTGATATAAATTAGATTTGTAGTGAATACTTAACCTATTCTTCATAGCACTTAAACGGTAAATGAAAAAGTAATCACATTAGGTTAATATTTAAGAAAAGAGGCTGATATTTTGGCCTCTTTTTTCTTTGTCAAATCTGACTATCTTTGGCAGGTGGAAAATGTAATATTGATCATCGGATTTGGAGCGATTCTCCAAGGTTTATTCCTTTCGGGCTTATATATATTTTCTGAAAAGCATAAGTCCACTTCAAACAAAATTCTTGGTTTGTTTCTGTTCGCATTAATCTGGGAAGGGATCAATAGTTTTTTGCCAGTAGATCAAGTTGGAAACTATTCTTTAGGCTACTATTTTGGTTTGCCTGAATCCAAGCTTTTTATGCCCACCTTGTTTTTTCATTATGTTTTGCTGAAAGTTGGGAATTATGACAAGTACAAGATTTGGGTGAAACTTGCTTATGCTTTAGGGATAATTGTGGCATTCCTGACAGTCATTAACATGGTTTCTTATCTATCAATTGGGAAAGATTTAAAGGCACTTTTGGGAGTGGATAAAATGGAATTTCTTTTCATGACACAGCAAGTGATTGCTTATGGATTATCCGTTGTTTTTTTGGTGTTCTCTTTTTTAGAAGTGAAGAAAGTACAAATTGCAGCAGGCGAATTTTATTCCGATCCCGACAAACTCAAAATCGATTGGCTTAAAAGGTTTGTCATCTTGTTTGTTCCTATGGTCGCCTTATGGGGATTGGAATTAGTAAGAATTTTTCTAGAGCTTCCTGAATGGATTGCCCATTTCGTCACGATCAATTGGCTATTGATTTTTATATTGCTCTACTACATTAGTTTTAAGGCGTTTACCCATGAAGATTTATTTCGTGATTTCAAGAGAATGGATGAGGAATTGGATTCCGTTTCAGATGCTTTAGATGAATCCATAATTATCGAAATGGAAAATCAGATGCAAACCCATCAATATTTTAAAAATGAAGATCTCAACCTATACGATTTTTCAAAAGCGGTAAACGTATCTCCACGTAAAATCTCCGAATCCATTAAAAAACACAGAAACACGAATTTCTCCACTTGGGTCAATACTTTTAGAGTCAATTTAGCTATCGAAATGATCCAAAAAGATTCCCTTCTAAGTATTGAAGGAATTGGACAAGAAGTAGGATTCAAATCCAGATCCGCCCTCTACGGAGCCTTCAAAAAAATCAAAGACAAATCCCCGGGGGACTTTAAGTAATTAGGAATTAAGAATTAAGAATTAAGAATGAACAATTAAGAATGAACAATTAATAATTTATCGATAACTAGCCAAATTGGTCAACCTTGATCAGGGAAGTACATAATTCATAATTCTACATTCTACACTCTACACTCTACACTCGAAAAATTCCACACTCAATTGTCCTGATTTCTGTTTTCAGTACATGAACACCTTGATTTTATTGTGTTTCTCGAGATTGGCAATCTACATTTGTCTCCATAGAAATTTTTGTAATTATTAATGCTTAAAACGAAAGAACATGGATTTAAAAAGAAGTTTGAAAGGAAAGAAAAATCTCCTTGTAGTATTATTTATGGTATTGGGTATGGGGTTGTTTTCATGTAAGAAAATTGACGCTTCCAAAGGGGACAAATTATGGTTTACTCCAACGGTTTCAACTGGATTTACAGGTGTTGAATTTGCTATTTCAGGGAATTTGACCTACAATGCATCAACCACAACCTCTGTAGAGATTTACACGACTCAAAAAGTATATGACGCCACTGAATTTGTAGTGGAGGACAATACATTAAAAATCAAAATGAAAAAAGGGTATTCGGTATCAAACGGGGATTACATTCAAGTAATTGTGAATGCTCCAAATGTGCGAAATTTCATTAATTCTGGCTCAGGTTCATTCATTGCAAATACAGATCCGCAATCCACATTCACAGATAGTAAAGTGGTGTTAAGTGGCTCGGGGAGCATAACTGTGAATCAGCTTAATACTTATACGCATGAGACCACTTTGTCAGGATCCGGAAGTATCTCTATCGCTCAATTGTTTTGTACTGAATCAAATTTAACCCTTTCTGGTTCGGGGAATGTGAGTTTGACCGGGCAAACTGTGGATTCGGATATCGTTCTTTCGGCTTCTGGAACGGTTAGTAGTTATAATTTTATATCTGATATTTCAGACGTATTAATTAGTGGAAGTGGAAATGTGCAACTCCATGCAGATAGTTTGTTGAATGTGACTATTTCGGGATCTGGATCGGTTTACTATAAAGGTTATCCATCAGTAAATGTATTTGGTTCAGGAAGTGGAAGTGTGATCAATGCAAATTAGAAATACAGAAACAGAGCCTCGAAAGAGGCCTGTTCTATCTTAAAATTAAATTCCATTCAATACCAAAACTATCTCTTTCTCGAAACATAGATTCTCCGAATACACTCTTTGTAATCGAAATTTCTTTTCTATCGAATAACTTTTTTGCAATTTCTAGTATTTCAGCTTCAGATTCACATTGCACCCAAAAACTAGACGTACTCGCCGACTCCTTATCAGAAGCATAAAACTCGCCTCCCTCAAATTTAAAATGACAGAAATAGATTTTATTTTCCCAGTCTTTGGGAACTGAAACAGGCTGGTCTTTATACTTGTCTAATGCCTCAATTTCGCCTTTAAAGACATGTACATAGTGATTGATTGCTTCCAAACAATTTCCGGGGAATTCAATATGTGGGATCAATTTTTTCATGAGTAATGAGGCGACATTGTTCTCACAAACTTATCTAAATTTTATAGTTTACAAACGACAGTTTCTTTACAAATTGAAAACAACGTTTTTATGATGTGCTCATAACATTTCAGACTCAATGAAATGAGCGAAGAAAAAATTCTGTTACTTTTATTTTTTTTTGAATTGATGAGATAAAGTTTAGACTCGTTTTGAAATTTGACAGACCCAATACCGAAATTGATGACCGCGATCAAATTGCGAAAGCAAAGAAGAATCGTGAGGCTTTCGGACCGCTCTATGAAAAGTATTTTGAGCGGGTGTTTCTGTTCATTTTTAAGCGTTTAGGTGATGAGGATACTACTGGAGATATTTGTCAATTGGTCTTTTTAAAAGCAATGATGAATATTGATAAATACGAAGATAGAGGTGCCCCTTTTGGTGCTTGGTTGTTCCGGATAGCTTCCAATGAACTCAATATGTATTTCAGAAAATCCAAGAAAACCCATATTGTGGAAATTGAGGAGTCGGGCTTGGTGAACATGATGAAAGAAATGGAAGTTTCTGAAGATAAGAGCGTCGAAATCGAACTTCAGGAAAAATTGATCGTGGTCATGAACGCTTTATCACCAGACCAAGCTGAATTGATTGATCTTCGGTTTTTTCAGTCCATGTCATTCAAAGAAATTGCTGATATTTATGATATTTCAGAAGCAAGTGCGAAAATGAAAACATACAGACTCCTTGAAAAAATTAAAAAGGATTGGTTTTAAATGAGAGAGTACAAAGTAAATAGAGACCCGAATAAATCGAAAACTCCGAGCAAGGAGCAGATCGAAAAGTACAAGGACTTTGGTCGCCTTTCTCATCAATATGATAAATTGACTAAAAGACCGAAGAAACCTTTATACAAGGATCCCAAAGTTTTTATTGCCTTAGTTCTACTTGTGGTTATTGCTTATCTAATCGCGGAAACAATAGACCACAATAAGAAGGAAGATATAAAGCAAGAGCAACAGCAAGAGGATTGAGCAAGAGTGTCGAGCAAGAGTGTAGAGCAAGAGTGTAGAGCAACAGTAACGGCAATTTTTAAATTTCTCCTTGAAACTCCGTGACTTCTCCGTGCAACTCTGTGAAACAAAAAAAAAGCACCTGTAACCCAAAGCTCGCAGATCATAGATCAAATAGGAGAAATCCACAAATAAAAAAACTGTTCACTCACTCTATCCACTCAAACTCAGAATTGAGCAACAGCAAGAGGATTGAGCAAGAGCAATTTTTAAAATTTCTCCGTGAATCTCCGTGTCTTCTCCGTGCAACTCTGTGTAACAAAAAAAACTCGAACTACCCAGACCTAGCAAGTCATGGATTAAATAGGAGAAATCCACAAATAAAAAAAACTGTTCACTCACTCTATCCACTCAAACTCAGAATTGAGCAACAGCAAGAGGATTGAGCAAGAGCAAGATCATTTGGTTTGGGGTGTCTTTTATGCGAATAATTACTTAATTCAGGCTTTTACTCGCAATCCAACGGTATCCAATCAATCTGTTCTTAAAATAACTTAATTATTGTTATCTATTCTTCCGAGGTTTATATCTTTGCAGCATGCAAGAGATGATATTGATTTTAGACTTCGGGTCACAGTATACCCAGCTAATCGGTAGGAGAGTCAGAGAACTCAATGTGTATAGTGAAATTCATCCTTGGGATAAATGCCCGGAAATCACCCCCAACATCAAAGGTGTTATTTTATCTGGAAGCCCTTTTTCGGTTCGAGATGAAAAGTCTCCAAAACCCAATTTAGAAGAGATCAAAGGGAAACTACCTCTTTTGGGAGTATGTTTTGGTGCTCAATTCATGGCGCAAAATTTTGGCGGAGAGGTGATGCCATCTAAAATAAGAGAATACGGGAGAGCACATTTATCATATGTAGATAAAGAAAATATATTAACTCGAGGTATGTCAGACGATTCCCAAGTTTGGATGTCGCATGGAGATACCATTAAAACGGTACCTTCCAACTATAACATAATAGCTTCAACTCACGATGTGGAGGTTGCGGGTTATGAAATTGAAGGAGAAACAACTTTCGGAATTCAGTTTCACCCTGAAGTATATCACTCAACCGAAGGATTAACCCTTTTGAGAAATTTTGTTGTTGACATTTGCGGTTGTTCTCAGTCCTGGACACCTACTTCTTTTGTAGAAGAAACGGTAGCCGAACTGCAAACAAAACTTGGAAACGATAAAGTGATCTTAGGTTTGTCAGGTGGGGTAGATTCCTCAGTTGCCGCAATGCTCCTCCACAAAGCTATTGGGAGTAATTTGCATTGTATTTTTGTGAATAATGGTTTGCTGAGAAAGAACGAATTTGATTCTGTTTTGGATTCCTACAAACACTTAGGTTTAAATGTAAAAGGAGTGGATGCTTCTCAGCAGTTTTACTCAGCATTATCGGGATTGTCTGACCCCGAAGCAAAAAGAAAAGCAATTGGAAAAGTATTTATCGATGTTTTCGAAGAAGAATCGGGTAAAGTGGAAGACGCAAAATGGTTAGGTCAGGGAACAATTTATCCTGATGTGATTGAATCAGTTTCTGCAACGGGAGGACCTTCTGCCACCATTAAATCCCATCACAATGTAGGTGGATTACCCGATTATATGAAGCTGGAGTTGGTAGAACCTTTGCGTTTACTTTTTAAAGATGAGGTAAGAAGAGTAGGGAAGGCCATGGAGCTTCCACAAGATATTTTAGGTCGTCATCCTTTTCCAGGTCCTGGATTGGGTATCCGAATTTTGGGTGAAGTGACCGCAGAAAAAGTGAGAATTCTTCAAGAAGTCGACCATATTTTCATTCAAGGATTGAAAGATGAAGGACTCTACGACGAGGTTTGGCAAGCTGGAGCAATTCTTCTTCCAGTACAATCTGTTGGAGTAATGGGAGATGAAAGAACCTACGAAAATGCAGTGGCATTAAGGGCTGTGAGCTCCACGGATGGGATGACAGCTGACTGGGTTCATTTGCCATATGAATTTTTGGCACGAACTTCGAATAAGATTATTAATGGTGTAAAAGGAATTAACAGGGTGACTTACGATATTAGTTCGAAACCACCTGCGACAATTGAATGGGAATAATTAGGTTCATAGTAAGTTTTGTTTTCTGCTTTTCTGTATTGCTTTCAGTGGCACAGAAGAAGTATGATGTTGAAGTAAATAATGGAAAGAAATATTATGTTTTCATTGTTGAGCGTGGGAATACACTTTACTCCATCACGAAAGAATTCAAAATCAGTGAAAGTGATCTGAAATCGGCAAACCCCAGATTAAGTACAGAACTAACTTTAGGTCAAAAGATTCTTGTGCCAGCTGATAAATCTGGCTATAAACAATCAGAGTTCACCTTTAAAAAACATACTGTCGAAAAAGGAGAGACTTTTTATGGTTTGTCCAGAAAATTCGGCGTTTCCATTGAAGATATAAAAGAGGCTAACCCAGGGTTAACAGAGCTTAAAAACGGAGAGGAAATCAATATTCCTGTAAAGAATGGAGAGTCCATCCAAAAAGACCCTGTTGAAAATCATGCAGATCAGAATTTGCAACACAATCAAAATGACAATCAAGTCAATCAGATTGAAGAGAATTCGAATCATATAAATGCAAATGATTCAATTATTGAGCATAAAGTTCTAGCCCATGAAACGCTTTATTCCATTGCTAAACGCTATATGGTAAGTGTGGATACAATTAAATCGATTAACAATTTGAGGACGAATTCCTTAAGTAAAGGTCAAATTTTAAAAATTCCATTAGAGCCCGTAAAAGTAAGAGAAGTGCTTGAAAAGAATGTTCCGAATGAGGATACTGTTCATTTTGATCTTGGTGATTCAGAATTAAAAGCGAGTTATAAGGTAACGGTTTTACTGCCTTTTTACTTGGATCAGAATGCAAGTCATCTCGCTTCTGGTTCAATCACTTCTCCTCGAGATATTCTTCCAAAAACGAAGGTTGCACTTGATTTTTATATGGGGGTCAAATTTGCTTTGGATTCCCTGAAAAAAGCAGGTGTCAATTTAGAGGTTCAGGTCTATGACACAAGAGGAGATTCCGCAACAGTGGCTAGGATTTTGAAAGAAAATAATGTAGCTGATGCAGATTTGATCATCGGACCTTTTTACAAGAAACCAGTGACTTTAGTTGCACAATTTGCAAAAGAACATCAAATACACAATGTTATTCCGTTTTCTGCAAGTGGAAAAGTAATGTACGAAAATCCTTATTTAAGTAAGTTTATTGCGAGTAATGGAGTACTTATTCGAGGTACAATTGAATATATTAAAGATCATTATCCAACTAAAACTGTGGTTCTGATTAAAAGTACTTCCTCAAAAGATGATTATGCTTACCAGAAAACTCGCGAATTCTTAGAAGAATTTAAAATCTCCTTCGTGGAAAAGAATTTGTCTACAACGGACATGGGAAGTTATTTCAATAAAAATGATCTCAATATTGTATTGGCACCTAGTTCAAATCAGGTTTTTGCTACTAATCTATTCGTAGGATTGAACAAGACCTTAAATAAATACGGTTACCGGGATTCAACCACCATTCATCTTTTTGGGACGGACAATTGGGAGCGGTTTGAAGGGATTAAAATGAAATACAAGACAAGAATGAATTTCCACTATGCTTCACCTATTTATGCGGATTGGAAAAATCCTAAGCTGCAACAACTGCTGCAAAAGTTCAGAACGGCCTTCGGGTCAGACCCTACAGAATATTCTTTACATGGATTCGATTTAACAATGTTTTATGTTTCTGGACTTGAGTTGTTTGGGACAGGATTTTCTCAACACTTTGATGCCATTTCAACGATCCCGACTGTAAATCGGATTGAGATGAAAAAACTGGGCAATAACAACGGGTTTGAAAACAATTCTTATTTTATTGTTAGATATCTACCCACTTACCACAAGATTTTAACAAAATAGGAGTTTTCTTAAAAAATACTTAACTTTCTCAGGTAACGGATTGGTTATTGCTACGTTAAATTGTTGTTAAGTTTAGTCATTCAAACTCCTTACTATGAAATTTTTAAAACTCGCACTGGTACTCTTTGTAGCCACACTCTGTGTAAATTCATTTTCTCAAGAGAAAAAAAAGGCAGGTTCTAAGACAGAGCCGGTAAAGCTTAAAAAAGTGGACCCTCAAAAATCCCAAATTAAGCAGGTAAAAGTGGTTGCTGAGCCACAAAAGAGTGTAACTAAGAAATAATTTAATCAATAATATTTTGGGATATGAAAAATATAGTATTGTCTATAGCATTCCTGAGCACCTTTACAATTTTCTCTCAAAACCAAGAGAAAGAGATTGACACAATTATTTACACAAATAATCAAAAAACAACTAAATACACAGATGGGTCGCAGTATATTGAAATAATCAAAACACCGATCTATTCAAATGCAATAAAACAACCCAAGTTCAAATCCAAACAGGAAGAACTTAACTATTTGCATACTTATATCGGTCATTTGGAAAAGAAAAAACAATATGTGAATGCCGATCCCATCGAAAAGAAAAAGGCCGAAGAGTCAGGCTGGTTCAAGCAAATTGACGGTTTTATAAATGAGTCGAAAGCGAGAATTGAGGAGATTGAAACTATTTTAAAATCGAAGAAATGATGGTGCAGAATCTCAAGACAAAAATTTCTTTTAGAAAAATAGTAGCTCTGATTGGATTGATTTCACCTTTTTTAGCACTATCTCAGGCAAATAATAATCCATGTAGCAACGCGCCATATATAAATGTGAACGCAAATTGTGTTTACCAAACCGGTACGACTGTTGGAGCCACTGTTCAAACGAACGCTGCAAATTTTGGTTCTCCTTCCTGTGGTTCTATGGGAGAGGATGTCTGGTATGCTTTTACTGCACCCTTGAATGGAGATGGAGTAAATATTGATCTTCAAGCAGGGTCTATTACAGATGCCGTGATGTCTGTTTATTCATCGGATTGTGCAGGGACATATACTGAATTGGACTGTGATGATGATGGCGGTACAGGTACGATGCCAACGTTGAGTTTTTCGAATTTGAATCCCGGAGAAACTTATTTTATTCGTATTTGGGATTATGCTGGAGGAACAGGAACTTTTGAAATTTGTGTTACTTCGATTCCTGCTCCTCCTCCCGGAACCAATAATGAAAATTGCTCGGAAATGACTCCAATATGTACAGACGCAGGTATTACTTTTACTGCAAATACGGGTGTAGATGATGCTGATATTTTAGATCCAGGAAATAATTATGATTGCTTGATTTCGCAACCCAATCCTACTTGGTTCTATCTAGAAATTGCTGCTGCTGGAAATATTAATATGAATTTGACAGCTGGTTCGGATATTGATTATATTATTTATGGTCCCTACTCTAGTTTAGCAACCGCACAAAACGATTGTGGAAGTATGGGTTCACCGGCTGGTGAAGTTGTGGATTGCTCATTCTCTTTTACAAATAATGAGTTCCCCACCATAACAGGGGCGCAAGTTGGGGAGGTATATGTAATGCTGATTACAAATTATGCAAATGTTACTCAACAAATCGACTTGCAGCAAATTTCAGGTGCTGGAGCTACGAATTGTAATATTGTATTTCCAAACTGTACCATTGATAACTTTACAGCCAATGTTGGTGCTTGCCAACCTGCAACGAATACTTATGATATCACAGGGACTGTAGAATTTACAGATCCTCCAACTACAGGAACAATGATTGTTGAAGACTGCAATGGGAATCAGCAAGTTTTCAATGCGCCTTTTACTTCTCCAACAAACTATTCAATCACAGGTTTGTTGTCTGATGGTGGAGCATGTGATGTAACAGTTTATTTTACAGATGATTTAGCTTGTACGCAAACAATTAATTATACGGCTCCTGCTGATTGTTCCCCATCTTGTAATATGACGGGACTAAATGTTTCTACAGGTGCATGTGATCCTGGTTCGACTTTGCAAGTAAGTGGGACGGTAACTTATACAGATCCTCCTTCTACGGGTCAGCTAATTGTAGAAGATTGCCAAGGTAATCAGGTGACTTTTAATCCGCCTTTTAGTGGGACTACAAATTTCTTATTCACTGCCCAGGCAGATGGTTCAACATGCGCGATCACAGCCTATTTTACGGATGATCCTGCTTGTACAATATCAGTTAATGGTTCATATCCTCCTCCTTGTGGTTGCACAGTAGATGTAGGAACATTTACAGTAACAGTAGACGGTGTTCCGGCTTCAAATAATGAAGTATTGTGCTTTGGAGAGACTTTTGATGTTACTACCAATAATGATTTTATCGCACCGGCAGAAGCTACAGCGCCTCCTATTGCAGCTCCTGGGACTTATAATCCAGGGATTGGTTATTTATTATTTTCTTGTCCTCCCACAACAATGCCTCCGGGACAGATCGAATTGGATCCTTGCTTTTTAGGTGTTTTGGGTTATGGAAGTTTTAATGATCCGAACTCATTGGGGCAGGCGTCTTATGGTGGACCTTGGACAGGAGTAGATGAAACGATGTATATTATTCCAATCACTTTTTATGATGTGGGCTCAGGAACCTATTCTTATGTCAATACCTCGACCGCATGTTGGGATATTGGTCCAACAATTTCAGTACAATATTTAAGCGAAATTACTTTTACAGAAGCTCAGGATTGTGCTGCTGGAACTCAAACGGTTACTTTGACTGGAGGTCTGCCAGAAATGGTAGCGGGTGAAACTTATACAGCAAGTAACCTGTCTCCCTCAAATGCGAATTTTGTAAACAATACCACAACCAACGGGGGAAATATCGTTATCGATGGATTGATTGATGGAGATGTGGTGTCTTTTGATGTGGTGGACAATAATGGATGTCCAATCACAGTGACCTTGGCAGCATTTCAGGGGCCAGAAGACCCAGGTTTTTCATATCCTCAGTATACGTATTGTAGTGCAGATGCAGATCCAACAGCAGCAATCACTGGAGATCCGGGCAGCGTACCAGCTACCTGCGGATTATTGTCAATCACCACAACGGGGTTGATTGATCTAAGTGCCTCTACAGCGGGGACCTACAATATTACTTATACAACAGGAGGAGGGATTACTTGTCCTTCAGACTCTACAGTGACCCTAACGATTAATGCGCAACCCCAACAGTGGATCCGGTAGCAGACCAAATACTCTGTGTTGGAGCAAATACTACGGCCGTAGGTTTCACAGGAACACCAGCAGCAGGAGTGATCTATAGCTGGGTGTCGGACAATACAGGAACGGGTGTGGGGGCCAATGGAACGGCATCGATAGCTTCATTTGTGTCTCAAAATCCAAATGCCGCGATTCAGGAAATATCGACAATAACAATTACCCCAAGTACGGCGCAATGTACTGGAACACCAACAAGTTTTGATTACATTGTCAATCCATTACCAAATATCAATGCCGGCCCAGATATTTCAATCTGCGTGGGAGGAAATACCTTTTGTCACGTCTGGGGGAACGGCCTATACCTGGGATCAGGGAATTGGACCTGGAAATAATATCAATGTTTCACCTGCTGCACAAACAACCTATGTGGTAACGGGAACGGATGCTAATGGATGTGTGGAAGATGATACGATCACAGTGTCGGTTGGTGCATTGGTGCCAACGATTTCTCCGGATGTTACCATTTGTGCAGGGGAGAACACGACTATCTCTGCAGGTGGTGGGGTGACTTATACCTGGGATCAAGGTTTGGGCTTGGGTCAATCACATACGGTATCTCCTGTGGTTACAACGACCTATACGGTTCTTGCAGATGATGGGAACTGTTCAGGATCGGCTTCAATGACCGTGACCGTGAACCCGCTTCCAACAGTAACAACAGATCCGGATGTGGTTATTTGTATTGGAGCAAACGCAACACTGGCGGCTCAGGGAGCCAACAACTATAACTGGGACAATGGTCTTGGAAATGGATCCACACATACAGTTTCACCTGTAGTTACGACTACCTATACGGTAACGGGAACGGATGTGAATGGATGTGTGAATACAGCTCAACAAACAGTAACAGTAAATCCCCTTCCGAATATAGATGCGGGAGTAGACCAAACGGTATGTCCATCGGAAATGGTGACTCTTACAGGTTCAGGAGGAGCGAGCTATGTGTGGGATAATGGTGTAACAGACAATGTGGCTTTTACCGCCCCTGCAAGTAACACGATCTATACTGTAACGGGAACAGATGCCAATGGATGTGTCAACACAGATCAGGTATTGGTGACAATAGCGACTTCACCACCAGTGAATGCGGGGCCGGATACGACAATGTGTATAGGAGAATCATATACCTTAGTTGGAAGTGGAGCCGATATATATGACTGGAATCAGGGATTGGGAATAGGACAAACGCAAACGGTCTCACCACTAGTTACTACCCAGTATATTCTAACAGGATCCACTCTTTCGGGATGCGTGGGTACGGATACGGTTGTGGTAACAATCAATCCGCTTCCAATAGTGGGTGCAGGTTTGGATATTACAGTATGTGAGGGAGCTAGTGTGACTTTAAGTGGTTCGGGAGCACAGACCTATGTATGGGATAATGGAGGAGTAGATGGTCAGGCTTTTAATGCATCCGTATCTCAAACTTATACCGTAACAGGAACAGATGCCAATGGTTGTGTGAATACAGATCAAATGGATTTATTTGTAAATCTTTGGGACGACTCAACATTTACTTATGATGCATCCACATACTGTGTAACTGGAACCAACCCGGTACTGAATTTAACAGGAACACCAGGGGGAACATTTAGTGTATCTCCAGCAGGTTTGACATTGGATCCAACTACTGGGGCCATCACCTTGGCAACGAGTACAGATGGTCAGTACAGTGTTACTTACACCACTCCGGGGGTGTGCCCAACGGCAAGCACCATTCCAATCACAATCACCAATACTGCGGTGGCTGATTTTACTTTTGATATTTATTGCTTGAATGGAACAGATCCTGCCCCAACATTTATTAATGGGGGAACAGGTGGTGTGTTCTCAGCACCGGCAGGAGTGGTGATTAATCCAGTGACCGGAATTATTGACTTGAGCGCCTCCACACCAGGAACCTACACCATTACAAATGATATCAATATTACAGGTTGTGCGGCTGTTCAGGCTACGGATGATATTACAATTTATGACCTCCCAACAGCTACTATTTCTGGGGGAGGAACAGTGTGTCAAGGAGAACCCCTGCCTGATGTACAGTTTGATTTTGTAGGCAATGGAGATTATACTTTAAGTTATAATTACAGTCAAGGTGGAAATGGTACGTTGGCTACAACTCTGAATCCTTATGTAATGCAGAATGCAACGGAAGGTGTATATACATTGTTGAATATAACGGACAATATTACGGGATGCTCTAATACAGCCTCTGGTTCTGTTACCGTTACGGTCGATCCAACACCTCAATTACAGGCCATGTCAGATATCGGAATCTGCGATGGAGATCAATTAACGGTGCCTTCTTTTGTGTCGAATCAACCTGGAACAACATTTGATTGGGTTGTTGTTGGAGACGATGTGGGATTTGGAACTTCTGGAACTGGAAATATCGGAACTTTCGTAGGTGTAAATACCGGATCAACACCATTGGTAGCTTTTATTGAAGTAACACCCACTTTAGGGAACTGCGTAGGTCAGACAATTACATTTAAAATTACTGTAAATCCTTTGCCTGTAATAGTTGTGGATGTGGATGTAAACCCAAGCTGTTTGCCAGTGAATGTGGTGTTTAATAACACGGGAACCCCTGGAGCTTCTTGTTTATGGTCCTTTGGAGATGGAAGTACGAGTAACCAATGTGGATCTGTTGTGCACACTTATACAAATGATGGCTGTTTCGATGTAAGTTTAACTCTAACAGATGCGCTTGGCTGTTCAAATAGCGAAACAGTAGTAGATGCGGTTTGTTTGGAGCCCAATCCAATCGCGAATTTTGTTTTTGATCCTGCGGTAACTGATATTTCGGATACAGAAATTCAATTTGAAAACTTATCTGAAAATGCAGTGAACTATTACTGGGATTTCGGAGATAATTCGGCTCAGAGTAACTTGGAGAACCCTGTGCATATTTATGGAGATACTGCTAGAGAATACATTATTACTCTGGTAGCTGAGAACCAATTTGGATGCACGGATACAGCTGTTTCGAAAATTGTGATTCGCGATATTCTATTGTATTGGGTCCCTAACGCATTTACTCCTGATAACGACGAATTCAATCAAACGTTTAAACCAATTTTTACTTCTGGTTTTGATCCATACGATTATACATTATTAATCTTCGATCGATGGGGTGAATTGATTTTCGAATCACACAACCATGAAGTAGGCTGGGATGGAAGGTTTCAAGGTAACTTTGTTCAGGATGGAGTGTACGTGTGGAAGATTGAATTCAAAGAAACGATGACGGATAAACGTCATACAGTTTATGGACATGTGACCATATTAAGATAAACTTATTGTAAAAATAAGATTAAATCAATATTTAGAAATCCCATCTTAGTATGGGATTTTTTATTTTACTAGCAACCTTATCCGGATTAAACCGTTTGCCTTTAAAATGTGATATTCTGAACCACAATTACTGTTTGATATGAAAATTTTAACCACGATAGTCTTATTCGTTATATTATCAGTTGCTTACGGTCAAACCGAGTTTCAAGCTGATTCCCGTATTATTAAGAATCTTGGGGAAGAAAAGACTCAAGAATTAGTTCAATTTCGACCCAATTTATACAACTATTACGTTTTTCAACTCAATCATACATGTACCATAGTTTCCTCTCAGGATACCAAGAATGATTCAAAATTGAAGTCAAAATTCAAAAATGAAGCTGGTGAAAATCTATCCAGTGAGGAATTGAATAAAGAGTACTTCAATTTTAAAGAATGGGGAATTGAACCAGATCAAGAAGAAACTCGATACTATAAGTTAAAAGATGGTTCAGTCTTAAAGGTGCTTTCTATTCGTGCCTTAACTAATGAGTTTAGAATATCACCTAAAAATACCAAATACTTGTATTAATTATGAAAAAGGCTTTATTCGTCATACTTGCTACTCTTTTTACTTCGTTTGCATTCAATCAACAAACGCAAATTGATTTTGCTCCTGCAAGTGATGGCCAAACATTTCTCACTTGTAATGGATTTATAATCGATTCAGGGGGCCAAGGCGGACCAGGGTATTCAAATGGCGAATCCTGGGAGGTAACAGTTTGTCCAGATACAATAACAACAGGAGATCCGTCACTCTATATTACGGTGACTTTTAATTTTTTCCAATTAGATGGAACCAATACAGGAACGCAGCAAAACCCAAATGTAGACTACATGTCGGTTTATGATGGGACATCCTCATCCGCTCCAACTTTAGGAACTTACACAACAAATGGTTTGCAAGGGGTGTCAATTGCTGCAACGAATTTAAATCCTACGGGATGTTTAACGTTTGTGTTTTATTCTAATTCAACAGGAACGGGACAGTTTACCGCCTCTGCAACCTGTACCACTCCTTGTGTTCCTCCTACCGCGGCGGGATTCATAGTGAATGGGGATACACCGGATTCTATTCGGGTTTGTGTTGGAGATCCAGTTTCCTTTGACGGTTCAGGATCATTTGCAGCTCCTGGATTTAGTATTGCGGAATATGAGTGGAACTTTTTTGATGGTAACATCGATAATACTTCCGGTTCTACGGTAACTCATGCATTTAATGCACCTGGACAATATCAAGTTCAATTAAAACTGACTGATGATAATACGGACAATGTGTGTAATAATCTGAATGTTATTCCATTAAAGGTGTATGTTTCGAACTATCCAACTTTTTATGAGTTTCCTTCGGATACCACAATTTGTCTTGGAGAGTCGGTTACTTTAGAAGGAATTACCAATTTTGGACAATATGATAGTACTTGGACGGGCTTTCCTCAGTCCAATGCAGTTGATGACGGTTGTTTGCCAGATACTCTTTTAGGAATCTCTCAAACGATTCCCTTAACTTATGCCCAGTTTGATCCATCCGCAACTGTTACCAATATCAATGATATCCAAAGTATCTGTCTGAATATGGAACATTCCTATATGGGTGACTTAGTTATTCAGCTGACTTGTCCAAACGGTACTACCATCAATTTACAAACCCAAGGTGGAGGTGGAACCCAAATTGGTGTCCCGGATCAGGCAGATAATGTAGATTGTCCAAATCAAACAGGAATTGGTGTTGGATGGGATTATTGTTGGGATCCAAATGCTACTCAAACATGGACGGATTGGGTGAATGCTCAAGCTGGTTGGGGACTCACTTTACCATCTGGAACTTACGCTTCTGTTGATCCATTGACTGATTTAATTGGTTGTCCTTTGAATGGACAATGGCAAATTACAGTAATCGATAACTGGGCGGCAGATGATGGAACTATTTTTGAGTTTGGAGTAACATTTGCCCCGCCATTTTATCCAAACATTATTCAATTTACAAATACAGTAGGTGAGGGACCAGATTCGTCCTATTGGGACATGACGGATCCTTGGATTACAGGAAGCGATCCTGATTTGAATATTATTGATGTTACTCCTGGAGCAGCAGGTACTTTTGACTATACGTACTATTGTGTGAACAATTTCGGATGCGATTTTGATTCTACAATTACCATTACGGTTACTGATAATCCCTTTGCAGATGCTGGTCCTGATACTTCTATTTGTGGAGGTGGGGCTACTTCAGTTCAACTGCAAGGTGGAATTGGTGCAGGAGGAAGTGCAACATGTTCTTATACTCTTGACTTGATAGATACATTTGGAGATACCTGGAATGGAAATACAATTGATGTAACGATTAATGGGGTAACAACAAATTATACCGAAAATAATGGTTCCCAAACAACTATTACACTTCCTGTTTCTCACGGTGATCAGATCACCTTACAGTGGAATGCAACCGGAAACTGGCAATCGGAAAATGAATTCTATCTATATGATGGAAATGGAACACTGATCTATTCGGATGGAACAAACTGGAGTACCCCTTCAACGGCTCCGGTTTCTTTTACTGCTGATTGTTATGGTGGAATTACTTTTGCTTGGACTCCTACTGCTACATTGGATGATCCTGCAAGTCCTACTCCGAATGCTTCTCCATCAGCTTCTACGGACTATGTGTTGATGGTTTATCCAACTGGACACCCATTATGCTTTACTACGGATACGGTTACGGTGGATATGGGAGGAGCTTCAGATGCAGGTATTGACGGAATTGCATTTTTGTGTTCTGATAATGTTCCTGTGGATCTTTTCATTTACCTAGGAGGAACGCCTCAAACGACTGGAACTTGGCAAGAAGCAGGGACTGGAAACCCAGTGGTGATGCCTTTTGATCCCGCAATTATGCCAGCTGGGGATTATGAATACCATGTGGATTCTTTAGGTTGTACTTCATTCTCAACGGTTACTGTTACAATTGACAACCCAACGGCTACAAATGTAGCGGTTGATTCGGATTGTGGCGCTTGTAATGGGCAGGTTACGCTTACAGGAGCAAATGGACAAGGATTTTATGAGTATTCTATAGATAATGGACTTACATTCCAATCATCAGATACATTTACGGCACTTTGTCCCGGAGATCACTATTTTGTTGTAAGAGACTCACTAGGTTGTACCATTAACGATACTGCTACGGTAAATGAGATTAATTTTCCTACGATTTCCTTCAGTGATACAACTGGCACTGATTGTGGTGGAGCAAATGGGACCATCTCAGTAAATACGAATCTTGGTACAGCACCTTTTCAGTTTGGTCTTGTAGGTGGAGCATTGCAAGCCGATTCTACAATTGCCGGTTTGGCTACAGGGACGTATGACGTACTTCTGATTGACAACTTCGGATGTTCGGATACTCTTTTTGGTGTATTTGTTGATTCTATTAATATTCCTGCAATATTAAATGTTGTTCCTACAAACGTTGATTGCAATTCAGCGGATAATGGATCTGTAGATATTTCAGGACAACATGTAACCAATTTTAGTATCAATGGCGGAGCGTTCCAAGCGAATGGAGTCTTTAATGGTCTAGCACCCGGAAACTACACTGTTTTAGTTGAAAATGATTTTGGATGTCAGGATACGGCTTCATTTAGTATCACTGAACCTTCACCTTTGCAATTGCAAATTACTTCTTTACCTATTGACTCAATTTGTATGGGTGAATCAACAACGCTCTCTGCTGCTGGTTCTGGAGGAAATGGTGGGCCTTACACTTTTGATTGGTATTTAGAGCAACAAACATTGGTCAAGGGATTCAATTGCTGTAACACCGAATGCTTCTTGATGTTGAACTATTGTGCTGTAATTTCTGAAGCATGTGGATCACCAACTGATTCAGCTTGTACTTCTGTTTATATAGAGCCTTATGTGATGCCTCAATTTGTTGTAGATCGAGTAGATGGTTGTTACCCTATAAGTGTAACCTTTACAAATACTACTCAGGGTACGGTAACTACTTCAAATTGGAATTTTGGCGATGGGAATGGACAATCTGTAGCTGGAACAACTTCTGTTGTCAACACTTTTGATTACGAGGATATTTTCAGTGTGTACCTTGAAATTATTACTCCAGAAGGATGTGTATACGATACAATTTATACGGATTTGATCGAAACTTACGGATATCCAAATGCGAATTTCACATTTAATCCAAATCCGGTGTCTATGTACGATCCAACTGTAACATTCCAGGATTTGTCATCAGGAGATAATATTATTTCTTGGAATTGGGGGTTCCCGGGAGGAAGCCCTTCGAGTTCTTCAGTTCAGGATCCTATTGTGACCTATCCTGAAGGGGAACCTGGTGTTTACGATGCAGTACTTACAGTTGTAAATGATCATGGATGTGTGGATTCTGCATCTACTCAAGTTAGAGTCATCAATGAAGTGATTCTTTATGCTCCAAATGCCTTTACACCCGATGGAGATTCTCACAATGATATTTGGCAAGTATTTATTGATGGTATAGATTTCTACGATTTCGAATTAATCGTGTTCAACAGATGGGGCGAAAAAGTATGGGAGTCACATAATCCAGATGTTGGATGGAATGGTACTTATATGGGTCAAATTGTTCAAGATGGAACTTATGTCTGGATCTTGAAATGTAAAGACCAATGGAACGATAAGAAATATACTTTTAACGGACATTTAACGATAGTTAGGTAGTTAGTTTAACTAGTCGAAATAAAAAGGTCTCTTCAGAGGCCTTTTTTAATATCTGGGTTCTATGAATCCTTTAAATTCTGTACGATTTTCAATCGATTTACCCAAGGTGAGCTCGTCTGCATACTGCAATTCCGTGCCAATTGCTACGCCTCTGGATAGGGATGTGATTTTTAGTCCGATTTTCAGGGCTAGTTTTCGGAAGAGATAAAAGTTTGTTGTATCTCCTTCCATTCCAGAATTTAAAGCTAGAATGACTTCAGAAACAGTATCATTTTCAATTCGAGAAATCAAACTTTCAATATTGAGATCTGAAGGTCCAATGCCATCAATCGGACTTATAACCCCACCGAGGACATGATAAACGCCTTTAAAGCTCTCTGTATTCTCAATTGCAAGAATATCTCTAATATCTTCTACAACGCAAATGATTTGTGAATCTCTAGAAGGATTAGAGCAAATAGAGCAGATTTCAGTGTCTGAAATATTGTGGCAAACTTTGCATGATTTAACATTCTCCATCATCTCAATAAAGGCATTTGAAAAAGCTTCAACTTCAGACTTTTCTCTATTAAGTAAGTTCAAAACTAGTCGAAGGGCCGATTTTTTTCCGATACCAGGAAGTGTAGAAAGTTGTTCTACTGCATTTTCAATGTACTTGGAATGTATATTCATATTAAATACAAATTTAGCATTTGTTTCATAATCCCATTCTTTCCTATGAATATTGTATCTTTGCCCTTCTTGTCATGGAAAAAATCGAATTCACTTTATTTGGTCTGCATTTGTTAGAGCCTATGGCTTTAATAACCAATTCATTAATCGCAATTGTTTGCTCGTGGATATTTTTCAAGCTGTTTCGAAAGAACAAAACCGATGAATATGTTCACTATTGGGCCTTGTTCTTTCTAACTTTCGCACTTTCTACATTCGGAGGAGGTTTTGCTCATCTTTTTTATAATTATACTGGGGATTATGGGAAAATTCCTGTTTTTAGTTTGGCTGTGATTGCGAATTTCTTTATTGATCGTGCTTGCTTTACTCTTGTTGAAGACAGGAAAAAACGCGACTGGATTGAATATATACTAATTGCTAAAACAGTATTGAGTGTATTGCTTATTGCTGGAATGGTTGAATATATTGGGAAGAAAATCTTTTTGATTGTTCAGTTCAATACGATAATTACTGCTGCAGGAATATTGGTGTGGTTTGGGATAAAAACTAAAGATAATTCAGACGCCTGGAAGTATTTCTTCTTTGGAATAGGGATTTTACTGATCACCGCTTTGGTGCAAATATTGAAAATTAATATCCACCTCTGGTTTAATAAAGATGATTTCTCTCATATTCTTATAACCATATCCATGCTTCTTTTCTACAAGGGAGTGAAAAGATTCAAGTCACTTTGATCAGAATTTTTTTGGAGAGGTATGACTTACACCTTGGTTTTGATATTTGGGTGAACTTCCACCAATAGTATTGGTGTTTGAGGGTTTGTAATTTCTCGAATTATAATTTGAAACGCCCCTATTGGAATTTAAATTTGTATTCAAGTTCACACCTTGATTGCCTTTATATTGATTCATGCCACCCGTACTTGGGTTGTAAACAGCATTTTTATTTCTCCATGCATAGCCTTTATTGTAAGCGTCTACCTCTGCCTTTTGAATCAGTTCATTCGCCCTGGCTTTTAAAATTGAATAGATATCTGCTTGATCTACTTTTGATGATTTGGGGTGGAGATAGGGGTCATTCGCATAGGCCATGTCGTTAGGATTGAAACCAATGTAACCGAATATGCGATCATAGACGTATTTATTAATATCTCCCGAGGAAGTTCTTTGATAAGTAAAACCTAATTCAGGATAGTTAGTAGATACAGCTTTTGCATTCATGATAAAACCATTGGAAATCACCCGGTGATCACTTAAATCTTTAAAAATGTTTACCGCATGTAGTTCGTCATGAGTATCCAGGAGCTTAGCATCTAACTCAGATCCTTCCTGAGAAAAAACGAAAACGAATGGGGAAAATAGAAAAAGGCCAAACACAAATAGATTAAAGGTTTTCATACTAAAAGATTTAGAGGAATTATTACTTTTGCTTCAAGATAAGAAAAAAATTCCAAATGGCAAATAAGCATACAACTAGAAATGAGGATTATAGCAAATGGTACAATGAATTGGTAGATCGTGCTGATCTGGCAGAACATTCGGATGTTCGAGGTTGTATGGTGATCAAACCTTACGGATTCGCCATTTGGGAAAAAATGAAAGATGTATTGGATCGAAAATTTAAGGAAACCGGACATACCAATGCCTATTTTCCTTTGTTTATACCGAAATCCTATCTTTCAAAGGAAGCGAGTCATGTGGATGGTTTTGCAAAAGAGTGTGCCGTTGTAACTCATTACCGTCTGAAAAATGCCGACGATGGAAGTGGGGTGGTCGTAGATCCCGATGCGAAATTAGAGGAAGAATTAATCGTTCGTCCTACTTCTGAAACAATTATTTGGAATTCATATAAAAAATGGATTCAATCTCATCGGGATTTGCCTATTCTGATCAATCAATGGGCGAATGTGGTTAGATGGGAAATGCGAACCCGACTTTTCCTAAGAACAGCTGAGTTCTTATGGCAGGAAGGACATACAGCACATGCAACCAAACAAGAAGCGATAGAGGAGGCAGAAAAAATGAACAATGTATATGCAGAGTTCGTTGAAAAATACATGGCCGTGCCGGTTATAAAAGGAGTGAAAACTGAATCGGAAAGATTTGCTGGAGCGGATGAAACTTATTGTATTGAAGCTCTGATGCAAGATGGAAAAGCTCTTCAAGCAGGAACGTCACACTTTTTGGGTCAAAATTTTGCCAAGGCTTTTGATGTGAAGTATGCAACAAATGAAGGGAATCAGGAATATGTTTGGGCGACCTCTTGGGGGGTCTCAACCCGACTAATGGGCGCATTAATCATGGCTCACTCGGATGATGAAGGCTTGGTGATCCCTCCCAGATTGGCACCTGTCCAGGTAGCTATTATTCCTATTTATAAAGGAGAAGAAGAGTTTGGAATAGTCGACGAAAAAGCTAAGGAGATCATGAGAAATCTTACCGAGGCAGGATTGCGAGTGAAATACGATGATGATGATAATCGAAGACCTGGATGGAAATTTGCTGAATATGAAACTAAAGGGGTTCCCGTGAGATTAGCTATTGGAGCCAGAGATTTAAAGGAAAATATTATTGAAGTTGCAAGAAGAGATACCAAAGAAAAGGTGTCTGTTGCCATCTCTGGAATAGAAAATTATGTGATCGACCTTTTGAAGGATATTCAGAAAAGCATGTTTGAGCGAGCTAAGTCGTTTAGAGATGAACATATTACCGATGTTTCGAGTTTTGACGAGTTCAAAGATATATTAGAGACAAAAGGTGGGTTTATTCGAGCTCATTGGGACGGAACTCAGGAAACAGAGGAAAAGATAAAAGAACTTACAAAAGCAACCATCCGATGCATTCCATTGGACGAGGCACCAACAAATGGCAATTGTGTCTTCACTGGAAATCCATCTAAGCAGAGAGTATTGTTTGCTAAAGCTTATTAATTATGGATGATAAAAAAATAATTGAACTTCTTAAGAATAAAGTCTGCCTCAAACAAGAGATTTTTCAGAGATCTAAAGGGGTCATTCAAGATTTTAAAGAAGTTCTGAACGATTTAATAGAGAAACTAGTAAGAGATTTTGCAAATCACGATAACCGAGTTATTATTAAAGCGGAGGAAAAAGGTGAGTACGCCGCCAACGTAACAATTGGATCGGATACCCTCGTTTTTTTTATGCACACCAATGTTTTTAAATTGCCTGAAGATCACTCTCAATGGCAGATGAGTTATTTAAAGGATAATCCGGATAATGCCTATTGCAGTATCATTCATGTCTATAATTTTTTATCGGATTCTTTTCGATACGACAGAGAAGATGATTTAGGGTATTTATTGGCTCGCGTCTTTGTAAACAAGGAAGGCCATTTTTTTGTGGAAGGGCACGATCGATTGGGAATCGAATATCGCGATTTAATGCATGATGTTCTTGATAAAGAGAAGATAGAAGAGGTATTGATTAAATGCATCGAATATGCAATAGAATTTGATTTGTACACCCCACCATACCAAGCGGTAGAAACGGCAACAGTCTACCAACTTAAAGAAGTCAACCAAATTATGAAAATGAAAACCGGTAAAAGACTGGGATTCAAGTTTCAAAATGAACAGGATCAAATTATCTAAAAAAATTGGTTCTGAATATTTGCAGGTATTTTTAAATCACTTATATTTGCACTCCGAAATTTTGGGATAGCCCAAAAAATGGCCCGTTCGTCTAGTGGTTAGGACGCAAGGTTTTCATCCTTGAAACAGGAGTTCGATTCTCCTACGGGCTGCAAAAATTATTGAAAGGCTTAACGGCCCGTTCGTCTAGTGGTTAGGACGCAAGGTTTTCATCCTTGAAACAGGAGTTCGATTCTCCTACGGGCTGCACAATTTTAGAATAAAAGATTAATTAGAAAAGATGGCAAATCACAAATCTGCATTAAAAAGAGTAAGATCTGATAAGGCGAAATATCTAAGAAACAGATACCAGCACAAAACAGCTAGAAATGCTGTGAGAAAACTGAGAGCGCTAACAGACAAAAAAGAGGCTGAGAAATTGCTTCCTGAAGTAGCTGCTATGTTGGATAAATTGGCGAAAAACAATATCATCCACAAAAACAAAGCGGCTAACTTGAAGTCTAAATTGGCTTCTCACGTTAACGCACTTTAATACTCTTTTGTATTACGAACTAATGCAGGTCTTCCGAGGAAGGCCTTTTTTCGTTATATAAAGTTACCTTTTTGAGCACCTGGGGAGAAATACTGAAAACTGAATTTGAACAGCCTTATTTTAAGGAATTAAAGGCCTATGTGGATGAACAATACAACAACCATGTGTGTTACCCACCAAAAGAAGAAATATTCAATGCTTTTCGAAGATGTGATTTTGAGTCGACTCGTGTAGTAATCATTGGACAAGATCCCTATCACGGAAAGGGACAGGCTCATGGATTGTGTTTTTCAGTAAACGATGGAGTTAAATTTCCGCCTTCCCTTCAAAATATTTTCAAAGAAATTCAGTCGAATCTGCACATCCCTCCGCCCGAATCTGGAAATCTAAACCGATGGGCTGAACAAGGAGTGCTGCTATTAAATGCTGTCTTGTCTGTGCGGGAGTCTGAACCAGGATCGCACCAAAAAAGGGGATGGGAGACTTTTACGGATAGGGTAATTCAAATTGTATCTGAAGAAAAAGAACATGTAGTCTTTTTACTCTGGGGTGCATTTGCCATCTCTAAAAGTGCTTTAATTGATCAAAATAAACACCTTGTATTGACTTCTACACATCCAAGTCCATTTTCTGCTCATAAGGGGTTTCTTGGATGTGGACATTTCTCTAAAACTAACCTATATTTGCAGTCAAAAAAATTAGAACCAATTAAGTGGTAAATATGTCATACGAAAACGATCTTATTCTAAAGCAAGCAAGAGGAGAACAAACCGATAGATTTCCAGTTTGGTTGATGCGTCAAGCAGGAAGAATATTACCAGAATACCGAGCTATTCGAAATTCCCTATCAGGGTTTAAAGAATTGGTTGAAACGCCCGAGTTGGCCGCTGAAGTAACGATTCAGCCTGTTGATATTTTAGGAGTGGATGCAGCAATCATCTTTTCTGATATTTTGGTAGTTCCGGAAGCTATGGGATTGGAATACCAAATGATTGAGAAAAAAGGACCGTGGTTCGAAAAAACAATCGATTCAGAGCAAGATTTGAGCTTGATTTCTGCAGATATCGATGTTGAGGAGGAATTGAAATATGTGATGGATGCAATTCAGATAACAAAAAAGGAATTGAACGGACGTGTACCTTTAATTGGTTTTTGTGGTGCGCCTTGGACGATTCTCTGCTATATGACAGAAGGACAAGGTTCTAAAACGTTTTCCAAAGCCCGGAAAATTCTGTACCAAAATCCCCAACTGGCACATCAGCTACTAAACGCCATTACCGATGTTTCCATTCGGTATTTAAAAGCACAGATTAAAGCTGGAGCTGATATGGTTCAGATTTTTGATTCATGGGCAGGAATCCTCCCTCCAAATCAATATGAGGAGTTTGGCACGAATTATGTCTCTAGAATATGTGAAGCAATCAATGAAGTTCCTGTAACAATTTTTGCAAAAGGAGCGTATTTTGCAAGAGATGCTTTCGCTAAATTAGATTGTAACACGATTGGGATCGATTGGAATATGGATATTGAAGAGTCGAGAAGGATTATCGGACCTAATAAAACACTTCAGGGAAATCTGGATCCTTGTTTGCTCTATGCAGACTTCAAAACCATCGAATCTGAAACGAATAAAATGCTTAAAAAGTTTGGGAATAGCAGGCATATTGCTAATTTAGGGCACGGAGTTTACCCAGATACCGATCCGGAAAAGGTCAAGTGCTTCATTGAGACAGTTAAGAACTTTAAAATAAAATAGATCAGAGATCATGAAAAAAGTAATTTACACATTATCAGTTATCCTAATCGCTGGATTCGCTTACAACCAGGAAATAGAAAACTTAGTTCCTAATCCAGGGTTTGAAGAGGTTTCAGGAAAAATTTCTAAACTGGGACAAATCGATAAAGCGAATGGATGGATTAGCGGAACAGCTCAAGCAGCGGATTTATTCTCAAATCGTTCTAAGGATCCAAATACACAAGTGCCAATGAATGCTTATGGTTCAGAAGAACCGATGGATGGGAATGGAGGAAATTATGCTGGAATTGTAGCTTTTTCCCACAATAACAAAATCCCAAGATCGTATGTGACAACTAAGCTAACTGCTCCGATGAAAAAAGGAATGAAATATTGTGTTTCCTTCAATGTGAGTTTGGCTGAATTTTCAAAATACAATTCGAATAATATTGCTGCACATTTCTCCAAAAGACAATATAATTTTGAAGAAAAGGTAAATATTATTGAAGAACCTCATATCAAACACATTGATAATATCATTTTCAAAGCCACGTATAACTGGGATAAAATTTGTGGAGTATATACTTCTGAAGGTGGTGAGAAGTATATTACAATTGGGAATTTTGAAAATAACGAGGATACTCAAAGTGACAAGAATAAAATTGATACAGATCAAAAGGGAACTCCTGTAATTGGAGCTTATTATTATCTAGATAATATTGAGGTACGACTAATTGATTATGATGATGAGTGCAAGTGTGAGGAAAAAGAAGAAAAAGCAAAAGAAGTGGTGTATATGTCTTCAGTCTTAAGACCAGAGAATCTTGAACCAATTGACATCGCTCCCTACAATACTTTATTTTATGCTCAAGGAAGTAGCGACTTGAATTCAACGAGTGAAAAGAATCTTACGGAACTTTCAGATATTATGTTGAAAAATGACAATTTGAAAATTACCATTACCGCACATTCAGATAAGTCTGAAGAAGAAAAAGCAGAATCGAAACCAGCTTTTGCAAATATGAGTGCAAAAAGAGCGGAGGTGGTTAAGAAATTTTTGATGGATGAAGGAATTCGTCCGGAAAGAATTATTATCGTTGATAAAAAAGCAGAGGTTCCTGTAGATGATTCAGGTAGTGAGATTGGTTTGGCTAAGAATAGAAGAGTCGAATTTAAATTCTCAAAATAAGAACGAATTAATAGTATATTTGAAGGGTGCGACGAGCACCCTTTTTTTATGTCTGAACTTATGGAAAAGATAGAAAATCACAATCCAAATTCTTCGAAAAAGAAAAAGATCATTAACGCCTGGGCTTTCTATGATTGGGCAAATTCGGTTTATCCTTTAGTAATATCTACCGCTATTTTCCCGATTTTCTATGAAGCTATGACTTCAGTGAAGGATAGTGATGGGAATATCATCAATGACAACGTGCAGTTCTTCGGAGCAACCTTCAAAAATTCAGAATTGTACTCCTATGTAGTTGCAGCTTCCTTTTTGGTAGTTACTATATTGTCTCCCATTCTTTCTGGAATTGCGGATTACGCTGGGAATAAAAAGACGTTTCTAAAGCTGTTTTGCTATTTAGGAGCTGTTTCTACGATGACACTCTTTTTCTTCAATCCAGAGCATTTAGAACTCTCGATGGTGTCTATATTTCTAGCAAGCATTGGTTTTTGGAATAGTTTGGTGTTTTACAATGCATATTTACCTGAAATTGCTCCTCCAGAGGACCATGACCGGGTTTCGGCTAAAGGTTTTTCTCTTGGATACCTAGGTTCTTCGATATTATTGATTGGTTGTTTGGTAGGTATCATGAGTTTTGAAATGCCTGCAAAATATAGTTTTATTCTTGTAGGGATTTGGTGGATTGGCTTTTCTCAAATTACTTATGCCTTTCTACCTAAAGGAGTTAAAAAGGAGAAGAAAGGACACTTTATTGCCAATGGATTTGGTGAGATAAAAAAGGTTTGGGCTTTTGTTCGTCAAACTTCCAGACTTAAAAAGTATCTCGCTTCGTTTTTTATTTTCTCCATGGGGATTCAAACGATCATGTTGATGGCTGTCTTGTTTGCTAAAAAGGAAATTTTCATTGGTAAATACGAGGAAGATGCGGGTTCTGGTTTGATCATAAGTGTATTGCTAATTCAGTTCATCGCTATTCTTGGAGCCTATGTTTTTAGTTTTTCTTCCAAGAAGATTGGGAATGTAAAAACTTTGGGAATCGCATTGATTGTATGGATTTTTGTCTGTATTTACGGCTATTATATTGTCACTCCAAATGACTATTACATCCTGGCAGCAATTGTTGGTCTAGTGATGGGAGGAACCCAGTCTTTGTCTCGATCAACTTATTCTAAATTCTTACCTGAAACTCAGGACACAACTTCCTTTTTCTCGTATTACGATATTTCAGAAAAAGTAGGAATTATTCTTGGAATGGTGATCTTCGGATTTGTTGAGGGTTATTCTGGGGATATGCGTACCTCAGTATTGGCTCTTCTTAGCTTTTTCGTTGTAGCCTTTCTTTTATTACTAAGAATTCCGAAAAATGAAAAAGAAGGGTTATCGGTCTAGGGAATTGATTAATTTTGCTTAAAATTTCATACGTGGAACATTACAATATTGCAATCATTGGAGGAGGAATAGTAGGAGCAGCTACATTCTATAAACTTCAAACCAGATATCCGGATAAAAAGATCGTACTGATCGAAAAGGAAGCCAAATTAGCAGATCATCAAACAGGTAATAATTCAGGAGTGATTCACTCTGGATTGTATTACAAACCTGGATCTTTAAAAGCGAAAAACTGTGTTTCTGGTCGTCATGAAATCGTAGCCTTTGCAAAAGAACATGGGATTAAGCACGATATCTGTGGGAAAGTTGTCGTGGCTACAGATGAATCCGAATTGCCATTTATGGACAAGATCTTTCAGACTGGTTTGGAAAACAAAATTGAAGGAATTGAGAAAATCACGGCTGAGCAAGTAAAAGAAATCGAGCCTTTCTGCGAAAGCATCGGGGGAATCCATGTGCCTTGTACAGGAATTATCGATTATCGCGGAGCAACAGAAAAAATGGCTGAAATTGCTCTTGGGAAGAATTCCGGGTCTGCTCTAAAAATGAGTGAAAAATTCTTAGATGTTGAAAATAAAGCGGATCAGAAACTGATTACCACTTCAAAAGGAAAATATCTTGCTGATCATATCATTTTTTGTGGTGGATTACAGGCTGATAGATTGGCTTACATAGATGATGTTAGAATCAAGGAGCGTGTGGTTGGATTTAGAGGTGATTATTACGAACTTACTGAAGAAGCTAAACACAAGGTAAAACATCTAATTTACCCTGTTCCCAACCCTGCATTTCCGTTTTTAGGCGTCCATTTTACTAGGATGACCGATGGAAGCATTGAATGTGGACCGAATGCTGTATTCACCTTCAAAAGAGAGGGCTATGGTAAAACAGATTTTTCTGCAGAAGATACGATAGATGCACTTTCTTACATTGGGACCTGGCGCCTTTTTTTAGGAAATGTAAAATTTGGAATCAATGAATACAGAAGAGCATTTTCTAAAAAGCTATTTTTGGAGACACTTCAACGTATGATTCCTTCACTAACCATGGACGATATTCAGCCTGGAGGGTCTGGAGTGCGTGCCATGTTATTAAATGAAATGGGAGATACGAGAGATGATTTCAGGATTGAATACGGAAACAATTCGATTCATGTATTGAATGCTCCCTCTCCAGCTGCAACAGCTTCTCTGGCTATCGGTGGACAAATTGCAGACATGGCCGACAAACATTTTAACCTCAAGTAAATTGAAGTATTATATTATCGCCGGTGAGGCTTCTGGAGATTTGCATGGTTCCAATTTGATGAAGGAATTGAAAGAATTGGATACAGAGGCAGATTTCAGATTTTGGGGTGGTGATAATATGTCAAAATACGGTGGGAAACCGGTCAAGCACATCAAAGAATTAGCATTCATGGGGTTTGTTGAGGTTTTATTGAATCTTAGAACCATTTTGAAAAACATTAAATTCTGTAAAGAAGATATTGCAAAATTTAAACCCGACGTCCTGGTTCTTATTGATTACCCAGGATTTAACATGCGGATTGCTGAATGGGCAAAAAAAGAAGGAATTAGAGTACATTATTACATTTCCCCGCAAATTTGGGCATGGAAACAGAAAAGAGGCTTTAAACTGAAAAGGGATTGCGATAAAATGTACGTGATTCTGCCTTTCGAAGAACGATTCTACAAAGAAAAATTTGATTGGGAGGTTGAGTTTGTAGGACACCCATTATTAGACGCCATTGACAATTTTCAGCAAAATGCGAAAACCAAAAAAGCGTTTGCCATGGAGAATGGATTGTCAGATAAAAAGATTATTGCTCTGCTCCCCGGCTCTAGAAAACAAGAAGTGAAGGTGAAACTTCCTGAAATGTTAAAGGCCATTTCCATTTATCAGGATTATGAATTTGTCATTGCTGGAGCCCCAACTTTGGAGGAGGATTTTTATAAGAAATTAATAGGTAACCAATCGATTAAAATACTTTATAATAAAACCTACGATCTACTCAATAATGCGCATGCAGCACTGGTTACTTCTGGAACAGCTACTCTTGAAACAGCTTTATTTAAAGTGCCAGAAGTGGTTTGTTATAAAGGATCTGCCATTTCGTATCAAATTGCGAAAAGGTTGATTTCTGTGGATTATATTTCTCTTGTAAATCTAATCATGGAAAAGGAAGTGGTAAAAGAATTGATTCAGTATGAAATGAACGTGAAAAACATCCGAAAAGAACTGGATCTAATTCTGGAAGGAGAGGGAAGAGAACGCATTCTCAATGATCTTGAAAACCTAAGAGAGAAGTTAGGTGGGTTAGGAGCCAGCCATAATGTTGCGTCCAAATTGTTGAAAAGTATTTCTTAGGTCAACTTTATTCATTTTTGATTGAATTAATTTTGTAGGTTATGCTGCTAAGAGCACTATCCATACTGTGTTTGCTCCATTTTTCTTTTGCCTCTTTTGGCGAAGAAGTGAGAATTGGTTTGTTTCGATATTACAAAGCCAAATCATTTCACTTGTCCATCAATGAAGGGAAATTTCAAGTCTATGCGGATTCTCAAAGATGCCAAGATGTGCACGAAGGCATAAGTTATGATGTTTATTTGTCAGGAGGAAAGCTAAAGCTCTTGCGCGGAGTTTCCGTCATTGGTTTGTTTGATACCATTCAGATAAAAGATGCTAAAACAGCCAGTTCTTTTAAAATAAAACTGACTAATCCTTCCAAACCTGAAAGAAAATACAAGGGAGGCTTATTTCTAACTGCAACGGAATCGGAAATTATCATTGTGAATGAAGTTGATATTTCGGATTATTTAGCTGGTGTTATCGAATCCGAAGGAGGAGGAGGTAGGCATATTGAATACTATAAAGTACAAGCTATTTTAAGTAGAACCTATGTCAAAAGAAATCACGGCAGACATGCTTCAGAAGGATTTCAGTTGTGTGATCGGGTGCATTGCCAGGCCTATCATCATATGTTACAGAGAACTCCCACTATTTATGATGCAGTTTATGCTACGGATGATGAGGTCATGGTGGACACGAATTTTCACTTAGCTCAAGGGTATTTTCATGCCAACTGTGGCGGACAAACTTCGGAATCTCATTATGTGTGGAATAAAGCCATTCCTTATTTATGGAGCGTGAAAGATACTTTTTGCATTAAAACTCATCAGGCCAACTGGACCAAAAAGATTTCCAAGAGTAGCTGGAAGAGCTTCCTGGTTTCTCAATATGGGTTTCCAGTCAATGACAGCTTGTATGGAAAATATTTGTACAATTTCGAACCCAAAGAAAGAGAAGCCTTCTACGGGGATCAAAGATTAGGGATTCCATTGAGAGATTTGAGAGAAAAATTTGACTTAAAATCAACTTACTTTTCGTGTAAACCTGAAGGAGATTATGTGGTACTGAGCGGAAGAGGCTTTGGGCATGGAATAGGATTGTGTCAGGAAGGCGCCATGAACATGGCTAAAGCTGGCTACACCTACAAACAAATCCTAAAATTCTATTTCCAGGGAATACTCATAGGCAAATACAAAGAGTTCCAGTATTTCCAGCACGCCGATTCTTTTGAATAAAAAAAGCGATCCTTTCCAGAACCGCTTTCAATTATCTAATAAAAATCTAAAATCTAAAATCTAAAATCTCATTCTAAACTCTACACTCTAAATTCTACACTCAATTTATTGCATTACTTTCGGAGCTGCTTCCATGATTTCCTCATTCGCGTGCTCTTCAAACTGTTTAAAGTTATTTACGAACTCCTCAGCCAATTGATTTGCTTTTGCATCGTAAGCATTTTTGTCAGCCCAAGTATTCTTTGGATTTAAGATTTCTTCTGGAACATTTGGACATGAATTTGGCATTTGTAAACCAAAAATCTCATGTGTAGTATACCCCACATTTTCCAAATGTCCTTCCAAAGCAGCTGTGATCATGGCTCTAGTATATTTCAAAGAAATTCTAGCTCCTGTTCCGTACTCACCGCCAGACCAACCCGTGTTGATCAACCAAATGTTTACATTGTGCTCTTTCATTTTCTCTCCTAACATCTCAGCATATTTTGTTGGATGTAGAGGTAAGAAAGGAGCTCCAAAACAAGATGAGAAAGCTGTTTGCGGCTCAGTAATTCCTGCTTCAGTTCCTGCAACTTTTGCGGTATATCCAGAAATGAAATGGTACATTGCCTGACCCGAAGTCAATTTAGAGATCGGAGGTAACACACCAAATGCATCAGCAGTTAAAAAGAAAATATTTTTGATATTCTTACCTCTTGAAGGCACCATGATATTGTCAATATGGTGAATGGGGTAAGAAACTCTTGTGTTTTCAGTAATCGAAGAATCCGTATAATCAGGAGTAACTCCATCAGCTTGGAAACCGATATTTTCTAAAATCGCTCCAAACTTAATTGAATCATAAATTTGAGGCTCTTTTTCAGCAGAAAGATCAATGGTTTTAGCGTAACAACCACCTTCAAAGTTGAAAACTGTGTTTCCAGCCCATCCGTGCTCGTCGTCACCAATTAATTTTCTATTTGGATCAGAAGATAAAGTTGTTTTTCCAGTTCCTGACAAACCGAAGAATACAGCTGTATCGCCATCATTTCCAACGTTAGCAGAACAGTGCATAGAAAGAACATTTTTTTCGTGAGGTAGGATGTAGTTCAGTACAGAGAAAATTCCTTTTTTGATCTCTCCTGTATATCCTGTTCCTCCAATAATGATCATTTTTTCAGTAAAGTTGATCACCGCAAAATTGTGTTGTCTTGTTCCGTCTACGGCTGGATCCGCCATAAAACCAGGGATCGCAACTACATGCCATTCTGGTACGAAGCTTTTAATTTCTTCTTCAGTTGGTCTTAAGAACATGTTATATGCAAACATGTTGGACCAAGGCATTTCTGCAACTACTCTCAAATTTAATCTATAATCATCATGAGCACATGCGTAGGCATCTCTCACATATAGATCTCTTCCATTCATATAAGCTTTCATTCTGTTGAACAGAGCGTCAAACTTATCCGCATCAAATTTCTTATTGATATTTCCCCACCAAACAGTGTTTTCAGTTTTTTCGTCGCAAACTATAAATCTGTCTTGTGGTGACCGACCAGTAAATTCTCCTGTTTCAATAGCAAGTGCTCCTGTATTGGTAAGCTGTCCAAGTCCATTGATAATAGTCTCTTCTACTAATTCTGCAGGTGATAAATTCCAGTAAATGTCTCCTGTGTGATCAATTCCAATTGATTCTTTTAGATTGGCATTGTCTGCCTTTACTCCAAATTCGTTCATTTGTTTATTTTTTGTCCTGTCGGGATATTTTCTACAAAAATATTAGACTAATTCCTTTAAATCTAATAAATACCGCGTTTTTTTTTAACAGATTGCTAACATTGATAGCGAGGAATTAACAGTAATATTGTCTTATGATCTTGATTTCAATCGTTGTCATAATGGGGATAGTAGCTCTGGTATTCATTTTCAGGAAAAAGAAATTGAAGCGAGCAAGCTCGGAATTCCCTCCAAAATGGCGAGATTTATTGGGATCTGAGGTACAATTTTATAAAGATCTAAGTCTGGAAGAAAAAAAAATATTTGAATCTAGAATCCAAACTTTCTTAATGAATAAAAGAATCACAGGAATCGAAACAAATGTTTCGGATTTAGATCGATTACTTGTCGCCTGCGGAGCAATAATTCCACTGTTTTGGGTTGGAGAGTATTATTATCCCAAATTGTATGAAGTCCTCATCTATCCAGAACAGTTTAGAAAAGATTACGCTTTAGAAGGTGAAGATAGAAATATTCTAGGTTTAGTGGCAGGCCATGGAATTATGAATGGAACTATGATTTTGTCTCAAAAGGCATTAAGAACCGGATTCCAGAATGCAAAGGATGGTAAAAATGTAGCAATTCATGAGTTTGTTCATCTAATTGATGGAGCGGATAAATCTATTGACGGCCTTCCAAATGTGTTAATAAAACATCAATATGCTATACCCTTTATGAAAATCGTGAAAGCTGAAATGGATTTCATCAATAGGGGAAAATCTGATATTGATCCTTATGGAGGAACATCGGATGCGGAATTTTTTGCAGTAGCCAGCGAACTTTTCTTTGAAAATCCTCGTAAATTAGAAAAGCAACATCCAAATTTGTATAAGATGTTACAGATTGTGTTTAAAGTACCTGAAAATTATTAAATTTGTATCGGTTGATTGTGAAAAAGATAGCTAACATAGGACTTATTTTATTGGCAACAGTTTTTGTTTCATGCAAAAAGCAGCCGGTGGCTTGTATGGAGCTAAGCACGGAAACTGCTTCTGTTGGTCAGGCGGTAACTTTTACAACCTGCTCTGAAAATGCTCTTTCTTATGATTGGTATTTCGTTGGTCCAGTTGGAGCTCCGGAAAATGACCTAGGTTATTCTGAAATTACTTTTGATCATGCTTTTTCAACAGCGGGCACTTACACCGTTGTGCATGTGGCCTTTCAAAAGTTTTCTTTTTTAGGAGAGTCAGATACGACTACACAAGTTATAACGATTAACTAAGCGCTATTCGTTTTCCTCAGTACCTTCTTCTTTACTTGTTTTACCCTTAGATTTGTCTTTCTTTCTTTTGGCTTCTAACTTTTTAGATTGCAAACATTCTTTATAGAGTTCTGCAGGTGTTTTTTTCTTAACTTGTTCACATTCACCCTCTCCATTTGCATTCGTCTCCAACTCAATTTCTTTGCCAAATTCATCATAGAGTGTCTGATCTACGGGACAACCGTTTTTATAGGTTGCTTCGACTTTTAAAACGGGTTCTTCGTCTTTTTTTGGCAGATAGTATTCTTTATAAGTTCCTGAAAGAACACCTTTAGAATAGTTTTCTTCTCTAATAATCGTCACGCCATCCCAGAAAAAAGTAATGAATTCTCCGTCTCTTTGACCTTTGCTCCATTCTTCCGTTCTTAATAGATTTCCATTCTGGTGAAAGTACTTTTGCTCTCCATTTTTTAAATCCATCACGTAATTCTCCTCAATTAGAGGTTTTCCTTCTGGACTAAACAATCGGTATTTGCCATCATACTTTCCTTTTTTATAATCAATTTCCAATTTAACTTTCAAAGAAGTCGAATCTAAATAGTCCTTAGAGAAATAGTATTCTACTTTTTTTCCATCGAGGGAGTTCATATTGTAATTTTCGATTTTGGATAGATTTCCATTTCTGTAATAATATCTCTGCATACCATGTTTCATTCCTCCAATATAGTTTTCTATAAAGTACTCTTGATAAGTTGAATCGTAGAAATATTTCCAAGTACCATCTCGTACTCCTTCTATATTATTTCGGACAGCCATTACGCAGCCACTAGGATAATAACTCGTGTCAATGCCATCTTCTCTGCCATTCTTAAAATGAATAAGTAATTCTCTTCTACCTGTTAAGTGGCATGTTTCACAATCACCACTAAAAGGTTTTCCAGTATTTCTGTGAAAGTAGACTTTCATATCCTGGTCGTATTCCAAAAACTCATTACAGTCCACAATAGCTTTGTTTCTTCCGCATTCCCATTCACCATACCTTTTGTCAAAAATCTCACTAGCTTCTTTACGGTGACACTCTACCAGTTTTTCTTCCTTTTTCTTTTTAAGATCGTTCGCGTTTTCTTGCCCAAATGCAGCAAGTTGGGTAAGAACGGTTACTAACAGACCATAGAAAATTGTTTTCATAAAATAGACATTTTTAATTTTTCAGGAACGGGAATAGATTGTTTCTCATTGTAATTGTAACAAACTAATGTTGAATGACCAGATGCGTATTTAACCTTATCACTTTCTTTTAGTACAAACAAATTATATTCCAAAACAAAACTTTTGGTTCCTACTTTAATGCATCGCGTTTCAACTTGAACCGCATCATTTAGTAGAAGAGGATAGTGGTAATCGATGGTATTGTTCGCTAATAATATGCCATTACTAATCCAATCCCAATCATGCCCTAGAATCTCATTAAAATAATTCATTCGGGCCACTTCAAAGTAATTCAAATACACCGCATTGTTTACATGTCCCATGAGGTCAACATCGGAAAACCTTATTTGAATATTTGTTGAAATCCTTTTACCCATGTTCGTAAAAGTAATGGGAAAATCGTTAGAAATCCATCTTTGGTTCAGTTTTTACTTTTTAAAGTCAACCAAAATCTATTATTTTACGTTTTAAGTAATGTTACCATGAAAAATACTATGAAGTTCACTTTTATTGCATACACACTTTTCTTTGCTTTACTATCACTTGCTCAAAGAGGAAAAGACGGAGATTATACGGTTTCGTCATCTGGTGAAATTTTAAATACTTATACCTATTTAACTGCAGATGCTTCTTCAGGAAGTACAACCATTTCAGTTAATAGCGCTACACTGAACAATGCTTTTTTTGGTTCTAACTTACAGACTGGAGACCTGATTTTTATCCATCAATTGCAGGGGGCTTCAATGAAAATCGAAACTTTTCCGGTTACTTCATGGGGAGGTGATTGGACTGGTCCATTGGATACAACTTGGGGAGCAATTCAGGCACCTGATTATTTCAATTCAGGTTTGTATGAATTTGCAGAAGTAGCGTCAGTTTCAGGTTCAACAATCACATTGAATTGTGGGTTGAAACATAATTATACTCGAACAGGTCATGTTTCAGTTACTCGAGTTCCTAGAATCAACAATCTTACGGTACCTAACGGGACTTCTATTACGGCTGCTGATTGGAATGGTAATTCTGGAGGATCCGTAATACTTGAAGTGGATAGCACATTAGACATACAAGCAGGTGGAGTGATTGAAGCCGATTTTAAAGGATTTAGAGGAGGCTTATTTGAGAACAATACCGCCGGAGGTGGTGTGGGGTATTATGGAGTAGGTTCTTATGGGACATTTACAACCAATCGTGCTGGTCGAAAGGGAGAAGGTGCCGGAGGTTACATCACGGAATATAGTGCCTATTATTCCGAATATGCCAAAGGAGCGCCCGGAAACGGTGGAGGGGGTGGTAACGGTCACAACTCTGGAGGAGGAGGTGGAGCCAATGCTGGTTTAGGACTTTATTATTCCGGAAAAGGCGTTCCCAATCCAACTTATAGTACAAATTGGAATTTAGAATATCCTGGTTTTTCTGGAAATCCTTCAATAGGAGGAGGGAGAGGAGGATATTCTTCTTCAGGGAGTGGACAAAATCCGGCAACTACGGCTCCAGGAAATACTGCTTGGGGAAGTGATAATCGAAGAATTGAAGGTGGTTTTGGTGGACATACACTTGATTACTCCTCCGGACGCGCTTGGTTTGGAGGTGGCGGTGGAGCCGGAGATGGAAATGATGGAGAAGGTGGAGACGGTGGAAATGGTGGAGGAATGGTCTACATTATGGCTTATGGCAACTTCACTGGTTCTGGACTTGTCTCTGCTAATGGAGAAGATGGGGAGGATTCACAAGGACCACCTCCAGGATTTAGCAGCATTTCAGGAGATGACGGTGCTGGAGGAGCAGGTGCCGGTGGTGTAGTTTTGATTAATTCAATTGCCAATGTGCCAAATACATTAACCATTTCAGTTGATGGTGGAATTGGAGGAGACAATCATATTCTTTTTGGATCCGGTGCGGGCGGAAATAATTTTGGAGCCGGACCTGGAGGAGGTGGAGGCGGAGGTTATGTAGCTACTTCTGCAGGTTCACCGACTATTTCTGCATCAGGTGGCGCAAATGGGATCACCACTGCCAAACCTTTTGATACAGAGTTTCCTCCGAATGGAGCAACTTCAGGTAATATTGGAATCACGGGAGGAAGTTTAACGCCTTTTGAAATTTTGATAGCCGATGACACTATTTGTGGTGGAGGAAATGTAACCTTAACCGCTACTATTTTGGGATCACTTCCTACGGGTGCAACTCAACTTACCTGGTGGGATGCGCAATATGGAGGGACAGTTCTTGGGAATGGAAATTCCTTGACATTGAATGGGTTGGTGTCGAATACAACAGTTTATGTTGGTACTTGTCCGGGTACATTCAGAAAAGAGGTAAATATTCTTGTTTCTCCGCCGATAGTAATTTCAGGCACCGCTACTGTAAATAATACGGCATGTAATGGCACATCAGGGTCTATAACTGGTTTAAGTGCAACAGGAGGCTCTGGAGTTCTGGTTTATGATTGGAACGGAACAGTTACAGCTGGAACCGATCTATTGAATGCAAGTCCTGGTAGTTACACGCTCACTGTTACTGATGATAATGGATGTACAGCAAATAGTGGCCCCTATACGATTAGTTCAATATCTGGCCCGGCAATTGATTCATTGAATTATGTGTTAACTCCGGAGTCATGTGCCTCAGGAGATGGATCAATCACAGGAATTACAGCAACGGGATCGATGCCTTTAATCTATACATGGAATACAACGGTTTATCCTGGTTCAGATATTAATGATGCAACTTCAGGGGTCTATTGGTTGTATGTTGAAGATGTAAATGGATGTGTAGATTCTACCGGACCTTACAATATGACTCAAGTTGCTGGACCAGTTATAGATTCCTTGAACTATTCCATCACGAATAGTGCTTGTACAGGAAATACAGGTACAGTGACTGGAATTACTGCTACTGGAGTAGCGACTCTTAGTTATGCATGGAATGGAGTGGCAACTGCAGGACCGGATTTATCAAATGCAGCGGTGGGTAGTTATACTCTGGTAGTTACCGATGGGAATGGATGCAAAGATAGTACAGGAGTTTACTTTGTAGGTCAGCAAAACCCACCTGTTATTGATTCTATTAACTATGTGCTAGACCCTACCTCTTGTGATGCGAATGACGGAGGAATATCCGGAATCACGGTTACAGGAAATAGCCCTTTTACTTTTGAGTGGAATGGTAACCCGAATCCAAGTGCTGATATTACTGGACTAGGAATAGGTAATTATATGCTTGTTGTTACCGATATAAATGGATGTAAAGACAGCACAGGGATTTATGTGATTGATACTGAAGCCTTACCGGTAATAGATAGTTTGAACTATTCCATCGTAAATACTTCTTGTGATACAGATGATGGGCAAATATCAGGAATTACTGTTTCTGGAGCTTCTCCCTTTGTATTTGAATGGAATGGTGTTCCTTCAGGGAATACGGATGCAACAGGCTTAGGAGTGGGTTCTTATACTTTGGTAGTTACCGATGATAATGGTTGTGTCGATAGTACTGGAGTGTACATGATTGGACAGCAAAACCCACCTGTAATTGACTCTTTAAGTTATACGATTACAGAGCGATCATGTATCTCTGATGATGCAACAATATCCGGTATTTCAGTTAGTGGAAACAGTCCATTTCAGTATTTTTGGAATGGAGTATCCAGTGCGACAGCAGATGCGTCCAATCTAGGTTTAGGTAATTTCACTTTGGTGGTTGTTGATGCCAATGGATGTTCTGATTCAACAGGAGTTTACAGTGTAACTCAGGCTCCAGATCCGCAATTGGATAGCTCTAATATAGTGATTACACCTTCAGATTGTGGGGCGAGTACAGGAGCTGTAGCAGGAATCACATCAACAGGGACAGCTCCTTTCCAATATTTCTGGGATGGAGTTGCTGGGAATGCAAATCAAACTGGGTTGGCACCTGGTTTACATGTAGTGGTTGTCGTAGATGCTAATGGATGTGATGATACCTTAACAGGAATTAATGTTGGCACCTTAAACGGACCGATTATCGATGCTTCAGGTTTGAGTACTGAAGATGATCACTGTTCTCAAGGGAGTGGATCAATCTCAGGGATTACTGTCTCAGCAGGAACACCAGGATATACCTATCTATGGACAGGAGGTGGGACTTCCTTGGATGTCTCCGGATTGGATTCAGGAAGTTACCAGTTAACGGTTACTGATGCAGCAGGTTGTACCGCATTTTACGGTCCGATTTCGATTTCAAATGTGCCTGGCCCAACTATCATTGAAACGAGCTTGGCGATTACGGATGATTTTTGCAATCTTGGAAATGGGATCATCACAGGTTTAACTGCAAATGGAGCTTCACCTTTTACCTATAGTTGGTCAAATGGGGCGAATACTTTAGCTCTATTAGGGGTCAATTCAGGAGTTTATACTTTAACAGTAACGGATGCCTTTGGCTGTAGTGCCATCTCATCTAATATTACAGTTGGAAATTCTAATCCAAATCCAATTGATTTCACTTGGACTCCAAATCCTGTAACCGTTACGAATCCAAACGTTACATTTACAGGGAATGTAGTTGATCCATATCTGTCGAGTTCCTGGGATTTCAATAGTTTTGGAACTGACACAGGAATGGTTGTGTCAACAGTAATGGATGTGATTGGGAATTACACAGTGACACTTGTTGTAGAGTTTTCTCCTGGTTGTTCAGATACAGTTTCTCATATTGTTACGGTAACAGGAGATTTGATTATTCCAAATGTGATCACTCCGAATGGAGACGGAATGAATGAGAATTTTACAATTGAAGGCTTATTGCCGAATACCAAAGTAACTATTTTGAACAGATGGGGTAATTTAATTTACGAATCTGATAATTACGATAATCAGTGGGATGGAACAGATATGGGAGGATTAAAAGTTTCTGATGGGGAGTATTTTTATGTAATAATTACACCTCAAGATGAAACCTATCAGGGAAATGTGCGTATTTTAACAAAGTAAATGTTTTTTATCATTGTAAAAATTATCGACAAAAACGTGTTTTTTATCGAGAAAAAGTATAAATTAGTCGCTTAGAAATCGATTTCAATTTTGATGGTTGAATACCCAAATAGAATTGTAGAGCTCTGTAATTCAAGCTATCAGAAGATTTACGGAGATTATAACTCTAAATCTGAGAAGAAAATTGTTGTCTCGCATTTTGGCGAGTTCTCTCAAGATTTAGTTAATTCCATTTCCAATGGGGTCGAAGAAACTATGTTCGAAGCCGGCGATAAGAAAGGCACAATCAAAAGAATGTTCAGTATCCTCGTAGAAGGACTTCAAAACGTAAGAATTCACGGAGAAAAAGATGGTGACGGAAATCAAATTTCTTTCTTGATTATTGCTTCTGATGAAAATGAATACCTTGTAACAATTGCAAACTTGGTTAGAAATGAAGTTGTTGAAAACTTGATCCACCGGGTAGATGAATTGAATGCCATGGATGAGTCGGAAGTGAAAACTTATTACATGGATACACTTACTAACGGTATCATGTCTCAAAAAGGAGGAGCAGGACTTGGTTTCATTACAATGGCGATGAAATCAAAGAATAAACTAAATTACATTCCTGAACGAGTGAGTGAGGATCTTACTTGTTTTGCTCTTGAAGTCAAAATCGAGAGAAAAAAATAAAATCTCTTAACTTTTTATTGAATTAGACCAAACTGCTTGAAATGGTGGGTGTAGTGCTTTTGATGTAATTTGCACCAGAGATCATAATTTAGGTCACCATATATGGGGTGTATCGCACTATAGTTGGATTCATGGTGATGTGTGAAAAACTCTTCTAACTCTAGATTGTGCGCATTAATCAAATCATCAAGCTGTGATTGACTCAAATCGGGTTTTTGAAAATAGTCGACTTTATATCCTTTAGGCATTTCCTTTTTCGAATTAAGAAATCCAATATAAAGAGGAAGTTTATCTTCGGGAGTCAGGATTTCAAGAGAGGTCTTGTGGTTTGATATTTTCAGCGTATCCTGCATGTGAACCACCATTTCTTTCGGACTCATTTCTCCCCAAAGGGGGGTGGTATGAACCTGTAAGTTATTCAAAACCGCTTGTATCTGATTCAAATTAAATTCAATAAACATAATCTATTTTAATAAAGTAACATGACCATACAATTCATTGATAACCACTTCTCCCTTAATTGCATAGCGTATTTTCCAAACATAAACTCCATCTGGGGACTTTTTTCCTTTGTAGGTTCCGTCCCATCCTTCACCCAATGTTTTAGATTGATAGACCATTTCCCCCCAGCGATTAAAGATCATAAACTCATAGATATTCGGATTAATATTATTCATATAAGGCATGAAAACATCATTTAATCCATCTCCATCAGGAATAAATGCATTCGGTACAAATATTCCAAGTTGATCTTTGATAAGTATGGAGTCGCATATTTCAGCAGTACAACCATCTACACTTGTTACGTATAAACAGACTTGGATGGAAGAATCTATTGGGAAACGTGAAGTAGGTAAGGTCGTGTTTTCGGCATAAATTGAATCTAATCCTCCAATTACCCAAAGGTAGTCGACTGCGTTTATTGAAGCATCTATCAATGTAAGTTCGAAATCATAAACAGATGGAGGATTGGGGTTGAAAGTCATTCCCGGAATAGGATTTGGATTGACGCATATTCCATTTGTGAATGTTGTATCGAACGGACATCCATTAATCGTTTCAAAAGAAAGAGAAATATCATAGCACCCGGCAACATCAAAAATGGCAGACATAGAATCGCAAGATTGGGAAAGAATAGTTCCTCCATTTGGTAGCTGCCATAAACAATCTGTTCCTATCAAATTAGAAGGGAAAGAATTTACAAAGTCAACAGGTAAAGGTTCGCAGCCAATAGTGTCTGAAGCAACTAATGGAACAACTGGGTTCTCATGTAGTAAAACCGTGACAGAATCAACTGCTATATCTCCGCATTCATCAGTTACTGTGATAACAAAAGTAGTGTCCTGCTGAATATGGAAATCAATATAAGAAATGGTATCTCCATTATCCCATAAATAAGTGTAATCCTGAAAATAATCATTTGTATTTGCTCCTACCTGATGCAATTCACCCAAGCATAAAGTGTCTGCACCATACATGTCTAAAACCAACCCAGGGGCAATGAGTACTTCAGAAGTATCTGAACTCGCTACACAACCATTTGTGTCCGAAACACTTGCAAAAAATAGGGAGTCTAGGGTTGGGAAGCTGTAGAATTCAAAAGATCCATATCCAGTATTGTTCCAATTAATTGTGTAGCCTTGTGTTCCTCCGGTAACCGTTGCACTCATAAAAACAGAATCTCCTGCACAAATACTAGCACCGGGTTCAATGTAAACAGAAAGCGGTTGAGGAGAAGCAACATAAATGTTTATTGAATCTCCTAAACACCCATTGGCATCGTAAGCAAATACCCAATAGGAGTCGGAACATAATGCATTGAAATTATTATTGGCCTGAGGCGGGTTGGAACCTATTGAATAACTTACAGCAAGATTTGAGTAGACTGTTATTTCTCCGTCACAATTGTAGCTGCAAGATTGCATTTCGGCAAGGGTAGAGTCAATTACTGCTAAAGGAGGATCTTCCAATTCGAAATTGAGACTGTCCAACATACATCCGTTGTCATCGAATACATATAAACTATAGACACCTGCACATACTTGTGTTGCTATATTAGAAGTACTATCTCCAATAGCCCCAGACCAAGCATAAACATAATCAGAAGAAATTATTCCTCCTTGCACGGAGACAGCTACTGTTCCATCGCAATCCCCTTGACATGTGGGTATAGAGGTTAGATCAAAGGTATCAAAGTACATAGAATCTGGTTGATCTATAACAATAGTATTTGTTCCCAAGCACCCGTTAATATCCTGAACAAAGACATCATAATTGCCGGCGAATAAGTTAGTGTATAGGTTATTTACACTAAAAGTAGAGCCTGAATCTATTGAAATAAGATAGGATCCTGTTCCTCCTGTAGCGCTTATTTCGATCTGACCTTGTGGAATGCCATAACACAATAGATCCGTAACAATTCCCACAGGTAAGATTTCAGCTGGTTCGGTAAATGTAACGTCGATTTGAGTGGCGCAATTGTTTCCATCTCTGATAAATACGGTAATGGTTCCTGCGCACATTCCGGTGATCGTTGTTAAAGGACTGAAATTGATATTGTCTAAACTATATTCATAAACCCCAGTTCCTCCAATTACATTAATTCCAACTTCACCATTGCAAGAGTCTTTACAAGTAGGATTGCTCAGGCTGATATTTGTAATAACTGGGTCTGAAGTGTACTGAACTGTAAGATTTTCAATGTAAGTACAATTATTCTGATCAATAATTTCAGCCGGATAGGTACCGGCATTTAAATTCTGGAACAAACCATTTGCTTGGAAATTTGCACTATCTATTGTAAAAGTGTAGGTTCCCGTTCCACCACTTCCAATTAAATCAATTTGGCCATTTGGAGGAGAGCAAGCAGAACTAGTGATCGTGCTTGAAAAATCCAGTGCAGTTGGTTCGGTTAAAACTATTGTAGAGTCCCAAGTGCAGCCCAAACTATCGGAAACAGAAATTAAGTAATTTCCTGCATTCAAGTTTAGGAAATTTGGGTTATTACTTTGATTGACGCCATTATCTATTGAATAATCGTAAGAAGGTGACCCTCCAGAAGCATTGAAAACGATGGATCCAGATTGATCTTCAAAACATGATAAGTGTGTAAGCAAAGTAGAGACTTAAAGTTCTGTAGGTTGCGTGATAGTAATGGCATCTGAGTAAGTGCAGTTATTTGCATCTTTAACTGCGATATTATAGGTGTTAGCAGATAGTCCCCCAATAATTTGAGTCGATGAAAAAGTTGCCCCATTATCAAAGGAGAACTGATAGGGTTGTTCTCCTCCGAATCCTTGAATCGCAATTCCCCCCGATGCATCTCCAAAACAATAAATGGGATTTGTGTTGATTAATGGTGCAAGCGTATCAGGTTCATAGATTACAAAGTTTTGTTGGATTACACACATACTATCATCCATCAAGTAGCCGGTATATACTCCTGCACATAGATTTGGGATAGAGTCGACAGATACAAAATTGATGTTATCCACACTAAATTGATAGGGAGGTATCCCTCCGGCTAAACTATCAAAATGAATAATACCTTCGCAAACTCCATTACATAAAAGATCGGTGGTGAATAGATCCATTTCCAGTTCATCAGGTTCTTGAACTTCTACTTGATCTGTAGCAATGCACCCATTAGCATCTTGAACTGCTACCGTATACCAATCTGCACATAAACTTGTAAATGTACTGTCATTCGTAAAAGCTCCAACATTCAGCGCATAGGTATATGGGCCGAGACCTCCTGATCCTTCAAGTATTACTTGACCAGTACATTGACCAAAGCAATCGACATCAATTATAGAAGCAGCAGTAATATCCAAAGTCAAATTATTGTCACTAACACCGACGTAAAGTGTGTCAATACAACCAGTTTGATCGGTAGCTTGAACGAGATAAACACCTGCGCCTAAGTTATTCAAAACTAGGCTAGTTGCATTCGTTGCGCTTTGTCCAGATGGGTTAACAAGAATATCAAAGGGGCCATTTTGTCCACCCAATACATTTACCTCAAAACCACCATTTCCATTTCCACACGTAGCTTGGAAGGTGTCTACCAAGTTCACTTCGAATTCTAACGGTTCGGTAACATCTATTTCCGTAGTGAATAAACATCCATTGGCATCCGAAAGAACAATATCATATTCATCGGCACAAATGGGATTGAAGTTTGATATGACTCCAATAGTTCCACCATTGTCTATACTGTATTGATAAGGTGCAGTTCCACCGATTGCATTAATCTGAAGTCCACCATCACATGCACCGAAACATGAGGCTTCTGTAATTGTGAAATTTGCAAATAAGGAATCGGGTTGAGAAATGTTTAATCCTATATTTTTCAGACACCCATTATTGTCCTTAATGGTAACCTGGACGACCCCATTACAAATATTGTATAAAGTATCAAATTGATTAAAAGTTGGTCCAAAGTTGATGAAATTGCTTGAAGACTGAAAAGGGGGAGTTCCACCAGTAACGTCTACATATATTTCCGCATTACATTCACCATAACACAGTGCATCAGAAAATGTATGCGCAATTGTAATATCGGGAGGAGTGGATAAGGTTACATGTAGGGTGTCTGTACATCCATAAGCATCCGCAACCTCAATAATGTGGGCTCCTGCACCCACGTTCGGAAAGCTGTTGGAAGCTTGAGAACCTGTTCCATCCAAATTATAAGAGAAGGGAGCGGTTCCATTTGTGACACCCACTTGCACTGTACCGTCATTCACACCAAAACATAAAATATTGGAGGCTCCGAATAAAAACGGATCTGGGCCATCAACATTATCCAAGATTACTTGAGTTGTGTCGCTGCAGCCATTTAAATCCGTAACAACCAGAGTGTATTGTCCGGAATCCAAACCAGTAAAATCTCCAGTTAAAGAATTCAAATTTAATTCTACGATTTTATAATTGTATGTAGGAGTTCCGCCTATTGCGGAGATATAAATTGCACCATTTGAGCTATAACAAGCTTCATCTTCTGTACTATCTACGTTAATAATCAAAGTAGCAGGTTCAAAAATAGTATCTTGTATCGAAGCTTGACATCCATTACTGTCTGACACCATAATAGAATAAAAACCATCACAAAGACCGGTGTACAAAGAATTTGTCTGCGGTGCACCAGCGTTTAAAATGAAATTGTATGGAGAAGTGCCACCAATAGGGTTGATTTGTATTTCCCCATCGCAAGAACCAAAGCAAGAAACACTATCACTTAAAGTAGTTAAATATAGGCTATCTGGCTGAGTAATCGTGAAGTTCAAGGTGTCTGAACAGTCTGGTCCAAAGGTGGAAATTAATGTGTAATTGCCCGCGGATAAATTTGAAAAGAACGAGTTGGCCTGAAAATTAATTCCGTCCAAACTAAAAGCCGTAGCATAAGAATCAGTAATTCCAACATAACCATTGGAACCGCCATAGCAAGTAACATCAGTAATGTTTAAAATCGGGTCGATTGCACAGCAAATGGCTGAACTCATGGGTTGGACTTCTACATTGACAAGAGTAGAATCCACACAAATAGATTGGCCAAGCAAAACGTAGGCAAAGTCATAAATTCCTGGAGCCACTAATTGTGGATTAAACACTGATCCGAATAAGGCACCTGAAGTGTCAAGATCAACCCAAAAACCGCCAGGGTCAGAGCCAATCAATAGGGAGTTCAGATCAATGGTACTTGGATCGTCATTACATTGCTCAGTAGAATCACCAAAACCAATATTAATGACTTCATAACTATTAAAGATTAAAGTAGAAATTTCGCATACAGAATCCGGTAATGCTCCACCGCATTCTAAAAGTTTGCAAACCCTTAGTTCAACGGTATCGGTACCAGTTGCTCCAGGTGTTCGGTAATATGTGAGTAGCAAGCTATCACCAATGTATCCATCAATAGTAATTGATCCAATTGGATTGGGATTGTAGAATGTTGTTTCAATATTGTAGTAGGGTCCGGGTAAACTATATTCTACATAAGAACTAGTTGAATCATTACAGATGACAAAGGAAGTGGTATCTCCTCTATCAGTTTCTACAAACTGAGCAAAACCTGTAAAATAACCTGCAGCTCCGCGTACTCCTTGCACATTCAATAATGCTACATTGATAATGGAGTCGGATGAAACAGTAAAATTACCTGTACCTCCCGGGATTTTAAAAGTCTTCCAATAGGGATTTCCTGCAACAGGTAGGCCCCCAGCCAATGGGGTACCATTTCCATTGATGTATACATTTGCATTCAACCTGGCTGTGATTGAAATAGTGGCTGCTCCTACCAATTCCACATCTGGAATAACTACTGTTTTAAATCCGTTACATCGCAATGGAGGAATGAAGTTTAGTCCGGTTCCTGCTGTATTATCGCCTGATAAGGATTGATACATATAGACGGGTTCTGTAGTGTAGATATAAATGTTTTCATTTGCGGTATAACTACTTTGTGGCAAATAAACAAAATCCCCTGCATTGGCAAGTGTTGCACTGGGAACGGCATTTCCATTGACGTATACTTCAGTATTTGGATAGGCTGCTACCACCAAAGGTCTTTCAGTTTGGGCGTTTCCATTTCCTTCAACAAAAATGAATTCGTTTCCTAAAAGTGATTCTGGAACAAGTTGGTCGCATCCAATATCTCGACCTCCACCTTGAGCTCCTGCCAGCCAAGAACCACAATTCACAACAATATCTTTATCGGAGGTTACAAGTGAACCATTGACTCCATTGGTATTGTTGGTCGCGTTTACATCATTCTGCAAGGCCGCGATAACATAAGATTCTCCTGCATTTAAAGATATGGTGATAGGATTCGAAGTATTGGCAGCGAAAGGTGTGTTCCAAAAAACCACTCCTGGCTTGAAATCACTAAAAGTAATGGATGTGTTGTCTTCTTTAGCCATTACTGAAATCCAATGAGCCTTCCTTTGTTGCTCCTGATTATTACTTCGAACATGCCCACTTCTGAATCTTGTTCCTGATGCTGTTTCATCACCTTTGGATGTAAGGCTTAATCCCTGGGCATTTTGTTTATGTCGGATATTTACATAGATAGGGGCTGAAGCTTCAATTATAAGACCATCCGCAGCATTTGCAGTGTTGAGTTCATTAGTGTTCAAAATTCCAATAGCTCCATAACCAGTTCCTAGGTTATAGGTTAATGGTGCTGCTGCAGAAATAACAGCTGTTGTAACCAAAGTTCCATTTCCTCTTTTTACCGTCACATTAACTGCATTAGCCGAAGGTGTGGATAGTATTAAGAAATGTTGACTTACGTTCTCACGAGCGTAGAATGGCGGGATATAGTGTTTCACATCTAATTGAGCGTGGGTTTGCAACGACCAAAAAAGAAGAAACACAATAGAAAACATCAATTTTATGAGTCTCACAGTAAACAAGTTTAGTTCAGTTCGGACAACGAAACTACTCAAAATAAGGCGAATAGAAAATTATTCAGAAGGGAAAAAGTGTTAAGATTTTAAAATATTAGAATAATTTAAAAATCCGGTCATTGATAAGTAGTAACATGCTGATAATCAAAGGGAAGATAAAAGCGCAAGTGAGATAGAGAAAAACAAACAGGGGTGAACGCTTTTTCCAAAGAATTACTGAAATAGGTAAAATTAAAATGATAAAAACAAGAGGAAAAGTACTCACCACACTGAATCGTGTAGAAATCACGACATTTTCTCCAAAAGCATTTTCAGCCTCAATCGTTTTGATTTCATTAAAGATTGGGGTTTTAGTTGTTACCACAAAGTCGGATCCAAAAAGTACGGGAAAGTCTTTCAAAGCGACAAAAATAGGTTGACCATCAATTTCAACATAACGAACATCCTTGGTTGGAACAACGTGTTCTCCCATGGTGTCTTTGTAGGTCACAAAAGAATTCATTTCATTCGGCTCCAATACATTATCCAGAAGAAAAATAATCGCAAGAACGAATGATATTGCACTCAAAATCCAGAAATATTTGATTTTCCAACCGGTAATTAAGCTCTTGTAGTAACGGTCATCTTCAATTGCTTCTTGATATTTTTTTTCCTGATATTTTTGTTTAGCCCATTTTAGTTTTTCCTCAAATTCCTCAGCAGTGTATTCATTTTTTCCACGTTTGTAGATGGTATCTTCAGCGTTGGCTTGATTCGCATAGAATTCATAATCTGATAGATTTCCCTTTGACTGTGGGTTTGTGGTTAGATATTCATAAGCCTCAAAAATTAATAAAAATTTTTCAGCATCGCCGCCTTCCCGATCGGGGTGATATTTCATTGCAGATTGCCGATAGGCTTTTTTTATATCCTCTTGGCTTGCTCCAGGTTGAAGTCCTAATATGTGGTAATATTTATCGGCCAATTTTTAGCTTTTCAAGAGTTTGATTTCTATTTATTTTATTAGTTGCAGTATAAGCGAATTTTTCAATGAAATAGATTTTTTTTGGAACCTCAAACTTGGACAAAACTCCATGGAAAATAGGGAGATCTTTCTCTTTTCCTTCAACAATAAGAATAACTTTTTCACCGAATATGAGATCTTTTTCTTTTGCAATAAAAAATGGAGTGTTGAGGTATGGACTGATTTTTTTTTCAATGACCTCAGGATACATTTTTACACCTCCACTGTTAATTATATTATCGAAACGCCCTTTCCAGATAAACGAATTTTCACTTGTGATTTCTACTATATCATTGGTCTGTATTTTGTCTTGACCTGTTACTTCAGGATCCATGATAATCAATCGATCTTTGTCATCCGATTGGATCTTAACGCCATCGAGTAATTTGAATTCTTCTGTTCCTACTTTTCTAAGTGCAATATGGGACAATGTTTCCGTCATACCAAAGGTAGAATAAGCATTGATTTTGAGGGCCACAAGCTGGCTTTCTGTTGAAGGATCAATAGCTCCTCCTCCGATAATAATGTTCTTTATTTGCTTCAAATAGTCCGGATCTTTATTTAGAACGCAATTAATTTGTAAAGGAACAAATGCCGCCAGGTCGATGTTCGATTTTTTTTCAAAAGGAAAGGCGGAAATGGAACCTATTTCAAGTTTCAAGTTGCGTTCAAGTGCACGCAGGATCATCATTTTTCCTCCGATATACTCTGGAGAGATGCATAAAAATGCTGTGTCTCCGGGATGTAAGTCAAAAAAATCACAAGTTCTTTTGGCTGAGCGCATAAAATGGATTTTTTTCACGTTATATTTTTTAGGTTTGCCCGTGGATCCACTTGTTTGAATAGCAATTGTTTCGCTTTCAATGAAAGATTGAATAAAGCGATTGACTGAAGTCAAGAGTTCCGGGTTGTTACCTATAATTGTGATGTGATCATGATTCATATAGCAGCCAATTTATAAAAAAATAAAAATTGAAGTATTCAGGTATCGGTATTATCCTTCTAGTTTTTGTGCAATTTATTTTTTGGAGTTCTTCTCAAGAAATAAACTCCTCTAAGCCTCAAGGCCCACAGGATTTTGAAGAATTACTAATCAAAGCCCAGATGCAAAAGAGTCTAATCGTTCTTTATGCAACTGCAAATCAGTGTTATTCTTGTGAGAAAATATTTTCTGAATTAGAAGGCGATCCAAAGTTAGATCGATTTTTGAAGGCTAATTTTCTAAGTTATGAGGTGAATATTCAAGAATCTCCTTCTGCTTCTTATTTGGTCGAAAGGTATAAGTTACATGAGGTCCCTGCAATTATTTTTATGGACGAACATGGACACGTGATCGCTAAATTATTGGGAATACATAAAACGGGAGAAATTCATCGATTTGCTAAGAAAATTCTAAAGAAACATTCGAAGGAATAATCCATTCCTTATCTTGGTCGTAGAAAATATGTCCTTTTTCAACTGTTAAGGGACTGCTTATATTGTTGTGATAAAGGCTTCCTGTCCCTAGTCCTTGATACATTTTTGTATTGAATGTAGAAGCAAATTGTGCTATAGCATTGAGCCCGATGTTGGACTCTAAAGCAGAAGTAATCCACCAACCAATATGAAGTTCTTCAGCGAGTTCAATCCACTCTTTACTGCCTTTTAATCCTCCATGTAAACTTGGTTTCAAAATGATATATTGAGGTCGGATTTGCTCAAGAAGTTGTTTTTTGTCTGAATACTCATGAATTCCAATAAGTTCTTCATCTAAAGCGATTGGAGTAGGAGTTGCACTGCAAAGTTTTGCCATTTCTTGAATTTGGCCTTGTCGAATGGGTTGTTCGATAGAATGGATCTCCAGCTGCGCCAAATCTCTTAAAACTTCTAAAGCTCTATCGAAAGAAAATGCACCGTTGGCATCCACACGAATTTCTATGGTATTGGAATCGAAAGTTTTTCGAATGAATTGCAATAATTCTAATTCTCTAGGAAAGTCTATGGCGCCTATTTTGAGTTTAATGCAGTTGAAACCCAAATCCAACTTTTCCTTAATACTTTCCAACATAGTACCTGCATCATTCATCCAAATCAATCCATTTATCGGGATACGCTGCTTTCCAGAAAAGAAATTAGTATTGAATAATTCTCTTTTCCCTCCATTTTGTAAGTCTAATAAGGCGGTTTCCAGACCAAATACTATGGAAGGGTAATGAGAATATTCTTGAATCAAGGATTCGATTAACTCCCCAGCATTGATTCTCTGAATGATTTGCTTAAGGATTTTTGGGTATTCCAAACTCCAGTCTGGTGAAAGGGTTTCAATTATGCTGAATTCCCCAAATCCTTCTAGATTTTTATCCTGAAGTGCAATTATCCATGAGTTTTTGACAAGCATTATCCCTCTACTTGTTCCAGCAGGTCGAATGAATTTAAGAGGGTAATGGGTCAATTTAGATTTTAACATAGAGCGAGCAAAATGGAATTCATCAAGGCAAAAAAGAAAGTAGAAAGTGCAATTTTTTTCAGTTCCGGATCGTATCGTTTCGGTTCTTTAATTTGAGCTACTTTAAATAGATGGAATAACAAAGGAACGATGGTTATGAGATTGATCCATATCAAGGCCACATTGAGTAAAAGATTGAAGGTGACTATTGCAGTTACAATCACCAGAGCGATAAAAAAATGATAGAATTTAGCTTTTTCACTGCCCAATAAAACAGGGACGGTCGTTTTCCCGGAATCCTTGTCATTTATAATATCCCGCATGTTGTTCAAATTCAATACCAATGTAGAAAATCCACCAATAACTAAGGAGAGAAGAAGAATAGGTGCGTCCACTCGTTCTTCCAGTAACAAGTAAAATCCAGCTACACCCACCAAACCAAAGAAAATAAACACAAAAAGATCGCCCAGAGCCCGATAGCCATAAGCCGATTTTCCAACTGTATATTTAATTGCTGCTGCGATTGCGAGAAGTCCCAAAATGAGAAAAGCAATCAATTGCCACCAATTATCAGTTCCAAAGGCCGCGAACAATAGTCCTACACCAGCAATCAGAGAAAGGAAACTAAAAAGAATAATGGCATTGAGCATTTGTTTTTGACTTATTTTACCCGATTGCAAACCTCTTTCAGGGCCTATTCGAGAAGCATTGTCCGTTCCCTTGACACCATCACCGTAATCATTTGCGAGATTGGACAAAATTTGCAGCAAAATTGTTGTTGTAAGTGCCAGAGAGAAAACCAAAAAAGCCTTGTCTCCAGTGGAATAAGTGAAATAAAAGTAGGAACAAATGATACCTGAAAGTGAAAGCGGTAAAGTTCTTAATCGAAAAGCTTTAATCCAGTGTTTCATTCATTGATTGTTTTTTTCTTTGTATTATTGGGCAAATATAGAATTAATCAAACTTCCCTATCAACCTTTTGAGCTTAATTTTCGTTTGAAAAGGTATGAAATGGATACTAAAAAAGTCGCTTAATGTAGTTCCAGTATTACTCTTAATATTGTGGAACACAAATTCTTGGTCACAGTTGGATCTTTCTGTATCTGAGGCTTATCCGGATAGTATTTGCAATCCGGGTACAATGAATTTAACAGTACAAATTGAAAATTTCGGTGGAATCACTGTCACTGGCGGACTGGCTGATATTTCTTGGACTGAAATGGGGTCTGGAAACTGGCATACAGAGAATGTCACTCCCACCATAGGTTTAGGTGGGATTTCATGGACTTTTTCAGTTCCAGCAGACTTAACGACTTGCGGACCAAATACATTTCAAGTAGCGATAGATGCCCCTTTAGATTTGAACCCCAATAATGATACCTTGACTTTTACGATTTTTTCTACTTGTGTTTTTGGGCCTACTTCTTTGGTAGGGGATACTATTTGCGCATTACCCAACACAACACTAGCTGTGGATTATGCGTTTTCGTCATTTAATCCAGCAATTTTAGATTGGATTTCATCAACTAATAATGGGGCTACTTGGACGAGTTTAGGATCCCAATCTACAACTATCACTATACCTAATCCTCAACCAAATGAATTAGTTGTAGCTGTTTTTGATGGAGGAGGAATTTGCCCTTACGACTCGGTGGAAATGTTTTTGATTCCTCAACCTATTTTGGATGTTCAAAGTGCTGGAAATAATACGATTTTTGTTTGTGATAATCAGTCTTGGCTGAAAGTGATTGTTACGCAGCCAAATGGGGCCAACGACAACATAGTTTGGTCGACCAACGGTTCAGGTTTTTTTGGAGATCCCTTGAATGATACGACCTATTATTATTTTGGGTCTTCTGATTATTCCAATAACAATTTATTCTTAAAAGCGCAAACAATTATTCCTGTTGAATGTCCTGCAATTGATAGTGTCCATGTCGTTTTTAATCAGGCGCCAAATGGAGTAGTTACAGGAAATAATCTCGCATGTGAAGGCGATACGATTTCATTTACCGGATCAGGCGGATTCCAGTACTTATGGTTCGATGATGTCAATAATACGTCTACCCCGGTTGCCACAGGAAGTACTTTTCAAATGATTGCTTCTGTGGACGATACAATTGCGACCTATATTGTTTCTTCAAATAGTTGTTCCGATACTGTTATCACATTTATTACTGTTCATGAAGCCCCCGAAATACAAACAATTCCAGATACAACGGTATGTCCAAATAGTTCGATTCAGTTAGTCACTTCAGTGTTGAGTGGAGGTGGAACTGGTTTAGATTGGCAGTGGAATCCACCTTTTGGACTCAATAATTCGAATTTGCAAAGTCCGGTTTTATTAGTTCAAGGCACACAAAGTTTTGTAGTGAGTGCATCCAATCCGACCACAGGTTGTATAGGTTATGATACGGTAAATGTAATGCTTCCTGCTGGGGTAACTTTTGATCATTTTCCCGATACTATGATTTGCTCAGGAAATACTATTGTCTTGCAAACCAATGCTTCTCCTTCAGGTTCAGTTGTTTGGACACCTAATTCTTATATCAGCAATGTGAATGACCCGAATCCTTCTGTATTTCCTCCGGTTACTACGTCCTATATTATAGAGGTTTCAGGTATTTGTTCGTTTCAAGATACAATTGTAGTAGATGTATTGACTGCCCAAAATTATTTAATGAACTGCGATTCTATTTTTTGTTTGGATGAAGATTTTAACGCGACGATGTCTGGTGCGAGTGGAGGAACATATTCGTGGACTGTTGATGGGAATTTAGAATCTACATCTAGTTCGATGACCATACAACCTCAGGATGTTGATTCGATGGTGGTACAATGCGATATGACGACTACAAATGGCTGTACTTTTTCCATTCAGCGCATTATTTATCAAGGGAATGAATTTCAATGTGGAGGAGAAATCAATACCGCTTTTAGTCCTAATGGAGACGGGATTAATGATACTTGGGTGATTAACGGCTTGGACGGTTCGATTCCAAATACAGTTCAGATACTTACACGATATGGGGATAAATTGGTACATTTTGAAAATTATGACAATGTAAATACGGTTTGGGATGGAACCAATGCATCTGGAAAACCAATGCCTTCGGGAGTTTACTATTATGTTATTGAAGTTAATGGAGAAACAAAAGCAGGGTGGGTGAATATTTCAAAATAGGATGAAACGAATTTTTCTTTACATATTTCTGATTGCTGGTTGGGTCCCTGAAATGGCGAGGGCACAACAAGATCCACTATACACGAATTACATGTTCAACCCGATGGCAATTAATCCGGCTTACGCGGGATCAAGAGATGCTCTGTCCATGGTTGCCTTAGGAAGATGGCAATGGGTAGGAGTCGATGGCGCTCCCAACACCCAATCATTCGCTATTCACAGTAATGTTGGTAAAACAGGATTGGCTTTAGGAGGAAATTTCTATCATGAAGGAATAGGTCCAAACTCTAATTTTGCAGGCCAACTTACCGTTGCTTACCACATCAAGCTGAAATTAGGAAAACTGAGTCTGGCAGCTCGAGGAGGAGTGTTTTTTAGTCAGTTGGATAAAGGTCAGCTAAATTTTAATCAAATCAACGATCCTACCAACTCGGGAGGCATTGTTTCATCAACGGTACCAACATTTGATTTCGGTATGTATTGGTACACAAAGAAATTTTATGTTGGAGCCGGAGCCAATAATATTTATGCAGGTCGACTCAATTTTAATGTCAGTGCAGATCAAGTAGTTCATCAACTTACCCAGCATTTCTATTTACACGGGGGAGCTGCGATTGAGGTACATCCAAATTTTGTACTGAAACCTTCCGCGATGTTGAGGTATGTGATAAACACTCCATTTTCATTTGATGTTAATTTTAGTGTATTGATGTACAAGATATTATGGCTTGGAGTAACCTATCGGTTCAATAGTAGTGTAGCCTTTTTGTTGGAGTTAAATCCATTAGATTGGTTGCGAGTGGGCTATTCATTTGACTACACTTATACCAGCATCGCTTTCAGAAAAGGATCACATGAAGTATTTTTGGGATTCGATTTTAATTTACATACTAAAAAGACAACATCTCCAAGATTTCTATGATCCAAAGGTTATTTGTATTTCTGATTAGTTTAATGGTTCACAATGCGTTTGGTCAAACCTTTGAAGTGGAAAAGGTTGAGTTCAACATCAAAAAGCAAAAGTGGGAGAAAATCAATTCCAAATATTCAGATTTTGGTGCTGTACTAGCTGGTGAGCAGGTAGTTTTTTGTACCAATCGACTCATCGATCAGGTGATAGTTGGGGAAAATAACTGGAAAAAAGGAAAACACTACAATATCTATAGTTTTGTTTTGGAAGGCGATTCAGTAATTACTTCAGAATTAAAAAAGCCTAGACTTTATGCTGAAAAATTCACTTCCAACTCGCATACTGGTCCAATTTGTTTTAGCGAAACACAAGATACTGTATTCTTTTCCAGAGTTGAAAAAGCAAAATTGAAAGGAAAGGAAGGAAAATTTCATTTTAAACCTCAGCTCTACATGTGTGTTAGGCAAAACAACAGTTGGGGAAAATTGCAAAAACTGGGATTCAACCAAAATGGGTATTCTTTTAGTCATCCAAGTTTCGATTCAAAAAACAAGATGCTCTATTTTGCTTCGGATGTTCCTGAGGGAATAGGAGGGAGCGATATTTACAGGAGTTCCATGGATAGTTTAGGTCAATTTTCAGTGATTGAAAACTTAGGATCAAAGGTGAATACAACAGGCTCCGAGATGTTTCCATTTTATTATCATGGCGATCTATTCTTTTCATCAGATCGAAGTGGGGGGACTGGTAAACTCGATATTTACTGGACTTATCCTAAGGAAGAGGGTTGGAAGGATCCTGTAAATTTGGGCAAGCAGCTCAATACAGAAGAAGATGATTTTAGTATGTACATTTTTGGAGACTATACCAAAGGACTGATGACATCTAAAATTGATGGAAGTGATGATATTTTCTATTTTGATATTGAAAAAATTGTAACAATTCAGAGTGAGTTAGTAGGAAAGTTTTCTTATCGTAATTTGAATTCGGATGTTTCTGGAATCAAAGTACAGTTGACTTCGGACGATGTAGATATGATCTTTGAAACAGTTTCAGATCCAGAAGGGAAGTTCAAATTAAGAGAATTACCTTCGGGTGAAAAATATGCAATTAACATAATTAATGAAGGAGATGAAGATCTTTATGTGACCTTTTACGATGAAAATGGGGAGGTTTTGTCGCGAATGATCATCAATAAAAAAGGAAAATTTGAATACAAGCAATTGGGGTCTGATGAGTCCTTGATTAGTCTGATAGACAATGCTGATGATTTCGAGCTAAATTCGAAGTATATTGGGAAAATTGTAACTTCGGATAATGCCGTACCGGATCAAAAACTACAAGTTTCTTTAGTAGACGAAAATGGCAAATTGATTCAAACGACAGAAACAGATCGCTTCGGGAATTTCGAATTCAGAGAAATTGATTACCTGGCAAATAGTAGAATAAAACTTCAAAATCCGGACGACGATTACAGTCTTTTTGTGTTCAATGAAAAAGGAGAAATCATTGCGAAACTCAAGATTGATGAAAACGGAGTGTTTACTTATCGAAAATTGGAAAATGAAAGTTCTGATCTTGAACTGATTTCCTCAAAAGATGATGATTTCTCATTCACGAATAAGTATTATTTGGGAGAATTGATCGATAAAAAAGGTAAGCAAATACTAACAGATAGTATTTATATAGCAGTTTATGATAAGAATAAATACTTGATAGACAGTAGTAAAATAAACGGCTCAGGAGATTTCGTATTTGCGGAATTACCGGTAGAAGATATTTACTTATTCCGAACCAATTACGATGAAGACCCATTGACACTTAATCTATACAATCATATGGGACAGCTGGTTGCCAAACTGGTTCGTGATCCAAAAACAGGATTTTTCTTATATAAACTGATTCAGAACGATACTTCTACAATTGATTTGGCAAATTATGCTGAAAACGTGGATTTCGATTTTAAGAAGAACAATCAGAATAAGAATGAAAATACGTATCAGGATCACAATAATGAGGTCAATGCATCAAACTTTACCGGAGAAGAAGCTGATATTATCTATTTTGATGTCAATTCTTCCTACATGACAGACAAGGAAAAAAGTAAGCTCAATGCACTTGCAAATCAGTTAAAATCAGGATCTGGGTCAATTATCATAGAAGGGCATACAGACATAAATGGAGACAACGATTACAACCAATGGTTGAGTGAGAGAAGGAGTCAGAGAGTCTACAACTACCTGATTGCAAAAGGAGTAGATTCGAGCCGAATTCAGTCTAAATTTTACGGAGAAGAAAAACCCGAAAAGCTTTGTCCAGATGGGAATTGTACCGAAGAGCAAGTCCATAAATTTAACCGAAGAGTAACCATCAAAATGGGGAAATAATTTCGGTAGGATCGCAATATTGGAATGCATTCCTAACATTTTTTCACAAAAAATATTTTTCTAGGTCGAAATAGATTACGTATCTTTGTCCCAGTTGAGCGAGAAATTGCTCTCTGGTTTTATAAATTTTCATGGTTTTTACAGAAAAAGGAGCTAACCCAAATTAGGTCCTTTTTTTGTGCCCAGAAGTTTGGTCGAAAACTGAAAGTCAAATGTAAAGTCCAGTAGTCCAGAATCCAGATATCTAGAAATCCAAAAAACCTAGATCATAAAATCATAAAATCGTAAAATCATAATATCAAAATCCGTATTTTTGCCCACGCTTTAAAAAATTCAATCCATGACAGCAGTTGCAGACACAAAAGCATTAAAGATCTCCGAAAAAGGAGCCATGATGCCCTCTTCACCGATTCGTAAATTGGTTCCTTTCGCTGAAAAAGCTAAAAAGGCAGGAAAAACGGTTTACCACTTGAATATTGGTCAGCCTGATATTGAAACACCACAAGTAGCCTTGGACGCGATCAAGAATTATTCGGATCAAGTAATTGAATATTCTCACTCAGCTGGATTTGAGTCTTTGAGAAAGGGAATGGCCAATTACTACCACAAGATGGACATTGATGTAGCTGCAGAAGATATTTTGGTAACCACTGGAGGATCAGAAGCTTTGATTTTCGCAATGAACACTTGTTTCAATCCTGGAGATGAAATCATTATTCCAGATCCATTTTATGCGAATTACAATGGATTTGCGGTTTCTACAGGAGTAAAAGTAGTTCCGGTATCCGCTTCTATTGAAGACGGATTTGCTTTACCTCCAATTGCTGAGTTTGAAAAGCTGATTACCTCAAAAACAAAAGGAATTTTGATCTCCAATCCAGGTAACCCAACAGGATATTTGTATTCGAAAGAAGAATTGGAGCAATTGAGAGATATCGTAGCCAAACACAATTTGTATTTGTTCTCGGATGAGGTATACAGAGAGTTTTGTTACGACGGAGAAGAGGCCTTTTCAGCCTTGAATTTGAAAGGAATTGAAGAAAACGTGATCATGATTGATTCCGTTTCCAAAAGATATTCCATGTGTGGCGCTAGAGTGGGAGCCTTGGTCTCAAAAAATAAGGAAGTGATTGCCACAGCCTTAAAATTTGCACAGGCTAGATTGAGTCCGCCAACCCTAGCACAAGTTGCATCGGAGGCGGCTTTGAATACACCACAATCTTACTTCGACAAAGTAAAAGAAGAGTATTTAGGAAGAAGAGATATATTGGTGGAAGGATTGAACAAAATCCCTGGCGTTTTATGTCCAAACCCAAAAGGAGCTTTTTATTGTGTGGTAAGATTCCCAGTGGATTCAACAGAAAAATTTTGTCAGTGGTTGTTGGAAGACTTTGAATATGAAGGTCAGACCGTCATGATGGCTCCAGCAAGCGGATTTTACGGAGTAAAAGGTAAAGGAACCGACGAAGCAAGAATCGCTTATGTATTGAACAAGGAATCTTTACAGAAAGCGGTAAAAGTTTTGGAAGAAGCTTTAAAAGTATATCCAGGTCGAAAATAAAACTGGTGCGCGTTTGCAACGCGCGCCAAACTTACAGGCGTTTCTAACGCCAAATAAACACAAAAGAAAAACGACAAAAGAATTGATCAAAGATTTACATTGCCACTTAGAGCAACTATAAGTCCAACTGTCCAAAAATCCAAAAATGAAACAAGCAATAGCTAACGAAACACCCGTAGACATCGATCTAGAACCAAACAGAGACGAACTTTATTCAGGAATCTGCCTCAAACAAAACGACGACATCACTATCATGTTATCTTTCGACGACATGCACGGAAAATATGATGGTTTTCTAATCCTAAGAACCGAAGACATTGAAACATACAGAGACTGGGATGAAGACGATTTCGCAGAGATCAAAGAAGACAATTCTGCTGAGTTCAAATCGCTTTTCCCTTGGGAAGAAATGAACACCTTCCATGATTGTTTGAGTGTTTTACAAGGCAAAGGATTGGTTTCCATTTTTGAAGAAGAAGAAATCGAAGACGGATTTTTGGTTGGGAAAATCGAAAAATTAACTGAACAATCCTTAGACCTATTCTTGATCAGTGAAGACGGAGAATGGTTGGAAACCGAGGAAGTGGAGCTTGACGATATTGCGATGATAGGTTTTGGATCGCATTATGAGAAAGAACTGGAGGGTAATTAAGAATTAAGAATGAAAAATTAACAATTACCTGGCACGCGTTTGTAACGCGTGACGAACCTTAAAGCGTTTCTAACGCTACACAATATTCGTTCGACGATATTCCGATGATAGGTTTTGGTTCGCAATAGAAGAAAGAACGGGAGAGGATTTATAATTTTCAATTATCAACAATCAATTATAAATTGGATACTTTAGAAGATTAAAGATCTGATGAAGAATTATTTTTTATTTTATTTCTTTCAAAATTCGAGGTGTTTCATTTAATTTGGAAAAAATGCTCAACATGAAAAAACTATTGACTCTATTTGCTTCCTTTCTTTTTATTGCATTAGCCTATTCGCAAAGCCCGGAAAAAATGACGTATCAAGCTGTTGTGCGCGATGCATCGGGGAATTTGTTATCCTCAAGTTCATTGGGTATGCAGGTTAGTATTCTTCAAGGATCTGTGTCAGGTTCTGCAGTTTATGTTGAGACGCAAACTCCTTCTACCAATTCAAATGGACTAGTTACAATTGAAGTTGGAAATGGAACTATAGTTAGTGGTGATTTTTCATTGATCGATTGGGGGAACGGACCTTATTTTATTAAAACGGAAACGGATCCAAATGGAGGAACAAATTATACCATCTCAGGAACTTCTCAGCTTCTAAGTGTACCTTATGCTCTTCATGCAAAAACTGCAGATTCACTTGCAGGTGGTGTGATCGAAACTGATCCGGATTTCAACTCTTCAATTGCTAGCGGGATTACTGGAGCAGATACTACTAGTTGGAATAATAAATTAGATAGTTATACAGAAACAGATCCAGTGTATGGGACTTCGGTAGCTTTCGGAATTACGGGTGCGGATACAACCAACTGGAATAATAAACAAGATCAACTTACAGCAGGAACTGGTATTGATATTACCAATAATGTTGTAAGTGCAACAAATACACCTACAACTTATGCCATTGGAGATTTTGCTCAGGGCGGAATTGTATTTTATGTTGATGAAACAGGTCAACATGGACTAGTTGTAGCAAAGGTTGATCAATCTGCAGGAATTAGATGGTATGCAGGTACTTTTGGAGATACTAGAGCCCATGGAAACGGTCCTGGAGCAGGAAAAATGAATACGGCGATTATCATTGCTTCTCAAGTAGCCATTGGAGATGATGGAAATACTTATGCAGCTCGAGTTTGTAATGAACTACAAGTTACTGAGGGTGGATATACCTATGCAGATTGGTACTTGCCATCTAGAGACGAATTGATTTTGATTAACCAAAATCTAACACTGATTAACAATGTCGCAATCGCCAATGGTGGAGCAGCCTTTTCTAATGGTGATTTCTATTGGTCGAGTACAGAAACAGATAATTTTCTAGTACAATGTTACTTTTTAGATGCAACAGCTCCCTGGGGAACAAATGGGAATAAGGGAAATCTTACACATTTAAGAGCGATAAGAGCTTTTTAAGAATTCAGCAAAAACTCAAAATACCCTTTGCGCAACTTCGCGATACTTCGCGCAACTTTGCGTAACAAAAACATTTGAGCGATTTTACGAGCCCCTTCGTGTATCTTAGTGATTCTTTGTGCATCTTTGTGTAACAACCCAACAAATTTAAATAGAGATTCATGAGGTGGATAATTGCATTTACATTAGGTATTATGGTTCAGGCCTACAGTCAAAGTGGAGATTGTACAATTTTTAGAAATGGAAAGTTTAAAATCGAAAGCGAAGTATCGGGAACTAGTTATATTGAACGAAAAGGGAATAAACAAATTGAAACCGATGTTCGTTCTCAAATGAAAATTGAATTGAAGGTAAAATGGATCGATGAATGTACCTATATACTTTCTTTTGGTCGGGTATTAAAAAATCCTGAAAACACAACCTTTCCTGAAGATTTTGTTATAAAAGTTGCAATTGTTGAAGTACACAATAATTATTACGTTCAGGAATCCACATCGGAATTTTTTGATGGGGCGATCAGAAGCAAAGTCCTAAAATTGGATTAGTTTAAGGAGCAAAAAAACTTTTTAAATTCCTGTTGATTTTAACCATTTTCTAATTAAAATGAAATCTTTATTCTAATGAGATTAATAAAAAGCCTGATACTATTTTTGATCCTATTCAACTTTACGGAGGGGATTTCTCAAACTCAAAAGATAAAAGAGGCAAAGATTAAGTTTGATCTTCCAAATGATAAATGGAGTCTAGCGGATCAAAAAAGTATGGAAGGATTGTCTTTGTATGTTTTTAAAAGAGAAGGGCTGCTTGATTCGGATGGAAGAGAGGTAATTTCCAATATTGCGGTTATTATTGAACATGCCCCAGATACCCTTGGAGTTGTTGAATTCTCTCTTTTTAAACGCATGCAAGTTCCCATTCAAATAGAGAAAGTACTTACTTCAATGGATGAGCAACCCTTACTTCATTTTGTAAATGCAATTGGATACAAGGGAAGTTATACGGATGAAAATGAACTAGCACACACTGTTTATATTGTGCATTTAATTAATGAGAACAAAGGGGTTCAAATCATCATGGATATTACTTCAAATCTGTTTGGTGTGATTGAAGAAGAATTTTTAGAAACTTTAAAAAGCATCAAATAAAATTGAGGGAGTTCTTTCTATTATTTTTGATCTGCTTGTTCTCCAGAGTCCTCACTAGCTGCGACCCCATTCACGATGCTCAAATTGTCAACGAAACGGAAAAAGAGATCATTTTAAAAGTTACGTTTACTGAAGAAGCTTGCCCTGACGGGAAAAGAGAATTAGTTCTCAAAAACTTTCCCGGATTCGAACACATCAAACCTTTCGAATTGGATACATTGACTCGAACGGTGAGCTTTAAAATAGGACCTTTTGACCAATTTCCCTTGCACTATGAAATAGCTACCGATCCAGAATATTCTCGTTTCAAACAAATCCTAATTCTAACTCCCGACACCCTCCTCCTAAAAGGCGAAAAAGAAATAGGAGAAGCATTTGAACAAATTTCTGAAAGACATTGGGAGCTTTTAATTAATAATTAAGAACCGAGCGATAGCGAGCTCATTGACCGATAGGGAAATAATGAATAATTAACAATGACTGAGGGTAGGATTTGAACTATTCCTTTGCGCAACTTCGCGATACTTAGCGCAACTTTGCGTAACAAAAATATTTGAGCGATTTAACATACTCCTTCGTGCATCTTTGTATAACAACCTATAGAGAATCATAAGACCTGTCTTTGAACCTTTATACTTCTTGACCTCCAATCCACCTTTTTCTTGTACAAGTCCAAAAATTAATTTAATATTGAACAATTGTTCATTTTAAAAATATGAGTCCACGAACAGCGGTACAACTAGAAGAAAATCGAAAAGCTACGGAACAACTAATTCTGAAAGCAGCGCTAAAAGTATTCTCCATTCATGGGTTTGCAGGTGCTTCGATTCGAGCTATTGCCAAGGAAGCAAAGATTTCTGATGGATTACTTTACAATTATTTCAAGTCCAAAGAAGATCTGGTTTTCGCAGTTATGAAATCTTCCTTTAGTACTTTGGACAGTATTATTGTGAACGATGAATCGGCTTCTCCGGAAACCAATTTTAAAAATTCTGTAAGCAATTTTTTCACACTTATTCTTGAGGAAAAGGAAAAGGTCAGACTATTGGCTCAAATGGGTTTGCACGGTAAAAAGTTTGACCTCTTAAACCAAGCTACGATCTCTAAATACCAACAAAGTGTCTCAAAATTTGAGCTTATTTTCAGGAAAATGGGCAAACCAAATCCTCAATTAGAAGCTCGTGTATTGGTGGCTGCATTAGATGGGGTGATGTTCGAGACACTTCTAATGGAACAACCTTTTGATGTCGAAAATTTCAAGAAAGAACTTATTCAAAAATACTGTCCATGATCAAAAAGAAATCCCATTTCAAAAATGAAGAAGAAGCCCGAAAGTGGTTTGTTAATTGGAAACAAAAGTTGGAAGCCCTTAATGACTATTCCTATAAAGAAATGCAAATCAACACAAGCCTTGGAAAAACGCAAATCTATGGGTTGAACTGGGAGTCTGACTTACCTCCCTTACTCATTTTTCCTGGTTTCCGAACTACCACATTGATTTGGGATCTGGATGGAGGATTGCAAGAAGTTGCAAAGAAATTCAAGGTCTACTTGATAGAAACCAATGGGCAACCCAACTTAAGCGATGGGAATTCTCCGTCTATTAAAACCTTGGACTACGGCAAATGGGGAGAAGAGGTCATGAACGAACTAAAGATCGAAAAAGCTTCTGTCGCAGGTGCATCCTTTGGTGGATTGGTGTGCATGAAAATTTGTATCACTATTCCAGACAGAATTGAGCAAGCCTTCTTGTTTAATCCAGGGTGTTTCAGATTGGTTTCTTTTGGTTGGAAAAATATGTATTCCAATCTGTTGCCGATGTTCAAACCCACTGAGAAAAACATTCGAAAGTTTTTATCCAATGTCATCTTCAGTGAACCCGATCACGATTTGCAACCCGAGTCCAAAAAATTATTGATCGATTACCTCCAATATGTTTTGAAGAATTACAAAGATCGAACAGAAAAGCCTTATTATATGGGGAAACAATTGGATCAAGTACAAACTAATGTACATCTATTCTTAGGAACAGACGATATTTTGATTCCCTACGAAAAAAGTTTAAAACGGGCGAAAATGCATTTGGGGACCAACCTAAAATCCGTAGAAATCTTAAAAGCAGGTCACGGCATTGAGACTTATAGGAAGGCTTTGAATAAGATAGGAAAGAATAAATTAGTAAACAAAAATGTTGATAAAAAGTAAACAAAATTGTTTATAATTCTTCTATTATGTATCTTTATAATCTAAATTGAGATTATGTTACCGAAATTGAACAAAATAAAGGGTATTCATCCTGGAGCATTATTGAAGTGGGTGTTAGAAAATCAAAATCTTACTGGCTCAGAATTGGCTTCAAAGATTGGGGAGCATAAGCAAACTTTAAGTGCAATTATCAATAAAAAAAGAAGCATCAATCCAGGTCTATCTATAAAGCTTTCAAAAGTTTTCGGAGTAGAGGAAGATTATTTCATGATTCTACAAGCCAGTTACGATGTGAAAATGGCAGCGGAACAGGAAGAAAAGAGCAGACCTAACATCTCGAATATTCGTAAAGCCTTATTTTGGGATACAGATTTTCAAAAGATAGATTGGATCAAAAACAAGAGAGCCATCATCAAAAGAATCTTGGAAAGAGGAAATAAAACTGAAATAGAAGAGATCATTTCTTTTTACGGTAAAAATACTTTGATCAAAGAAGCAAAAGCGATCAAAGAGAGTTATTTACCCACATTTGAGAAAAACTTGAAGGATTTCAATCTAATCTAGGTTTATGGAGCTTCACCTCAAAACGGTTTCCAAACTTCTTTGGGATTCCCTCGTTAAAATCATGTCAACCAAGGAATTTGATAGTTTTAGAATTGTAGGGGGTACTTCTTTAAGTCTCCAACTTGGACATCGAGAATCTGTGGATATAGATTTGTTTACAGATGCCCCATATGGGAGTATTGATTTCGAAATTCTAGAAAAAAAACTTCACGAGATTTTTACCTATGTCGATTGCTTGTCGATTGAACTTGTAGGGATGGGGAAATCCTATTTTATTGGAGATGATCGAAGTGAATTAGTGAAATTAGATGTGTTTTATACTGATCCATTTGTTTTTCCAATCCAAGTTGAACAGGGAGTCAGATTTGCTAGTAAAGAGGAGATTATTGCCATGAAACTAGAAGTGCTTGCAAACGGTGGTAGAAAAAAGGACTTTTGGGATTTACATGAATTATTGGAGAAATATTCTTTAGATGAAATGATGGATTTTTATGAAATGAGATATCCTTATGGCGATTCAAGACAAGAAATAAAGACCAAACTTAATGACTTTTCAAAAGCTGAAGATGATTTTACACCAAAATGCTTTCGTCAAAAAGAGTGGGAGCTGATAAAACTGGATTTTGAAAACTTAACCAAAGAATGATGTTCAAAAAGTGAGAAGATTAATTTTCATTATTCACAAGGTCCTGGTCTATTAAAGTCATAGTGTCCTTAAATCACAACATCAAGAATCCAACCCTCTCCGTGTATTCTAAGACTAATCCAAATTTAATTATGAATAATTACGTACGGATTTTGTCTTTTTACCACAGCAAACATTCTTGCGATTAATTTACAAGCTACAGCATTAAGAACAGAATAAGTAGCCTTTCCTTCATTTATTTTTCGTGAATAATATTTTTTCATTTGCGGATCATAGATCACAGCTGAATTGGCTGCATTCATTAGTAATGTTTTCATAATTTGATTTCTAAATTTACTAGTCTTTTTATTGGACACTTTTTGTCCTGAAGAGTTTTCAAAAGGAGCGATTCCTGAATAACAACTGAATTTTCTATGATTATCAAATGAGGTAAAATTGTTGGTGTATACTATAATTTGAGCAGCTACAAGTAGGCCGATTCCTTTAACTAAAGGTGATTAATTCAAAGTTTCTATGGATCTCTTAGTTTGATTTAATTTTATCTTTTATTTGCCTTTCAACTTGATTAATTTCTTGGTTTAGTTGTTCAATTTGCTTTTGACAGATTAGTATTGCTGTTTCATCTTCAGATACTTTGGATGCTATTGTGTGAGTCTTTAAACTGTTCTTATAACCCCTAGATCTGGTTTTAATCAAATCTTCGAACGGAAAGTAATTGCTTAATCACAAGTAGTTCCTTAACTGGTAACTTAGAAGGCTTAAGACGTGCATTTTGAATAGCTGCAAATTCAGCAATACGAATGGCATCTATTCGATCTACCTCTTTTTATACCCTGAGAGAGGATAATCTCCTGGGCTGGAACTACCGAATATAAAAGAGATTTTCAGTCAAACAAAGCATAAGTTCAAGTCCATAATTACATAATGTTCGAAACAAAACCAGTAAGAGTCGGCATTCCCCTTTTCAGTAATTGATTAATTAATTTAAAAATGTGCTTTTTGATTATTATCGATTCTTTTCTCAGAAATAATCTTTTTCGAATCAGTCTCCAAGACTGCAACATCTAACCAATCCTTGGAGATGTCGATACCTACATAAAATCTTTTCATATCTTTACTTTAATTGACTGTTGAACCAATATGAAGGAATAGCTAATACCTTTAATAAGCCTTAATGCTTAACATTCTAAATGGCGAAGCCTTCAGAAAAGAGGACAGGTCTAATACACAAAATAGTTCATGACTAGAACTCCGTTTAGTTCACCTGTCTTCCTTTGGTTCTTACTTAAAACTACTAAAAAGAATATATTGCTAATCTAAAGGCATCTCCGTGTAACAAAAAGAGGATATCGGATATCGCAAAAGTCATAAAATCATAAAGTCAATCTTTGTACTTCTAAATTATATATGTGAAATCAGGAATGAGTATATTGGTCACAATTTTTGTATAACTAACTTTACTTATGAACTGCTTCAATCACCCTAAAACAAGCGCGGTAGGAATCTGCAAACACTGTAATAAAGGAATGAAATATTGTACTAAGGAATAAGCTAAAAATTCAATATTGAAATTCCGAATCAAACATTATTTTTGCTAATCTAATTCAGATATAAATCTGATTTACCTATTCAATATGACCAACAAAGAAAAAATACTTCTTCAACTCAATAACTTCAAAAAAAGAGAGAAATTCTCTCGTGATGGTTGGGAGGCTCGGGGTCTAAATCCATCTGCCCAAGAAATGAGTGATCAACTTGAAAAGCTGTTCAATAACTGCACAGAAGAATTAATTCAAGAAGTGGAGAATGATGCTTCTTCGAGAAAACTAAAAGGTGTTTTGAAATCCTGGTTGGGAAGTTTGAATTCATTTAATTACGATACAGAGGAGAGAGAATTTATTGCGGAAACATTTTATGAATTAGCCAATATTGTTTCAGTTAATATCAGCAGCAACTTGAATAACTGGATGTATGGCAAAGGAATCATGTCATTGCTCAAAATAGCATCCTTTCTAAAAGGAAAAAATAAAGAAGAGGAGGAAGTTATTTTGGAGACTTTATCACAGGATTGTCCCAAATGTGGAGTGAAATTGGAAACCTTTGTTTTAGAAAAGGAAGAAGGAGTGCAAGATGACACATTTAAAATTATCCAATGCAACAGGTGTGCAGAGTACAGTTTGCTTTCCTTGGAACCCAATATCAAACAAATTCGCTTTGGAGACTATAAATTGGTTGAGCAACTTAAAAAAGATGAATTTTCAGAGGAAGAAGCTCAGGAAAGACTTGAACAAATCAGGTATTATAGAAAATAAAAAACCTCGAACTTTTCATAAAGAAGAATGAAATTGGACAAAAATGGACTCTTCTTGAGATAAAAAAGAGCGAAGGCCAAGTTCTTTGTAACGGCAGGCAGCTGTAGGAATTGCATGAATGGGCAGGGAGTACGTCTTGGAATAAATATGGATTTAATTAGTTCCAGCCAGTATATCAGAACTCAAAAGAGCGTAATGAAAAAAGAATTATCTTTGAATTGAAATGATAAAGCTGGTAGAAGATAGATTAAATGAGATAATTGCTCTTTGCAAAGTGCATAGAGTAAATTCTATTGCTTTGTTTGGATCAGCTGCAAAGAATTCAATGCACGAAAATAGCGACATCGACTTTTTAGTTCAATTCTCAGAAGATATTGATGTACTTGAATACGCAGACAATTACTTTTCGTTTTTAGAACAATTGGAAAATTTATTGGGTAAAAAAATTGATTTGGTTTCTCGGAAATCCCTAAAAAACCCAGTATTAATTGAAGAAATTGATCGTTCAAAAGTAGACTTGTATGCAGCCTAAAATACTGAAGTTTCTGTTAGACATAGAGAGTGTCATCCAAGAAATTGAAACAGTCAAATCTAAAACCAATAATAATTTCAATTCTTTTCAGTCAGACATTCTATTGCAAAGAGCGGTTGAAAGAGAATTAGAAATAATTGGAGAGGCAATTCGAAAAATAATAGAGATTGATCCTACTATTAAAATCACATCAGCGAAGAATATCATAGGACTTCGAAACATTATTTCACATGCATATGATTCTGTTGAACCTGAAATGATTTGGGGGATAATTCAGAATAATATTCCTGTATTAGCGGATGAAATAAAAGAAATTAAAGGCCACTAATATATTGTGAAAGTAAATAATTGTGATTCTTGCTTCTTAATATGAAAACCCGAGTATAGAATCAAAACAAAATATTTGAGCTTAACATCCCCCGAAACAAGAACTTTAAACCATGAAACTAACCTTATTACTTTTCCTATCCATTCTTCTAATAGGTTGCAATGAACAAGTAGCTGAAAAAGAATCAGATCAACAACCTGTATCGAAAGAGCTTGAATCCCAAGAAGAAAAAAGTGAAAAACAACCAGCTGATTCTTATGAACAAGAAGGGGGGGGTGGACATTAATCAGATTGAAATTGAGCCTTACTGTTGTGACACTCTGTTGTCAGATGGGTATTACTTGTCTTATCGAGTGAAAAAAGACACTTTGGAAAAGGAATTTTTTAAGAGTTTGACTCTAAAAAAAAGAAATATAGAAATTAAACTATTAAATGAGTTAAATTACAAACTACCAGATCATAACTTGGGATTTATAATGGGTGATTTTGGAAAATCTTTTATTTATGTTCAAAGTTTTGGAGCTGGAAACCCTTATTATTTTCAATTAATAGAAAAGAAATCAGGGAAGGAATTAAAGAATGGAATTTTGATTGACCATAATGAAGAGGAACAAATTTTGTTATATTTTGACAAGAACGATAAGAATCGAGAGAATATATTGTTGTACGATTTTAAGAAAAGGAAAATTAGAACAATCAAAGAATTTGAGAACTCACAATGCGAGTATGAAAGAATAGGAGGAATCAGAAGTTGTTTAGAAATTGATACAGTAACTTCTTCACATGTCATTTTGAAAATAGAGACAGATAAAGAAAGGATTTCCAAAAGTTATAGCAGATAAAATAAGAAAAGATTAAGGATGTGGATTGGAATAAGCAAAATAATTGATTTAAAAGTTTTGGAGCAGAAAATAGTAGATTTTATTAATCCTTATTCCTTTGAAATGGGGAATGTTGGAGAGATTTCTTATAAAACAGATTTGTATGCTTATTGTGAGCAAAGTAAAAGTGAATTCCCTTTTGTCTTAAGATTTGGAAGTACAATAGCTATTGATGATGAAAATAAATATTTAAAAATAGCGGAGTACATTTCTAAAGAATTTTCCTGCAAAACAATCACAGATGCTTTAAATTATGGTTTGGATAAATCTGAGTATTGGTCTATTATATTTGAAAACGGAATAAGTTATTTGGCTGAAGATTCAAATTCAGATTTATTCGATGGTACTGGAGGAGAAGTTAAAATACTAAAACGAACTTCATTGAAATATTGACAAAATTCCTCATCATATTATCCATTTTAACCCTCTATCAATCCGACGATACTAAATGGAGATTCATTGAAGTATCAATTGAAAAACCAACGGCCATAATTGATGTACTACATGAAAAGGACACCATTTTTGTGGAAATAGAAAGGAAAGAGGATTGGATAAAGGGTGAAATAATGAACCTGACAAAAGACACTCAAATTATTACAAATGTTGGGCAGGACTATTTGGATAATATTCGGACCGAAATTATGGTAGATTCCAATTGGATATTATTCCAAAGAGCGAATACGTGTGGTGTCGATTGTGGGAACAGTTACTTCCAAACGCTTTTACCGAATAATCATTTCTTACCATTTAAATTTCCAACACCTCCAAGAGGTGAAGAAGTCGTATCCTTGAGGTTCGCAGTAAAAGTTTCGGGAAAGTATATCTATTCTAACTCCATAAAAATCAAAGTAAAAAAAGAGAATATCGAAACAGCAAAACTTGACCAAGATCTTTTCTGTTTGGAAGGAATATTTGCCAAGACTATTGCTGCTGCAGATAAATATTATTCAGACAAACAATATCAAAAAGCACTTGAACTTTACAAAAGAGGACTTATAATTTATCCAGAATCAAAGTATCTCAAGAATCAAATTGATAATTGTAAAAAAGAGATTGAGTCTATTCCTTCAAATTATTAGTATAAGTTATATTTAAACCGACCATTAAAAATTGAAAAATGAAAATTGCACTACCTCTTATTCTAATCCTAATTTTCAGTTGTAAAAACAATTCAGAGAAAACAATTAGCTTAATTAAAATCAAATGAAAAATATATATTTTAAAACAACTTTGACGACTATCGTTTTAACTTTAATATTGTCTTGTACAAACACAAATAATACTGATATGGGATTCTTAAAAAATCTATTTGGTAAAAAAGATATTTCTGAGAAAAAAGAGGATGTGAAACTTGATACACTGGATCTAGAAATAACTGCAGAAATGCTAGATGAAGATATATTTTGGGAAATCGTAGACTCTTCGGTTAGGAACTCTAAAAATCAATTTCAGCAGGAACAATATCTGATAAGGGAAATTTCTAAACTAACACCAAAGCAAATGGTTGGTTTTCGATTAAGGACAGATAAACTTTTGTATGACACTTACAATTCTGAAATGTGGTGTGCCGGATATATAATGAATGGAGGATGTTCTGATGATGGTTTTGAATATTTTAGAAATTGGGTAATTTCAAGAGGAAAAAGCGCTTATTATAAAGCAAAAGAAAATCCTGACTCTTTAATTGATGAAAAAGACAATGGAGAAGATGGTATGTTTGATTTTGAAGGTTTTTGGTACGTTGCTCTAGATGCGTTCAATAAAAAAACAGGTAAAGATTTGTATGATTATATAGATTATGACAATTTCAAAACAAGTGAAGGAAGTTATCCTCAATTTGAGTTTACATGGGAAGAAGAAAATCCTGAAAGTATGAAAAAATTGTGTCCAAGACTTTTTGAGCATTTTTGGAATTGATAAACCAGTACTCTGAGTAATTGTTTGTTGAATAAACGTCAATAACTATCCAAACAATAATTTTTTATTCCTATCATCTTACCTTATCTTTATCAAAATCAACCCAAACCAGAAGCTAGCTTGTCTTTTTCTGAAAGTTTTTAGGTTGAAATTTTATTTAGAATAAAACGCATATTTGGTTTATTCCTTTGTGGCAAAAAGAATGTATTTTTATGCAATTGTTGTAGTGCATTAAAAAGATGAAGTCAAAACAAATAAATGAAATAATAGAATTTGGTTTAGACTCAATTGACCCAAATGAAAAAGTTGAAGTCAGTTTGGTGGACCTTATGCTGATGTACAAGACTATGGAAGAGTTTAACCGGTTCTTCCACAATTCAGATCATTACGAAACTATTGAAGACGTACACAGATTTATTGGAAGTGTTAAAGGTGGTGGTTACTCAATGATTCACAAACTTTACTACACGACATTATCAAAATATATTCCGAAACGAATTTATGACCAACTTGGAGAAGAAGGAGATCCTTTTGAGTATCCTGCTACTCCCTATTATTTCAATAAAAAAGAATAGAGAAAATAACTTGTTACAGTAAATGCAAAAATAAAGAACTTGCAGGACCAAACCGTTTCTCCATTTTAGTCAAGGCATTCAAAAATGAACTACAAACAGCCACATATAGAAATTATTAAAAAACCAAATGGCGATATCACAATGGAGATTGATGATACAGAACTGTTTGATTTTATCGAAGATTATTTAATTGAGAAGTGTTCAATTGAATATGCATATTTGTCAGAAACATTAAACCATAACAAAATAATGCATTTCACTGATAAATATTCATTTAATACATTAATAGAAGCGATACAAAAACTTGATAGAGATGAGATCGAAAAGATTTATCAATTGAATAATTAAGATTACTAGCACACCAGGATACTAACACACCAGCACACCAAATTTTCACTATCTTTATCAAAATCAACCCAAACCAGAAGCTAGCTTGTCTTTTTCTGAAAATATTTAGGTTGAATTTATATTTAGAATAAAACACATATCTGGTTTATTCCTTTGTGGCAGAGAGAATGTGTTTTATGCAATTGTTGTGCGTAATGTAAAATGAGAATTCCAGCAGACATACGAGATTACTTGAATCATGCTCTAAATGAGTCAAGATTAACCGAATTTTCAATTGATCGAAAATTGAACAAGGTTTCAGTAATCTTTGAAACCGTTGCTATGAATGAAGATGGTACCATACCTGAAGACTCAAGAGTGATTTTCAATTTCATTAATGTTTGTAGAATAGCAGGTAAACTTAAACTTGGAGAATGGAATGATGAATCTGCAAAAACTCAACCCTTTAAACCAGAAGAATTAACTGAAATATTACTGAGTTACAACGGACAATCAATGTATGGATGGGAATTTATAAATGTAGAAAACTCGGAAAAGGAATTTGAAAAATGGGAAAATGATTCAAGCTTCGACATTTCATTATTTGATTGTCAAAATGATATAAATACAATTGATATTTTCTCTGAACATTTCAGCGAGAAACCGAAAACTCTTGACTTAAGGGTTTGGTTTGAAGAAATTGAGATTGAATCATTAAACGGAATTCCAATAAGCACTCAAGAATTTATTGACCGTGGAGTTCGTGGATGGAACGCAATTTATGACGGAAATGATGGAATGACAAAGGCTCATGGAATCGTAGCACTATCAGATGAAAATGAAAAAAACACTACACACAACAAGGGCTATAATCAAGCGGGACAACATGATAAATCAAAAGACATGACATTAAATAAAATTTGGTCTTGGCTGACAGGAAAGTGATTTTAAACCTCGCCTGCTCATAGTCAAACCGTTGTGTGCAATATAAAACCTATGTAATAAACTGAAGTTTTCACTGTGATTTAGAATTATGTTTAAATACTTGAAACAAATAAAACGAAATTGGAAAAAAGCGAAAAACAGGAGGTACAGAAAAGATAATCCGAAAACTTATTCTGTACGACCACAAAAAGACACTTCGAGCTTGAAGGCTCACGAATTTGAATTTCTTATCAAGCGAGTTCAAATTGGAGAAGGTGAGTATTTTGATGATTTTAATCTTAAGTCAGAAGCAGACTGGCTTGGTGTATTAACTCCAGACTCGGTGAAATGGAGTCACGTCAACGATCCAAGAGGGTTTACCATAAAGCTAGATAAGTTTTCATATGGTATTGCAGACGAGTTTGCGGGTCTTCAAATCGCTTTTGAAGGAAACGTAACTTTCGAAGAAGCCAGAAATCTTCTTTTAGAACTCAAATCGAAACTCGAGCAATTTTCCGGTTTTGAGGCTGAAATAATTGATTTCTATTGATCTCGAAATGAAAGACAGTATACATTACTCAATTTACACTTCATACCGCAAAAGTGATATGTTCGAGTAGCTAAAAGTATGTGTAACATAAAACTGTTATACCCTATTATAGAAAAATGAAATTAAGTTTATTAGCAATATTATTAGGACTAATCTGCATAACGGCTACAGTTATAATAAACTATAACATGTCCATCGAATACAATACAGCTGGAGGAAAAACTCAGGCATTGTTTGGGCTAAAGCATATAGAGCGATATTATGTTGGAATAATTGGGCTATTTGGATTATCAACCAGCCTATATGCAATGAATAGGAAAGAAAAGAAATCGTTAGTTATAATAGCAATTCTAATCTCATTGATTTCAATTATTATTACATTTCTTGAACTTTGGCGATGGATGATTTGAATTGAAGATAACTCGCAATCCACCAGCACACCAATTTTTCACTATCTTTATCAAAATCAACCCAAACCAGAAGCTAGCTTGTCTTTTTCTGAAAGGTTTAGATTGAAATTTTATTTAGAATAAAACACATATTTGGTTTATACCTATGGTGGTAAAGCGAATATGTTTTATACAAATTTTTGCTAAAATATGATAATATGAAATTTTCAGAAAGAATAGGATTAAGAGAAGTTAAAGATACCTTTCAGCTTGAATCTATGGATGATGAATTAAGAAGCGGATTATGGAACGTTTTTTTAATATTCTATGGTAACAAAATGGACCAAGAATCGCGTAGTGTTGGTGGATCAAAATATAAAAATTTTATTGAGACGCTTTGGTTCTCATATTTTAAGTCTCCAATGGACACAATTCCGTATTCGACAATAGATACAGTTATTTGGTTGAGAAAACAATTCTTCTCTTGGGAATGGTTCTATGTATACGACTTTATTGAGTTTATTGTGAAAAATCCTGATCCAGCAAATTCAAATGAAATGACCGAGGCTTTTAATTTCATTTTAAAAAGAGAACTATCGGGTTATAGATTTATTGGACTTGAGCTTACCCCAATTTCGGATGAAAATCAAATAGCTGAAATTCAAAAAGCTTTAGACTCCTCAAATGTAAATGGTCTCAAAGGAGTTTATATCCATTTACATTCCTCTTTAGAAAAATTATCAGATAAGAAAACACCTGATTATCGAAATTCCATTAAAGAATCAATCTCAGCAATTGAGTCATTAGTCCAAATTATTTCTGGCGACAAGAAAGCGGAACTTGGAAAAGCATTGAAGCTTATAAAAGATAAATTGGGACTTCATGGAGCACTGGAACAGGGATTTATAAAAATATACGGATATACCAGTGATGGAGATGGGATAAGACACGCGCTCATGGAAGAGCCAAACTTAGATTTAGAAGATGCCACTTACATGTTAACATCATGCAGTGCTTTTATTAACTATTTGGTAATCAAAGCTAATAAAACAGGAATTGAATTAGTGTAAATGCTGTCTACGACAACTGCAATTGTGTGACTCCTTTTGAATACTTATCTTGTGTGTCATCCCCCTAATTCACCCCCTCAGAATCCTCAACAACCTCCAAAACCCCAACTTCCAAAACCTTCTCCACCACCTTCTTCGACTCCAATAAAACAGTCCAATTCATTCCCATACGGTACTCCCAAACCAAAGTATCCCCAAATTTTACTCGGGCAAATTGATCGTGGAGGCTGTCAAAAGCCACCATTTTTTCTTCTCCAAACTGGCGGTAAATTTCTCCGAAAAAGAGGTCGTGGATTTTGGTTGCAGGTAAGGTGTCGTAATGGGTCGCATAAATTTTTACGGTGTCTTGCTCGTCGTAAACCAAAGCTTCTTGCCTTAAAATATTCCCGATCGGACTCGAAATCGTATTCGCTCCCAGGTCTTTTACTTCTTTGTATTCCGTGCGGATTTCAAAAGTACCCGCGAGCAAATTGTTCAACTTAATTTCTGGTTTTTGCTCTGAAGTTTTTTCTTCTTTTTTAGCCTCTTCCGACGAACAAGAAGCTGTGAAAAGGAGTCCACAAACAACCCCCAAGACCATGAATACGTTTGATTTCTTAAGTTCCATAAGATGAAAATACTCATTTTAGGTACGTATTCTTATATTTGCCCTTTAATTTTTTACTATGCATACAGCCGAGAGAGTTTCGCACAAAGATTTATCCGATAATTACGTTTACCAAAGAAGTATTCTGGCCTATGTGGAGGCGGCCAAATTGGTTTCTGGTCAGGTTTTAGAGATCGGAACCGGAATGGGTTACGGAATCGATACCATCGCTCCAAAATGCGAAAAGTTTACTTCCATCGATAAATTTGAAGTGGATCTTTCTCACGTAAAGGATGTACCTAATTTCGAGTTCAAGCAAATGAGTGTGCCGCCTTTAACAGGTTTTGCAGACAATACTTTCGACTTCGTAGTAACTTTCCAGGTGATCGAACACATTAAAAACGATGAGCTTTTTGTCCAAGAAATACACCGTGTCTTGAAGCCAGGAGGGAAGATGATTGTGACCACACCGAATATCAAAACTTCCATCACAAGAAATCCTTGGCATATCAGAGAATACACGGTAGAAGAATTGAAAACTTTATTAGGGAAATCCTTCAAATCCGTAACAGCCAATGGGGTTTTTGGAAACGAAAAAATCATGGACTACTACGAGAAGAATAAGGCTTCGGTAAAGAAAATTACGCGTTTTGATATCTTCAATTTGCAGTACAATTTACCAAGATGGTGTCTGCAAATGCCTTACGATATGCTCAACAGAATGAATCGTAGAAAATTATTGAAGAATAATAACTCCTTGGTATCGGATATTAAAATGGAAGACTATTTTGTAGCAGAAGCCAATGAAAAATGCTTCGATCTGTTTTATATTGCTGAAAAATAGGAAAGATGAATATTGTTCTCTCAGATAACGGAAATCATGCTAAGTTTTGCCCGCTAACTTTAACCAAGCCAGTGGGGGAATTGCGCATGGGAATCCTGAAAATCTCAGAGAAATACCAAAAAAGATTGTTCAAAGAAGGCATCGAAGCTCAGCTCTATTTTGAGACAGAAGATTACCTTCAAACCAAATACCCCAAATGCACTGCCAGTAGTTTTATTTGGATCAATGCTCAAGTATTGCCAGATAAAGTTCTGATTCAGGAAATTCTGGAGCTGATCGAAGGGGAACAATTAATGAAAGACGGCTTATTGATCGCTTACCATTCCAGAAAAGATGGTTTGCAGAAAGAGAGTCAGTCCATGCCGATCATGATCAAAGAACGTTGGGATTTGTACCAGCAAAATGATCATGCTTTAAATGAAGATTATAATTTCCTCACACACGGACGCTTGTCTCAGAAGATCTCGAGCACCAATCAGATTTTGGGCGATCGCGTATTTCTAGAGCAAGGAGCCAAAGTAGAATGTTCCATCTTAAATTCACTTTCCGGACCCATTTATTTGGATGAAGATTCGGAAATTATGGAAGGTTCTGTGGTACGTGGAGGCTTGGCTTTGGGAAAACATGCAGCCTTAAAATTAGGAACGAAAATATACGGACCAACTACCATCGGAGATTATTCCAAGGTGGGGGGAGAAGTGAACAATTGCATCTTTCAGTCTTTTTCCAATAAAGGGCACGACGGCTTTTTAGGAAATAGTTTGATCGGAGAATGGTGCAATCTAGGCGCTGATACCAATACATCCAACCTGAAAAACAATTACGGGGCGGTCAAAACCTACTCTTACGAAACGGGCAAACTCGAGCAAACGGATGTTACTTTCATGGGACTCGCCATGGGAGATCATTCCAAATGTGGGATCAATACCATGTTCAATACCGCTACCACGGTCGGAGTAAGCGCCAACGTTTTTGACGGAGGTTTTCCCCCGAAATTCATCGAGTCTTTTGCCTGGGGTGCAGAGGCTGTTTTTGATTTCGACAAAGCCATGGAAGTAGCGGAAAGAGTCTACGAAAGAAGAAATCAGGAATTGACCCCAACTGACATCGCTATTCTGCGTCATATATTTGACAATCGGACAAAATAACCGACTTTCTCACTTGGCACATAAGTTGGATTAATTGAATGAGAAACGAAGGAAAAACTGCAATGTTTCTGCTTTTCAATCGTTTCACAATTTAGAACACAAACAAAGCGCAGGTACAAACTGACAAATTGACGTACAAACATGAACGATATATACGACGATAAAGGTTTTTCATTTCAGGATATGGTCAACGAAGACACGGAATTTATTCCACTCATTACAAGTGATGAGGACGATGTCATCGATCTCACCAAGATTCCGGAAGAATTACCCATTTTACCAATCAGAAATAATGTTTTGTTTCCGGGAGTAGTGATTCCGATTACGGTTTCCAGAGACAAATCCATCAAATTAATCCAGGAAGCTTACGATTCATCTAAAATTGTAGGAGTAGTTGCACAATCCAACCAAGAAGCGGAAGATCCCGGAAAAGAAGACATTCACAAGATTGGAACACTCGGTATCTTACTGAAAGTTTTAAAAATGCCTGATGGTTCGACAACAGCTATCATTCAAGGAAAACAAAGATTCGAGATCAACGAAATTTCGCAGGACAAACCTTATTTCAGAGCCAAAGTTTCTTTAATGGAAGAAGTGAAACCCATGAAGAAATCAGACAAACAAAAAGCCTTGTTTGAGTCTTTGAAAGAGTTGTCTTTAAAGATCATCACCGAATCGCCAAATATTCCAACAGAAGCCTCTATGGCCATTCGAAATATTGAGTCGCCAGCATTTTTGGTGAACTTCATTTGCTCGAACATGAACGCCACTCCGGAGTTGAAACAATCGCTTTTGGAAGAAGTAAGTCTGATTACCAGAGCCGAAAGAGTGATGGAGCATTTGTACCAAGAATTGCAGATGTTGGAGATGAAAAACGAGATTCAGGACAAAGTGAAAAAAGACCTGGATCAGCAACAAAGAGAATTCTTCTTGCACCAGCAAATTAGAACCATTCAAGATGAGTTAGGGGAGAACCCACTGGAGCAGGAAATCGAAGAATTGCAGAAAAAAGCCGCCAAAAAGAAGTGGAGCAAACATGCCGAAAAACACTTCAGAAAGGAATTGGACAAACTGCAAAGAATTAGTCCGCATTCCGGAGAATATTCGGTTCAATTAAATTACCTCGACTTGTTCGTAGAATTGCCTTGGGACGAGTATACCAAAGACAAATTCGACCTAAAAAGAGCGAAGAAAATCTTGGACAGAGACCATTACGGATTAGAAAAAGTAAAAGAAAGAATCTTAGAATATTTGGCTGTTTTAAAGCTGAAAGGCGACATGAAATCTCCAATTTTGTGTCTGTACGGACCTCCAGGTGTAGGGAAAACCTCCTTAGGAAAATCCATTGCAGAAGCCGTTGGGAGAAAATACGTGAGAATGTCTTTGGGAGGTGTTCGAGACGAGTCAGAAATTCGCGGACACAGAAAAACTTATATCGGTGCCATGCCGGGAAGAGTGATTCAGAACATTAAAAAAGCAGGTTCTTCCAATCCGGTTTTCATTTTGGATGAGGTGGATAAAATCGGTCGCGATCATCAGGGAGATCCATCTTCTGCTTTGTTGGAAGTCTTGGATCCAGAACAAAACGATACCTTCTACGACAATTATGTAGAAGTCGATTACGATTTATCTAAGGTGATGTTTATTGCCACAGCCAATAGTCTTGGAACCATTCAGCCGGCTTTGAGAGACCGTATGGAGATCATCGAAGTGACAGGCTATACTTTGGAAGAAAAGATCGAAATCGCCAAAAGACATTTGTTCCCAAAACAATTGAAAGAACACGGATTGAAAAAGGATCAGGTGAAAATGGGAACCAAGGTTTTCGAAGCCATCATCAACGATTATACCTTTGAATCTGGGGTGCGTGGTTTAGATAAACTGATTGCCAAAGTAGTTCGATACCGAGCCAAGCAGATCGCCATGGAGGAAAAATACAAAGTGGAGATCAGTAGAGAAGATTTGAACAAGATTTTGGGTCCATCTTCGGAAAGAGAAATGTATGCCGGCAACGACGTACCGGGAATCGTAACGGGCTTGGCCTGGACGCAAAATGGAGGAGATATTCTGTTTATTGAAACGAGTTTGACCAATGGAAAAGGACGATTGAGTCTGACCGGGAACCTCGGAGACGTCATGAAAGAATCCGCGACCATTGCACTAGAATATTTAAAATCACACCCACAAGTTTTGGGCATGCAGCAAGAAGATTTGGATTCTAAAAACGTCCACATTCACGTACCCGAGGGAGCCACTCCAAAAGACGGTCCGAGTGCAGGAATAACCATTTTAACGGCTTTAGCATCCATCTTAACCAATAGAAAAGTGAAAAAATACATCGCCATGACCGGGGAGATCACTTTAAGAGGGAAAGTATTGCCGGTGGGTGGAATCAAAGAGAAGATCTTGGCAGCTAAAAGAGCTGGAATCAAGGAAATCATTCTTTGTGAGAAAAATGAAAAAGACGTGAAAGACATCAAGCCAGAATATTTAAAAGGATTGAAATTTCACTATGTGAACAAAATGGAAGAAGTTTTAAAAATTGCGCTGATCTAGGCGCAATTTTTTTGATTAATATTGTAACCAAATCAAAAAATCAACCTTATACAAAAGTGTACATTTAAAACCCAATAAATGATCCGTAAAGCTTTTATCCTATTCCTTTCAGGGATTGTGTTCCATACCATATCATTCGCTCAAGAAGAAGACGAAGATTGTACGATCAACGATAAAAAAGTTCAGAAAATACTAGAGAAGATCAAGTCTGAAAAGATGGCCGGTCCGGAACATTTAATGGATCGATACACCTTGATGGCAGATGCAAAAAAGATCTTACCAGACAACGGAGCTTTGATGTACGAAATGGCAAGAATGGTGATGGATCATGCGGATCAAATGTACGATCAACCGGGAAATACCAACAAAGCCTTGGCGAAATACGGAAAGGCTGCGGAACTCTTTATTCAGGTAACAGAAATGTGTCCTTCGTATAGTCCAATGGCGTATTACAGCGTTGGATATGTGTATTATATTCAGGATAAAAAGAAAGAAGCACAGGTGTGGTTTGACAAATTCCTGAACTTTGAAAAGCGCTTCCCGAAAGAGGATCGAGACAAATATCCGCCCAACTACAAGAAATTGAAATCTACGGTAGAAGAAATCTTACCAAGTTTGCAATCGAGAGAAATGTTGTTGTCGGACAAAAAGCCTTTCAATCCAAAGAAAGTAGTGAACGTTTCGACCCCCGCATCAGAATATTTACCCATGTTGTCTCCGGATAACGAATTGATTTTTTACACAAGAAAAGTCAATAAAAATACGGCCGCAGCGGTTCGGTCGAATATTACAGAGCAGTTTACAGTTTCTCAAAGACCCGATTGGAATTCCCTTTTCGATAATGGGAATGGATTAACCGCTCCGTTTAATACTGGAGACTTTGACAATTATGGGGGAGTAACACTTTCAGTAGACAATAAAGAAATGATCATTTGTGCTTGTAAAAAGACAGGAGGAATGGACAATTTTTCTGGAGGGGAAGAGTATTTGAATTGTGATTTGTACTCCACAACCTACATGCGAACAGGACAAGGAGGAAACGATTACGTATGGACCGAATTGAAGAATCTAGGACCAGGAATCAACGGGAAAAACAGCTGGGAGGCACAACCAACACTTTCTGCAGATGGAAACACCTTGTATTTTACGAAGTTGGGTCAATACACTTTTAAAGAAGACATTTATTTCAGTGAAAGACAACCTGATGGTACTTGGGGATTGGCCAAACCGATGACGGAACTCAACACCAAAGGGAGAGACAAAGCGCCTTTCTTGCATCAGGATTCTCAGACATTATATTTTGCTTCTGACACAGATCCAGATTGTGAAGAATGTAGATTGGGAGTGGGTGGATTAGATATTTTTTATTCCAGATTACAAGATGATGGAACTTGGTCGACACCGGTAAATATTGGTTATCCGATCAATTCGGAGAAAGATGAAGTAGGTTTGTTTGTGTCTACTGATGGGTACCACGCCTACTTCTCTTCAACAGATCAAATGGGTCAGCACGATATTTACAGGTTTGAATTGTATCCAGAAGCACGTCCACAAAAAGTAGCCTTAATCAAAGGAGAATTGAAAGACGACAACGGCAAACCCGTAGAAGACGCAACCATCGAGATTGCCTATTCAAAAAATGAAGAGGTGCAAGAGATAAAAGTCAATGGAAACGATGGGAAATACGCGGCCATCGTCAATTTGAAAGACGATTCTGATGTGATGGTGACTGTAAAGAAGAAAGACCACGCCTTTGACTCCAAAATCATTGCAAAAGAAGAAATCAAAACCACGGAAGTTAAAAAAGGAGTGGAACTTGAAGTAGAGAAAATGGAAGTTGGAAAAGCCTTCACCATCAACGACATTCTTTACGGAACAGCCTCTTATGATTTGTCGGATCGATCCAAATTCATTCTAAAAGGTTTCGCCAGATTCTTGAAAGACAATCCCAACATCAAAGTCACCATCCAAGGTCACACCGACGACGTAGGAAATCCAAAAACCAACCTCAAACTCTCAGAAGACAGAGCCAAAGGAGTGTTGAATTTCTTAGTATCCATGGGGATTGACAGAGAAAGACTCAAATCACAAGGATTCGGAGAAACCAAACCCAAAGTCAAAAACGACACCGACGAAAACAGAGCCATTAATAGACGCACAGATTTTGTAATAGACGCGCTGTAGAATTCCGAATCACCCCTCCCGTCCCATAAAGGGGAAGCTTTGTGAATTGCAAAATCTAAAATATTTGGTTTAGTCCCCTTTAGGGGATTTAGGGGTGGATTTTCCGATTCCCCTTTGTCCAACAATTCCCAATTCCGAATTATCTCCCCTTCGGTCGATGAGCTCGCTATAGCTCGGTTCCCAATTAGCCCCCGCGTCCTCTGCGCTTTCTTCGCGTCCTTTGCGGTTAAAAGAACACAACAATCTTCCAAAATCCACGTTTTCTCAAAAAATCAATAAGTCATTAAAGTTCAAAATGCAAAATTCAAAGTGCAAAATGTTCTTAAATCAATAAATCATAAATCAATAAATCATAAATCATCCAATAATTCCGAATTCCAAATTCCACATTCCGAATTAAAAACTAATTTTACCCTATGAAATACATCCACATCATTTTTCCAAACTACATCAAAGCTTTGCTTTACAGAATGGGAATTATGATGCTTGTATTGTATATCTGCCGTATCTTATTTTTATTCTTCAACTGGTCCTTTTTCGATGATCTTTCCTTTTTCGATTTCATTCTTGGATTTTGGTTTGATCTCATCACCGTTTGCATCCTCTTTTTGATGTACTCGCCCTTGTATCTTCTGCCTTTGCCTTGGCGGAATAAGAAATGGTACAAATTGTTTTTCAAACTCACCTTTCATGGATTCAACTTTTTTAATATTGGATTGAATTTATTGGATCTGGAATATTTCAAATTCACTCAAAAGCGAGTAACCTACGATGTGTTTTCCTACACTGAAAACGGAGACGATCTCTGGAATCTAATTCCGACTTTCATTTGGGATTATTGGTATTTATTCCTTTTTGCCATTCTTTTGGTGGTGTTTACCGAATGGTTGTACCGCAAAACAGACCGACTTCAGTTCAATGATCAGTTCTCTCTCAAATTTGTATTAAAAGGATTGGGTTATACTTTGGTGTACATCGCTTTAATCATCTTGGTTGGTCGGGGAGTAGGATTGAAACCTATTGGCATTTTGACTGCTTCCAAATACACGCAGCCACAAAACATTTCCTTTGTCTTGAATTCTTCCTTTACAGTAATCAAAACCTGGGATTCAAAAGGCGTGGAGTTGAAAAACTATTTTACGGAGGAGGAGCTTAAAAATATCTATACACCTGTTCGAAAAGTGGGGGAACATAAGCAATTTGATCAACCCAATGTGGTGGTTCTGATTTTGGAATCGCACTCGAAAGAATTTATCGGTTACTTCCACGAAGGAAATGGAAATACACCATTTTTAGATTCGCTATTTGGACAGAGTCTGTTGTTTACCCAAGCTTGGGCTAACGGAAAACAAAGTATCGAGGCCATGCCGTCCATTATGGCTTCCATTCCTTCTTTAATGGATCGCCCGTTTATCAATTCGATATACAAAACCAACCCGATTACAAGCTTACCCAAACTATTGAAAGGGGAGGGCTATCATTCTGCCTTTTTCCATGGGGCAACGAATGGTTCCATGAATTTCGATGGTTTCTGTGGTGTGGCTGAGTTTGATGAATACTATGGCAGAACCGAATACGGAGACGATAGTGATTATGATGGAACTTGGGGCATTGATGACGAGCGGTTTTTACAATATTCTTTGACTCAAATCAATCAATTTGAAAGTCCATTTTTAGCTACCGTTTTCACCATGTATCCGCATCATCCCTATGTGATTCCGGACCGACACGAAGGAAAATTTAAGGATCCGGACAAGCGTTTGCGACAGATTCAGTTTGCCAATTTGGCTTTGGAGCGATTTTTTAAAGTAGCTTCTCAGCAACCTTGGTTTGAAAATACATTGTTCGTCATCACTGCCGATCATACGCCTGACTCGAAAAACAACTACTACAGAAGAAGACTGGGAATGTACGCGGTTCCGATTGCTTTTTACAAACCAGGCAAAACGGATTGGATAGGAGAGAATGCGAAAGATGTGCAACAAATTGACATCATGCCATCGATTTTGGATTTACTCGGATACGATCAGGATTTTTTTGCTTTCGGAAATTCCGTTTTCGACCCAAATTATGAAGGTTATGCCGTTCAGTATACGCAGAATTTGTATCAGATTATTGAGAACGATCAATTGATCATGTTTGGAACGGACGATGAAGTCAAACATGTGTTCAGTATCAAAGAAGATACTTTATTGGCAAAAGATCTTTTGAAAGAGGGAATCCAACCAGATCAAAAAACACTCAACAAATTAAAAGCCATCATTCAGTCTTTCAATTACTCGATGGTCAACAATGAACTAAGGCTGAAATGAGACAAATCGCCTTCATCATCAATCCGATATCCGGAGTTGGGAAGAAGAATAGTATTCCGCCAATGATTCAAAAACATTTGGATCACGAGCAATTTCAATACGAAATCTTTTATACCGAATACCGTGGTCATGCTTACGATATCGCTTTAAATATAGCAGAGAACAACGCTTTTCACATAATTGCGGTTGTCGGAGGAGATGGTTCAGTTAATGAAGTGGGAAGAGCTTTGGTGGATACCGAGATTGCCATGGCGATTATTCCGACTGGGAGCGGAAATGGGTTTGCCCGACATTTTGATATTCCCTGCGACATCGAAAGGTCTATCAAATTGATCAACCAAGCTCAAATTCAAAAAGTGGATACAGGAATGATCAACGAACATCATTTTTTTGCCACATGTGGATTAGGATTTGATGCGCGGGTAACTCATAAGTTTGACGAAATCGAGAAAAGAGGATTTTTTGGTTATGTCAAAGCCATCTGGGAAGAATTGAATAAATGCGAGAACATTCCATTTCAAATCAAATTTGGATCAGAAACAAAAGAATTAAAAACCTTTGTATTGACGATTGCCAATACCACTCAGTACGGCAATGAGTTCTCCATTTCTCCTGAATCCAAAGCACAAGATGGAATTTTAGAACTGGTTTCCATCCAAAAACCCAGTTGGTGGATTTTACCCGAATTTCTTTTCAAAGCTTTCACAAGAAATTTATCCACTTATAAATATTTTGAAAGTTTTCAGGCGAAGCAATTTATAGTCGGATCACAAAACTTAAAAGGACATGTAGACGGCGATCCCATTATGCTTCAGGAGTTCAATGAAGTGAAAGTTCTACCTAATTCTTTGCAATTGATGTTTATCGAATCTTCCGACCGCTCAAACCTGAAATAAACCTTTTTTTGTTTTAATGGTTCTCTAATGTAAAACTGTTGTTTAAACGAAAACATTTCACGTACTTTTGCGCAAATTATAATTTGAGATGAAAAAGAGGCAATTTATCATTGTAGGTTCGAGCTTTGTGATCTTCTTGTTGTTGGTGTTCTGGGTGGCTTCAAACAAAAAAAAGGCGCCGGAGAAAAAGAAGGAACAAAGTGACATCCTGTATTATCCGGTTTTAAAGGTTGAGAACAAGGATCAACAAGTGAATTTGATCTCTTACGGACAAATTTCATCTTATAAAAGCATCGACATTAATGCTGAAGTTTCCGGGAAATTGATCAAGGGAAATATCGAACTCAAGCCGGGTGTGAAATTCAGAAAAGGTCAAATGATAGCTTTCGTTGAGAACAAAGAAGTTTGGTATAATTTGGCTGCACGGAAAGGAAGTTACATCAATATGGTTGCGAATATCTTACCTGACATCAAATTTGATTTTCCTAAGGAATATGACAAATGGGAAAAATATATGAAGTCCATCAAACTAAATCAGGATATCCCGAATCTACCAGAATGGGCAAGTGAAAAGGAGAAGGTTCTTCTGGCGACCAAAGGTGTATTAGCTGAATATTTTTCTATTAAAAGTCTAGAAGCGAATACGGATAAATACAAAATCATTGCACCCTTCGATGGTACTATTTTAGAATCCTACATGGATGTAGGGACAAACGTTAATATGGGATCCAGAATTATCAAAATTATTCAAACAGGAAATTACGAAGTCAAAGTACCAATGAGTTTATCTGATTTAGAAAGATTAAAGGAGGAAAAAGAAGTGATCATTTCCAATTCTGACGGGGAAAAGATTGGTGTGGGTGTAATGACGCGATCAACGGACGTCATCAATCAGCAAACACAATCGATTGATGTCTATTTCAAAATAGAGCCCATGGAAGGTCAAAAATTGTACAACGGTATGTACATTAATGTAGCGATGAACGGAGATGAGATTAAAGAGTCCATTAAGCTGCCCAGAAGGTCTGTGAATCGTGGAAGTGTCTACGTGGTTGCTGATTCTTCTTTAGTTTCAAAAAATGTAAATGTAGAAAGATATGAAGGCGATTCAGTTTATGTGAGTGGTCTGAATAATGGGGATTTTGTTGTATTGAATTCTGTTCGTACAGTAGTGGACAGTATTAAAGTAGTAGGCGTAGAAAAGTAGTAAGATGGGTAAGGTAGTTAAGTTTTTTATTGAACGACCGATCTGGACCAATGCCATCATTGTTATGGTATTGCTTTTGGGGATATTCTCTTACAACTCCATGAATAAGTCGTTCTTCCCGGAGCAGGATCCTGCTAAAGTAATCGTTTCTGTTTCCTATCCCGGAGCTTCTCCTCAAGAAATGGAGGAAGGAATTACGATTAAAGTAGAACAGGCTCTCAAGGGAATTCAGGATATCGAACATATTGAATCTAAAAGTTCTGAAAATTTTGCCAGTATTACGGTTGAGGCCTATCCGGATGCCAATATGACCGAATTGACAGCTGAGATTGAAAATGCAGTCAATTCAATTAACAGTTACCCTGCAGGAGCTGAGAAACCAACAGTTACCCGAATTAAAGCGGGTGGAATGTCTTCTATCGTAGCTTGGGTAGGAGTGATGTGTAAGGATTGTGATTTGGAGGAATTGAAACTCAAAGCAGATCAGGTGGAGAATGACCTTTTAAGCACTGGGGTAATTTCTCAGATCGAAAAGCAAGGTTTTCCGGAAATTGAGATCGATGTTTATGTGAAGGAAGATAAACTGAAAGAATACAATATCCTCTTCGACGAAATTTCAAATGCGATCAAGCAAAAGAATATGGATGTGACACTTGGTGAGATCAAAAGTGATGTAGAGGAAATGATCATACGTTCTTATTCAAAAACAACGCGGGTTGATGAGATAGGTAATATCATTCTAAGAACAAATTCTTCCGGAGGATTGATCCGAGTTAAAGATGTAGCCGATATTCAAGAAAGAATTGCAGAAAGCACTTTTAGTACCTCATTCTACGAAGGAATGCGTTCGATCGTATTTTCAGTAAAAAAGACACCAGAAGAAGATATTACGGCCATTGCTGAAGCTGTAAAAAAATACAAAAAGGAATTCAATGCTTCTGAAGACGGATACGAATTCAATATTCTTTTCGAGTTCAATTCAATGTTGGAAGATCGTATTGATTTGCTCACAAGCAAT
>JAWKMJ010000060.1:0-7012 GCA_041392305.1 Crocinitomicaceae bacterium
ATCAATTCTCCCATGCTCATTTTATCCGGCTCTGAAAAAAAGGCTCTTGCGAAAGTATTGAATACCAGTCTCATTTTTTGTGGCATTCCTGTCTTTTTAGCAAATTTTTCGAAGCTGAGGTGATCGTATTTTTTAAATGTTTTCTGCTCACTGAATTTCAAAAGTTGGATGAAAGGCAGACTCTTTGGGCTCACAAAAGTTTTCCAGTTCATCACTCCCTCTCTTCTCAAATCCCAAACATTCAGACCTGGAGTTTCGTCCAAATTCTTGAACCCCATTTGATCTCCATTTTGTAGAAGAATGATGTAGTCTTCAATTGGGATTAGATATTTGAATGCATCGATTTTTTTCAGATAGTCACGAAGATTATAGTATTGTCTGAAAAAAGCGTGAAATCCATGTTCTGCTCTCAGCTTTTCTCCATTGCTTTCAAATTCCCAAGAACCCACTTTGCCTCCGAGGAAATGCTCTTTTTCGAACAAGGTTACTTGAAAACCTTTTTCAGCCAAATTACTAGCTGCTGAAATTCCTGCAATTCCACCACCGATTACTGCCACCTTCTTTGCAGTCGATACTACCTCTAATTTATCTGTGTCCACTGTATTTAGCGGAACTTTATAATACTTGAGCTTCTTTTCTATCTTCTTTTTCAGTTGCTTTCTCATAAGGCTGTGTATTCTTTTTCCATAATTTGATGAATTCCAGGCTCACCTCGTCTGACGGCGTAATCAGTAAATCGTGACTGGGTCTTTTGTCTTTGATTTTTTTATTGCTTTCTAAAATGGCGATGTCTTCTTGTACAATTCGAATGGATTTGTTCAACATGAACCATTTGGCAAAGAAGAAGAGAGGAAAGCCATTAAAAATTTTTTTCCAGGCCGTAATCTGGCACATTCGTACCGTATTTTCATCGATTTGGTAAAAATGCTCGTAAATGACTAATCTTCTTTTTTTGAAATGAATATCGAGTTTTGAGGAATGGGGAAACCAAAATCCAAACTTGGTTAGAATCTTTTTTTCAAATCCGAAATAGAATTTTTCAAAAATGCTTCCCTCATTGTGGCGGTAATATTCTCCAGTTAAGCTCGCTTCGTCAACATTTAAATTAAATGCAATTTCTTCCCCGTGAAGATTTCCCATCATTCCTTTGATACTATTGCGGTGAACATGATTGATGTGGTAGGCATCGATCAAACTTTCGGCAATCAATTGCAAGTCGCCTTTTATGTCGTGGTAATTGTAAACAAAAGGGTATTCATCCAACTCATCCATGGGAGGGATTTTGGATTGATCCATTTTTTCCACTTCCCCCATCCATACCCAAATACAATTGTGTTTTTGAACAGTTGGGTAGGTAGCAATTTTTACTGTGTTAGGAATTTCTTGTTCTCTAGGGAGCGAAGGGATGCAACCACATTTTCCATTTCCCTGGAATTCCCAACCATGGTAAGCACATTTGAGGTGTTCTCCTTTTACATATCCCAGGGAAAGGTTCACATTTCTGTGACAACATCGATCTTCGAGAACGTGGATTGCTCCACTTTCGGTTTTAAAAATGACCAATTCCTTACCAATTATTTTTTTAGGTAAGGGGTTTTGTTTCTTTAATTCAGGCAATAACGCCGCTAAATACCACTGATTCTTGATCATCTCCTACATTGAGTTTGGAGATAAACAATCGAAACCTTAAAATGTTTAAGGATAAGCTAAAAAAATAAAGAAAAGGTTAAACAGAATTTATTTTTTCTTGCCTTTTGGATTGAGGAACCAGATTCCAACAGTTACCCAAAGGACATTCGGTCTGGAATCCAATTGATAGGTATTTCCGTTGATAACCATGTTGGATTTGTACTTACCAATTCCGATTTGATAGTTGACATCAATGTACATTCTCCAAAAATCCACACCTAATCCCACTTGTGCGCCAAATGAACCTGCATTGAAATTGTTTTTCAATTCGGTCCAGTGGTTACTTCCAGAAAATGTGGGGAATTGGAAAGTGTACAAGGGGCCAAATCCTGCATGCATTACTTTGAGAAAATGAAAATTGATCATCAGAGGAATTGTGATGTCCGAGAATTTTCCTTTTACTACATCGTCAATTCCTGTGTCTTGAACCTGTACTTCGGTGGAACTGTATGAAAAAAGAAACTCTGGTTGAATAGAAACAAACTTAATTCTAAAACGGGTGGAAAGACCTAAATTGAATCCCCAGTAATTATCTTTTAAAGATTGGATACTGCTAAAATCAGAAAAGGCAGGAGAATGCATGTTTACTCCTGCCTTAAACCCAATATTAAAAACTCTTTGACTCAACCCCGAAATCGAGATCAGGGTTGCCAAAAAGAGAATTAGTATGTTCTTTTTCATCTATCTAATAAAAAATAGTATACGTTTTGCCTCGATACATAGCCGTAAAACTATAACCGCAAGTTCCATCTCCATAATCGACTAAGATATCATCGTTTAAAGAAGAAAGATTGATAGTTAAAGTACCAGAAACAGGTCTTCTACAAGCTAACGTATAATATACCGGTGTCCCTGTAGCAATAGTATAGGATCCACCATTTTGATTCGTTCCTGAAGCAGTTCCTGTAATCGAATATTCATCATCATAAACATTCAACGGAGTGTCATGTCCTACTTCCCAGGTTCTAATTCTATCAGAAACATAAGTAAATACTTCTCCGTCAGGTGTTGTAATAGTTCCATCAATATCTACAGTAAAATAGGGATCTCCATTTCCGTTGTTTCCATTGTTGGTTACAATTTTGGTTCCTTCTACTTTGTAGTCATTTACATAATAATCTTGTGGAGTGTGCGTAATAACGGTTCCAGCTTGACCATAAGGTCCAGTAAAAGTTGTGATAATGGCTCCTCTTCTTGTTTTGCCGTCATCACACTGGCAATTCGTCGGACCAAAATCAATCACAATCACTTTAGGATTTGAAGTTGTGTCCACCGTAATTGTAGCGCAATTTTGTTTTCCTTTATAGAAAACTAGGCTACCATCAATGGCTTGATCGGTCATGTTAGTCATTTCCGTAAATGCAGACTCCCCAACGTAATTGTTTCTCAAATCGTCTTGATTTTCGAATTTTCCAAGTACAAATTGTAACTATTAAAGCTAAAACTGCAAATCCAATTAATTTTTTCATGCGTTTTAATTTTTAAGTATTGATTGTTCGATGCCCTAAATTTACAAAGAGTATGCCATATATTCAATAAATAAGTTCTTTGTCGTATCTTCGTACCAGAATTTTGGTTATCCCGAATCGGGATTGAAAAGGGAATTTGGTGAAAATCCAAAACTGTTCCTGCAGCTGTAAGTTCTCAAAAACCTGGATAATGCCACTGTTCAAGCAAATTGAATGGGAAGGCTTTCAGGACAAGGGAGCGAGTCAGAATACCGGCCAAGGTTTTAGTTAATTCACAGCTTTCAGGATAAAAGCTAGGATTTTGACTCGTTCAGATTCTAAATTTTTACCCGAAAGTGTATTGTTTCATTTTTAAAGTTTCATTCAATGAAAAAACTTTACACTTCGGCAAAACTAATGGGTATTACTGTAGCTCTTAGTTTTAGCTCTTCTTTATTTAGTCAGGTTACAGTAGATTTTGAAAATTTATTGACTCAAGTCGACACTTTTTGGAATGGTTCCGATGGCAATCCATCATATGTAGCTAACAATGCCACTTTCGAATTGGTTTACGACATGAATTTTGCCAGCTGGGATGGATTTGCTCTTTCTTCCATGCGAGATGATACAACAGCAGGCTGGGGCAATCAATACAGTTGCTATAGTGGTTCCGGATATGCATCGGAAGATTATGCTGTTTTTTTTCCAGGTTTTAGTGGAACACGCTATATTGATTTTGGCGGAGATGTAAATTTCACCGGTTTCTATATCAATAATTCAACTTATACAGCTGTTTCCATGAGGGATGGGGATGCTTATGCCAAACAATTTGGTTCTCCAAACGATGCCAATGGTCAGCCCGATGGGACAAACGGAGAGGACTTTTTATTACTGAGTATTTTTTCAGTTGATGATATGGGGAATAGACTGGATTCAACTGGTTTTTACTTAGCTGATTTCAGATTTCCAAATTCTCAGGATGATTACATTGTGGATCAATGGACCTTTGTAGATCTTAGTGGATTGCAATCGGGTAGAAAATTAGAATTCACCTTTACTTCGAGTGATGTTGGACAATTTGGAATCAATACTCCAACTTATTTTGTGATGGATGATTTGACATTTAATCCAATTTTAAGTGTTTCAGAAGCATCCATTTCTAAATTGAATCTTTATCCGAATCCGGCTTCCACTTCCTTTCAAATTGTTGGAAATGAAATGGATGAAATTAGAATCATGGACTTAAGTGGAAAAGTTGTTTTACATCAAACAGGAATACTTTCTGATATTGCGATTCTTCAATTGAAAAGTGGAGTTTACATTGTGGACGCATTTGAGAATGGGCAACTCAAATCAAGAGGAAAATTAATCAAAGAATAAGCTTTGAAAATTTCTATTCGGATAGCATTTTTTATCGGAATCGCGCCTGGGTTATTTGGGCAAAAAGATTCTAGTCAGGTGCAATTGCAAACTGTAGTGATTGAGTCTGACTCTGCCTTGAAAAACTGCTATCCGAATATGGTTTATTTGGAATTCGACTCCAAAGAAATTCAGAACTCCGCAAATGATGATTTGGGAACCATTTTAAGCCGTTCTTCCAATGTTACTTTGAAAGACTATGGTGGAGTGGGTGGTTTAAAAACAGTTTCAGTAAGAGGTTTTTCTTCAAATCATACCGGAGTTTTTATCGGTGGACTTCCTCTTCAAAACCAGCAGACCGGAAGCGTGAATTTGGGAAATTTGAGATCGGAAAACATGTCTGGAATTCAGTTTGGAATCGGATCTGTGAATGCTTCGGATATGCCTGTTAGAGCCAATTCTTATGTGAGTAGTATCAATATAACACCTTCTGAATTGAGGGAGGATTATAAAGATTTAAAATTAAGGGTAAGCGGAAGCTATGGAAGTTTTAATACAATAGAACCTTTCCTTGGGATCAATACTCGATACGGAAAAAGGAAAGCGAATCGGATAGGTGTGAATTTGAGATATCTCTATTCAGATAGTAATTACCCATTCAGTTTTCAAAATGGAGGATCAACTGTTGATGGGAAAAGGAAAAACTCAAGAGTGGCTACATTTTTGGGAAATATTGGAGGGATTCATCAGTTGAAAAAAGGGAAGTTGAGTTATCGGACTTCTTTTTATATTGATTCCAAACAACTACCTGGAGCCATTATTTTGTATGATTCAACCGAATCGAGACAACAGTTGGTAAATCAAAATTTCAGTGGACAGCTCAAGTATTTTCTAAATGAAGAAAAGTGGTCGGTACTGGCTTTTGGAAGTTATCGGTATGATTATATCCACTACCAAGATCCTGACTATTTGAATTCCACTGGAGGATTGGATGATGAATACTGGCAGAGCAATTGGTTTGGTGGATTTCATTTTGGAATTAAACCCGCCAAGCGCTTGGAATTGATGATCGGTATGGATGAGGCTTTGACTACACTTACTTCAAACAAATCGACTTTGAATCATACCTGGAGAAGCGACTTACGTTCGATGATAGGGATCAACTACAGCGTGTGGCGAATTAAATTCCAGTTGAATGGAATCTTGACTTATATCACGGATCAAAACCAAGACAAAACAACCTTCGAAAGTTTGAAGCTGAATCCATATTTTTCAATGGGCATTTATCCAATCAAGAATTCCTTGTTTCACATTCGGTTCTTTTATAAAAATAGTTTGAGACCGCCCACAATGAATGAGTTGTATTACAATCAGATCATTAAAAATATTCAACCTGAAACGGCGCATCAGTTAAATTTAGGGATGAGTTATAAAATTACAAATTGGACTTGGTTCGAATATTTCAATTTAGGAGTTGATTTTTACAAAAATTTTGTCCGAAATAAAATCATTTTATTGCCTACTCAAAACTTGTTTGTTTGGTCCATTCAAAATGTTGGGAAAGTAGATGTGACAGGAATGGATTTCAATGTTGGTTTCAAGACCAAAGAGGAAAAACCCATTCGAATTTTGTGGGATTTCAAGTATACTTTACTTTTAGCTCAAGACGTAACTGACCCAAATTCAAAAACTTATAGAAATCAGCTTCCTTATACTTCAAAGGACAATTTTTCCACTACAGTTGGATTTGAGTTTCTTGATTTTGGCATTAGCTGGGGAATCAATTATGGAGGGCCACGGTATTCATTAGCTGAAAATATTGAGATGAATAAATTGCCATCCTATTTGATCAACGACTTATCGCTTTATTATAATTTCAAATTTAAAGAGGAAAAACACTTACTTCGTATTAAATTAGACGTCAGAAATATTTTGAATGAACAATACGTTTTAGTGAAATCCTTCCCAATGCCCGGGATTAACTTCAATGTAAAATTGGTTTATGAATTTACTCGCTAAAATAACTCTCTTACTCGTTTTGCTTTCGAGCTGTCATAAACCAGATGACAACGGGAATTCTCCAGTTTTGATCAACAAGGGAGTACTCATCATGAGTGAAGGGCTTTTTCAACAGAATAATGCTTCTCTTACTTATTATGACGATTTAAACAATCATTTGCATCAGAGTTTTTATCTGAACAATAATGATGAGATGTTAGGAGATGTAGCCAACGACATTCTTCATTATGGGGGGAAGATTTACATTGTTCTCAATAATTCCCACATTGTTACGGTATTAGATGCGCATTCAGGATTGGTGCTGAAAAAGATTCCCATGACAGATAATGGAACAGGAAGAGGACCGAGAAATATTGTTGCAAACGAAAACAAAATCTATGTCGCTTCTTTTGATGGAAGCGTCGTGAAATTGGACACATCTACTTTGTATCCAGAAGCCACTTTGACCTTGGGAAGAAACCCAGATGGCATGGTTGTTCAAAATGGAAAATTGTATG
>JAWKMJ010000061.1:0-6529 GCA_041392305.1 Crocinitomicaceae bacterium
AAAATTTGTAGATCGTTTACAATGGGTTCCAAACTCCAAATTGTTTCTTCAAATCTGTGGTAATCTTCAAATGTTACATCTACGAAAAAGAGGTATTGAAACTCCTTTCCCAGAATGGGTAGAGACTGAATCTTGGTTAGATTCATATCGAAGCTCGACATCAGACTTAAAACCATGCTCAGACTCCCTTTTTCATGAGCAACAGAAAAACAAAGTGATGCTTTTGTAATGGTATCAAGTTTTACTTTCGTCTCTTCCTGAGTCAAAACCAAGAATCGGGTGAAATTCTTTTTGTTGGTTTCAATTTCGGCCTCCAGAATTTCGAGTCCGTAAATTTCAGCTGCCAGATCACTTGCAATTCCAGCTCTGTTTTTAATTCTGGCTGTAGCAATTTCTCTAGCACTTTGAGCAGTATCAGATGCTTCAACCAATTTTACATCTTCCAGCGTTTTCAAAAATTCACGACATTGCTCGATAGCCATGTAATGAGAATGCACCTCTCTTATTTCAGAGACTTTTTGTCCGGGAAGAGCCACTAAATTTTGTTTAACACGTAAATATTCTTCTCCAACTATTTTAACCGGATTATTCTGAATCAATTTATAATTTGGAAGCAGAGTTCCAGCGACTGTATTTTCTATCGCCATCAAAGCATAATCAATCTTCCCTGAATTGAGCTGATTAATTTCGTCTTGGAAAGAATAACATTCTACGATTTCAATTGGCTGTTCGAAAAACTTCCGCGCCGCAATTTCGTGAAACGCTCCTTTTACTCCCTGAATACCTACTTTGATCCTTTTCATTTTACTTTGTTTTAAAAATTTTGCCAAAAAAAAACCCCGATCTTCCGACCAGGGTTTTCAAATATTTTGAATTGTATTTATCTATCTAAAATTCATGCATATCCAACCCTGTCTCTTTTTTCCAAAAGAAATAGAAATAAAAGTTGTGATATGTCATGGGCTGTTGTGCCATTTTTTCTGTAATCGAGTACAAAGATGAATCCAATTTTTATAAAATCAAATAGATGGGAATAAATTTCTTTTTCATGTTTGGGAATTCACAAGATCGAATCTCTTTGTTTATAAAGGGTTGAATAACAGAGGATACCACTCAAAATTTTATAATTTTTTTCTTGAATGATTGAAATTTGCTTAAAATCTAGTAGATTAATCGCAAGTTAGCCATGCAAACTAAAGTACTAAAAACTATATTGATTACCCTGCTGTTTTTGCAATTAAAAGGCAGTTATTCTCAAAACGAACTAGATAGTGTTGACTACTATTTGGAGCGTTCCGAATATGATATTTCAGCTCTTTTCTATCAAAAATGGTTGGAAAATAACCCTCCAGGAACTGAAAAGTATACGGATGTGATTATGAGTTATGCGATTAATTTAAAATTGCAAAACAATTATGCGGAATCCATGAGACTTTATTTGGAGATTAAAAATGGTCGATATGGGGATTTAAATAGGAGGCAAGAATTGTCGCTTGCTGTAGGTTTGGGAGAACTGTATCGGGCCGTAGAAAAAATTGACCTGAGTTTGAAGGAATTAAAAAGGGTAAATATTTCCCAGGCTGATCTTCGGAAATACCCGGAAAAGTGTTCTCAAATTTTTCACAGACTTGCGGCGGCGTTTAATCAAAAAGGGATTTTGGATTCGGCGGTTTACTATTCTCATCGCTCCATGGCGCTCTCTAAAAAATACGGGTATGACAATCATATGTCCATTAATTTCAATGAGATCGCAAACATTTTTGAGAAAAATCAGATGATGGATAGTGCGATTTATTATTACGATCAGGCTTGTCATTTTTGGAAAGAAAAAGGAGATAAAAGACTGTTTTCCAACGCCTACTTTAACCGAGCTAGGGTGGCATTTCACGAAGGGAAAGTAGATTCAGCTTTGTACATGTTTCTGGATAATCTGGAATTTATTAAAGACAAAGATTGGCCAGGAGTAAAAGGCCCTATTTATCATTATTTGACTCAGATTTATTATTCAAAAGGAGACAGTCTGAATGGATTGAAATATGAAAATGAGAATCTCCGGTCCTCCATTAGTGATCAAAGAAAAAGACAGGATCGAGATTTGTTGGAACTCGAAGCGAAATACAAAACAAAAGAAAAAGACAGGGAATTAAGGTATCATCAACGTGAAATAGAACAAAAAGAGCAAGAGATCGATGAACGAAATGAAAGACTTTTCTTCTTGTTCATGAGCTTGCTTTTGGCTGTGGTGATGATCCTGATGGTAGCTGTTTTCGCGATTCGTTTTAGAAGCAGTAACACACATTTGAGGAAATTGCTTAAAGAAAATCAGTTTCTATTAGCGGAATCCAATCATCGAATTAAGAATAATTTGCAATTGATTACCTCCCTGATCATGCAGGAGACCGATAAATATTCGGGAAATGATCGAAAAATATTGTTAGAATTATCCAATAAGATTGAAGCAATATCGATGTTGCATAAGCAGATTTATTTGGAAGAATCTAAAGATGAAATTGATCTTAAAACCTATTTTTTAGGGATAAAGGAGAATTACGAGACTTTTTGCAAGGAACAAAATGTAGCCTGTGAATTGGATATGGAAGAGATCAGTATTGGAATAGATAAATCACTTTACCTTGGTCTTTTACTATCAGAATTAATCTCCAATAGTTTGAAGCATGCTTTTGAAAATACAGAGCATCCGATGATTAAATTACAAACTGCAGAAGAAAATGAAAAGGTGAAATTGATTTATTCGGATAACGGTTCCGGATTGAAAGGGGAAACTCCAACTTTAGTTGAACTCATGTGTTTGCAGCTAAAAGGTAAGTTTTCCATGGAATGTGAAGAAGGATTTAAACTGACACTTACAATTAAAAAATAATGAGGATTCTGATCATTGAAGATGAATTATTGGTTGCCGATCATTTGAGACGGATTTTAATTAAAAGAGGATACGAAGTGATTGGCATTGCTGATGATTATGCATCTGCCATGACAAAAATTGAACTGAAACCAGATATATGCATGCTCGACATCCGTTTAGCAAATAATTCAAATGGCATTGATATCGGGAAAAAGTTGAAAGAGCTGGGAATAGATTTCATTTACCTTACGGCAAACAATGAAGTGGAAACCATTCGTAAGGCAGCCGTTACCAAACCAGGAGCCTATTTAACCAAACCTTTTAATGAAAACGACATCACGGCTTCCATAGAATTGATTAATGCACGACAAACCAATTTAGAAACCATCGCGCTTCATACTACTAAAGGTATAGTAGAATTGCCCATGTCGAATATTCTTTATTGTCAGGCCGATAATGTATTCCATTATTGTTACTCCAGAAAAAACCTATATAGAAAGAATTACTTCTCCTTAAAGGAATTGAAAGGACTGGCTGAACGAAGATTTCGGGAAAAGTTCACAGATCCTACATTGTCAATAAGAATTATATTGATTCAAAATCCTCTTCCAAAATATACATTGGAGAATTCGAAATACCCGTATCTAGAAGCTATAGAAAGTAGCAAATAGACGATTTACTACATTTTTTTGTTGTTCACTACAGAATATTAGGGACTTAGATATTCTTGCTATCTTCTAATTCACCTCTACGACTCATTTGACATCGAGTTGGGCGATTGAAAGATCGTTCTTCTTTTACTAGTAAACTAAAAGGGCCTCGGATATTTCCGAGGCTTTTTAACTAAAACCGTGACCATGAAAATATTAATCATAGAAGATGAGTTCATCGTGGCTGCTTACCTTCGTAAGTTTCTAGTCAAACACGGACATGAAGTAATTGGGATTACGGATGATTACAAGTCTTCCGTTGAAGCACTTGAATTGGAACCTGATCTTTGCCTTGTAGATATTAGGTTATCCAGAGGCGATAGCGGTATTGATGTGGCTAAAGTTATTCTTGAAAAAGAAATCCCATTTGCCTTCGTTTCAGCTAATAATGAAAAAGATACTTTGACTCAAGCCAGAATGACCAATCCCATTTCATTCATTCCTAAACCCGTTCGAGAAAAGGAAATTTTAGATTTGATAGAATCAATTCAGAATTAGTCAATTAAACACATTGATCAATTTTAAATGGTGAGAGAAATTTTGCCACTGCTTTTTCTAAATTTTCTTGATCTTCCAAAGATTTAATAAAAGCGCTACCAATAATGGCTCCGTTCGTGTTCTCTGTTGCAATTTCGAAACTTTCCTTGTCGTGAATTCCAAATCCTGCTAAGGTTGGATTGTTTAATTGCATATCGCTGATTCGTTTGAAATATTCCCTTTGTTTACCCAAGTTTTCGGTCCCACCGGTAATTGAATTTGAAGAGACCAAATAAAGGAATCCACTGGAAACTGCATCAATTTTTTGTATTCTTTCTATACTTGTTTGAGGGCTAATCAACATGATCAAATTCAACCCATGATTTTTGAATAAGCGCTGATATTTCATTTCGTAATATTCCAATGGAAGATCTGGAAGAATTACGCCATCAATTCCTGTTTCAACACATTTCCGACAGAACTCATCTTCACCAAATTGAATTACAGAATTTAAATACCCCATAAGTACCAATGGAATTTGTGTCTTTTGTCGAATGTCCTTCAATTGTTCGAAAAGTAATTTTAGGGTCATTCCATTCTCAATTGCCTTATAACTGCTTTGCTGAATAATGGGACCGTCGGCTAGTGGGTCTGAAAATGGAATTCCGATTTCGATAAGATCCACTCCATTTTTTTCTAGCTCCAAAATAATCGTTTCGGTATCATTTAATTGGGGATATCCCGCTGTAAAGTAGATCGAGAGTACTTTTCTCTCTGTATTTTCAAACATTTTTTTTAATCTGTCCATCTCTAAATGTATTTTTCATAGGTTACCATGTCTTTATCCCCTCTTCCGGATAATCTTCACCACAACAATCTCTTCCTTTCCAAAAATTTTTCTTCCGGGCGCCACATGAGTGGATTCATGGCGGGTATAATGCCTTCAGTTCTAGAAAGAAAAAATCCCCGCTTCAATAGCTTCTTGATCCGAAATCGTGAAAAACTATTTTTGCTTTTTGCTTTCTGATAAATAGGCGTGAATGGGACCAATTCCAGGGTAATCCAAACCAGCCGAAATCGAATGAGGTTCCACTATCTGGCCATCTTCTGTTTGCATTAAAAATGTCTGGGACTTCCATGAATAATTCCCTTTTTTCCTAGTGCAATTGTTGCAGCCGTTTTCCTGTTTGTACTCCATGTCCAGCTGCTTCTACCGCGATAAGCTGGGTGATGTCATTATCAATAAAATGATAAAATGCACCAATGGCGTTCTGACCCTCCTCCGGACACAGCTATGTAACATGATCAGGAGCCTCTTTTCCCGTTTGATCGAAAAGTTGGTTCTTAATTTCTTCTGATATGATGGATTGAAACTGCGCCACCATGTCTGGATAAGTGATGAGGTCCCACCACGGAACCAATAATATAATGTGTATCTAAAGGATTGTTGATCCATTCTCTAATAGCTTCATTTGTAGCATCTTTCAGGGTCTGACTCCCACTTGTTGCCGGAATCACTTTTGCTCCCAGCAACTTCATTCTTTGCACATTGGGCGCTTGCCTGTCAATATCTACAGCTCCCATAAATACAGAACATTCCATTCCGACTAAAGCACAGGCTGTTGCAGTGGCCACTCCATGTTGGCCAGCTCCGGTTTCTGCGATGATTCGTTTTTTTCCTACTCGTTTTGCTAAAAGTATTTGACCAATTGTATTATTGATTTTATGCGCCCCAGTATGATTCAAATCTTCTCTTTTCAAATAGATGTTAGTCTGATATTTTTCAGATAGATTTTTAGAAAAATAAAGTGGAGTAGGGCGCCCCACATAATCTCGAAGCAAACTTCTAAACTCCTTTTGAAAATCCTCCGAATCAATAATGTATTGGTATTCCTTTTCAAGTTCCCGCACATTTGGATACAGCATTTCAGGAATGAATGCCCCTCCAAATTCTCCGTAAAATCCGTTTATTGGTTTCATTTTTTTCTTATTGACTTATTGATTTATGATGAAATGATTTATGATTCATGACCATTTTGCACTTAGAATTTTCAACCTCTCCTTAACCCCCGGTTCCTTCTCAAACTTTGAGTTCAAATCCAAAGCTTCTATATTCATCGAATCCAAACTCATTGCTTCTGCTATGTTTTCTAGGTCTATTCCTCCACTTAGGAAAAAGGGTTTTTTCTGGTCGTATTTTGAAAGGATATCCCAATTGAATGATTTTCCAGATCCGCCATAATGGTCTGTTTTTGTATCGAACAGATAGAATTGGCATGAATTCATATAATTTTCCGTTTGACCAAAATCAAAATGCTCATCCACAGAAAATGCTTTGATAATTCGAATTCCTTTTTGTTTTAATATTTCGCAATATTCAGGGCTTTCATTGCCATGGAGTTGAACCAGATCAAATGCATATTCCTCCGCGATTCCCACAACTTTTTCTAATTCCTCATTCACAAAAACTGCCACTTTT
>JAWKMJ010000062.1:0-5814 GCA_041392305.1 Crocinitomicaceae bacterium
AAAATGGTGGTGGTTAGAACAGCAGGAACTACCGACTGGACAAATGAGGCAGGGGATTGTGTGCAAGAAGAGCTGATCAATAATATTTTGGAAACCATATATCGAATTAAAGTAAAAGCCAACGTACCAAAAGGCATGTCGGAAACGGTTCTAAATAACCTCAACCAAAGTCATACAAAATGCGAGATCTATGTGAATAATATTTTAGAGAAAACCTACTTTGTAGGAACACCTACACCAGATCATTATGGAACCTACATGCTCTTAGAAATGCCAGATAAAGGAAGGTCGCCTGAGCCGATGATCGTTTATGTGCCTGGATTTAGAGGAACGCTTCAGCCTAGATTTAACGCGGATTGGAGACAATGGGCTTGTTCCGGGATTTTTAAGTACAAACCTGAGAATGTAAAAAAGATTACTCTGAAGAATTTTGAACATCCAGATCGAGACTTTGTAATTGAATCGGATGGGAGCAAAGAGTTCAAGATTTCTCATCATGGCGAATATGCTCAGATCTTTGACACCACTCGTGTGCGTGACTATATTTTGAAATTCCAAAAGATTCATTTCAACCAGTACAATTACACTATGAATGAAGAGCAAATTGATTCAATTCGCAATTCAAATCCCTATGTTCAAATCAGTGTAGAAGGTCATGATGGTAAAAATGTTAGTGTGATTTGCTACAAGATCAAAGCGGGAAAAGGAGATGTGGATTTAGAAGGGAATTTGTTAAAATGGAATCAGGATGTCATGTGGGCTTTTCTGGATAATGGAGATTTAGTTAAGGTGCAATATTTTGTTTTCGACAAGATCATCAAACCAAAGCAGTATTTCACAAGAGAGCCCTTGCGCTAATGTTAATAAGTAGGATTTATTTGTGGAAAACTGATGAATCTGAAAAATTCTTACAACTTCTAAAGCTTTAAATTTGTTAATTGAACTTTAGAAAAAGAAGCTAAATGAATTTTATCGTATCAAGCGCATCACTGTTAAGAAGTTTACAGTCGATAAGTGGAGTTTTAAATACAAGTAACAATCTGCCTATTTTAGATAATTTCCTTTTCGAGATTGTAGACGGAAAGTTGACAGTTTCTGCTACGGATATTGAAACTACCATCCATACTACCTTGGAGGTTGAGTCAAAAGAGGACGGAAAGATTTGTATTGATGCTAAAAAACTATTGGAAATTCTAAAGAGCTTTTCAGATCATCCCCTTAATTTCTCTGTAAACTTGAGCAATTTTGCGGTTGAAATGACTTCAGACTATGGAAAGTACAAATTGGTTGGAGCCAATGCAGAAGAGTTTCCTAAAAATCCAACACTTTCAGGAGCTACTTCGATAAAAATTCCTGGGGAAGTTGTTGTAACGGCAATCAATAAAACTCTTTTTGCGACAGGAAATGATGATTTGAGACCTGTCATGAGCGGAGTTTTTTGCGAATTTTCTGACAAGGATCTTACGTTTGTTGCCACTGACGCTCACAAGCTAATTCGTTACAAAAGAACGGATGCTTCAGGTTCCGGATCTTCGGCTTTTATTTTGCCGAAAAAACCATTGAATATCCTGAAAGCAAATATCAAAGATGAGGAAGAAGTTCAAATTGAATACAATGAATCCAATGCTGTATTTAGATATGGTGATACGGAGCTAGTTTGCCGATTAATCGATGGGAAATACCCAAATTATGAAGCAGTTATTCCAAATGAAAACCCGAATAAACTCACAATTGATCGCGTTTCTTTGTTGACATCTATCGAGGGTATCGATTTTTACACAAGTCAAATCAAGTGAAATTGAAAAATGGCTGGATCGGAGTTGACTATTTTGCCGAAGATTTAGATTTCTCGAATGAAGCGAGTGAAAGATTGACTTGTGTATACGATGGCGACGATATGGAAAATTTGGTTTCAATTCAGATTTATCATAGAAATGCTTCAAAATTTGGAGACGGATACTGTTATTGAAATGAGCGAGCCAAAGAGAGCAGAATATCTTGCCAGCAGAATCATCGGAAAATGAAGATATTTTGATGTTGGTAATGCCTGTCATGTTAAAAACAGATAAGTTCATTTTTGAAAACCAGAACATAAAAACGGAGTCTGTCAGCGATGGCAGACTTTTTTTGTTTTTCTAGTTTAAATCCTGTGACTGAATTTAACAGACGTATTCCAATGCGGATTTTATTTCCTGAATTCATCTTTAAATAAGTCTTATGGAAATGTAATTGTGTGCCATATTTCTCGGAACCGACATCGAATTCAAATTCTGAAAGAAAGGGTCCTGAATCATCTGGATTAGATTGAACAGTAACTGTATCATTCCAAACATAATCTTTTAAATCAAAATGTTCTAGCATAAAAGGTTCAAGGCGATGCTGGTAATAGTCTTTTACTTCCTGAGTTGATCTCTCGACATCTTTACTGAACCTACAGAGTTCTGGAATCTCAGATGAGTTTTTGATTCTTTATATTATCTAATTCAACTTTCGATTTTACGATATCGAATGCGGTGAAATTGAATGAAATTTTTTAATGAAAATCAAAATCTACCAAAATAATCCACCAAGCTATCAGCTTGGATATTCTCCAATAAGAATGGCCTTGTTTTAATTTCGAATACTTTCAAAAATTATTTTGCATTCCAGATAGGGCCTCTTCTAATCAGTTATGTCAGAATCTAAATCATTTTTAATTTCCGTAAGGTATTCTTTTTCTTCGTTTTTCTCTTCTGATTCGAAGTATAAGAGAATCAACATACAAAAGTACAATAATCCTGAAAACTGAAAACAACTCGAATACAATATTTCCGCTGATTTTTTTTAAGCATGTTATTTATTTCATTAAAAAACACTGGGTTTACAAATGATTCCATTTTTGATCAGCTCAGGTTTTCTTGTGTTTGATAACAAAGATGAGCCAAATCAATGTCATAATCTTCCATCCAGGTGCTTAAAGTTTCTTGAAAGTTCTTCTATAGCATCCAAAATATATTCAATTTCCTGATCCGTATGTGTAGGGTGAATGGACATTCGGATCCAACCTGGCTTAAGAGAGCAATCTCCAGAACTTATTTGCGTCGTAATCTCGGCTGGACTGTACTTCATCTACGTTTAGTAAATAATGGCCGTAAGTTCCAGCACAAGAACATCCTCCTCTTGTTTGAATTCCATAGCGGTCATTAAGCATTTTCACTCCTACATTGTAATGGAGTCCGTCAATATAAAAACTAATGACTCCTAACCGATGTTTGTGCTCAGCAGCTAAAATATGCAAGTATTCAATGGGCTCTAGACGTTGAAAAATAAGACTTAATATCTCTTCTTCTCTTTTTCGGATATTGGCTGTTCCCATCTCCTCTTTCAACTTAATACACATGGCAGATTTAATGGTTTGAAGGAAGGAAGGAGTTCCCCCATCTTCTCTTGCTTCTATGTCGTCGATATACTTGTGACCTCCCCATGGATTGGTCCAATCTACTGTTCCTCCTCCGGGATTATCAGGAATTGTATTCGAGTATAATTTTTCGTTGAAAACCAAAATTCCTGTAGTTCCAGGACCTCCTAAAAACTTATGGGGTGAAAAGAAAATGGCATCTAAATAGGCTCCAGTCGAATCATTTTCGTGCATGTTCATGTCGACATAAGGTCCGGAACAAGCAAAATCAACAAAAATATAACTGTTGTACTGATGAGCGATCTTGGCGATTTCCATATAAGGGGTCTCAATTCCAGTTACATTCGAACAGGCCGTGATGGATACATATTTTGTTTTTTTGTGGGCATAGTTTTGGATTAGTTTTTCAAAATTTTCAGGGGAAACAAGTCCATCTTCGGTAGGCGGAATAATCTTTACATCTGCAATGGTTTCCAACCAAGTTGTTTGGTTCGAATGATGCTCCATGTGAGTAATAAATACAATAGGTCTCTCTTCATCAGAGAAATGAATCTGATCCTTGAATTTCTCGTGAATCTTCAATCCCAGTATTCGTTGAAATTTATTCACAACCCCTGTCATTCCCGAATTAGAAGAGATTAATACATCTTTAGAGTTTGCTCCTACATGCTCTTTTATGATTTTTTGAGCTTTGTGGTAAGCATAGGTCATTGTTGAGCCAGTTGTGTTGGTGTCTGTATGTGTATTAGCCACTAATGGCATTAATTCATGCACCAATGTTTCTTCAATCTTTTTATAGTTTCTGCCACTTGCGGTCCAATCGGCATAAACAAGTGGCATGTCTGATCTGTAAGGAGTTTGAATTTTTGTGTCGATTCCAATGATCTGCTCTCTAAAAGGTTTGAAGTAATTTTCCATTCTATCTGCTCAATTTTTGAAGACCCAAAATTAGCTAAATTTGAATGAAACTTTGTTGGGGATTTCATTTGGAATCTTGGTATCCTATTTTTAAAATGAACTCCTTGTTAGGAAGGTTGTACTAGAATAAAAATTAGATTTATGAAACACTATTTTGAACTAGCTTTCATGTTAGTATTGTTCTTCATGGGTACAGCCTGCCAAAATGAAGGGGAGTCAAATATCGCCAAATTCAAGTCCAATACGGAGAGTGGGAATAAAGTAATTGATTATTCAAAAGTGATATTGAAGATCGAAAGGGGAGCCTTTCATTATGATACATTTATTGTAGATCAAGAGGCTGTCAGGTTTTTACCTAAAGAAGAAAGAACTGGAACGAATAAAGCAGATTTGAAATATTATACTGCATCTACTACGAAGATTTCAAAAGAGGATTTTAAGGAATTAATTGATTTTGTTCTGATCAATGATTTTTTGAGAATGGAAAATTATTATGAAGATCTTTCTTCCTGTCAAAGTGACTTAAAAATTAGTTTGACCATTGGAGATAAAGTAAAGATAATTCATTGCTCAGATTTTCAGAGAGGTTGTCCAGATTTAATCTACCAGATAGAAAATAAAGTAATTGATCTACATGGTAAGCAATTGCAGAGGAAATTTCTTCCAGGGTAATCAACTACTAACTACATGGGCCCTATGAAATAAATTCCTACTTCTGCTGGAGTTCCATCAACTTTTCAAAACTAATCTCGGTGTACCCTGAAGGAATTTCAAATAGATTGGCATCTACTTTGGTTTTTTGATCTACCGCACTTGCTGTCATGGTTAGAACCATATTGTTTTGTTCTGTGCTGTAATCCAAGGGAAAACCATCTAAATAATCGAAGTTTTCGTGCTTGTATTTGATTGCTTTGGAATAGTAAACCGTATATTCTTTTCCGTCAGAATATTTCAAAAGAGCCTTATTGCAATCGTGATCCAGAACTTTTTTAGTACCCTTTACTTCTTCAACAATGGGTTTGATGTCTTTTCCTTTATTGTATTCGTTCAATTGTTCGCGGTTTACTTTAATGAGAATCTTTTGGGCAGAAATATCCATTAAAATAAAGCCTTCACCAGAATCTGAATCAAAAACAATTGTCTGAGTAAACATCCCGAAAAGATTGATCTTTGAATAGGATTTATTACCACTGAATTTCATAATAAAATCACTTTCATCCACTTGTTTTAGCGCCTTCTTGACATCTTTGGGAGCCTTGACAACCTTGATATCAAAAATCACACTAAGATCTTGAGCGTTTAAAAAAAATGATAGAGTAAGGACGAAGAATAATAAGACTGATTTTTTCATAATTGTGTTTAGTTGTTTTACTATTAAAAGAATAAATTATTTGGCTTATTTAAAATGATAATCATATAAAATTGCGGTCCACAAACTGATTTTCATATCATCCATTCTGTTGAAAATAGGACGAATCATTCCTTTATGGGCTGAAATA
>JAWKMJ010000063.1:0-5560 GCA_041392305.1 Crocinitomicaceae bacterium
AATTCTCAGCAGTTTTGAAGATGTAGTTTTCGTCTTCTCCCACCAATGTCAACAAAGCCGTTCCTGTTTCTGGATCTACAATCTGAAACTCACCATTTCTTTTCGATATGCCAATAAATCCATTTTTATCAATGGAAATTGAACTTGTGATTAAAGTATTGAAATCAGGCGACTGACTTTTCGATCCAGTGAATATGTTTTCGTAGTGCAAGTTTCTATTTGTAGCAGTTACGATTACATCACTAGGGCGATTCAATCGCATCGGAAGGCCGGGACTTGAAAGATTCTTTCCTTCCGAAACAGAATAATTTCCTACAGTGTAGGTTTTCAGTCCGTCGTAGCCATTTACAATAAGAGTTTTACCATCTCTCGAGAAGTTGGCGTAGGACTTCTTAAACATGTTCAGAATACTTTTGTCGGTGTTCGAGAAAACGATATTCCAGGAGTTGGTGGAATACACATTTACCTGACCCGTATTAAAGCAAACAAGCAATAAAGAGCCATCGTGACTAAATTGAACCGACTTTGCTTCCAAAACCAATTCCAATTCGGCAACAGCAGGTTTGGTATCCAATTTTCTTAATAAATTCCCTGTTTCCAAATCTACAATGGAGACGCCTTTTACCCCTCCTCCTGCACAAGCGATCATTTTCTCATCGTTAGTGACAGCAAAATCATTCAAATTCATTTGGCCATGAAAAATCGGGTATTTGTAAATTGGATCATCTCCTGATATGTCGTAAAGTCTTAACTCGTCCTTTTTAATTTTGGTCAGCAAGTAATTTCCTTTGGTAGTGATTCTCAAAATATCTCTTTGTCTCAATTTGCTTTTGATCGCATTTTTCACCTGACTTTTCCCCACGTTTTTGAGTCCACCCAAATTCAAGTTCCCTCCGCTTAGAAAGTTATTCCCCACATTTTCAGCTTCTTCTTTCCATTCGTTTCCAATGTTCGGATCTTTCTCATCTTTTGGTTCTGGAAGTTGGAAATAGTAAGTGGGTTCCCCTTTATTGAAGTCCCAGAAAGTGAGCATTCTTTCACTGTTCATGGTCACCAACTGGTTCAGATTATCATTAAAACAAAAGGCCAAAATGGGATTCACTTCCCCTTTTAGGTTTTTGTAAAGTACTTTTCGGTTGACATCCCACACTTTAATTACGTTGTCCTTGGAAACTGTTCTCTTGAACATGGTATTTTTAAATCCGGTACTGGCAAAAGTGTTTCCATCCGGGCTAAAAATGATGCATTTAACAGGTTCGTCTGCTCCCTGACCTTCATTTTCGTTCACATAAGTATGCAGTGTTTTTTGCGTGGCGATATCCCAAAGTTTGATCGAGCGATCCTGAGATCCTGTTACCAGTAATTTCTTTTTTGGATTGTAGTCCATCGAAGTAACTGCGGCCAAATGCGCTTGTATTTGAGAAATCTTTTTGAAGGTATTGGCATCCCAAATCTGAACAACTCCTGATCCTCCAGACACTATGATTTTAGAATCGTTTTCGATCAGTGCAATTCCAGTGATGGCCGTAGCCAAGACTTTTCCGGCTTTGATTCTTGAGTTGGTCTTGGTGTCAATTAATGCTGCAACTCCTTTTCGAGTTCCAACAAGTAATTTGGTCTCCGATTCGTTCAGATTCAACTGGGTTATTGGAAATTTGATATTATCGATGGATTCGGCTCTCCACTGATTGCTTTTTTTCAGTTCGAAAATTTCTCCTCTTAAAGAACCAGCATAAATTCGGTCTCCGCTTTTAAAACTTTGCAGCGTTAAAACACCACTACTGATTCTGGAACTATCAGAAATATCCCAGGTATTTAGATCCCAAATAATGATTTTTCCATCTAGGTCTCCAGATACAATTTTGTTGTCTTTATCGGTAAAACTAATCGAAGTAATCTTTTTTTCATGCCCTTCCAGCACTCCTATGATCTTTCCCGATTGGACTTCCCACACTTTGATCGTATTTTCCCCATCATTGATGTTGGCGATGTACTCTCCGGCAGAGTTGTACACGATCTTGGTAATGACACCCAGATTGCGTTCCTGAGTAATCAATTCAGCCTCTTGTGAAAATGTGTTTAGTGTAAGAATAAATAGGAAGATAAAAGGATGTACTTTTTCATGTTTTAGAATTTTTTCTAGTGCAAAAGTACAAATATCATACCTATTTACTAGGCAAATAACTAAAATTTAAGGTTTTGTTCGCTTTGCAATACAGAAGGTCATCCGAGGCTACAAAATCAAAATTTCTCTTTAACTTTAGCCATTCTAAAATCAAAATATCCATAAAATGAAGATAAAGAATTATGTGATGGGTGAATGGGTTGAAGGGAATGGAGAAGAAACTCCACTTTACAACGCCATTACAGGAGAGCAGTTTGCAACATGTTCCAGTGAAGGATTGGATTACAAAGCCATTTCAGAATATGCGCAAAACTGGTGGTCCGGCCTTGAAACTAACTTTTCAGGAAAGAGGACGCATGTTAAAGGCTCTAGCCCTTCATTTGATCAGTATAAAAGACAAATTTTACCAATTATCTGCCGCAACAGGAGCTTACTAAAATTGATTCCTGGATTGACATTGAAGGAGGAATTGGGAACTTATTCGCCAATGCTTCCCTGAGAAGACAATTTCCGGATTTACCTTATTATGTTGACGGGACAGCCGCTCCTTTGTCTAAAAATGGGACTTTCATTGGTCATCACATCATGGTTCCAAAACAAGGGGTAGCGATTCATATCAACGCTTTTAACTTCCCAATTTGGGGAATGTTGGAAAAGATCGCAGTGAACTTCATGGCTGGAGTACCGGCAATAGTTAAACCATCAGAATACACTTGTTATTTGACGGAGCTGATGGTGAAAGAAATCATTGCTTCTAAAATTTTACCAGAAGGATCTTTGCAGTTGGTTTGTGGACTAGGTAGAGGAATTGTGGATTATGTGGACAACCAGGATGTAGTCACTTTTACAGGTTCGGCGCATACAGGAAGAATGTTGAAATCCTTACCACAATTTGTAGAGAATTCGGTTCCTTTTAATTTGGAGGCGGATTCATTGAATGCTTGTGTTCTTGGAGAAGATATTGAACCAGGATCGGAGGATTTTGACATTTTCATTAAAGAAGTTCAAAAAGAAATTACAGTGAAAGCTGGTCAAAAATGTACCGCGGTTAGAAGGATATTAGTTCCCGAATCCAAAGTAGAGGTGGTGCAACAAGCCTTGAGCGCACGATTGGAAAAAAATACTATCGGAGATCCGTCTGTAGAAGGAGTTAGAATGGGGTCCTTGGCGACTAAAATTCAGGTAGAAAGAGTTAGAGAGAAAGTAGAATTATTGGCTCAATCTCAGCAGATTGTTTACGGAGATTTAGAAAATTTCTCAGTAGTGGGAGCTGATAAAAACAAGGGAGCCTTCTTCTCTCCAATTCTGTTTTTAAATGACGATCCATTCAATAAAACGGATGTGCATAATGTAGAGGCATTCGGACCAGTATCTACGATCATTCCTTATAAGTCACTTTCGGAAGCAGTAGAAATTGTGAAAATGGGGAAAGGATCTTTGGTTACTTCGATTGTGACTGCAAGTGATCAGATTGCCAGAGAATTTGTGGTAGAAGCGGCTCACATTAACGGACGTATTTTGGTATTGAACTCAAGATGTGCGAAAGAATCTACAGGACATGGTTCGCCTATGCCATTACTTACTCATGGAGGTCCTGGAAGAGCAGGAGGAGGAGAAGAAATGGGAGGAAAAAGAGGTTTTCCATTACATGCGAAGAGCAGCCATTCAAGGACATCCACAAACAATTACAGAGATTACGCAGCAATTTCAGGTAGGAGCGGACCAACCAAGAAGCCAATCCATGTATTTAGAAAGCATTTTTTGAGGAATTGGAAATTGGAGAAACAGTGTTTACCCACAAACATACAGTGACCACAACCGACATTGTGAATTTCGCGAATGTGAGTGGAGATAATTTCTATGCCCACATGGATGAAACCTCATTAGACGGAACCATTTTTGAAAAAAGAGTGGCACACGGGTATTTCCTATTATCCAAAGCTGCTGGACTGTTTGTAGATCCGAAAAAAGGCCCCGTTTTATTGAATTATGGGATTGATGAATGTCGATTTACCAAGCCGGTTTATCCTGGAGCAACGATTGGGGTTCGATTTACCGTCAAGGAGAAAATCGATCAGGAAAAAAGGGATGAAGAAGATATTGCTAAAGGTATTGTAAAATTCCTGGTAGATATTTATGATGAAGAAGGGGAGACAGTCGGACTCGCAACCATTTTAACCATGGTGAGGAAACTGGATCAGTCGAAATAAATTGGAAGGGGGCAAATCGCTCCCTTTTTTATTTCCCAAAGCAATCAAGTGAATTCCATTTTTCTGGTTTACAGAGGGGTTGAATGTTAATAATGTACAATTCAAAGAAATTCTTCATAAAATTTCCTTAATTTCGTTACCTTAATTAGAAATGGCTTTTACACTTATGACTCAATTTTATAAGATACTGCTTTTTGTTTTGGTGATTGGACTAAGTTCTTGCGGACCAGATGAGAACGGTGCAGGACAATCGACTGAAGAAGGTACATCCCACAAGGGAACCGTCAAATACAAAGTTTCTTATCCTTATTTTAAAGGGGAGAGTTTAGCCAAAGCCATGCTTCCAAAAGAAATGTATTTTGTCTATGAAGACGGACTGATCAATACCTTTACAAAAAAGGGAGGATTGATGAGAATGGGTGTTATGGGGTCTCCAAAATTGGACTCGGTGAGCATGTATTTGGATTTTGGAAATTTAGATATTCGAAGTAATTTTTCGGGAACTGCGATTAAAAGTTTCATTGAGAGTCAGACTAAATTAGACATCCAATTTGTAGAAGGAGAAACGAAGAAAATTGCTGGATTGACTTGTAAAAAAGCCATTGGAAAATACATGGATGGATCCAATCCTGATTTTACGATTTGGTATACAGAAGAATTAGGAGTTGAAAAACCAAACTTCTACAATCCTTACGCAAAGATTAATGGAGTTTTGATGGAATTTGAAATGGAACGATTTGGATTGGTTTCTCATTGTGAGGCGGAATCGTATTCACCAGATTTACCTGAACAACATGAATTCATGTTGGACACTAACTTTTTGCAGATCAATTTCGAGAAATTCGAGAACGAAATCCGTGATATCTTTGAGAAAACAGTAGGTGAAGATAATTTGACTCCAAAAGATTCTGCAATCTAATTTTGGCACGAAAGTAGTTCTATCCCCTTTTAAACAAGTAGTATGAGATCGATATTCCTAAGTCTAGTGTTGTCCTGTTTTTCATTTGTATTCGCTCAAGATTTTGAAGGAGTGATTAAATTTTCGATTGAATATCCTGAAAAAATGGTTGCATCTATTCCTGCTCAATTACAGGATTCAGTGAAGACCTCCACCAAGTTTATCAAAGGAGATCAGATCCGAACAGAGAATTTCACTGCAATGGGAAAGCAAGTTTTGCTGGAGAGAGTAGGATCGGATACTTCTTACCTCATGTTTAATCTTATG
>JAWKMJ010000064.1:0-5431 GCA_041392305.1 Crocinitomicaceae bacterium
AACGGTTTGAGTAAAAAGCGCAGTGTCGGCTTGGTTAGGTTAGGGCTGTGATTTTTACTCTTTGTTGGGCACAGTATTTATTCGTTCAGTAGAGCATTCACATCTTTCTTCAATCTGGGTAGATGATTGATGATAATAGCCCAAATACTTTCATCAGATATATTGTCGTATGCGTGAATCACTTGATTCCTCAATCCAACGATATTGATAGCATCTTCGATTTTTTCAATGAATGATTCGTCACGTTTAAGTATTCGATTCATAGCTTCGCCAATGATTTCGAATTCTCTTTCAACTGCACGTTTGAGCATTTTATTTTTCTGATAATTCTCAAAGATCATAGACTCTCCTTCAAAGAAGGAATCAACTTCATCAATCGCAACCTTGATGTCATAGAGCCATTTTTGAATTCTTTCATCCATAAATCAACTCTTTATTCTTGTTGATTGATTTAATCAAGTATGGGTTAGAAAGTGTCTGCTCTTCAAGGAGATCAACTTTGCGATTAAATAATTCTTGAAGTTTTGTCTTGAAATCAATATAGTTCTGAAAGTATTTGGCTAGATTAAATTTCTTAAATTTTACCAATAGATCTACGTCACTAGATTCATTCATTGTTTCAGATTGAGCAGAACCAAATAGATACAACGTTTCTACATTGTACCTTTTGCATAGGTCAATTAACTGATCTTTATATTGCTCTTTAAATGACATATAACAAAGATAGTGAATTTCGTTTTTATTCGTCTATTCTTTAATTGTGCCCAACAATTGTGCAAAGGTAATATTACGTTTATCCACCCAAATCAGCAGTATAAACGCAATTGCATTTATTTACACTATGTTTTTATTTCTATTTAAACCCGAAAAAAAGCCAAGTTAGATTTAGTTTCAGGTTGATATCCATAAATTTACGAGGATAAATTGGGAAATTCAGGATAATGTCCTAGTTAGTTTTCAACAAGAATTAAACGAACTCTTGATGAAAACTGAACCATTGAACATGATCTCATATTAGAAATAAGTAAAGTAAATAACCAACAGTGTTCCTGGGAAAATGAAGGTCATGGAAGCAATTCTTGCAAAATTAAACCATGCTTTGGGTTGCTTAAAAATGAGTGTAAACAAAGGAATTAGAAGTAAGATTTGAAAAAAGGGAAACCAGTTAAACATGGATCTCACTCTTATTTCTTCATGCTTTACAACTGTCGTATCGTTCACTTGAATGTCGTAACTCAATTTCTTCCCCGTTCTGAATATCGGAGAATAAGTAATTTCAAGTGTCCCTTCCACCCTATTAAACCAGTTTTCCAGCGAAGGAGTAAACATATATCCTTCCACATCCAAAACCTTATGCCATCGGTATTCCCAATTCCTGTTATCCTTCCAGTCGGTTTCAGATAATTGTTTGGATGGTCCGTCTACAAAGGTGTCAAAGGTAGATGCCACGACCATTAAGGTGCATAGTAAAACAACAATTTTAAAAGCAAGCCATTGAAAACCAGAGGTAATTCTTTGGTAAAACTCACTTTCTTCACGTTTTTCTTTTTCTTTTTTCCATCGCATTCTTTCTGCTGCGATTCTCATTGATTCTTGTCGATCTTTCATATAGGTTGTCTTTTTTTAGGTTTTAGTTTATCATCAATAATTCGTCATTATAAACTCATAGGTCAAGGTTCTTTGACGTTCTCTTCATTTTTTCAGTCGATAAAAAACGAAGCAAAAAATCTTGTTCTCTGAATTCCTGCCTTTGCGCTCCCTTAAACAAAATGACTTTTAAGTGAAAGCTAAAACGAATTCCTTTTTGTTTAATTCCCCCAGCCGCCGGCCGGACCAGAGAACGGGCCTCCGCGCTTTTTTTTTTGGGGAATCCAGAATCTACTTTTTGCACTTTGCACTTTGCATTTTGCATTTTCATTTCCCACAGCCGCCGGCCGGTGCAAAGAACGTGGCCAACGCGCTTTTAGTTTGGAGATCTTCTCCAGTAGTTTTTTGCTTTTATTCTAAGTCTTTCCTGATATTTGGAATAATCTTCATGAAACTCTTTCACTCTACTCGAAGGAATAATCCAAGAAATCCCTAGATCTTTCGTTTTGTGATACAATCGTGACAATCCATATTTATTATCGTTTTTAAACTCACCTAGGTCCTCCCCTTTAAAAACAATTTTAAACACAAAGTTGACATCATAGGCAGAGTCCTCATCTATGAACTCATCCAAAACTATCTTTACTTCCTTGAAATCCCTATCATTAATTACATATTTCAAATTCCGATAATTACCTTTTATTATAATCTCTTTTTCATAGATCTCAATTCTTTTACTATTTAAAATCGTGACAAATACATACGCGTATGATCCGATAGAAATAAGAATTGATAATACTAGGTAAAAACCATCCAAGGTAAATGAGATTGCAGTAGAAAAAATTGCAAAAATCAATACACCCAATACCTGAAACACACTTCTATCAAAATTGCTGTATTTGTATATGATCTTCCCTCTGTTTACCTTTTTACCTTTCATGTTGCAAATCTAAGTCTAATTTTATTTCAATAATTTCTCACCTTCTGCTGATCCGCTCTGGATTGTACTTCAAATAGTTAAAGCCTAAATCCATAAGTTCTCTAACCTGTTGAGCAATAAATTTGGAATCCTCGCTTGAGCAAATAAAAAGCCTTCTTCGATGATTGGGTTCCATTAAGTAAACTTCTTTAAATGTTCCAGACATATGATTGTCCCCCGTTAAAGACTGTTGGATTTTATTTCCTTTTTTATTCAGCACAACCACATCTGTAAATGATTGTAAGTTTTTCCAATCGCCTTTTCGACCAAAAATATTTTGTTTGAATTTCTGGTATTTTTGATTTTGAATATCCAGAACAATTCCTTCTGCTTTCGAAAAAATAAGTACCAGAATAACTAAACCAATTGGTATTGCAATCATCGGAACAGCAACGGATATTCTTCCAAGAATTAAACAAATTATTGCAACAAAGATGACCACCCCTAATGCCGATAAATTGTTAAGCTTCTCCACTTCTGGGTATTTTAATTCTATTTTATTCATTTTTCTAGTTTTAGATTAGACAATTCTATCCCCATAAGCCCGATAAATCGAACTTTTAGGCACAAAAAAAGGCCATCCAAAAGGACAGCCTTCATATATATTATTTAACTATGGCTATTCTTTTGCAGCTTCACTTCCCGTGATGCCCATTTTCGCTTTCAAAGCAGCTAAGTCGTCAGAAGCTTTCATTTCTGCAGACCCAGATTCCAATGCACTATCGATCTCATCATCAATCGATTTGTTTTCATTGGCGATTTCAGCGTAGGAGTCAGCTAAAGCTTCTTCTTGCGCTACTTTTTCTTTCATTCTTTCCAACATAGAAACCGTTGAAGAAGAATCCACATTAGCCAATTGCTTGTTAATGTTTTTGGTAGCTTTCGAAACTTTCGCTCTTGCTTTCAAAGTCTTCAATTCAGCTTCGAATTTCGCGATATTGGATCTCAATTTCTTGATGTTTTTATCCAATTTATCCACGTTTCCTTCGAATCTTTCCTGATCCGCTCTCGATTGAGCTGCCGCTTTCGTATTCTCTTCTTTTCTCAAAAGCGCCTCAGAAGCCAATCTGTCAGCCTCTGCTGCTTCGATTTCTCCTTTTTGAGCTCTTTGTAACAACAACATTGCTTTTTGCTCGTAATTCTTCGCTTTCGCTGTTGATTGTTCTGCATCGTTTTTAGATCTGATGGCTAAAGCTTTTACTTCCGCTAAAGCTCTAAGGGATTCTTCCAAGTCTTTTTTCAAATCTCTGATCCCCTGCTCCGACATTTTTATCGGATCCTCCAGTTTATCTATCGCAGAGTGTGCTTCTGCTTGTCCTATTTTAAATAATCTTTTGAAAATATTCATTTTTAATTCTTTTTTAGTTTTTAGAAAATTCAATTAAGCTTTCCGAGTATTCTGTCAGCAACAAACTCAAGGAAGTCACTGAAGCTTCAAGTTCATTCAGATCCAGATTTTCGATTTGTAAAGTATCTCGGAAAATCACTTTTGTTCCTGAATCGTCTAACACGAATGCTCCATGAACGATATCTCTGTTTTTCATCAGAAGATCCTTGTAAATCATGTTGGATTCGTTTTTAATGTCAAACATGAACTGCTCTATAATTAATAATGGGTCTGCGATTCCAATCACCAAATTTTTGATTCCGTCTTCTTCGTGGTCTACCACAAAAATTTCTTCTTCCGGATCCTCATGAATGATTGAGTAATCCAACTCCATTATGTAATCTCTTACCTTTTCGTAATTCGTTGCCATAGTTATTGATTTATTAGTTTCATTTGTTATCGGTTTAAATTTATAAAATTATTGCTCTCTGCAATAGTTAATTTTTTGTTTTTTGCTCCAACCCTATGGAGGCTTCACTGTTTGGTTCATAATTCAATTATTTTGCTAATTTTATTATCAATAAATGTTTTGTTTTGATAAATATACTAATTATTTTAGCATTTGCAAATATTTATTCTAATTTTTTTAGCATTTATGTCAAAAATAGGTCGTAACATCAAGAAAATAAGAGCAGTAAAAAAAATCAATCAAAATGATTTTGCCAATATTTTTGGCTTATCCAGAGCCAGTGTTGGAGCTTATGAAGAAGAAAGAGCCGAACCCAAGATCGAAACCATCTTAAAGATCTCGGAGCACTTCAAAATCCCGGTTGATAAATTATTGAAGTCAGACCTACAAGTAAACGATATCAGTAATTTCAAGATAGACGACAACAAACTCAACCTAGGAAGCAACAACCTTACAACGGGTAAAAAACTCATCCTAAAAGAGATGCCTATCGTGAGTGCATCCACAAAAAAATCCAACAAAACAGATCTTTTAAGAGTCCCCGTCAAAAGAAGTAAATCCGATTACATCGCCATCAATGACAAAAATATTAGCATTTGCAGAAAAGTTAGCGATCCAGAAGAAACCATCGGCAAAATCATCTATATAGAAACAGAAAAGAGCTTTGTCCGAGAAGAAGTAATTATAGTAGGAGATGAATTAAAACTCAAAATCAGCGGAGAAGGAGTTCCAAATGGCATTTCGTTTTATTTAGTGGAGTCGGAGATTGAGGCAGTGGAGAGCAAGAGCAAGAGCAAGAGCGAGAGTGGGGATGTTGGGGATGTTGGGGATTTGGTGGAGAGGATTGAGAGGTTGGAGAGGAAAGTGTTTTGAAGTTCAAAATGAAAAGTGCAAAGTGCAAAATGGTTGGGATTTTACTTTTTAACTTATAAGCTCTCTGCGACCTTTGCGGTTAATTAAAAAGTGCTGGGTACTAAGTTCTAGGTTCTAAGTTCTAGGTTCTAGGTGTCATGTCCTGAAAAAAGGAGACACCAATTAATACTTATAACTATGCTGCACTCAAGTAGAC
>JAWKMJ010000065.1:0-4504 GCA_041392305.1 Crocinitomicaceae bacterium
CAAAATGAAAAAATATCCAGTATCCAAAAGTATTAATTTAGGTTCCAGAGGATTGTTACTATATGGAGAGGATCCAACTAACAACAGTAATCAGAAAGAATTAGTCTTGGTAAAGGACGCTAAAATTGAATGGTTTTCTCAGTGCATGCCTTCTCATTATAAAGTGATTCCAGTTTATTCGTTGGAGTCGAATTATGTGTATTTCGTGGAAGATAATTATGAAAATGGGGGGATTCTAAACTATGTCTTTATCGATAACAGTGGAACAAGTAGAAAAGGAAAAGTCAATATTTCTCAGGAGTTCAGAAGAATTGGAGTAAATGATGCTTCAAAATTGGAGTTAGTTCAAATGCATTCAACGGAATCCTATTTCATGATTTTATTTGAAGAAAAAGGGAAGTCAGAAACATCCAATTATGCAATGTTTATTAGCCATGCTTCTCAGCGGTTTTACCCTATGAAATTGGTTCACAGTAGTTATGAAGGTAAAGACGTATTCAAATCTGCGATGAGATTTCTTGGCACAAAAGATCAAAAGATTATTCTCGCTCAAAGAACAAAAGAAGCAAATTTTGAAGGTTTTTATTTGTCCGAAATTCAGCCAAAAGAAGGAAAGGATGAAACTCGAAAAATAGAATTTCCTATTTCCAAAATGGCTTACAATCAAAAAATAACCTTGGAAGGGAGTTATGTCACTGCGGTTAACGCTTTGAGCACAACTTCAACAGTTAAAACTTCTGAGTTTCTTGGAGAGATTATGTATCCCGACAACACGATTGTGATCATGGGAATGGAATATGATAAAGCTCCGGTGGGGGTACATATTAAAATTGTGGATGCAAGTTATAATGAGGTACTCAACATCCGTAATAAATTTGAAGGAGACGATGAAATGAATCGGTTTTTAGAAAAATTGAAAAACGGGTCTTTTGGATTTGAGTTTACAAGATTTAGAAACTATTTGATCGGTGCCATTTCAGAAAAGGAATCTCTTTTCCTTTATTTTGACAAAAAAACAGGAAAATTGGTTCAACAAAGCATGACGAGTTACAATTTTGAAACGCTTCGAAATAATGCCTATTATATTTTGGAGGATCTGAGAAAGAAAAAATATGCATGGTTTGAAGCATGTAATGCGGATATGTATTATTCGGAATCTAAAATTTGGGGTAAGGAAGAATTTAAAATCTACAGAAGTAAACTGTGAGTAAGATAAAGATGATTGTAGGAATTTGTGGAGGATCAGGATCGGGAAAAACGAGTTTAGTAGATAAACTTGCTTCTTATTTTAGTCAGGATGAAATTACAATTTTATCAATGGATGACTACTACAAGAAATTTGAAGAACAGTCTAAGGATGCTAATGGGATAGTGAATTTTGATCTTCCTGAGGCGATAGAGCATGATAAAATTGTAAGAGACATTGAAAGGCTGAAAAATGGAGAAGAAATTGAAATAACTGAATACACGTTCAATAATCCCAAAATCCAACCTGCAACAAAAGTTTTAAAACCTGCAAAAGTTTTAATTGTTGAAGGGATTTTTCTACTCTATTTTAAAGAGATTTTAGATTTGGTAGATTTATCTGTATACATAGAGGTAGATTCGAATATTCATTAACAAGAAGACTTGAGAGGGATTTGAGTGTCAGAGGTTATTCTGAAGAGCAAATTCACTATCAATGGGAACATCACGTCCTTCCTTGTTTTCAGAATTATATTGAGCCTCTTGTGAAAAATGCCGATATTGTAATCAACAACAATGAAAAAGGGGAATTTAACGTGCAACCCATTATAGATAAAATTCAATTCGTTACGGCCTGATGTTTAACATCACTCGGAAAAATAATCGCATACTTTTAGTGGTAGGTGGGCTTTTCATTTTAATCGCCTACTTGTTTCAAAATAATATTCGTCAAAATGAAATCGATGAGAAAGTCATCAAACGATTTCAAAATCAATACCTTGAGCATGAAGAAGATCTGGCAAAGGAGGTAGATCAGACTTATTCACTTATCGCTACGAAAGTAGATAAACAAAATCTTTTTCGAAGGATTAATGTAAACTATCCCCATCAATTAAAGGCTTCTGGTCAGTTTGTTTATGTGTACTACAAGGATTCCTTGATTTACTGGACTGACAATACTGTTCCGGTTCCCGATGTACTTGAGAAGCACTTTTTACAACCTGAAAATGACATTGTCAAATTAAAAAACGGGTACTACATCCAAAAAATAAAATCCAATCGATTCTACACGATTGTGGGCTTGTTTTTAATCAAATCAGAATTTCCCTATGAGAATACGGATTTAGTGAACGAATTTAATCCGGTGTTTGAGTTTGGATATGAAGCAACCATTAATTCGGAGCCTACTGCAAACAAGATCTACAATTCGGATGAAGAATTTGTTTTCTCCATCGAACCTATGGATAATAAGGAAAGGAATCGCTATCTCGAATTTTTTATCATTTTTCTTTATATCGCTGGAATATTGATCATTTTGCAATCCATTGTCAATGCGCTCTATTTCAGAATAACCAAGAATTTGTTGATTCTTGATGCTACCGTAGCGATTGTTGTTGGAAGCCTTCGTTTTATATCCTTGGATCAAGAATGGTTTTCCTTTTTGTATGATTTTGAGATGTTTCAGCCTAACTTGTACGCATCCTCGGCATACTCGCCAAATTTCGGCGAATTGACCATTAATATTACATGGATTTTCTTCTTATGTGTATTTGCGATTAAACGATTCAATAAATCCTTCAACTACATCAAGAACAAGTATGTCTACAATGGCTTTTTGCTGACTTTCTACCTGTTTGGTCTTTTCGGAGTGCACTATACTTTGGAGGCATTAAAAGGATTAATCGAAAACTCGAAAATACCTTTTGATATCCAGAAATTGTTTAGTCTGAGTTTCTATTCGTTCCTATCCATTATTGGAATGGGAGCATTGATGTATTTGTATTATATCTACATCAAATTTGTAGTTCGAAAAATTCGAAATTCGACTATTCGTCCTAATCGCTTTGCGGTATTCTGGTTTTTCACTTCCCTTGGTTTTTGGGCGATGGAGATGTTTAGAGGTGATGATCTTTTTGTGGTTTCATTATTCCCTTTGGTGGTTAATGGATTAATCATCTTCTTTGAATTCAGATATCCGAATGAGAACAAATTTGGAGTCGCAGTCATTTTTCTCATCACTTTTTCAATTTATGGTTCTTACAATTTAAATGAGTTTTACCTCGAAAAAGAAAAGAACAACAGAGTCATTTATGCGGAAAAATTAGCCATTGATGAAGACCCTTTAACGGAGATCGAATATGACTTCATTTCAAAGAAAATTGTTCGAGATCAGTTTATATTGAATGCCTTGTACCAGGGAGAGCTAACTGTGAAGTCGGAGTTTGACCAAGAAATGGAATTGCAATATTTCAATAAATTCTGGGACAAATATGAAATCAATTTCTACCTATTTAAGAAAGACGGAAATCCCCTGATCAATTACCGGGGAACCAATAAAAATTCTTTCAGCAAACTAAATCAGATTATCTCCAAACATTGTGTGACTTCTTCCATCAATGCAAATATTCATTATGTGACAGATTATACGGATAAGTTGGCTTATATCATCCGTCAACCAATCAAAAATAGCGACTCACTAGTGGGGTATTTGTATTGCGATCTGAAATCTAAAATTATTCCTGAAGCTATTGGTTTTCCTACACTTTTGATGGATAAAAAGGCAAAGATTTTTGAAGAACTTGAGTCTTATTCTTTGGCTAAATATGTAGATAATAAACTTGTCAATAAAAGGGGAGATTTTAACTATTCATTGGAACCTGCTTTTTGGAGAGATGCCTCGGGTGGAGTCAATTCATTTGTGAACGTGGAAGGGTACAATCACTACATCTATATTCTGAATGACAATGATTTCTTCATCTTATCAAGAGAGAACACCAATGTGGTCAAATTTGCAACCACCTTTTCCTATTTGTTTGCGATTTTCGGAATGTTGCTTTTAATTCCGTTGATTATCAATGAATGGCCTAGAGGATTTTCCATAAAGAATGTGAGTCTGACCTTAAGAATTCAATTTATCTTAATAGGCTTGGTTTTGATCTCCTTACTCGTTTTTGGTGTCGGTGCAGGAATCTTCATTCGTCAACAATATCATGAAAATACCAAGGAGTTTATTCGAGAAAAAATGAATTCGGTTCGTACAGAGGTTGGACAGAAATTAGGAGACGAAGAAGATCTGACTGATCTAGCGATGAAGAATTACATGGAATATGTTTTATCTAAATTATCTAAAGTCTTTGTAACCGATATCAATTTATACGATTTGGACGGTCGTTTATTAGGTTCTTCCAGGCCAAAAATCTTTCAATCGGGACTTTTAAGTAATCAGATGAATCCTGATGCATTTAATCAAATGAACCTAAAAAATAAATCCGAATTCATCCATAACGAAAGAATTGGGAAATTGGATTATTTGTCTGGA
>JAWKMJ010000066.1:0-4399 GCA_041392305.1 Crocinitomicaceae bacterium
GAAAGCGTGTTCATCACTACTACTTCAATGGGTTTTGCCCCAACGACTTTCGCCATTGCTTCGGTCAAAAATTCGTGGTAAGGCATCCATGGATTTTTAGCGTGAAAATGCCCTTCGACTCCATAGTTTTCCCAATCCTTCAATTCTTGCTCAATTGCAGTTCGAGTACTTTTGGGCTGCAATCCCAAAGAATTGCCACAAAGGTAGATGAATGGTTCTCCATTTTTTTGAAGGGGTAAATGGAATTTTTGGCGAAAAGACTTCAATGGATCGTTTTCGTCCATTTTCTTGGCAAAGGATAAGGTGTTTTGGAATTGTGTCATGGCTGTTCTTTTATTGTTTGGGCTACAATAATAAGGAATCGAAACTAAAAGTGAGCAGGTTTTGTTTTGAAATGGTATAGTTTAAAATTAGCTTATGATAACTACAACTGAATCAACCAAAACAGTAGAAATGGCATTTAAAGAATGGACGACACAAGCTCTAATGGAAAAATTTGGCTTGCAGCAGATTTTAGTTTGCGAAAAGTTGGAATATTGGTTGGGAATGGATGTCAAAATAGGAGCTGAAACCCAAGCATTGTTGGAGGAACTTCGAGAAAATGCCATTATTAAAGTTCCGTATTGGAATGAGGATGAATTGAAGTTTAATCTGATTTACCCACTTATCCAGATGGCTGAAATCAAATCCAAAAACTACAACATTTTTTTGGAACGTACCATTTCTGCCACTTTCGATAATGAATACAAATTATTGGGGAAACCAGATTTGATTGTCGCAAGTGGAATATTTGAACCCAAAAATCCTTATTTCTTCTTCCATGAATACAAAAAAGAGAAGGGTTCGGCGGACGACCCTATCGGGCAATTGCTTTCTGCAATGATGGTGGGACAAAAGCTAAACGACAATCAAAAACCTGTTTATGGGGCGTATGTGGTAGGACGGAACTGGTTTTTTGTGGTTTTGGAGGGAAAGAACTATTGTATTAGCAATAATTTTTCGGTGACTCAAAAGGATGAATTGGAGGGAATTTATCGAAATTTGGTTGGAATAAAAGAAATTATTGAAGAAGAATTGATGTAAAGATTGTATTGCAAAAGTAGATAAATTTCATAGAAGAGTATGTAAATACGTACTTTTTTATTATGCTTTACGAAATGGTTAGAAAAGTTAAAATATCAACCTATGCAAAAGAAAATGACCTCCATTATAGGACAGTTTGGAATCATTGTAAGCAGGGGCTTTTGGAGTATGAACAACTATCAACTGGCACTATCTTGATTATTATCAGAGATAATAATGAGCCAAAAAAAGGAAAGGTAGCTATTTATTGTAGAGTAAGTTCGTCTCAAAATAAAACGAATTTAGAGAGCCAAAAGCAAAGACTTTTAGATTATTGCAGTGCTAAAGGCTATGTGGTTGATAGGGTTGTCACAGAGATAGGAAGCGGTTTGAATGACAACAGGAAAAAATTAGAATCATTGCTACTAGATAATTCAATCACCAAGATAGTCGTTGAGCATAAAGATAGGTTTGCAAGATTTGGAACAAACTATATTGAATTGCTACTGAAAAAACAAGGAAGGTCACTGGAAATTATCAATAACACAGGCGGAGATAAGGAAGATTTGATGCAGGAATTGCAGGAAGAATCTTACACTTCAAAATGCAGTTTTTTAGATTTAGAGTCCATCAAAAAGCACTTGATTTACAAAGGCAGGAGGATTGAAAGGGGGATGTTTAAATCCAAGAAATACGGCACTATAAATGCTGACATTAATGGAAGTTTAAATATTATGCGAAAAGCAGTTCCAAAGCTATTTAGCAATGGAATAGAGGACGTTGTAGTTCGTCCATATAGCAAAGTGAAAACTTTTCTATAAAATCAATAACTATAGCATTTCTATTTTTGAATTGTATAAAAAAATAACTTATGCTTACAAAAAATAAATTGATAGCTGTTGCAGATTCACTTCCTCCTGAATTTTCCATTGATGAATTATTAGAAAAACTGATTGTTGTTCAAAAAATTGAAGAAGGTTTAAAGCAATCGAAAAATAATCAAACTGTTGGTACAGAAGAAGCTAAAACAAAAATGGAAAAGTGGTTAAAGTAAATTGGACATTCAAATCTTTAGAGGATATAGATAAAATTGCAGAACATATTGCTCAATATTCTCAAAAATATGCCTCCCAACTTGTAGAAGATTTTTTCAACAAAACAGCTAAAGGATTCCCCCACTATACCTAAGGTTAGTGGAGGGAGGAATTTAGCTACGTCATTATTGACCTTGTGATTGGATGTATTTTTTAATAACATCTATTTTATGTAAATTTACACCATCTTATGCTAATCACCAAAACATACAAATACCGAATTTATCCTACCCAAAAACAAGAAAGTAGGATGACTAACCACATGAATATGAGTCGGTATGTTTGGAATTGGCATTTAGGCGGAATCATGAAGCAGTACAAGGATAGCAAAACCTTTCCTTCGATGATTGAACAACAAAACCTACTGCCTAAACTAAAGGAAGAAAAGCCGTGGTTTAAGAATGTTTATTCCATGGTGCTGCAAGACGCCAATAGAAGACTACACAAAGCACTCATTACATTTTTTAAATCCAAGAAAGAGGGAAACACCGATACAGGATTTCCTACATACAAGAAAAAAGGACAGTGGAATAGCTTGAACTATACCGATTACGGCAGAAATATGCCAAGTTACTTTTCTACCATGAATCGCAAAATCGGTAAAGAAAAAGCGAATAACCATATCCCTGTTCCCAAAATAGGCTTTGTCAAAATAAAACGGCACCGAGAACTCCCCAAAGGAGCAGTCGTGAAAACCATGTCCATCATCAAGGATGGATGCAAGTGGTTTACCTGTTTCACCTTTCAGTTTGAAAAAGCTGTTAAAGAAGTGCCTAAACAGGACTTGCTAACACATTCAGTAGGAATAGACATGGGTTTGAATGATTTTGTTTATACCAGTGGCGGTTTATCAGAACCACTACCCAAGTTTTACCGAAAACGAGAAAAGCATTTGGCAAAGGTGCAGCGCAAGTTATCCAAGGCTAAGAAACGAAGCGCAAGATATTACAAACTACTTAAAGCGGTTCAGAAAGCGCATTACCGTGTCAAAATGCAACGGCAAGAGTTTCATCATCAAGTAGCGAATTGGTTGTTAAAACACTATGATTTGATAGCCATTGAAGATTTGGCTATCAAAAACATGATTCGCAAAGCCAAGCCTAAGCAAGACGAAGAAGGTAATTTTACTCGCAACGGCAAAAAAGCGAAATCGGGACTTAGTAAATCTATTGCAAATGCAGGTTGGTACTCCTTTCGTGTAATCTTGGAAAATAAGGCTAAAGAACTCGGTAAAATGGTCGTAGCTATTGCGCCACAGTACACAAGTCAGAAGTGTAGTGGTTGTGGCGCAACAGTAAAGAAAGCCTTATCAGTTAGAACACATAGCTGCAATGAGTGTGGTTTTACGGCAAACCGTGACCACAATGCAGCCATAAACATATTGACTCTCGGACTGGAGAGTTTAGGGCTATATGCCTATGATGCCCCCACTATACCGTTAGGTTAGTGGCGGGAGCAGTCACGAAAGGAGATTTACTTTCCAATTTCCCTGGAATGGGTAGAGTTGTTCCAGAAATGAAAAATAAGGATATTCGTGAGTTGATTTATAAAAACTATAGAATCATTTACTACATTGTAGATGCAACTCACATTGATATACTTACAGTTCATCATAGTTCAAGACCTTTGGACGTAAGTGATGATTAAGTTTTTCTACAATTTGCTCTTTATGCTACAATGAAACCCCATCCTATCCGCATTATCAGGCAATCCCGCCACTTGACCATCTCCCAATTCCACAATTATCCAATCACCATCCATTTTTTTCGCAATGTCCATCGTAAAAAATCGGCTTTGAATCTTGGGAATCAATTCTTTGAAGTGAGTCAGGTCAGGTTGAACATTTTCATAATTACCTTCATCCCAATAATTGAAGCAAGAAATCACTTCACCATCTTTCACAAAAAGTCGAAACTCTCTGGAAACCCATCTCATACTTATACACAGCAAATCTTTTCAATTCTTTCACTTGCCTCCGTTCCCAACCACCTCAAAACATTCTCACACCAAATTTCCGTATGCTGCTCTTTCGTAATGATATTTTCTTGCAAAGCCAAATCCAGTAATTTTCCAGGATAAGAAGATTGTGGCAAACTTTCCATTTCACCAAGCGGATAAGGGTCATCCAATCCCATAATAATTTGATTTGTACCTTTTTGACGTTTGACCATCAACTCAAATGAAAAAGTATCATGCACCAAAGTATCGAAGTAGATATTGGGATGACCGATGGCTTTTCGGGG
>JAWKMJ010000067.1:0-4236 GCA_041392305.1 Crocinitomicaceae bacterium
CCGATATTATGCTTTAAAATTAAATTACGACAGTGCCTATTATTACCAGTCGTTCTATATTGATGTTGTAGAAAGTTTAAGTTCAGAACGAGCAGCAAAAAAAATGGCAGAAATGGAGGCGGCAGCTCAAAAAAACAGCAGGAAGCAGAGATTGCAAAAGCTGAAATGGAGAAGGAACAGAGTCGTTTTATTGCCGAGCAGGAAAAACGCAATTCCTATTATTCTTATGGCGGACTTCTTCTTTCAGTATTTTTTGGGATTTTTATATTCAATCGATTCCGTGTAAGTCAGAAGCAAAAGAAGATTATAGAAGAGCAAAAAAAACAATCGGATGAACTTCGAAATTTAGCGGAACACCAGAAAGAGCTCGTTGAAGAGAAAAACAAGGAAATATTGGATTCGATCAACTATGCAAAACGAATTCAAACTGCGATTTTACCTCCTGATCATCTAATTAAAAAGAGCCTTCCCAACTCGTTTGTGCTGTATTTACCCAAGGATATTGTGGCGGGAGATTTTTATTGGATGGAAACCGTCGGTAGTTCCAAGTACCAAGTGGACAGTAGTCAGTCTCAACTTGGAACTGACTACTTGGAACCGACTACTATATTAATTGCTGCAGCGGATTGCACCGGACATGGGGTTCCAGGAGCCATGGTTTCTGTGGTTTGTAATAACGGATTGAATCGTTCGGTTAGAGAGTTTGGTTTGACGGATCCGGGAAAGATATTAGACAAAACCCGAGAAATCGTTATTCAAGAATTTGAAAAGAGTGAGGAAGAGGTGAAAGATGGGATGGATATAGCGATGGTGAGTATTGAGCAACAGCAAGAGGAAGGCAGCGCTCTTGCTCAACACTCATGCTCGAAACTCAAATATTCGGGTGCACACAACCCTCTTTGGATTATCAGAAATGGAAGCAATGAAATAGAAGAAATCAAAGCAAATAAGCAACCAATAGGGAAATATTCGGAACCTGAACCATTTACAACACATCATATAGAATTGTTTTCGGGAGATCAGGTTTATATTTTCTCAGATGGATATGCGGATCAATTTGGGGGTGATAAAGGCAAAAAAATGAAGTCGTCCAATTTTAAAAGATATTTGCTAGAAATTAAAGACCAAGACGTTCAAGAGCAGAAGCTTTTATTGAAAAATCAGTTTGAAAAATGGCGAGGTGAATTTGAGCAGTTGGATGATGTATGTGTTATTGGATTTAGAGTTTAAGGATGAGGGTAGTTCTTTAAGCTAACAATAACTTCATTTCTTCGGTTCAACATTTCATAGGGAGCATTGTATCCTAAGAAAGCGAAATCATTGTTGTATTCCAACTTATTTTTTTTCAAAAGAGTAATGAGTTCATTTTTGTAAAAATCTATGTCCTTTTGGCTTGCCCAACCACCAAATTGAATAGCAGCAACTATTTTGGATTGGTCTTTGTCAATTTTAACTGCTGTGTTGGAAGGTTCAGGTAAATCATCAATTTCGTATTCTGGAGGCATATAAAAACTCATTTTCATAGTATCCTCCAGAGTCATTTTTACTGGAGATGTCATGGCAATTTGCTGTTTCCCTTTATTTCCACCAAAAATGTAGCCTGCTATTTTCCGAAAGCCTTTTCCGGCATTGTTTTCATAATTTCCCGTTCCACAAACAGTTGTGGCTACAACCAATTCAGGATAATAACGAATTTCAAAGTTTTCATACTTTTTAATAACAGTATAATGCACTCTTTCTGTTTTAGAATTTTGGTAATAACAAAAGACCTGAGCCATTCCAATTAGGAAAAAGACACTCAAAAAAATAATCAGTAATGGTTTCATAGTTTTCTTTATTCCTTCTTTTGGAAGGAACAAATAAAAAAGGAAAATGTTTGCTCAGATAGTGTCCAAATGTCTAGAAAAGTGGTCGATCATGAAAATCCCTAGTTAGTTCAATATATTCTGAACTATATTTTCCATTAATTCGAATATTCATTTTCGTCTTTTGGATGGATTGCTCTTTTTTTGAAATGGCATATATGATGCGCACTGGATTTTCTTGGTAATCATTAGTTAATTCAATCAAAGACTGGATAAACATTTGATTTTGATTGGTAATGTTTTGTATAATTGAATCGTATCTGGCTGGTAGGATAAACCAAAAAACTCCTGTATCGCTTAATAAGCTTTTGGCATCTGAAATAAGTTCTTCAAAGGATAAATTGTCATTATGACGAGCCAGATTCTTTTTATCCGATTCTGATTTCAAATCGTGTTGAAAAAATGGGGGATTACTTACGATTAAATCAAATTTCTGGCTTGTTTCTCTTGCGAAATCTTGTATCGAAATTCGGATCGAGGAAAGATTCCTGAAGTTGGATCGCATGAAATTTGATAATGCCTGGTCCGTACTTTCTTCATCAATATCAATCGCATAAATTCTAGAATTCAGGTATTTTTGAGCCATCATCAAAGCTAAAATTCCACAACCGGTTCCAATATCCAAAATGAATTTGGGTTGCTCGTGGACAGCAACTGCACCTAGAATCATGGCATCGGTTCCCACTTTCATGGTACTTCGATCGTGGGCTACATCAAAATGTTTGAGTTTGAAGAGCTGATTACTCATTCAGATAAAGGTCAATGAGTCCGTCAGGGCAATCCACTTCTAGTCTTTGATTTTCTCGATCTACCTTCAATAAAAATTCATCTTGCAAGGGAATCAAAACTTCTTTGCCATTGGCGTCAATTTCGAGTAAGGGGTTGTTGTTGACTTCGAGAACTTTAATGACAATTCCGATCAAACCTTTTTGTTTGTCGAATACTTTAAAACCCTCAACTTCATGATAGTAAAAGTGATTTCCTTCTAATAAAGGTAAAACGGTAAGAGGAAGGTAGAGTTGTTTTTGAAGCAAAGCTTTGGAATCTTCCTCTGTGTCGACACCTTCAAATTTGATTTTTGCAAAACCTTTGTCGTTGATGTCAATGGATTGAATAAAAAAAGGAACCAGTGCTTTGTTGATTTCAACGAACACTGATTCCAATTCCGAATATTCATAAGGATTTGTTGCATCGATAAAGGCAGAAACCTGACCTTTAAAACCCACGCTTTTCGCAATGTGGCCTAAAATGTAACAATCCTGTTGGTTCATTTCTGAACGAAGAAGTTCAATTATTCTCCTTTGTCTTCTTCCTTCTCTTCAGCTGGAGCTTCCTCAGCTGGTGCTTCTGCTTCTGCAACTGGAGCTTCTTCTGCTGGTGCAGCTTCAGCTTCTGCCGCTGGTGCTTCCTCAGTAGCTTCTGCTGCAGCCTCTGCTTGCGCTTCTTCTACCATTTCTTCAGGAGCATTTTTAGCAGCGATTTCTGCAGCTCTTTTTTCGTTTGCTTCTTTTTCAGCAGCTAAAGCAGCTTTCTTAGCAGCATCTTTATCAGCAGCTAATTTGTCTGACTTAGTAGTGATTTTATCTTCTTTCTCTTTCAACCAAGCTTCAAACTTCTTGTCTGCATCAGCCTCAGTTAAAGCTCCTTTTGCAACACCTTTGTTCAAGTGTGATTTGTAAAGAACTCCTTTATAAGAAAGAATTGCTCGTGCCGTATCAGTTGGTTGAGCTCCCTTTCCGTACCATTCAACTGCTCTTTCAAATGAAAGATCGATTGTTGCTGGGTTAGTGTTAGGGTTGTAAACACCGATTTTTTCGATGAATTTACCGTCTCTTTTTGCTCTTGAATCGGCAACCACGATATGGTAGAATGCTTTTCCTTTTTTACCGTGTCGTTGTAATCTAATTTTTGTAGCCATTTGCTAATTTATTGTTTGAGGTACGAAACCTCCGTTAATAATACTCGAGGTACGAAACCTCTGTTTACATTTAATAAGGGCGCAAAATTCGATTATTTTTCCGAATTGACAAAGGTTTTCTACGAAAAAGAATAGATTTGGTACTTGTTTTTATTTTTTAAGTGTAGTTCAAAAAACTTTACTAAGCTGAATGATGAATATCTAAGGAGTTTTTATTCGATTTCAATTAGATTGGAAAGGTTAGAATCATAGGGAGTCGATTAATTGTTTTTTGCAGTTGAAAAAGAGTAAACAAATCACTATCTTCCAAATTAAAATATAAAAAATGAAGACAATAATTTTTACTGCTACCATAATTTTTCAGATTGTTTTATTTGGCCAAATCGACTTCAAAACGGGTAATACAGAATTAGAAGCAAATCTAAATCAAGTGAATGTCGAAGCAAAACTAGA
>JAWKMJ010000068.1:0-3086 GCA_041392305.1 Crocinitomicaceae bacterium
GCTGCCATAATGCATGATATTGCCAAACCACGAACCAAAAGATTTCACAAAAAGGTAGGATGGACCTTTCACGGCCACGAGGATCTTGGAGCGAAAATGACTCCCAAAATCTTTAAACGACTGAAATTACCTCTGGATGCAAAAATGAAGTATGTTCAAAAACTAGTTCGATTGCATTTAAGACCGATTGCATTAGTCAAAGGTAACGTAACCGATTCTGCTGTAAGAAGATTATTGTTTGAAGCAGGGGAAGATTTAGAAGATTTAATGACACTCTGTAACGCAGACATCACTTCTAAAAATGAATACAAAGTTGAAAAGTACAAGCGAAATTTCATTTTAGTTGAAACGAAATTAAAACAGATAGAAGAAAAAGATCGTGTTCGTAATTTTCAACCGCCTATTTCTGGAGATTTAATTATGAAAACTTTTAAAATTAAACCTTGTTATGAAGTAGGTGTTTTGAAAACATCTATCAAAGAAGCCATTTTAGAAGGAGAAATAGAGAATGATTATGATCAAGCGTATGATTTCATGCTTAAAAAAGCAAAAGAATTAGGCTTAAAAGTGTAGCTGATGGAGGAATTGATGGAAAACGATATCGAAACTAAGAAGTTAGTTAAAAAGATTCGAAAGAAGGTTTGGGAGGCGATTGAAGACTACGGTATCATTCAGGATGGAGACAAAGTGATGGTTTGTTTATCCGGTGGAAAAGACAGTTATACGATGTTAGATTTATTGTTGTTTGTACAAATGACAGGCAAGGTGAAATTTGAAATCGTAGCAGTAAATTTAGATCAAAAACAACCTGGTTTCCCGGAGCATATATTACCGGAATACCTTTCCAAAAAGCAAGTGCCCTTTAAAATCTTAGAGAAGAACACCTATAAAATCGTTACTGAGAAAATTCCGGAAGGGAAAACCATGTGTAGTTTATGTTCACGATTACGAAGAGGAACATTATATGAATATGCCAAGGAGATAGGAGCGAACAAATTGGCCTTGGGTCACCACAAAGACGATGCTTTAGAAACATTTTTACTCAATATTTTCTTTAATGGGAAGATTGAAACCATGCCGCCCATTTACAAAACGGATGATGGATCTTTGAAGGTAATTCGACCTCTTATTTTGTGTGATGAAAGTTTGATCGAGGAATACGCAAAACTAGCGGAATTCCCAATAATCCCGTGCAATCTTTGTGGATCTCAAGAACAATTACAAAGGAAAAAAGTGAAAGAATTGATTGCTAAATGGGAAGAAGAATATCCAAATCGAAGAGATATCATGTTCCGATCACTGAGCAATATACACCCTACACACATGCTTGATAAAGATTTAATGGACTTCATGGCGATTTAGAATGGACAAAGATCTGCTGATTGTTTTCGTTAAAAATATCCTCCCAGGAAAAGTAAAAACTCGATTAGCAGAAGAAATAGGAGAGGAGAAAGCCGTTAAAGTCTATCGACAATTACTCCAAATCACAGAGAATGCTATTAAGGATGCTCAATCGGACGTAGAAATTTGTTTTTCGGAGTTTATTGATTCTGAATTATTTGAGGGTTCCTATCATTTCTCAATGCAATCTGGAAATGATTTAGGAGAACGAATGAAAAATGCATTTCATAGGGGCTTTCAAAAAAAGTATGAAAACATTGTCTTAATCGGTTCTGATCTACCTGACCTTCATCTAAAACATATTACTCAAGCTTTTGAAGAATTAAAAAAGTCAGATTTGGTATTTGGACCAGCTGAAGACGGGGGGTATTATCTAATTGGAATGAATAAAATGATCACATTTCCTTTTGAAAACAAGCAATGGAGCACTCCTGATTTATTTCAAAAAACGAAATTGGAATTGAGTCAATATGAATATCAAATAAGTGAATTGGAAACCTTAAATGATATCGATACCTACAAAGATTTTAAGAATTCACCTCTTTTTCGGGATTCTCTTTAACTGAATTTTCAGGAAGATATTTTTCCAAAAGGAAATTAATGAAATAGGCCATTCCTCCACCAATCAGAGCTCCTACCAAAACATCCGATGGATAGTGGACTCCCATTGACATACGAGAATATCCAATCAAGATGGCCCAAGCCAAAAAAAGGTAAAAAACAGTTTTGTTCTTCAAGATAAATAGCATGGAAAAAGCAAGAGCAAATACTTCGGCGGTGTGCCCAGAAGGGAAGGAAGGACTTCCGCCTGAACTTAATTTAATGATATCATCATAAGTATCAAAAGGTCTTGCTCTTTGGATAATATTCTTCAAAATAATAACTACCGTAGCATTGATCAAAATAACTACAAGCGTTTTCATTCCGACCATCGTCAGTCGCTTATTCTGTTTAAAAATCAGCCCCATAAAAATCAATGCCGCAATCGCACCAATTGTGATGGAAGTTGTTTGTTCGCATATCAATTTAAAGAAAGGATCCAAACCCACAATCCTTGAATCTTGAATAAATTTTAAAAGCTGATGATCCATAATTTAATTTCCTGTCGGCAATTTAGACAATTCTTCTAACTTTGAACATATGAAATCCAATGTGAGATACCAAATCATGTCAAGTATTACCGGCTTCTTTTTGCAGCTGGGAGCAATGATGTTTATTGCGCTATTTTTAATTTGGTTTCATGATAATTCTAAAGAAGTAACTTCCATAATTGGCTTGTTGAGTTTGATAATTGGAGTAGCCGTTGCACACTTATTTGCTTCGTTAATAATGAATTATGTGGTTTCAGATAAACAAAGAAAATCTCTGCATCAAAAAGGGAATAATTATGCCACTATTGTTTTGGTTTTAGGCGTACCTTTTGCTGTTTTTCCTATGCTGGATTGGATGGAAAACAATATGACTGAAATGCTTTATTACAGCTTGGCTATTAGTTTAATACTAATCGGAGTGATATTAAGCTTTATTCTGAATTTCTTTCGCCTAGCCCCTCCAAACTAAAAATCTGTACACCTTCAAAATCTCCAACAGGATTTTGAATATATTTTGCAAGAAAATTCGCTTTTAAAGATTCTGGATTATCAATTAAAATATATTTTGCCCCATTCGCTATGTAATCCCTAATT
>JAWKMJ010000069.1:0-2659 GCA_041392305.1 Crocinitomicaceae bacterium
CCGTACGATTGTTTTTAGCCAATACAATATTTGAGGAGACTTCGGTCTCCTTTTTTTATGCCCTAAATTCAGCTTTAAGAGAAAAATTGTTTTCTGCATTTCCAATTATTCATTTTGAATTTTGCACTTTGAATTTTGAATTAATCAAACGGTTCCCATTCAAACCATTCTCTTCTGGCTTCTTTTCTAAAACTTCCGAACCTAAAAAAATGAAGAATATCCTCTCCTACTTCATCAAAAGAAACATACATCTGATCGTGGTTTTGTTCTACAAAAATGAGATCGTCAAAATCTTGATAAAAATCTAAATGATGCCAATCAATGGGACCTATTTCATCAGATTTCTTTCGAAACATTTTCATTAGTCTGGTCGCTTTTGACTCTACCATTATTCCAATATTCATATCTCCTTTTCCGATTCTTGGGTAATTCGTTTTCGCCAAATCAAAGATTAATTGTCCGGATACCATTCGGGCCAATCCAGGGATGTTTTCAGTAACCACCTTTGGAGCTCTTTCTTGAATCGGACTTCGATCATAAACTATGGAGGCAATATTCTCGGGATGTTGCGAGAGTATGAACTCATTCAAAACCCAGGAACCAAGGATGTAGGAGAATACATGTACTTTTTTGTACTCCCCTAACCCCTGATCATTCCAAAATTGAGTCAAATTAATGACCGTTTGGTGGTAGGAATTCTTTTCATGGAAATCTGGGATAAAAAGATCATACCCTTTACCTGAAAAAAACTTCTTTTGATGTCTTCTACCTCTTGCTCCATCACCTAAACCAGGAAGAATTAATATGGCTTCTTTCTCAGATCTCAGTTTGACAGAGGTATCCAATACAATAACCTCCTTCACCTGCTCCGCCCCGAAAGTCCAACTAAAAACAACCGCCGAAAACAAAAGCAGCATAATCTCTCTAGGTTTCATTATCCCCACCCAATTTTTCATTTTTAATTTTTCATTTTTAATTCTCAAGATTTCCCCATCAAATACATTCCAAGCACCAAAGCCACCATTCCTGCCAAATTAATTGGTTTAATAGGTGTACCGTAAGCATAAAAGGCAATAATGGCTGCCCAAATGAAAGTGGAAGCATAGATCGGATAGAGCACTGTAAGCGAACCACCTTTTCTGAACGCTGCAATGAATAATACCATCACGATGAAATAGCACAGCACTCCAAGAAAGAGCTTTGGACTACGAACGAAACTTCCGAAAGAACCATCACAAGATTCGGCCCCGGTTTTATACAAATACTGGCCCAAGGCTCCGAACAGAGCGGCAAAAGCAAAATATACGATTGATATTATTGAAGTATTCATGACTATTGTTTTTGAGTTTGTACTACTCCAGAGAACTGTTCTTCCTCCGAAAACTGATTGTGATTGACCATAGGATTAGGATTCAATTCAAAAATGCTTGCTCTAACTTCTTCCAGAATGTTTTCAATTTCTTTCGATTTTGAATATTTAGGCGAACCAATGATGACTTTTGAGTTGAGTGGTAAGGGAAAACTTCCCCCTCGAGGCATTATTCGACCTACCCCATCGAAAAAAACCGGGATAAAGGGAATTCCAGGATTTTGTTTCAGTAAGACCGCTACCCCATGTTTGAAATCTCCAACTATCCCAGGCTTTCCTCTAGATCCTTCAGGAAAAATGATGAGCGATTTTCCTTCTTTCAACAATCGATCCATGGCTTCTAAAGCCGTTTCTCCATCATTCTTTTTTCCTTTTTTTTGAATGAGCACTCCATTAACCCAGAATTGGGTCAAATGCTTGGTCAAACTTGATTTCCCAAAATAATCGTAGGATGCCACATTCTTTGTTTGCTTGAACTGTTGAAAATTCAGCATGCTCAATAAAGAGATCGAATCGAGATGAGAATTGTGGTTCCCAACCAAGATGAATTGAGGAGTTTGTTTCAAATGTTTTCGATTTAGAAAGCGAATCCCCAATAAAAACTGGAAAAATGGACGCAACAACATTCGATAAACGGGATATACAATATAATTCTTCATGATTTATAAATTTTGATTTGTAAATAAGGTGATTAGGTAAAAGAAAACGGGGGCATTGAAAACCAAGGAATCCATTCTGTCCATGACTCCACCATGCCCAGGAATAAGGTCATCCGTGTCTTTCACTTTTAAATCTCTCTTTATTGCTGACAACAAAGCATCGCCAAAAAAGCCAAAAACAGAAAGTAATAAACCAGCAATCATGCTTTGGATAAAACTCAATGGTGTTAGGAAATGAAATATCCCTGCTACTAAGGTTGTTGTAAAAACTCCACCCAGAAAACCTTCCCAAGTTTTATTCGGGCTAATTCGAGGTAAAATGACGTGTTTTCCGAATGCTTTACCCCAATTGTACTGAAAGATGTCGTTCAGTTCAGTAATCAGAATTAAAAAGAGCAATATACCCCCTGCTCCAATTGCATAGCCTTCTATGTCAAGTCCGTAAATTAAAACCATATGACTAAAACTATAGGCTGTCAGCATCAGTACCCCTGGAATAAAAGTGATAGATCTTCCAATATTCCCTGAATAGCCTGAAAGAATCAAGACAATTGGGATGAGGGTGAGTCCGACCATCGGAATAAAATTGAGAAACCAGTGGTACTGAAACGTGTAGGCTAAATAGAACTGA
>JAWKMJ010000007.1:0-148204 GCA_041392305.1 Crocinitomicaceae bacterium
AAACTGTAACTATAAGAGGTTTGGTTCAAAATGGAGACGAATTAGGTCCCATTCGTTATATTCAAGACGCAACAGGCGGACTTCCTGCTTATGGAGGAATTTTAAGCTCAGTAAATAGAGGTGACTCTATTACAGTTACTGGAGTACTATATGATTATAACGGACTGTTGGAAATTTCGCCAACCAATAGTTTTACGGTTTTAGCAGCCCCTTCGGTAAACATACCGCCACAAGAAATCACCATTCCTGTCATGGGAGAATCCTTTGAAGGTCAATTAATTAAAATTGTAAATGTGACAATCACTGGTACAGGTGCTTTTGCTGCAAATACAAATTACGATTTTACTGACGGAACGAATACAGGTCAGTTAAGAATCAGTGCAAACTCAAATTTGGTTGGTCAAACAATTCCTGCAGGTGCTGTTCAGATTACAGGTTTGCAAGGGGAATTCAGTGGAACATATCAATTACTGCCAAGAGATCAAAATGATATTATAGCTTATACGCCCCCTTCAGAAGAGATCAATGTAACTATTGGAGGGGTAACGTATTTGTCTGGATCGGATTACGTAATTGGTACAACGGCAAATACTACTGTAACAATAGAAAACCTTGGAGCTTCAAATAACCTTACAATTTCTGGTATATCTTATTCAGGAGTTGCGGCAAGTGATTACTCTGTTACTGGTGCACCAGCTTCTGTTACTCCAGGTGGAAATGCAACTTTTGACATCGTATTTGCACCAACTACTGGAGGTAGTAAAATTGCTACCCTAGAAATTGCTTCGAATGATGCGGATGAAAATCCATATTTGATCAATTTATATGGAATCGGAACGGATAATCTCGCTACAGAACCATCGGCCAACCCATCGAATTTAACTTTTCCAGTAAATACTTCTTATGCACTTACTGGAAACTTTGCTTCAGTTGGTGATGCTGAGAAATACTTAGTTCTTTGGAAGAAAGGTTCAGCTGTAACTGGCGCTCCAATAGATGGTATGACTTATCTGAGAGGAGATGTTGTAGGGGATGCAACTGTAGCTTATGTTGGTCCATCCACTGCATTCACTCCTCGACACGTAATTGCGAATCAAGATATGCATTTTGCAATTTTCTCATTCAATGGTCCTTCAGGATTTGAGAATTATAAAAACACCACGCCACTTGCAGGAAATAAGACTTCTCTTGGCAATATGATGGGAAGTTATTATTCTGGAATGGATGCTCAATTGACAAGCTTTCCATCGGATCTTCAAACCTTGATAAATCCTCATACTCAGATATCTTACGGAAATTATAAAGCTACGGTGATCAATCAATTTGAATTGAGAGATACTGTAGGTGATTCATCTGTAATTACTTGTGTGTATTCAGGAGAGAATAAAGTTTTTTACGGGGCATTTGATTGGACTACTTTAGGGTATTCAAGAGAGCATACTTACTCACATAGTTGGATGCCAACTTATCCGGCAGATGTTCCTTTTCCAGGTAAACCAGAGTATTCAGATCAACACAATTTGTATCCTACGAATTTATACGAAGCTAATACGCCAAGATCCAATTTGCCTTTGGGTAATGTTGTTAATCCTGTGGATTCCTATTTGGAAGGACAAACAGGATATGATGCAAATAGTGTTTTAGTTTACGAACCAAGAGATATGCATAAAGGAAATGCTGCTCGTGCAATTTTCTATATGGCTGCTTGCTACAACAGTGTGGATGGAAACAATTGGGGAATTCCTTCAAATCAAGATCAGGATGTATTAAAAGCTTGGCATTTCCAGGATCTTCCAGATGACTATGAAATTGCACGTAACGACTATATTCATTCCGTTCAAGGAAATCGAAATCCATTTATAGATAGCGTAGATTGGGTGTGTTACATTGATTTTTATAATGTGAGTTATTTGTCAACAGGATGTAATCTTGGAACAGCAGAGAATGAGTTGGATCAATCATTCAAAGTATATCCAGTTCCTTCTACTGGGGAAATTAATATTGCTTCAAAAAACCTTTTTGGTAATTATGAAATTGATGTAACAGATGTTAGTGGTAAGCTGGTTTACAGTCTTTCCAACATCAAATTGAATCAATTGTTAACTTTGAATTTAAATCATTTGAATTCAGGTTACTACATTGTTTCGATTTCGGATGCTAATATTCGTCTCAATAAGCCATTTGTAATAAAATAAATCGGTTCTTAATCGAAAACTTGAAAAAGAGCTATATTTTTATAGCTCTTTTTTTTGTTCATGTTCGTAAGTGATAATCGTATAAAATCTATATTTCCTTATTTTCAGGAAAAACTTGGAAAACAATATTCTGAGTCTGAATGCAGAAAACTTGCAAATCTTGCTTTAGAGAAGGTTTTAGGGTGTAGTCGTACAGATCTCCTCCTGGCTAAAGAGCAAACACTATCTGAATCCGACCTTCTTAGACTAAGAAGTATTGTTAAAGAATTAGAACAGCACAAGCCAATAGAATATATTCTTGAAGAGTCGGAATTTCTGGGTATGCGTTTCATGGTGAATTCGGATGTTCTTATTCCTAGACCTGAGACAGAAGAATTGGTAGAGCTTATAAAAAAAGATATCGAAAATCCACAACGAATTCTTGATATAGGAACAGGATCTGGGTGTATTCCGATCGCATTGAAAAAGTTTTATAAGAATTCTGAAGTGGTAGGGATTGATGTTTCTAAAAATGCGATTAAAGTGGCTAATGATAATGCCCAACAACTAAAGGCAGAAGTCCGATTTGAGTTAGAGAATATTTTAGAGCCAAAATTAAATTGGCAAGCCTTTGATTTAATTGTAAGCAATCCTCCTTATGTTTTGGAATCAGATAAAAAAGAAATGGCGCCTAATGTTTTGGACCATGAGCCACATTTGGCACTTTTTGTCTCGGATGACAATCCACTGCTTTTTTATAGAGAAATCCTCTGTTTTTCAGAAAAAAACTTAAAAAAAGGGGGGGCACTTTACTTTGAAATCCACGAGAGGTATGCAAATCCAATAAAACAATTATTTTTAGACTCAAGTTATTCGCAAGTAGAGATCGTCAAAGATTTTTACGGAAAGGAAAGAATAATAAAAGGAATTAAATAGTGGAAAATATTCGGAGAAAAATCCTTCAGCTATCTGAGGAATTGGAACAACATAACTACAATTACTATGTATTGAGTAATCCAACGATTTCTGATTTTGAGTTTGATCAAAAACTTAAAGAATTAGAGGCTTTAGAGCAACAATATCCAGAGTTTGCAGAGCCTAATAGTCCTACAAAGCGAATTGGAGGTGATATCACCAAGATTTTTAAGACGATCAAACATAAAACCCCCATGTTGTCGCTTTCAAATACCTACTCAAAAGAAGAGATTATAGAGTGGGAAGAGAGAGTGCATAAAATAATTGATTCAGAGCATGAATATGTTTGTGAACTCAAATATGATGGAGTTGCTATTTCCATTACTTATGAAAATGGAGAAATCCAACATGCCATTACACGTGGAGATGGAGTGCAAGGAGAAGAAGTAACAGCAAATGTGCGCACCATTCGATCTATTCCCTTGAAACTAAAAGGTGATTTTCCTAATAATTTTGAGATTCGTGGAGAAATCTTTTTTCCCCTAGATAATTTCAATGAATTGAATCGCAAGAAGAGAGAAGCTGGGGAGGATGAGTATATGAACCCCAGGAATACAGCTTCAGGAACCCTAAAACAGCAGGATTCATCTATTGTTGCAGAAAGAGGACTCGATTGTTTTCTATATTCATTTCATTCGGATTCGAATGAGAAAGAGTCTCACTTTGAATCGGTTGAATTTGCAGGAGAACTTGGTTTTAAAGTTCCGTTAGCGAAAAACAATTATATTAAAAAATGTAAAAACATTGATGAGATCATGGAGTTCGTTGATTACTGGGATAAACAGAGAGATTTTCTCAATTTTCAGATTGACGGGATTGTGATTAAAGTGAATAGCTATGCACAACAAGAAGAGTTAGGGTATACAGCAAAGTCACCACGCTGGGCGATTGCATACAAATTTAAGGCAGAAGAGGTAACTACTATTTTAGAAGAGGTGACTTATCAGGTTGGAAGAACTGGAGCAGTAACCCCAGTTGCTAATTTGAAACCGGTATTACTCGCGGGAACAACAGTTAAAAGAGCTTCTTTGCATAATTCAGATCAGATTGAGAAATTAGATCTCCACTTTAAAGATTCCGTTTTTGTGGAAAAGGGAGGTGAAATCATACCGAAAATTGTAGGAGTTGAAGTGGAAAAAAGAGCTCCTCATGCTGAAAAAGTGAGATTTATTCAAAATTGTCCTGAATGTGGTCATCCCTTGATTCGGAAAGAAGGAGAGGCCCAACATTATTGTCCTAATGAAAACGGATGTCCCCCTCAGATAACCGGGAAGATTCAGCATTTTATTTCCAGAAAGGCAATGAATATAGATGGTTTAGGAGCAGAAACAGTGGAATTGCTCTATAATCAAAATTTGATAGAAAATATTGCTGATTTGTACACTTTAGATTATGACCAAATCATGGCACTGGAAAGAATGGCAGACAAGTCGACTCAGAACTTACTCGAAGGGATTCAAGCTTCGAAGTCCCAACCTTTTGAGAAAGTTTTGTTTGCTATTGGAATTCGATTTGTTGGAGAAACAGTAGCAAAAAAATTAGCCAAGCATTTTAAGAATATTGATGCTATAATGTCTGCCAAATTTGAAGATTTGGTGGGTGTTGAAGAAATTGGAGAAAAGATCGCCATTTCTGTTCAACAGTATTTTAATGATCCAAAAAATATAGAAATAATCAATCGTCTTAAAGGATACGGACTACAGTTCGAAATTAAAGAAGCAGAGAATGCTTCAAATATTCTGGAAGGAAAATCGATAGTGGTATCAGGCGTTTTTGCTTCTATGAGTCGCAATGAACTTAAAGAATTAATTGAATTGAATGGTGGAAAAAATGTGGGATCCATTTCCAAGAAGACCAGTTTTGTTCTAGCTGGAGAAAATATGGGGCCTTCAAAATATGAGAAAGCGAATGAACTGGAGATTCCAATAGTAAATGAAGCGGAGTTTTTAAAAATGATAAAGGGAGATGCTTAAAGGAATACAGGAATTTTTTGCGAAGAGAAGATTAGACAAAATTGGGAAAGATCGCAAATCAAAGGTATACAACTACTTAAATTCTGATGCTATTGGGGTGGTTTGCACCTGTGAATCGGAAACACAGATCAACCTGATTCAAAGGTATATTCAAAAGCTCAAAGAAGAGCATGGGATCAGGAAAATCAAATTATTAGCACTGTGTAATGAGAAGGAATTGCCAGCTTATTTGAAAGAGTCAGAAAATATAATTGGTGTCACTAAAAAGGAATTTAGTTTTACTGGAAGTTCGGAAAATGGCCGATTTTTAGATTTTGTTCGGGAGAAATTTCACATTTTGTTAGATTTTAGTCGAGATGTTAACCCAGAAGTAAAGTTTGTGGTAAAAAGTTCACAAGCAAGTTTTAAAGTTGGTAGATTTGCCAACGAAAACCTGGAGATGTATGACCTAATGCTGAATATGGAGGGAAGTAAGGATTTAAATACATTTATGGATCTTCTCGATAAGTATTTAGTGATGATTGATCAGAAAAACAATTAATATGAAGGAATTGAAAGGAATGGGAGTTGCTTTGGTAACTCCATTTGATGCTAAAGGGAATATAGATTTTCCGGCATTGGGTAAGTTGATTAATTACCAGATTGAAAACGGTTGTGATTATTTGGTTGTTCTAGGCACAACAGGTGAATCAGCAACTTTAAGCTCTGAAGAAAAGAAAAAAGTGTTGGAATTTGCAATCCAAACAAATGCGGGAAGATTGCCTTTAGTATACGGTATTGGTGGTAACAACACAATGGCAGTCTGCGAACAATTGAGATCAATGGATGTGAAAGGAGTGGATGCGATTCTTTCTGTTTCTCCTTACTATAATAAACCAACTCAAGAAGGTATTTACCAGCATTATAAAGCAGTTTCTGAGGCGTCAAAATTACCAATTATTGTTTATAACGTTCCTGGAAGAACTTCTTCAAACCTAACAGCAGCAACGACTTTGAGACTTGCGAAAGAGTTTGGCAACATTGTTGCAGTTAAAGAAGCAAGTGGGAATTTAGAACAAGTGATGACAATTATTCAAAATAGGCCAAAAGACTTTCTTGTGATTAGCGGAGATGACGCGATTACTCTGCCAATGATAGCTGCTGGAGGTGATGGTGTGATTTCGGTAGTTGGAAATGCCTTTCCTAAAGAATTTAGTTTGATGGTCTCCTATGCTTTGAATAATGAATTGGAACAAGCTCGAAATTACCACTATAAAGTGTACGATATTATAGAATTACTTTTCTGTGAAGGAAATCCGGGAGGGATCAAAGAAGCATGTGCTGAAGTAGGTTTGATGGAAACGAATTTAAGATTACCTTTGGTGAATGTTTCTTCTTCAACTGCAAGTAAAATAAGGGAACTCACTCAGCGGATTTTTAGAAACTAGTGTAACTTTAAAAAAAAATCTGCGTATATTGTGGGTGTTCTGAGATTAAGAAACTATAAAAACGTCACATAATTTAAATTTATGAAAAAACGAATTTTCAAAGGATCGATAGTTACAGCAGCCATTGCTGGATCAATGTTGGTAGTTAGTTGCGGAGGAGAAGAACCTAAAAAGAGCGACGCGAATACCGTACAACAAACTGATAATGATACCAATCAAAATGATCAGGTTTCTGGTTTTGAGTTACCTGGTATTCCAACTCCTAATGATTTGTTTGATTTGGTGAAAGCTGTAGGTGTGGAAAAGAAGCCGGGAATCACTAATGATGTGAATAAGATTTCAGAATACGTAGATTCTAAATCTAAGGCACTCAACTTTGGTGTGTATTCAGCGGATCTTGGATATATCGCATGTTTTGAAGCGGGTCCTGATTTTCTTGGATATTTTAATGTGATTAAGAAGTTGGGCGATGATCTTGGAATTTCGGCGGCATTTGACCAAACGTTGATTGATAGAATTGAAAACAACGAAGGTAATTTAGATTCATTATTCGCAATCTCAGAAACAACCTATTTTGAATCCTATGCGTTTCTTGAAGAAAATGGAAAGGGTAAAGAATTGGCCCTGATCATTTCTGGTGGTTGGGTTGAAAGTATGCATATCATCTTTGAATTATCGGGTGATTTTAAAGAAGGAGCCCCATTGAACGAGAGTATTGCAGGTCAACAAGTTGTTCTAGAAAGTATTTTGGAATTTATGTCAAGATACCAAGATGATGATATGATGGAAATCATGGAGAAATTCTCTAACGTTTTAATGACATACACGGAAAATATGACTTATGAAGAGTCTGATACTGAAGTTAAAAAAGAAGGCGATAAAGTGATTTTAGGTGGAGGGCCTGAGTTTTCTATGAATGAAATTGCCTACAATGAAATCAGAAAGCAGATTCAAGAATTAAGAACTTATATTACAAAATAACAGTACCTATGAAAAAGATTTTACTGACTAGTACATTTTTGAGTTTTGTGTTTTTATTACATGCTCAATGTGTGAAACCGGAATTTTTTATTCCAAGAAGCAAGAAAAACGAGGGGTATTCGATTAACGGTCAATCCAAAACTGGATATTTCGAACCGGGTGAAGTGTATGAAATGTCTTTCATTGCTTATGCAGATATGGATTATAAGATCTCTGTTGGTGCAGATGTGGAAGATAAAAACGGACAAATTGAGTTCGAACTATATGAAAAGAAAACCAAAAAAGTTGGAGAAGGGGCTAATATCCGATATGAAAAGGTGGACAAAGTTCTATTCAAAAATAAGGATAATGAAATGACACAATCATTTGAATTTCAGTCGGGAGCCACACGTAGAATTTATGTTCGTGTTCAAGTTCCTAAAGTAGATGGTGGAGAGGGTGCTGCAGAATCCTATGTTTGCGTAGGTGTACTTCTTGAACATCAAAAAGGTGCAAAAACAGGATTCTAGAAATAGAATTTCTTAAGATATGTGAAAAAGAGGAGTGATTGAGCTCCTCTTTTTTTTGTTTGAAATTTTAGCTCACTTTTTTAAACTAAATTTGAAGTATGGAAATGGAGGATGTCATAAAAGCGAAAAACTGGATTCATGACGCGGAAAAGATCGTCATTATTGGTCATAAATCGCCCGATGGGGATTCTGTTGGTAGTTCGCTGGGATTGTTTAATACCCTTAAAAAGTTTAAAGAAAGTGTAGCCGTGTGTATGCCGGATCCCTATCCTGGATTTCTCAGATGGATGCAGGGTACTGATATTATTAAAAATCACGAACAACACCAAAAAGATGTAGGCGAATTAATGGAAAAGGCTGATTTGATTTTTTGCCTAGATTTCAATTCGGAATCTCGTGTTGGAAAAATGGAAAACCTCCTAAAAAATGCAAAAGCAAAAAAAATAATGATAGATCATCATCAAGATCCTACGGACTTTGCAGATCTTATTTTTTCTTTTCCCAATGAGTGCTCAACGAGCCAGTTGATTTATAAGTTTCTCAGAAAAGCAGATTTATTGTCGCACTTAGATGCTCAAGCTGGAGCCTGTTTGTATTGTGGGATTATGACAGATACAGGGTCATTTAAATTCCCAAATACAAGTCCCGAAACTCATCGAATTATAGCAGACCTTATGGAGATCGGGGTAGATCACTATAAAATACATGAAGCGGTTTTTGATCAGAATACAGAAGATAAATTGCGACTTCGGTCCTGGATAATTAGTAATAGTTTGAAGGTTTTGGATGAATATAAAACAGCCATTATTGCAGTGTCTCAAAATGATCTAGAGCGGTTTAATTATGAAAAGGGAGATACAGAAGGGCTCGTAAACGTGGCTTTGTCATTGGGAAAGGTCAATCGATCCGTATTTTTTACAGAAGAAGATGGTTTGATTAAAATCTCATTCAGATCAAAGGGAATAGAAAATCCTGTGAATATCATTGCATCCAAATATTTTGATGGAGGAGGGCACATCAATGCGGCTGGTGGTAAGTTTGTGGGATCCCTAGATAAAGCTGTAGAGAAGTTTGTAACTGTTTTACCTGAATTCGTTAATTAAAATATGAAGTGGATTTATATTATTATTGGGTTTTTACTGATGTGGTCTTGCTCAGAAGAACCAAAGGAGGAAGTGAAAAGGGAAATTCCTAAATACGATAAAGAAAAGTCGATCGAAATGTTTAAAGAGTTTACCGAAGAGGAAAAAGAAGAGATCGATAATTTTATCAAACGCCATCCTGATTGGAAATTGCAGTTTACTGAAACAGGATTGTACTATACGATTTATAAAGAGGGTGAGGGTGAGCCTATTCAATATGGTCAGACTGCGGTTGTACGCTATGAGATTTCTGGATTGGATGGCACAGTTTATTACCAGTCCGATTCTTTGCAAACTGAATCTTTTAAAGTGGATAAGGCTGATATAGAAAGTGGGATTCATCAGGGAGTCAAGTACATGAACAAAGGCTCCAAAGCAAAATTCATCATTCCTTCCCATCTTGCCCATGGATTAATTGGAGATTTAGATAAAATTCCACCTCTATCATCTGTGGTGTATGATGTAGAGTTGGTAGCAATTCGATGAGATTTACATTTTTAATCATATTATTTTTCCTGATTTCATGTGGGTCAGACATGGAAAAGTATGAGATGATTCAATTTGGGAAGTCCAATGAAAAACCTGATTCTGAAGATGCTCTGTTAGTAAAAATAATTAGGGATAAGAAAGAGCTGGTTGTCGTTGTTTTTCCTAAAGAGGATAAAGAGCTTACTAAATTAGTTCAAAGTCTGGGCAAAGGAGATTTAATAGAAATAAAAGTCGATGAACTGGGTGGTTTGAAAAAGGGTGAACGATTGCAGTTACTTGATTTTAAACCCGCGGCAGCGATTGGTGAAGTTATTGATGGATTGGGTGTGAAATTGGAGGAAAAGGAAAGGGAGCGATTGTTACGCTATTTTTTTAATACGGATGTTGATTATGAATTCAAGAAAGGGGTTTTTGTGCATGAGAAACATCGCAGTCGAAGTGGTAAAAAGGGAATTAAAAATTCGATTTATAGAATCGCCATGGAATGCGAACTTTTGGATGGAAAAAAAGTATACTCTACTGAGAAATCCGCAGATTTATTTGAATTTAATAAATCTATGCCAGACCAAGTTACAGAAGGTTTGGGAGTGGTTATGGATATGATGGAGGAGGGGGATGAGTTATGGGCCGTCGTACCTTCAGCGATTTCTTTCGGAAAAACAGGGATCGAAAAGGTAATTCCACCGGACGAACCGCTAGTGTATAAATTAAAATTGATCGAAATAATAATCTGATGAAAAGAATAGTTCAAATAGCACTTTTTGCTTTATTAACGGCATGCAGCACAGAAGGTGTGAAAAAAGAAACAGAGACTCAGGAGCAAGATGCTTTAGATACCGTGGTGATCGATACCAATATCAAGGTAAAGGATGAACTCTCGGTTCATGTAGATTCCAATTCAACAGAAAAGGAATGGGCTTCCGGATTACGAATTGTCTGGGAAGAAAAACTGGGTGCTGAAAGGCTTAAAAATGGAGATGTTGTAAAATTGGATTATGTTGGGCGAACTCCGGATGGAAAAATCTTCGATTCAAGTAAAAAAATAGGACGTTTTATTCCTGTTCGAATTGGATGGGGAATGTTAATAGAAGGCTGGGATCAGGCCTTAAAAGAAATGGCAACTGGAGAAAAAGCCAAAATTTCAATTCCTTCTGCACTGGCTTATGGAGAAAAAGGGGATGGGCGCAGGATTGGGCCAAATATGGATCTCAATTTGGAATTAGAGGTAAAAGAAAAATTGAAACCGGTTTTTGATAGTTCAGGTATTCAGGTTTATATCGTAGAGAAATTTTTGGAAGGAGAAAACCCAAGGCCTGTTGCGGGTCATGAAAAAATGATGTTCGATTACTGGTCTTTCACAGAAGATGGTAAACGCTACGATTCTTCCTATGAAAAGGGACATGCCTTTGTGTGGCATATTGGAGATCAAAACCTCAATTACGGCCTTAGAACCGGATTAATGCAACTCAAAGAGGGCGAATCGGCGTATATTCATGTTCCTTCAGAGCATGGATTTGGCAAAAAAGGATTGCCAGGGATGGTCGGTCCCAATAAAGATTTGATGTTTATTGTCACGGTTAAGAAAGTGGAGTGAGTGTAGAATGTAGAATTACGGACCGAGCGATAGCGAGCTCATTGACTGATAAGGAGATAATTTAGAATGAAGAGTGCAGAGTCTTTTTTTCCTTTTGTCTAGTAGCTGTAGTTTAGCTGCAGGAAAATGCTGTATTGATTTTCGAATTTATTGTTGCTGACAAGTATTTTTTGAAGTAAAGATAGGTTCACCGATAAATTGATTGTACCATATTTTTCATTCCATAATTTTGGTGTGTAATTAAAACTAAATTGATGACTCAGTAAATGATTTGAGTTTTGCGCTATTTTATTCCAAGCATACATACTTCCCATTCCAATACTTGCATTTTTTTTGAAAACTTTCTGGTTGTATTTGAGAGAGGGTCCTATATATTGGCTTTGTTTACTAGAATTCTTTTGAAAAATGTGATTTACTGATAGTTGAATATTTGTTGCTGTACGTTTAAATTGAAGACTATAGCTTAATGTATTTGAGAGAATTGTAGTCGGATCAAGATTTTTGGAAATTCCTGTTCCAAAAATTGACGGCTGTTCTATTGGGCCCTGATAGTTGGTTGTTTGCGAGAAGTTTGAAATAAAATTGATTAATTGAGGCTGATTGTTTTTACCCATTCTATTCATAAATACCAAGGAAGCATTTTGATTTGACACATAGATTTTCAAACTGTCAAACTGCTCATTATAAAATAAATCCGTCGGATCCTTGCCGAGAATGAGATTTGAAAAATTGGAATAAGATAGTTGTAAGCTCATTTTTTTAGTCAACAAAATGGAATTTTGAAATGAAACGGCTAGTCTTTGAGATTTTGATTTGGATTGATTGGTGAGGTTGTTGCGCTGGAAGCCCACTTGCATGGATAAAGACCAAACATTTTTAAAGAACTTGCAGTTGGATTTTAAAGTGACTTTTTCGAGATCATTGTTCGTGAAATAATTCCCTAAGGATTGAAAATTAGGGTCTATTCTTTCATAAGAAATTCCAAAATTCATATTTTTTAGCTGATAGCTAAGGTCTGTATTAATATAATGAAGAATTTGAGTGGAAACATTTTTTTGAATCAAAAAGTCAAAAGTATTCGAATTGTATCCAGCCGTTTCAATTTCTGTGTTTTGCGTTATGAAATTTAAAGCATAGTCAACCTTTATATTAACTTTTCGAAACACTTTTAAGTCAAGCTTAGTCTCTAAAATAAAATTGTCCATGGGGTGTGTTTTGGAATTGTAGAAAGTCGTGGGAATGCTATTCTTCAAATCCTTTGCTTTAAATAAAATGAATTCTATACTACTGTTTTTAATCTTTACAAATGCAGATATTGCACCTCCTAATCGCGTGTAAGTTAATGATCTAACTTGAGTAGAATCGGATCCCGGAAAAACCGATTTATTCAATCGACCGAACATAGCTTTAAATTTAATCTTTTTAAAATTTAACTCTATTCCTCCTCCTAGAAACGGTCTGCCTTGAATGGTGTTTGATGAAATTGACATCGTAGTTTGTCCAAAATGTCCTTGAAACCATTTATATTTTGGGTCAATAGAAGTAATATAGGTGGGTTGCGTGAATTTTGTGCCGTAGTTGGAAAACGAAAATGTGAATGGAATTTGCAAGTCAATTATACTAATATTCAGCCGTCCTTGGAGATTCCATGAAAGTGGTCTTTGAGTCATTTGGTTTCCATAATTGCTATTGTACGCCATGGAATATCCTATGGAACCGTTTAGTTTGATTGCATTGTTAGAACCAATCTTTTCTAAATTTTGGCCAATCAGGAGGAAGTAAAATAGAGTGGTGATTGAAGTGGTTACTAGTTTCATTTGTTTTACTGATCGTACATTATTGAAATGATCTTTCTGTCGAATTCACTGGTGACTCTCAGGAAATAATACCCTGTAGCGATTTGAAGATTGTCGAGATTTAGGGATATTTGTTTTTGCAATAATTCAGGAAAACTTTGGTGGTGGAATAATGTTCCAAACTGATCCGTTAGCTCAATTTTAAAATATTGTTTTTTATAAAACTCAATGTCAATATTGAGACTGGAGGTAGTCGGGTTGGGATACAACTGAATTGTTCGAATTCCGTTTTGATTGTTCAAATTCGCAATTGTTGAGTCCATCTGTAAAATATGGATTATTTTAAATCTTTCAATTGAACAATCTTCATAATGGTTTTTCATGAGAATTTTGAACGTACCTGTATCATAGAAGGAAATAATTGGTTTTGGATCTAATTGTAAAATATCTGGCTGACCTTCAAAACTCCATGCTATACTATCTGGTAAGGGGAAGCAAATGGGATCGATATGGATCGTATCGGATACATAATTTATAGTACTAATAAGGAAATTTACTTCTGGTGGAGAACTGTTTTCAGATAATTGAAAATTTGAATTGAAAATACAGTTCAGATTATCTAAAACCCAAACGTTATGAGCTCCAATACTCAAAGAATCGATTTCTGAATAATTTTCCCATGTAATTGAATCAAGTGAATAGAAATATGGAGAGTTCTCCCCTAATATTTCTATGAATGCACTTCCATAATTCGAGTTGCCGCACGGTAAAGAAGTTGTGTATTCAATCAATGGAGGCTGATTGGGTATGATTTGAAATATTTGAGTTCCGTAGCAAGTACTATCCAAATTCCAATAAAGTAGATCGATTTGAATAGATTGATCCGTATTGACTACAAATGAAGAATCTGAAGAACCATTGGGCCAATAATAATTTAAATAGTCAGAATAAGCTGGGATAGGAGTGATAACTGAGTCTGTGTTTAAACAGATCTTGATTGAGTCATTTTCGAATATGATCTTTGGACTTGCGGTGATAACAAGGGAGTCAGCAGAAACACATCCGTTTAGAGAATCTTCAAGTGAAAAATAATATACTCCCGGTTGATGAACATAAGAATTATTACTGTAGTTAGTGTTATTTGCGTCAGACCAAATCCCAATTGAAGAAATGCTAAAGATATCGGCAATTAATAAGTTTGAATCGACAGAGCAGTTTAAATTTGGTACAGAATTCAATTCAAAATAGGGATAAATTTTATCTTCGTGAATCGATATAGACTTGATCCCGATACAACCAGAAAGTTGATTCTTAGCGTACAAAAAGTATGCTCCGGGAGAATGAATCATAATGGAGTCTGATAAATTATTGCCTAAACTATCTACCCAGTAGGTCAGATGGTTCGTGTCTGCAGGAAGAGCAATAAAATTCAAAATAGTGTCCTCGCAATTTATTGTGTCCAAATATCCTGATGAGGGTAGGGTTCCGTACCCAGAAATTTTGAAATCAGGAGGAATGTAGTTTTGAGTTACGATAACATAAGAACTATCCGCGCAACCATTTAAAGGATTTAGCGATACTGCAGTATAGGTTCCTGGTTGAGCAACATGTATTGAGTCCAAAATCTGCTGATTTATTACATGCCAATAATTAATTGTATTTGGTGTTGTTGAGCTGCAAATCAATGTTTTAATTGAGTCCTGGCATGTGATTTCAGTATAATTTAAGTTTGTAGAATGCTGGGGAGTTAAAGTATCAATGCTAATCTGAATTGTATCGTAGTTCTTGCAGCCGTCCACACCTGTGATTTCGTAAACATAACTTCCATTTTGAGATGCTTCAATCGGGTTTTGATTGAAAAATTGACTTTGAAAATCATACCATCCTTCAGAGACTATTGGAGAAATGGGCTGTCCGAATAAAATTAGAGTGTCATTAATACAAGTGACTGCCGTGTCATTTAGAGCTGAGAATTGAGGTAGGTTGGCTTGACTCAAATATATTGAGGTGGAGTCTGATGTTAATTCTCCACATGCACTAAATGCTCTAACTGTTAAGTAGCCAGGAGCAAAATTAGAACCAAAATCGATCCAGATATCATTTTTATCCTGTCCAATAAAATTTGCTCCGGCCCCATCAATATTGACTCCATTGATTGTTGCTCCTTGCCCTGAGTAAGACCAATGATAGCCACTTGCAAATTTAACGCTATCGATAGCGAATTGCAGGTTTTTGCCAGAACAAGCTTCATTTGAAAATGTGGTGAAAGGGGTCATAAAATATGGTTCCATACAAATAATAGCCAGGCCTTGCCGTGGTTCACCATTTAAAGTGGATAGTTGTGAGGAGGACACAAAAAGGTAATTTTGGGCAATATTGAAATCTCTTTTTGGGTGGTCTAGTGTACTAAATGCGGTAGAATTAACAGAATAACTCCAATCAGTGATTATTGAAGCCCCATTGTATTCATATCCATAAATTTGATTGTGACCAGATTGTGACCTAAGAATTTTGGATTTGTAGCAATTTAGGTCTGAAATTTCGCCAGATACCGTTGGAAAAGAAGGTAAATTAATGATGTTTCCCTGAAGATCATAAAAGCCAAATTTCATATAGGTATTATGCCTTAAAGCTGTAATTATGGTGGAGCTAATCTTGTGGAAACTAGAATAGTAATAAAAAGGTACTGGAGAATTGGCACTTATTAGATTAGGTGAAAAAGTGAGGTCGTTATTTCCTTGAAGGTCAGTTCTTCCAAAAGCAGTTCCATTTGGAGTAGTTTCTCCAGCTAATAAATAATTGGAATTGATTTTTAGTAGGTCAAAAACCTGAGAGCTACTTCCGGATGTTGGGGATGCAAAATTTGGATCAAAAGTTTCAGAAGTGAGGTCGTAATGTGCAAGGTTGTAAAAAATAGGAGTTGCAGTGGAGAAAAAAGCCCCAGAAATAAGCAAAGAGTCGCCATAGATTTCCAGATCATTTATGCCTGATACTGCGAAAGGAGATGATCCCGATGTGAGATTCCAGTTTTTATTGACAAATTCAAAATTGGTTTGTGAAAAATTATACTTTATTTCAACAAGACAGTCTGTGCTTCCAAAATTACCCAAATAAACGGATGTATTTTCACTTATTGAATTGAAATTTCCTCCAATAAATATTCTGTTTTGATAAACTGCAATGGTCTGAATGTAATCATTGATAGTAAGAATAGGGTCATAGGATTGAACCGCTGTTAATGAGCTATTGAGAAAAGCAATATTTGCTCTAGGAATCCCATTTATTGAATTGAAATTCCCTACAATAATATAGGACTCTGTGGGCTTGAAATAAGCGACATCAGTTATGTATCCTCCTGGATTTAAATTAAATGGTACACTAGTTAGCTGCTGGGCATAATTAACCAGTGTTAAAAAAAATGTGGTGATTAATATTAGGTGTTTCATTTAGAATTAATATAATTGCATTGGAATCCTAAATCCAATGCAAATATATGAAAACCACCAAAAGAATCAACCTATTTTTAATTATTGTTATTTTTTTTAATTCATTTTACGCTGTAAGCCAGCGTTTTCAAGCATCTGATGAGATTATTGCCTTTTGTGATCAGATTGATCGAGAAATGAGGTATGTTGGAGAGTTAAACTTAGATAGTCTACCTAGTTTGCCTATTGGGATTCATAAAGATTTTGGTGATTTTGGAATCACTATTGCCATAGATTCGGCCGATTTCCAAGCAAATGGAGCCTATTTTGATGCTTATATGGCTCTAGAGATTCCGGGAATGAGGAATAAACTTGCTTTTCGAGCGACACATATTCAGTTCAACCCGAAAGGAGTTATTGGAGGTGCCCAATCTAAACTCATGCTTGTTTCTGATCATACTATAGAAATGGGGCCAAACATTAGTTTCATCGTACCAGGTGACGGAAGCAATTATGTAGAGTGGGATTGCAATGGATTCAAAGCTGTCAATCTCAAAGGTGTTTTTGAGTTTTCCGATAATATTTTTGAGCCAATTGATGGGAACGAAAAGGTTCAGGCTTCATTTGAAATTTATACAAGTGATGTAAGAAATATTGTAATTACAACATCCATATCCCCTTTTCAACTTAAAGGGAAAAAAGATTTTCAGTTTTACATAGACGATGCGGTCATAGATTTAAGTGACGAAAGAAATCCTCAGAATGCCATTTTTCCTGATCACTATTATGAAATTTATCCTGATAACATTAATCTTTGGAGAGGATTTTACTTGAAAGGAATAGAGATTATTCTTCCCGAATCACTGTCAAAAGGAAGTGAAAGAATTGCAATTGGTGCCAATGACTTGATCATTGATAACGCTGGGTTTTCAGGGGAGATTTTTATTAATAACCTACTTACGAGAGAAGAAGGAAGTATGTCTGGCTGGCCGTTTTCCGTAACTCATTTATATGCAGAATTTGTTTGCAATCAACTTACAGGAGGAGGAATTGAGGGAGAAATACACTTGCCAGCTGTAAAACAATCGGATTTAGCTTATGAGGCTGAAATTAGACAGAATGGGGCTGGGGCTTTAGACTACCACTTTCAGGCTGCCTTTACAGATCCTTTAATGGTAGAATCTGCAAGTGCGAAATTTGTGTTGGATCCATCTTCTTATATAGAGGTTGATATTATTGATGAAAGATTTCTTCCTAAGTTGGTATTAAATGGCAACCTGTCTATTTTGAAGAATAAGACAGAAATAGTGGGAATGGGCTTCCAGAATATTACGTTTGTCACTTACGCCCCCTATATCACTGATGGGGTTTTTGAACTAACAACCTCTGGAGATTCCAGTAAAATGGAAAATTTCAATATTCAACTGGAACGTTTTTATATTCAGTTTTCTGAGACGGCTCCTGTTTTTGGTGCAGATGTTCGCTTGAATCTAGGGAAGAACCCTTCAAACGATGCCGAGTCAGGGCTGAGTTTGTCCGTTTCTTCTGGTTTTAAGGTTTTCACTAGAATTGTTCAAATTCCTCCATCCGGATTCGAATATTATCCAAAAGCAGAATGGGAATATGATCATTTTGAGGTAAGTTCGATTGGTTTGGAACTTAAGACGGGACCGTTGCAAATGCAAGGCGTTCTGGCTTTTAGAAGAAATGATCCTGATTATGGGGATGGTTTTTACGGCTCGATTTTATTGAAAATTGATCAGGTTTTAAATGAACCTTTATCCGCAACTTTTATGGGGGGTAAGGTTGATGGCTACAGGTATTGGTTTGTAGATATTACGGCTCCAATTAAAATTCCATTGGTTGCTGGGGTTCAAATCAATAAAATTAGAGGTGGCGCATCCTATCATGTCGAAGATACACGATCCAAGGAGCAATTGGTCCAGGCTGCAAATCAAGGTAGTTTTGCTCCTCCAAACGCCTATATTCCAAATAAAGAGGTTGGTTTGAATTTAAGAGCAGGAGTAGGTTTGGACTGGGCAAATGAAAATGTAGCAAATGCAGATGTACTTTTCTCAATTACATTCAATGCTTCTGGTGGATTACGTGAATTGTATTTTATGGGACACATCTATTGTCTGGTGCCCAGATCAGCAAGGTTTTCAGGTAATAACAAAGTGGAGGGGGCAGTATTGGTACATTACGATAATCTTGAGAAAATTTTAGATGCTCAAGTCGAAGCACATGCCAATTTTTCGGATGTTATTGAAGGAAATCTAAGTTTACACATGTATTTCAGTCCAGATCAATGGTTCGTAAAATTAAATACACCTTCCAACCCAGCAAATGTAAATCTACTTGATTTTGCCTATATAGATACCTATTTAATGGTGGGTCAGAATTTAGAACCATCACTTCCACCTCCACCTGTGGTCATGGATTTAGTAGGAATAGAAACGTCTTCGAGTAGAGATCCAAATGCTATTTTGACTGGAGATGGATTTGCTCATGGTAGTCGGGTTCAAGTGGGAGGTGAACTTTCAATTGGGTGGCAATCCTTTTCGATTTATGGTTCTTTAGATGTGGGTGCGGGATATGATTTGACCATTTACAATTACGGACCTGGTGCACATTGTCAGGATAGAACTGGACCATTTGGAATGCGAGGATGGTATCTGCAGGGGCAAGTATATGCCTACATTGGATTTGCACTTGGAATAAGAGGAAGGGTTTTCGGAACAGATTACGATATCAAATTACTGGAAGCTTATCTTGCAATGTACTTAGCAGGGAAATTACCAAAACCGACTTACGTAGAAGGTGGTGTGGGTGTGAGGGCTACTGTAATAGGAATATTTAGTGTTCAATTTCATCTAAATTTCCATTTAGGTGAAGACTGTCAAATTGTTCAATCATGAGAATTGTTTTTTTATTTGTACTTCTTTCAGGAAACTTTTTGCTGAAAGCACAAGATTATTTATCTATCGCTGGTGTTTTTAAGGATTCAATAAGAATCCGTTGGGTGCCTAAGACAATTGAAGCATACAAATACCTATCGAATTCAGAATTTCAAGTGAAATTGATTCCCTGGAATTCTTTAAATCTGCCAAATAAGGAAGATTTTATTGGTTTTTCACAAGCTAAAATTTTCAGCTCTAAGGGGGTTAATCTCTTAGTTAAAGAAGATAGCTCAGTATTGGATGCCACGTCAATAATATTGAATGACGGTATTCTGAATTCAAACGATTCGATAGCTCAGAAAATGATATTTGCGAACACGTTGTTACTCTCGGGGTCGGATATCAGATTTGCCAAGAAAATGGGAATGTATGCGATATTTAAAAATGATTGGAACTCCACGTTTCTAGCGTATGAAATTCGAATTGGAACAGGACATCTACCTATTTATGGTGTTGCACAAATGAAGGAATTGGAAAAAATACGATTTGATTCTTTGAAAGTTAAAAAGGATCGATTAGAAATGGTACTAGAATGGAATATTAGTCAATTGGAAAAAACATTTGGTTCGTATAATATTTTAAGGTCGGAAGATGGTAAGTCCTTTGGTAGGATAAATGAGCTTCCGTTTTTTCATTTTACCACAACAGATGAAGATCCAAATAAGCCAAGTCGATATGTGGATAAAAAGATCGAAAAAGGAAAAGACTATTATTATAAGCTTGAAGCCGTCGATCATTTGGGTGTTTCAAGAGGAACTTCTAACGTTGTCCATGTGCAAGCTAATAATCCCATTCTCGGGCATATTTTTATTAAAGATGTTAAATACAAAAATGAAAAGATCGAGGTAGATATCAAGTTCAAGCCAGATTCAATGAATACTTCAATAGTCAAACAGTCTACATTGCTATACCTTGAAAACTTAAAATCTAAGAATAGAAAAATTCAGAGTCAAGATTTTGAATATGAAAATTATCAACATTTAATAAAATCAAAACTAATAGAAGATAGAGGATATTTGATGATTGTTCTTATATCAGAAAATGGAGATTCGCTGTGGTCAGAGCCAAAATATTATTTCTTTAGAGATAGCATTCCTCCAAAAAGACCGAAAGGATTGATTGGTTTTGTGGATACGAATGGGCTTGTCAACTTAAGATGGAGTAGGGTTGAAGATCATTTGCTAGGTTACCGTATGTTTCGAAAAAATTCATTAGGTGAAGAATTTGTTGAGGTCACGAATGAATTTCTTCAAGATACAAGCTATATTGATACTATTTCATTGAACAATTTAACGAAAGAAATATATTATGCTGTTGTTGCGGTGGACCATAATCATAATAATTCAGATTTTTCAGAAACGCGCCAATTATTAAAACCAGATTTGATCCCTCCTGTTCCATCCACTTTTAGGAAAAGTACAATAAATGAGAATGGAATATTGCTTTCATGGATGATTTCTGGGAGTAAGGATTTTCAATCTGTTGAGCTACAAAAGGAGGATAATAAATGTTTTCAAAACGTTTTTAAAACGAATAACGACACCTTTTTTCTAGATACAGATGTCGAAAATGGTCGAAACTATACTTACCGTCTAAGAACTTTAGATGAAAGCGGAAATGAAGCTTTATCTCCTGAATATGAATTGGTTTATGAGTTAGGGTATCGCAAAGGTGTTCTTGAATTGTCTTCGGAGATAGATCGTGAAAAGCAATTTGTAGATATTTTTTGGAAGAATCCTTCCCAAGTTTATGCTGTTTATATTTATTTGGGTAAAGATGATGGTCCAATCAAACTACATAATACCCTCTTCCAAAACATAGAAAGCTTCCGTTTCCAAAAGCTTTCAGTGAATCATGTGTATCGTGTTCAAGTGCAAACCATGGATGCCCATGGCGTGCTATCCGTTTTGTCGGATGTTTTGGAAATCGACTATTAGATTTATTGAAATGATCTGAAACACAGCGTTTTCATTTTATCCTTCATTTGAAATGGGGCAAATCATTAATTTGTAGTATATTCAGATTTTTCATCTACACTTGAAAGAGGTTAAACACATATCACACAAAGAACTACAAGAAACACGCTTGTATCGAATCGCCATGTTTGTGGTGATTTCGATGTTTATGGCCCATGGTGCTTTCATTGGATTGTTTTGGTATTTGGGGGTACAGGAGTTGGCTTACTTGAACCTGTTTTTCAGCATGCCAATGATTCTAACGGGCTTTTATTGCGTGCAGCGAAAATGGATCTGGACCTTGGCTTTTGTCAGTTTTACTGAAATATTGGTGCATGCCATTGTGGCGATTTACTTTATTGGCTGGGAATCGGGATTTTACTTTTATTTATTGGTTTCGGTTGTGGTGACTCAGTCTTATCCTTGGAAAATGTTTGCCAAATTCATCATGGTTTTGATTTTTGGAGGAATTACCTTGGCCATGTATTTATTCTTCCACGAAACAAAATATTCCCTGGAACGGGAGATTGTTCAGGGATTGTATGTAATGAACATGGTCGTTGGAGTGGGTATTACTGCTGCTTATGTTTGGTATCAGGTGAAAATGTCGATGACCTTCGAAAAAGAACTGGATGCCGCGAATGCAGATTTGAAAGAGAATAACGACCTGATTTTAGAGCAAAAAACAGAGATCGAAGAAGCGCACAAAGAGATTAAGGATTCCATTTCTTATGCCAAAAGAATTCAGTCGGCCATTTTGCCACCGGATTCGATGATCAAAAAGCATTTACCAAACTCTTTTGTGCTTTACAAACCCAAAGACATCGTTGCAGGAGATTTTTACTGGATGAATACTGTCGGTAGTTCCCAGTTCCCAGTAGACAGAAATCAGTCTTCACTTGGAACTGACCACGTGGAACATGGCACTATTTTAATTGCTGCCGCAGACTGTACAGGTCACGGTGTTCCAGGAGCCATGGTTTCTGTGATATGCAATAATGGATTGAATCGATCGGTTCAGGAATTTGGACTTTCGGATCCTGGTAAAATATTGGATAAAACGCGTGAGTTGGTCATCAAAGAATTCGCCAAATCAGAAGAGGATGTGAAGGATGGGATGGATATTGCGCTTGTTAGTATTGAGCAACAGCAAGAGCAAGAGGGAGGAGATACTCTTGCACAAGACTCTTGCTCGAAACTCAAATACGCTGGTGCTCATAACCCTTTATGGATCATTCGAAAAGGTGCGTCGGAAGTAGAAGAAATTAAGGCGAATAAGCAGCCAATCGGAAAGTTCTCTCATCCCGAGCCTTATCAAACACATGAGTTGGAATTGAATTCAGGAGACACGCTGTATATCTTTTCTGATGGCTATCCCGATCAGTTTGGGGGAGACCGGGGGAAGAAATTCAAATCGGGAAGCTTTAAACAGTTGTTACTTTCCATTCAAAATGAAGAGATGTCTCGACAAAAAGAAATACTGGATAAAGAATTTGAAAATTGGCGTGGAGATATTGAACAAATTGATGATGTCTGTGTCATTGGAGTAAGAATTTGATTCAACAAAATTGCTACACAAAATTTACCCTGAGTCTAATGGTTCCATGTGAAAAGATTTAAAAGAATGATCTAACGAAGATGTATCATAGGGGTGAAATTAGACTGTTTCGCAAAAAAAACATCCATTTTAATTTTCCTAACCGTTTCATTATCTGAATTTTCCGGAATTCGTATATCTTTGCCCCTCTATGAAGAACATCCTATTTGTACTCATTCTATTAAATGGTTTTGCTTTGTTTGCTCAAAAACAGGAAAACTATCGATTCCAGCAATTGGACGCTGAGGATTTAGGAGTTAATCTTGTTATAGATATACATTGGGATTCTCACGGTTTGGCATGGATGCTTACTGATAAAGGTCTGATTCGATACAATGGATATTCAACAACTAGGTTTAGACCGGAAAAGAATTCTTTTTTGCTGGCAGCAGGAGTAAGGGAGATTCACACAATTTCAAAAGATGAATTTTGGCTATCTTATGATTCGATTCCCTATTTGTCAAAAGTGAATCCTTCTACTGGAGAATTTGAGCATTTTGAAATACCTGAACTAAAAGAAACGGAAACAAGCTCTTTTTTCACGACAAAAATTTTTAAAGACTCCAAAAATCAAATTTGGATTGCAATTTATACGAAGGGAATTCTAAAATTACAAAGTAACCAAAGCGAGAGGAAATTTTACAATTTAGCGAAACAGAGAGACACTACAGTCATGCCTGTGCATCCTTCCGATATAGATGAATTAAAGGATGGTCGATTTCTAATCAGTTATTTTCTTGAAAGAGATGGGAAAAGGTCTTGGCCGGTTTATTTTGATCCGGAAACAGGAGAAATTGAAGAATTTGGAGTTGAAAAGTATATTGGTTTAGCAACAGAGGATTGGAAAAAGAAGGCCATTTCTCAACACATGACGATTCTGAACTATACTTATATTGACGATAAAGGTAAATTCTGGTTTGGAACCTATTCGGGATTATACTATTGTGATCCGGACAGTTTGATTTTAGAACGGGTCTCAGGTCAAAATACAGATGTTGCTGGAAATCTTGAAAATGCTCGAGAGTACATTATTCAAGGTCCAATCATGGGAGTTGCGACATCAAATCAAGGGATCATGATGGTAAATATGAGGGAACGTTCGGCATTTTACGTTGCAAATGATCCCAATGATCCACGAAGTTTAAGAGATAATCGGGTTATTTCAATGAGTCGGGATCCACAAGGAAATTATTGGATTTTGACAAGAGGAACTGGAATTTCAATCTATTCTCCAATTGTTCAACAATTTGATATGCATGTTTGGTCCGAGATGGAATTGGACTTTTCAAATAAATCCAATCAAACCATTCCTGTAAATCAGATGTTGGTTTCTAGCAAAGGTTATGTGTACTTGAGTCATGGTAATGGAGTGAACAAATATGATCCAAATACAGGCAATACGGAAGTGTTGCCCATTCGCTCCATCGAATCGGTAAATATTTGGAGAGGAATCGATCACATCAAATTACTAAGCGATACTTTGTTTGGAATAGGGTTTAAAATGTATGCCTTTTTTGATCAAAATTCTGGTAAACTGAGACGTTTGGAGAAGACAAATCGCGCAAATAAATTACTTTTCCGGCACTCTACCTATGCCGATGAACTCATTACTTACAATAATGAATTCACCAATTTTGCGATTTCCTTTTACAAAGTAGATCGAAATACTATGGAGCCCAACCCTTGGTTCACAGTTGAAACAGATAAAGACTTTGATGTATCAGATAGATTTAGTGAGCGATTGCCTTCTGGGAAATGGTTAATGTCTGAGAAAAGAGGCCGATTTATTATAATAGATCCGGTAAAAGAAGAAATGCGTTTATTTTCTCCTTCTGATTCAGTTAATTATTTCCCTGATAGTACTATTTTATGTGCTTATGTAGATTATGAAAAAATCTGGTTTGGGACACAAAATGGAATCTACTTATTTGATCCGAAAACTGGTAAAAATCTTCTTTATAATGATTCAATTGGATTACATGATGAGGGTGTTTATGCAATCACGAGAGACCAAAAAGGGGATCTTTGGATGGCACTTAAAAATCAATTGGTTAGAAAAAGAAAAGGAGATAATTATATTGAGCGATTTGATAAAAATTATGGGTTGAATGTGGGTGAATTTTTGCCTTCTATTGCCCAAATGGATCAAAAAGGATATTTGTATTTTGCCACGAGAAAGGGATTGCTGCGATTCCATCCGGATGCAATTCGAATCCCAAATCAGAAACCTAAATTGTTGCTCAGTTCTATTTTTCTGAATGAGGTTTTGATGTCTGAAGATCAAATTGATCAGTTTGTGAATGGAAAAATACAGCTAGCTTGGGATGAAAATAATTTGATTCTGGATTTCTATACCAATCAAGTCTTCAATCTTAAGCCGAACCATTTTTATTATAGAATAAATGGAGCTGGTGATTGGATTTCTAATGGCTCGAGCAATAGATTGCGTTTTCGCGAACTAAAATATGGAAATTATTCGATCGAAGTAAAGGTGGTTAATGGATATGGAATTTCAAGTGAAGTCTACACCTATAATTTCACAATAGCACGTCCATTTTGGTTGTCATGGTGGTTTTATTTGGTTATTCTCATCTTGATGGGAATTGGAGTATATTTTTACATAAAATATCGTGAAAAGGCGCTAAGAAAGAAAAGTGAATTGCTTGAAGAAAAGGTAAAAGAAAGAACTGCCGAAGTCGTCGAGCAAAAAAGAGAAGCCGAACACCAAAGATTGATAGTAGAAGAGAAACAAAGGGAGATTACAGACTCCATTAAATACGCCAAACGAATTCAATCGGCGATCATGCCTACAGATGAAATGATTAAGGAGCATTTACCTGATTCATTTGTTTTGTATAAACCCAAAGATATTGTAGCCGGAGATTTTTATTGGCTGGAAGTGAGCAAGAGCAAGAGTAAAGAGCAAGAGCAAATCTTAATTGCAGCAGCGGATTGTACTGGTCATGGAGTTCCCGGAGCGATGGTGTCTGTGGTGTGTAATAGCGGTTTGAATCGATCGGTTAGGGAATTTGGATTGACGGATCCAGGAGCAATTCTCGATAAAACAAGAGAATTAGTGATTCAGGAATTCGAAAAATCATCCAACGGAGGAAGTGCTTCCAGTTTTTCCGGAAATGAGATTAAAGACGGAATGGATATTGCATTAGTGAGTATGGAGCAACAGCAAGAGGAGGGATCAGCTCTTGCTCAATTCTCTTGCTCGAAACTCACTTTTTCAGGTGCTCACAACCCACTTTGGATCATTCGCCAAAACGCAGAAGAAGTAGAAGAAATCAAAGGTTCCAAACAACCCATTGGAAAATACCATGATCCGCAGCCATTTGAATCACACTCCGTTAGCTTGCAAAAAGGAGATACTTTCTACATTTTCTCAGATGGTTATGCCGATCAATTTGGTGGAGACAAAGGAAAAAAGTTTAAAACTTCCAATTTGAAAAAGCTCTTCCTATCAATTCAAGACAAATCCTTGGAAGAACAAAAACAAATCATTGACGATACCTTCGAAACCTGGCGTTCCGACCACGAACAACTAGATGATGTTTGTGTTATTGGAGTAAGAGTTTAATTCAAGAAAAGAGATACGCAAAGTTTACCCTGAGTCAATTTGACTAAATTGAAACCAATTGAAAGATGAATTTTGACCTCAGGGCGTTATTGGGTAGATTATTTAAAAATATTTCCAACAAATCAACCAAACAACTAAGTAACTAAACAACCAAGCAACTCATCACATCTGATCCGGAACCTTCACACCAATTAAATGCATGGCTATCTTAATGGTTTGCCCAGTTTTATTAGCCAAATGCAGTCTGAAGTTTTTCAAATCTTCATTCTCCTCGTTGAAAATGGAAATACTCTGGTAAAAAGAATTGAAGCTTTTAACTAAATCGTAAGTGTAATTCGCAATCAAAGCAGGGGAGTGATTAGTTCCTGCTTCCTTGATCACTTCAGGGAATTCCACCAATTTCTTTATCAATTCCAATTCTACTTCTTCCAATACGATGTCTGAAGAAAAATCCTGTAATCCATTTGCCTTGCGCATCAAAGATTGAATTCGAGCATGGGCATATTGTATAAAAGGACCTGTGTTTCCGTTTAAATCGATGGACTCTTTTGGATTGAACATCATCTTTTTCTTCGGATCTACTTTGAGTAAATAATACTTCAATCCGCCCAATCCGATGGTTTCATAGAGTTCTTCTTTTTCGGCTTCAGACATACCCTCGATATGCCCTCTCTCCTTGGTCATTTCAGTTGCAGAATCCACTACTTCTTGCATTAAGTCATCTGCATCGACTACGGTTCCTTCTCTGGATTTCATCTTGCCTTCGGGTAGTTCTACCATTCCGTACGACAAATGATAACACTCTTTATACCAGTCAAATCCTAATTTTTTTAAGATCTTAAATAAAGCTTGAAAATGATAATCTTGTTCGTTTCCAACCGTATAAATGATTCCTTTCAATTCAGGATAATTCTTCTTTCTTTCAATGGCTGTCCCGATGTCTTGGGTCATATAAACCGCGGTTCCATCTGAACGCAGCAATAGCTTATGATCCAGTCCTTCATCAGTTAAATCCACCCAAATGGATCCATCTTCTTTTTGATAGAAAACACCATCTTTTAAGCCTTGTAAAACAATGTCTTTCCCCAGTAAGTAGGTGTCAGACTCATAATACAAGGTATCAAAATCAACTTGCATTCTTTCATAGGTAGCATTGAATCCGTCGTAACACCAGCCATTCATTTTCTCCCAAAGCGCATAGATTTCCGGATCTTTCTGTTCCCATTTTTGCAACATGGCTTTGGTGTCTTTCATCAATGCCGTATTGTTCTTGACCATTTCAGTTATTTTCCCCTGAATGGCTTTGCGATCTTTATCATCTTCTTTGGTTTCTCGAGCAGCTTGCAATTTTTTAATTTCTTCAACCTGATCTGAAGCAATATTTTGAAAGTTTCCAGCTTCTATTTCATCCAATAGTACTGTAGTTTCTTCTTTCAAAGCTTTGTCGAACTCCACATAATATTTCCCAACGAATTTATCTCCTTTAATACCTGCTGATTTGGGAGTTTCTCCATTTCCCATTCTTTGCCAAGCCAACATGGACTTACAAATGTGGATTCCACGGTCATTAATGATTTGTGTTTTGATTACTTGGTGCCCATTTGCTTTTAAAATTTCAGCACAAGAATAACCTAAAAAGATATTTCTTAAATGGCCTAAATGCAGTGGTTTGTTAGTGTTTGGCGAAGAGTATTCCACCATGTACATTTTCCCAGAATCTGGTTGGATTCCGTAATTTTCTTTGCTCAGAATTTCTTTAAACTGATCTACATACAAGGATTTGGAAATAGATAAATTCAAAAACCCATTGACTACATTGAAATCTGAGACGGAGCTTACATTTGATTTTAAAAATTCCCCAATTTTCTCACCAGCTTGTACCGGAGCACACTTCATTAGTTTAACGAATGGAAAAACGACGATTGTTAAATCTCCTTCAAATTCTTTTTTGGTGGGTTGGATTTGGATTTGATTCGGACTGATTTCTGCTCCGAAAAGGTCAGAAGCATTTTGGATTAGGGCTTCCGAAAGTATTGTATTAATGTCCATTTAATTTTCTAATTCTTTGATAAATGATTTGCATATATCCCACGCAGTTTCGGCCATTTTATTGGTCTTCTCGTCTAAGCATGGGTTTACTTCAACTACCTCGATGCAACAGGTTTTTTCATTTTTTGCTAGTAGATTCAAAAGTTCTTTGGCTTCTTCCGGAAACAATCCATCTTTTACGGGTGTCCCGGTACCGTGAGAAACTACATCGCAGTCCATGCTGTCAACATCAAAGGAAACATAGATCAGGTCACAGTCATTCAACCTGTCTAAGATCTCATCATAGACCCGCCTGACTCCCTTTTCCCTGACTTCAGCTACCTGGTAGTTTTTCATTTGATGACGTGCCATCAATTCATCTTCTGGTTTTTCCGTGTCTCTGACAGAAACAAAGATCACGTCAGAATGCAAAACTTTAGGTTGGATTCCTCCAATATTTTTTAATTTTTCCCAGTACTCTTTTGAGCCTTCTGTTGGTTGATTGCGCTGACATTCCAAATTGTCTTCGGCTAAAACAACTGAAACTGGCATTCCGTGAACATTTCCGGATGGAGTAGTGTAGGGCGTATGCAAATCCCCATGTGCATCAATCCAGACCACACCTAGTCTTTTGGAAGGATGCGCCATTTTTAATCCTGAAATGGTTCCTGCTGCTACACTATGATCGCCTGAAAAAACAATAGGAAAACCTCCTTGGCTAACCACTTCTGAGATTTCCTGAGCGGCTATGTCTAACACATCAAAAATACCATCAATTCTTTTCGCTTGGGGATAAGGCGTGTCCTCGTCCAAAAGATCGTTCATGTCGTTGATCTCTGTTACTGGAAGTGATCCGAAAAACTGAGATTGGTCGTTCCTTGCCGCAACTTTGATTGCATCAGGTCCCATGCTAGCTCCTCTTGTCCCGGCACCTAGTTCAGATTTGATAATAAATATGTGGTTGTCTCTAGACATATAGTAGAATTTTTGCAAAAATAGTAATTACTAGGTTTTTATTTATTGTGAAGAGTTAGTTCATCTAGTAAATTCTCCTCATTTATTTTTCGATCCAGATCATTTTTCTCGTAAAAAGCTTTAAAATAAGGCCTTTTTTCTCGGTAATATTGCTCAAAGTTTATAAAGCGATAACTTCTGAATACCCACTTGAATTTTTTGAATTTCCAAAAATTCTCAACCCCCGGAATCTTCATAATGGGTCTCCCAATTTGGATCAGGTAGTGCAGTAACCAAAATCTGAAATTTGTTTTGTAAGTGGATTTTCTTTCAGGCAATTGTTCAATCACTTCAATAAGATATTTCATCACTCTTAGATGATTCATACCATCGGAAAAACCAAAAATAGGAGCAACAATCTTATTTCTAATATCTCGCATAGATTGGGAATGAAAATCTTCCAATCGACCTGTTAATCTAAACTGTTGAAAATATTGTTGGAATTTTTCACCACTGTCAACAATCGGTTGTGCTTCGTCATATTTGGAAAGTTTTAAGGAAGGGGAAAAATTAGGATCCGTCAGAATGATCATGGATTCTTTGTTGAGCAACCAAGCTTCCATGGCAGTTGTTGATTCAAATGAAGTCCACAAATCGCAAATATGAATGAGATCAGATATATTATACTCATCATATTCAATAATCACATTTTCGTAATGTTCAAGATTATCACATTCATTGACCCCTCTTTTTTCTTCATGCAGTTTCCGCTCCAGCGGGTGGATTTTTAGAATAAACAAAGTGTCTGGATTATTTTCTATGGCAAATTTCAAAACCTCTTCAACTTGTTTTCGTTGTGGTTCTATCGTTTCCAATCGACTTTCATCTCCATCAAAATAGCCTATCATATCTATCTTTCCCTGAGGATAATAGATTTTAGCAAAAGCCCATGCAGCATATCCTACTACGTATTTATAATTTTCCTTTCCTTTCTGCTTTAAATAAGCTTCTTTAGAGATGAAATCATAAATCTTGTATCGATCTACTCCGGGATTTCCGGTTGCAACAATTTTTTCCGCATACTTTGGGGCTTTTTCTTTTAGGTAATCTCGTGTACGCTCAGACCAGCAACATACAAATTCTTGGTAGTAATTCTTACCTATATTGTATCCCCAAAAATCAAATTTGCCATCTGTTCTAAAATTTCCTTCTGAGTCAAGAGCAAATACAGGGATATCTCGCTCAGAACAAAGTTTTGCGATTAAGTAATAATATTCTGCACCAACGGTATTTGGTAAAAATACAATATTAGGCTTGTAATACTTTATTTGATGGGCATCATAAAAAATAGACATTTTGATGTCAGCATTCAATTTTTCTCTAAGGTAAAAGCAGATGGGAAGAAACATTTCAACATCTCTCCCGTCTTCGCGATCCACGAAATACAATAACTTTATCCTATTTTGAGATTTCATTAAGCCAACCAGCTACTTTTTTTGTAAGATTATAATTTGAATAATTCTGAATCGCTTCCTTATTTATGCTAATTTGATTGCCGTGTATCAAAGCATGGTGAAGAAAACTATAAATTTCATCAAAGTTGATATAATCAATGCATTTACCACAATTTGTTTCTTTTAGCATGTTTCCCACATCACTGTCCTCAGGACCCAAAGCTAAAATTTGATTGTAAGTTCGCATGTTTTCATAGAATTTACCTGGGATTCTACCATGAGTATTCCCGGTCTGATTTAGGGGGAGTAAAAGGACATCCGAATCAAACATTAACTGGATGGATTCTTTTCTAGGAATGGTGCCTAAAAATTTAAAATGGTTGGTTAATCCAAATCTTTCAATTGCTTCCTTAATCATGTAATCCACTTGTCCAGCCAATACCAAGGTGATCTTTCTATCTGTTGGATTTTCTTTTACCAATTTTTGAAGCGCCAAAAAGAAATTCTCAGAATAACGATCTCTTCCAAACAAGCCAGCATGAGAAATAATGAATTCCTTCGGATTTTTATTGGGAGAAATTCCAGTGAAATCTGCTTCATCAAATCCATAGGGCAATACTTCAACATTTTGGGCTCCAATCGCTTCAAGATCGATCTTTTGTTGCCGGACTAGAAATACAAATTTATTCGCATTCTAGTAAATTGCTCTTGTTCTTATGAATATAATCTGCCACAGCCGACATGTTAAATTCAGCAGTAATCGACCTGTGTCCATGGATCTTGGTGATCTGTAAGAACTGTATTCCTGTGTTTTTACTGACTTTACATGCTATCAAAGTATTGGTGTGGGGTGGGCCATCAGAAAAAATTGCATCCACAGGATTTTCTTTCAAATAATTGGTCAGATACTTCACACTCGGTCTTACCCATAGTGCTCGAGCATCTGGAATGAAAAAATTACCACGAATAAAAATCCCCAACTATCAACTCTTTTCTTTTCCCTTACATGAATCACATTATTTAGTGGTTCTGCCTTTTTCGACTGTGTTTTTGAATAATCCAAAAGGTTCTAAAATAGGTCTTTTGAGAATTGTAAGCTCCTCTGGGATATCCCGAAAATTATTTTGATCCAAATATGGATAATCTGCATTTCAGGAATACCTGCAACAGGCTCCCAATCAAAATCATAGTATTTAACGATCATAAGAACTCTCAGCTGCATTTGATCCCTCCGCAGGGAGACCAAAGAATGAATACGATAAAGACAGTTTTTCTTCATTTTTATTAGGAGTCCGTCTTTTTCTCTTCTAATTTGGGTTGTTACTTGAATCTCTGTAAAGCAGAGAATCTGATACCAAAAAACATAAATACTTGATCAACTTTAGAGATCAATTGTATTTATCGATTTTTGGATTGTCATAAGACACATTATGATTTCATGTTTTCCTGCTGGAACTTTAATTGCCCGTAAGAAATATAGTTTACATTAATGATTTCGGCTGCTTGTCCATCTATTGCTACATTCAATATTTTGGATAAAAAACCTCTGAAAAAACAACCAATTGATCTTCCTGTGAGTTAAGCTGTACCACACCATTTTGTCGGATGATAGATTCTAAAGCCACATTTCCTACACCTGAAATCCATTTTGACCAATCAATCCTTCGTTTTTGGTTTTGAGTAATGGCTGTTGTCGCTGGATTCCAAGTTGAATCACCTAAAGCAAATTTCTTCATCGGCATTTTGAACATATTTTACATCTTTCACCAACCAAGCGTTACCAAGAGCTCCTGGGTTAGGCTGAGCCATTCGTACTGCCCTTGAGGAATACCCATGATGTATCTTGTATTGAGCATGTTTAGTACTTTTTGACCAGTGTATGGATTCAGATACTTACTCTCTGAGTCAAAGTAGAAACTCCAAACTTCTTGGTACTTTTTCAATTTTGCACCATGATAACCACCAATGGTTTTGCAAATAAGAACTTTGACCACTGCTAAATCCAGAGGCATAATCGTGGACTCTGAAATGAGTCCAGTTTATCCAATGCTCTAAAGTATCTATAAATCTATGTTGTCTACTTCCTGACCTTTAAGATCATTTTCCTTGGCAAATTCATTTACTTTGGCATCCTCAGCCTGTAAGGCTTGTTGAAGATCTGGATTTCTTTTTACCTCTTCCTGAAGAATGAATTGCTCTCCAGGTTCTGGGTAAAATGGATACTGCAAGATGATCTTTTTCGTCCAAGTTCCACATATTCCTTTCCTTTCTTTTTCGTTATCTAAATATCTTTTATCTACAGTGAATAAATCCACCGTAATTAAAAGTCCTATACCTCCGATGATCAAAATTTCATTTCTAACATTTCTGAATATGAAAATATAAAGTAAACCAGCCGCGAGTAAGAAGAAAATAAGTGATCTTCCTGTATCTGCTCTAAAGATTCCAACTCTTACATTCACCAATTCATTGTTGGATTCGGTAAATTCATTGATTAATGCGGTACGTTGTTCTTGCGGAAATTTCCCATAATCTTTATCATTCGAATCAGACATCTTCTTGATGAATTCTTCCATTCGCTCTGTTTCAGCTTTTGAATTGAAGTCTAATGTGTGTGGAATGGCAAAGGAAAGCCAATAAGATCAAGCAGATGCTCCTGTAGCTATATAAAAACCTCTTGGACTATTCTTCACATCGTCAGGCTTGTTGACCAAATCTCGGATAAAAAGAATGGCCAAAAGAGGTAATGCAAATTCCAATATCACCAAAGTCATTGAAACGGCTCTGAACTTATTGCAAGAGGGACATTATCTATAAAGAAATCCGTTAATCCAGCAAAATTTCCCACCCCAGCACAGGCAACAGACCCAATATAACGGCAGCCAAAATTCCCCATTTTAATCTGTCTTTAATGTAGATCATTCCTAAAACAAACAAGAAAACCACAATGATTCCGATATAAACCGGACCTTCCACACATAGGATTGATCTCCCAATATTTATTGTTATTTTCCAACTGGGAAATTTCCCCCTTTGAATTTGGGTTCAACTTCATCCATTATTTCTTTTCATTGGCTAATCTATGTTGTTTCCTCCTTTTGCATCTGGGATCCTTGAAGGTCCAACTCTCCTGTATTCCATAACTCCAATCCACGTGCTAGATCGATCTAGTCCAAAGTTTTATCGTTTTTGATCATCCTTAGGAGAAATGGTCAATTCTGATTGTCCACGAGTAAGGTTTTTGGTATAATCCGAGACCAAATAACAAGGCAAAGTTGACCAAAGCAGCAGGTGAAAAAAATATAGACAATGTAACCACTGTCCGGATCCCAAGGTTTAAGATCTTTTTCTTCAAAGGCTTTATATAGCTCAACAATTCCCAAGAAGAAGAATAATTGCAGATAATACAGGTGATTTGGACGTGATTCATATAGTTAACTCCATGGTCATTCCCATCATAGAGACCAGAATACCTAATTTCCAATTCCTTCTGTAGAGTAAATAAAATCCAGCTATTACCAATGGAATATAGGCCATTGCGAAGGATTTGGAAGTATGACCTACCTTCATTACAATGATTAAGTAAGAGGTTAATGCGTAAGCTATTGAGCCAATAGCACTTATAAAAGGTTTAAGCCTGAATGTTTGTAGAAGAATATACATACAAACCATCGAAATAATAAAAGCCCAGGTTGCATAAGGCATTCCAAGGGAAAATACTTTTCCCCACCATCCGACCCAATTGCCGTCTGTTTTAGCTGCAATCTGCTCTGTGGGCATTCCACCAAACATGGAGTTAGTCCATCCAATATGTTCTCCTTCTTCTTGAAATTCTACCGTTTCACGGCTCATTCCAATATAGTTCTGAATATCCGCTTGTTTAAGTGTATATCCCTGGAAAGCAGGAGAGAAATAAGCGAGTGTGATAATGATAAATATTCCAAATACAGCGAAATGCTGCCAGTTGTTTTTGAAAAACAATTTAATATCAAATTTCATCTTCTAAGAAATTAGTTTTTTGATTGAGCTGTCTAAAATACTATTTTAGGATTAATCTACCTCTTCATAATCCACATAATCTTCGTTTGAAGAATTTGCAGGTCGATCTGAGATATTTACTTTCCCAAAATTCTGAATTTTTTGTTGACGTTCCTTTTCAAAAGCTTTTTCAGCCCGTCTTTGACGATTTTCATTTTCCATTTGTCGTTTCGCCATCATGATTCTCCCAATAAGTCGCAATACAACTAAAACTCCGACAATTATCAGAATTGTTCGAATCAATCCGGTTACACTGGCTTCCTGGATCATTCTATTTACTCAAGTATAGATTTCGCTCCGAATAAACCTTAACGAAGAAAGGATCTTTCAAATTTTTAATGAATCGTATGGCCTCACCCGTTGATTTCATCTCAGGTCCAAGTTCCTTATTTACATTCGGGAATTTGTTGAAAGAGAAAACCGGAATTTTTATGGCATAACCTTCCTTGTGAGGATTAAATTTAAAGTCTTTCACCTTATTTTTTCCAAGCATAACCTTAGTTGCATAGTTTACATAAGGTTCTCTGTAAGCTTTAGCAATAAATGGAACTGTTCTCGAAGCTCTTGGATTGGCTTCGATCACATAAACTTTATCATCTTTTACTGCAAATTGTACATTGATTAATCCTACCGTTTTTAATTCAACCGCGATCTTTTTGGTAATGTCTTCAATTTGTTGCAAAACAAAATCACCAATATTGTAGGGTGGAAGTACGGCATAAGAATCTCCTGAGTGAATACCAGCAGGTTCAATATGCTGCATGACACCAATGATGTAAACGTCTTTTCCATCACAAATAGCGTCACATTCACATTCTGTAGCACCTGAAAGGAAATGATCCAGAAGAATCTTGTTTTCAGGCATGTCTCTTAAAATGTCTACCACATGCTTCTCCAATTCTGATTCATTGATCACAATCTTCATTTTTTGCCCTCCAAGAACGTAAGAAGGTCTAACCAATAATGGGAAACCTAAATCTCTGGAAAGTTCGATGGCTTGTTCGGCACTCTCAACAACTCCATATTTAGGGTAAGGAATTTTGTTTTCCTTTAAAATGTCAGAAAAACTTCCTCTGTCTTCCGCCAAATCTAAGGCTTCGTAACTTGTCCCCATGATTTTAATACCATAACGCTCAAGTTTCTCTGCTAGTTTTAGGGCAGTTTGACCACCCAACTGAACAATCACACCCACTGGTTTTTCATGAAGAATAATGTCATAAATGTGCTCCCAAAAAACGGGCTCAAAGTACAGCTTATCAGCAGTATCAAAGTCTGTAGAAACCGTTTCAGGGTTACAGTTAATCATGATTGTTTCGAAGCCGCATTCCTTTGCAGCTAAAACCCCATGAACACAAGAATAATCGAATTCGATTCCTTGTCCAATTCGGTTGGGTCCTGATCCCAGTACAATGATCTTCTCTTCTCCTGAAGAAACCGATTCATTTTCCTCTTCAAAAGTGGAATAGTAGTAAGGTGTAGCTGCTGGGAATTCCGCAGCACAAGTATCTACCAGTTTATAGACTCTTTTGATATCAAAATCATGTCTTTTAGTAAATACTTCTGATTCCAAACACCTTAATAAATGAGCGATTTGTCTGTCGGCATAACCCTTTTGTTTCGCTTCAAAAATTAATTCTCTCGGAATATTATCTAAAGTATGTCTTTCGATTTTTCTTTCAAGATGAATCAAATCCTCGATCTGTCTTAAGAACCAAGGAGTAATTTTCGTTTTTTCAAATATTGTTTTGAAAGGGATTCCAAGCTTGAAAGCATCATAAATGTGAAAAAGTCTGTTCCACGATGGGAATTCCAAAGAGTGCAAAATTTCATCCTGATTTCTTAGCTCTTTTCCGTCAGCTCCCAATCCATTTCTGCCAATTTCCAGAGATTGACAAGCCTTCTGAAGCGCTTCCTGGAAACATCTACCGATTCCCATTACTTCACCAACAGATTTCATTTGCAGTCCTAAAGAACGATCTGCTCCAGCAAATTTATTGAAGTTCCATCGAGGAATCTTAACGATCACATAATCCAAAGTCGGCTCAAATAAAGCTGAAGTGGATTGAGTGATTTGGTTTTTCAATTCATCTAAGTGATAACCAATAGCCAGTTTACTTGCAATTTTGGCAATAGGATAACCTGTTGCTTTAGAGGCCAATGCAGACGATCTTGAAACTCTTGGATTGATCTCGATAGCGATAATATCTTCCTTATCATCCGGAGAAACCGCAAACTGAACATTACAACCTCCAGCAAAATTTCCAATGGCTCTCATCATTTTGATCGCCATGTCTCTCATTTTTTGGAAGGTTGTATCCGAAAGAGTCATCGCTGGAGCTACCGTGATCGAGTCACCTGTATGTACTCCCATTGGATCAAAGTTCTCGATCGAACAAATAATCACGACATTATCGTTGGCATCTCTTAAAAGTTCCAACTCATATTCTTTCCACCCCAAAAGGGCTTTATCAATCATGACCTCGTGAATAGGAGATTCGTGCAAACCTCTATTCAATAAATCATCATATTTTTCTTCTTCGTAAACGATTGCAGCTCCTGATCCACCTAAGGTATAAGATGGACGGATACAAACTGGGAAACCGAATTTTTGAGCAATATTTTTTCCTTCCAAAAAGGACTTTGCCGTATCTTGAGGAGCCATGGGAACCCCAATTTCAATCATTAAGTCCCTGAAAGCTTCTCTGTTTTCTGTGATTTCAATAGCATCAAGGTCCACACCAATAATCCTTACATTGTGATCCTCCCAAATTCCAAGTTCATCACACTTGATACATAAATTTAGGGCTGTCTGTCCACCCATTGTAGGCAAAACGGCATCTATTTTATGTTGTTCCAGGATTTCTACAATCGACTCAGGTTCAAGGGGTTTTAAGTAGATGTTGTCCGCTACAAACTCATCTGTCATGATGGTTGCTGGATTGGAATTGATTAAGGTTACTTCAATACCTTCATCTCTTAAAGATCTTGAGGCTTGAGAGCCAGAGTAGTCAAATTCACATGCTTGTCCAATTACGATAGGTCCACTTCCAATAATCAGGATTGATTTAATACTATTATCTTTCGGCATCGAGTTTTTTTTGAATATTTTTAAAATTCAAAGGGCAAAGTTAGTAGAATAATAGTTACGGATAAAAAAACTTTTCAAAACCTTTTAACATTATAGAAAGTCGAATTGAAATAGTAGAAACTAACCAGCTGAAACTAGAGTATTTAGTGCGTGGAGAGGGATCCAAAACATTTTTTTGTTTTCATGGTCACAGTTTAAATATGCACTATTTCGAATTTCTAGCAGATAATTTTAAGGATGTTCAGGTTGTATCTTTCAATATTTTTTTTCATGGCCAATCTGAATTAAAAGAAGATCATTTAGATCATCATAATTTGAAGGCGATATTTGATTTAGTGATTGAAAAAGAAAGCATAAATCATTTTAGCGTGATAGGGTATTCGCTAGGAGGAAAATTTGCCTTGAATCTAGTGAATTATTATCCTGACAAAATTGACCAAGTAATATTGATTGCAGCTGAAGGTATTAAGGCCAATAATTTCTATAATCTTACTTGTAGAATTTGGCTTTTAAGAAGATTGTATAAAACTTCAATTGAGCATCCCAATTGGTTTTTTAATTTAGCTCATTTTCTGAGAAGAGTAAGAGTCTTTAGTCCTAGCATGATTAAATTCATTGAATTGCAAATGGGGGAGAAGGAACAACGAGAAATGGCCTACAATACTTGGGCAAAATTCAGATACGTTTTTCCAAACCAGGGAAGATTAAAAAACAATTTTCATGATTTCAATATAGATTTAATTGTCATGATTGGAGAAAGAGATCGCATAATAAAACCTGATGTTGGGAACTATTTTATACAAAAAATGGGAAAGGGTGAGTTTCGCGTGCTTCCCATGACTCATGACATCTTCAGGAAAGATTATCTACAAATACTTATGAAGGAACTCGAACACATCATATAAACAATTAACTTTGTATCAAAACAAATCAGAATGGAGAGATTGGAAATACTAAATGGTGACCAAATTCAAAAGAAAATAGATCGATTGACCTATGAGATCTATGAGGATACTGTGAATGAAAAATCCATCATTTTAGCTGGAATTGCTGGAACAGGTTATGCATTTTCAGAACGTATTTTTAATTGCCTGAAGAATATATCAGATCAAGAGATTCAGCATATTAAGATAAGTCTGGAAAAAGACGATCCATTGTCTAATGCAATAGATTTAGGAATTGATCCTAGTAAATTAGAAGGAGCCACGGTAATTTTGTTAGATGATGTCGTAAATAGTGGTCGTACCATGATTTACGCCGCAGCTGAAATCCTTAGAAATAAAGTTAGAGTTTTGAAGACAGCTGTGCTGGTGGACCGCCGACATAGAAGGTATCCAATTAAATCTGATTTTGTTGGTTTAGAAGTATCAACCACACTTCAAAATCATATTGCTGTGGATTTTGAAAGCAAGGAAGCTAAGGCTTTTTTAGAGTAATCGAATCAATTAATTTTGAGATTTCCTCGCTATTTTTGGCATTAATTCCATGGAATTTTATTTGAGCTTGTTGATAATAGGGATTTCTTTCCTTTAATTGCCTGTCAATAAAAACAAGTAATTCATTATCAGACAGTTCTTTAATCAATGGACGATTTTCTTTACCGTTTTCTAAACGTTTTAACAACGCATTCGGACTCATTTCCAGGTAAATCGTAGTACCGATTTGATTTAATAAATCCATATTGTTTTCGAAACATGGCAAACCTCCTCCGGTAGAAAGGACAAAATCTTCAGTTGAATGCATTAAGTTGGAAATAAATTCTTTTTCCAATGATCTGAAAAAAGCTTCTCCTTTCTCCTGAAAAATTTCATTGATTTCCATTCCTTGTTGGCTGGAAATAAATTTGTCAGAATCCAGAAAAGGAACACCCAACTTTTTGGCAAGGATTTTACCAAAAGTTGTTTTACCCGAACCCATATAACCAACTAAAACGATGCGCATAATACTTTTCAAAATTAGTTGTTTTTTTGAATGTGGATTCCTTTGTTTCCCAAAGACTTAAAAAAACCAGAACGACAGATTCAATATTTTTTTAAATTATTTCTTGTCATTTTTAAAAAAGCCTCTATCTTTGCACCCGCAAACGCGGTTGATTCTGTAGCTCAGTCGGTAGAGCATCTCCCTTTTAAGGAGAGGGTCCTGGGTTCGAGCCCCAGCAGAATCACAGAAAATGAAGGAGGTTGTTTAACCTCCTTTTTTATTTATATTTCAAATCCTATATTTGTTAGGCAAAAAAAGAAATTATGTATCAAACGGAACAGGAGAAGTTTTGGGCTGGTGATTTTGGGGATCAATATTGTGATCGGAACCAAGGAAAGGCTGTTGAGGCCAGTAAGACTCATTTTTGGAGCAGAGTATTACACCATGTTCAACCGTTAGATTCCATTTTTGAATTTGGCGCTAATATTGGCCTAAATCTGAAAGTTTTAGGAAATCTCCTTCCCGATGCTAGAAGATTTGGAATAGAAGTCAACGAAAATGCACACAAAAGTTTGGTAGAGGTCATTGGAGAACAAAATGCCATACATGGTTCTATTTTGGATCTAGAGTTTGATCAAAAAGTAGATTTGACCTTTACTGTTGGTGTCCTAATACACATCAATCCAATGGAATTGGAAAAAGTGTATGAAAGGCTCTATAAGTATTCAAAAAGATATATTTTAGTAGCCGAATATTACAATCCAGCTCCTGTAATGATCAACTATAGAGGAGAGAGCGATCGTCTATTTAAAAGAGATTTTGCAGGAGAGATCATGAAAAAATATCCTGATCTTGAGTTGGTGCACTATGGTTTTGCTTACCATGGAGATCCAGTAGCACCTCAAGATGATATAACATGGTTCTTAATGGAAAAGAAATAAAAGTACTTACCCACGTGCTGAAATTGGTAGACAGGCTGTGTTGAGGGCGCAGTGTCCTACGGACGTGCGGGTTCAAGTCCCGCCGTGGGTACAAAATCAGAACTTAGTGCAACGATCTCACTGACCGAAAGGGAAGTAATGAGAAACAGTGTGAGAAACAGATAGAGAATGAGGAAAGTGACTCTGATTTCCCCTCATTCTTACACTGAAAAACTCCCAAAGTTCCCTAAAAATCCGGAACAGCAATATAGGTAAACTTAATAAAGTAATAGGTTCCACTACTTGTAATTCGGTTGACTAAAGTACAATTGAATCTATTTCCTCTAACGGTTACTGTAAAACTAGTACTTCCCGGCTCTTCAGCTTGAGATTTACTGATGAGCTCATTTTCAACACCGTATTTAGTAAGGTACAAATAATGTTCATCAATTAATCCTTTAAAACCAGCGATTGTAATCGTTTCAATTCGATTATCCTGATTGTAATGAAAATAATAGGTAGATCTTTTATCAATGCTATGATTGGATTGTAATACAGTTTTGGTTTGCATAAAACTTTCTGCTTTATCAATTTCACAGGTTGGACAAAATTTTGAGAAGTTTTCAGGTTTTTCCAAATCTCCTTTTTTGAGTTTTAAACATTGGATCAGTTCATCTGTAGCGCTTTGTCCAAAAGAGTAAAAACCAATTAAAAATGCCCATATCGTAAGCTTCAATTTCATCTTCTAAAGATATTTGATTTTTGATTGAAGAACAAATTTCAGGCCAAATGGGTTAATTCACTTTTTTCCAATCTTCCCTAGCTCTTGAAATTTTAGACTGATCTTTTAAATCATCTTTTTCTATATATTCCTCAATATATCCGCAAATAAAACAAGCGTATGTGTCAATGAAAAATTTCTTCCAACTTGAAATTGGGATACTAGATCGATCTCCTCTTTTTGAGGTCCCATCTGTATAAATCTCAGTACTTTGACATTTAGGACAAATTCCGTTTTTCATGATTTTTTTTAAAAACAATTTAAAACAAAAAAGGGGAATTTGTATATTGGATTCATGACAAACAAAGAAATTAAAAAGATATACGATCAGGAGATTGAGCTTTTGCAGACAGAATTAGTTAAATGGCAGGAACATGTTAAAGCAACAAAAGAAAAATTCATCATCATTTTTGAAGGAAGAGATACTGCTGGAAAAGGAGGGATGATTAAAAGAATCACAGAAAGACTGAATCCCAGAGTTGTTAAAACGGTAGCGCTAGGCGTTCCTTCCGACAAAGAAAAAACGCAATGGTATTTTCAGCGATATGTGCAGCATTTGCCGTCTGGAGGAGAAATTGTCATCTTTGATCGTTCTTGGTACAATAGAGCAGGTGTGGAGAAGGTGATGGGTTTTTGTTCAGATCGCGAGTACCGCGAGTTTTTAAAAGTATGCCCAATTTTTGAAAGGTCTCTAGAGCATGCTGGTATTAAAATTTTGAAGTATTGGTTGTCTGTAAGCGCTGATGAACAAGACAAAAGATTCAAAGAACGTTTAAAGAGTCCACTGAAAAGATGGAAATTTTCAGAAATGGATTTGCAGTCCAGAGAGAAATGGCAGGAATATTCTGAAGCTAAAGATAAAATGCTTGCGGCAACTGATACCAATTTCGCTCCATGGTTTATGGTGAATACTAATGACAAAAAAAGAGGGCGTTTGAATTGCATCCGGCATATTCTTTCTCAGGTGGAATACAACGAACTGGATTTTGATAAGATTAAATTACCTGATAGACAAGTTGAGATCGACCATTCAAATCGTCCTCCAAAAACACATCAAAATTGGGTGCCAGATTATTATGCAGAAAAAAAATAAAAAAAAATTTTTCTTTTTTATTGTCGAATTAAAAATTATTACGACCTTTGGGTCAAAGGTAGGTTAGGTTTAAAAAGGAGTTCAGGCACCCGCTTGGCTCCTTTTTTCTTTTATCAATTTTTTAGTTTACCATTTACATTTACAACTATGTTCGGCTTTTTAAAAAGTCATAAAAAATCCATTTTAACCATTCTACTTGAAATTGTTGTGGTTTTTATTGGTATCTCTATTTCTTTTTGGTTTGATGATTGGAAAAGTAGCAGAGAAGATGAATCTGCCCGAAGAAAGTACTATGAAGGCTTGTATTCCGATTTAAATGCAGATTTGTATATGATAGATAAAGTAATTTATCGATTTATGGAATACAATGACCGTATAAACACTATGATCGATCAAATGTATCAATCTGATTCTAGTATTATTGCACCAGAAGAATTTTCAATGAGTGTAAGTAGAATCTCAATTGTTGATAATTTTGCTTCTCAGAACCATACATATAGAGATTTAACTTCAAGTGGGAAAATCAATTTGATTTCAGATATTGAAATGAAGTGGGATCTTATGATTTATTACGGTTTGATCGAAAGAATGTCAAAGATTAATGAGGAAGCAACAAGGCACACATCCGATTTGTTCCTTAACAAAGTAATGGATCAATTTGAAGCCAAAACATTATTTGGTTTTGATGAATTTATGAAATACCCAGGATATGGTCAATTTGATTATAACAAAATAAAAGACCCAAAGTCAGAATCATTTATTACACTTGAGAACTTTCTGATTATAAGGAAAAAGTACATTTACTTGAAAAATAAAAATTACTTACAACTCCTGTCTCAATTGAAGATTACAAGGGATATGTTGGCCAAAAAGTATAATTTTCTGACAGAGGAGAAGATCATTCAAATGGTGAAAAATGAGAATATTTCTTTTGAAGAAGCCTACGAAAAATCAACAAAAAGTGCGTCCAATTTTATTTTAAATGAGTGGGAATTCAATGATATTGCATACTCACTTTTTGAGAAGGATCCTGCTTTGGCAATTGAAATATTAGAATTCTTGGTTTCGAAAATGGGTAGTGCAAATTCCTATGATAGTTTGGGAGACGCCTATCTACTAATAGGTGAAAAAGCAAAAGCGAAAGAATGTTTTTTAAATGCCTTTAAAAAGAACAATGGATTTTATGAATCGAAAAGAAAATATTTAAAAATAGAGAATGAAGAACTTCTGGAAAAAATACCATAAATATTTCTTAGATGTTTGGCAATACTTGGTCATTATTCTCTTATTTATTCTGGCACTGATCTTTTTTCTGTAGGCTCAATCTCCTTTTATAAGAGAGATTTGAATATCTTCTTCATCAGAAAAATGATCGCTAAGACTATTTCTGAATACATAAAACATAAACAGAACGGCATTTAACATCAGTATAAACGAGGCGAGCACAAAAGAATTTAAAAACAATTTTTTCATGGTTCTTTCTATTTAATTTCAGTTGTACGTGACTATGTAGTTGGATATTTTCCTTCTATTTATACAATACCAAGATCAAAAAACGTTACAAAGAGTGAGGTCAAGTAACAAAATGGAAATCAGAAAATGGACTTATTTCAAAATAAAAATTCCAAACCAACAATAAACGAAATAAAAGTGCGTTTGGTTAGTATATGTTGCAAAAAAAAATTAAATACGCCTATGAATAACATTTACTCTGAAGATTTAAAAAATGAAGAGCTTACTTCAAAAACAAAGCAACCAAGACAGGATTTGATCAATTCAATTTTGAACTTTTCCAAGTCCTACAAGGTTCAAAAATCTAAAAATATTGGACAAGTAGAAGTAGTATTGAATTAAATTGACGTTCTCAAATTCAATTTACACAGGCTCTCAATTTTGGGAGCCTTTTTTTATGTTTCTTGGGTGAAATGAAAGGATTTCAGATCTAAGAAAATCTTTATCTAGATGCGTGTAAATTTCAGTAGTTGTAATAGATTCATGGCCCAACAATTCTTGAATCACTCTTAAGTCGGCTCCCCCTTCCAGCATGTGCGTTGCAAAAGAATGACGAAAAGTATGAGGGCTAACTATTTTTTGAATTCCTGCAATTTCGGAAAGATTCTTTACGATTGTAAAAATCATGACACGAGTTAGTTTTGCACCTCTCCGATTTAGGAATATAAAGTCTTCATTTCCAGTTTTGATCTCCAATTTTTTGCGCATAGAGTCCTCGTAAAATGCAATTTCTTTCATCAAACCAGCATTGATTGGAGCAAATCGTTCTTTGTTGCCTTTGCCAATAACTTTTACAAATCCTTCGTCTACATATAAGTTGGAGTATTTCAAATTAATAAGTTCAGAAACACGGACACCGCATGAATACAAAGTTTCTATAATTGCTTTGTTTCTATGGCCTTCAAATTTGCTCAAATCTACTGCAGCTTCTATTCGGTCAATTTCTTCAATGCTAAGAACTTCAGGTAACTTTAATCCGATTTTAGGCTGAGAAATAAGTTCTGTTGGAGCTACCTCGATTTTGTTTTCTAATATTAGAAACTGATAAAAGGAATTAATGCCGGATAATATCCGTGCCTGACTTCTTGCACTGATTCCAATATCATAGAGTTCTGAAAGAAAATTTTCAATATGTTTTTGCGAAACTGAGACAGGAGAAATATTCGATTGTTTACCCAAGCAATAATTTTTTAGTTTATGGACATCTCTTAGATAGGATTCAATACTATTTTCAGCCAATCCTTTTTCTAGTTTCAAATAAATTTGGTAATCTCGCAATATATTGTTCCATTCAGAATTCGACAGCATGAAGATCTTAATTGTTAATGGCCCAAATTTAAACTTATTAGGGAAAAGAGAGCCCGAGATCTACGGGAATCTTGATTTGGAAGAATTTATAACAAACCTAAAACAAAAATTTCCTGAGGTCGAGCTATTCCATTTTCAATCGAATGTTGAAGGGGAATTAATCAATGCATTACAGGAACAAGATTCTCAGGTTCGAATCATATTGAATGCTGGGGGATATACTCATACCTCCGCTGCACTTCGAGATTGTATTTCGGCTATAGAAAATAGGGTAGTAGAGGTACATATTTCTAATATCTCGGCGAGAGAGTCATTTCGACATGAATCACTTATTTCTCCAGTATGTGAGGGGTGTATTTTTGGATTTGGATTAAAATCCTACGAATTAGGAATACACTGGCACCTTATGACTCCATGAAGTCTTTTGGATTCAGTTGATTAAAATGGTCTCTTTTCTTCCAGAATTTTTGAAGCACAATACTCTTTCGATAATATCCGGCATTGTTTTCATTACCTGAATTTGTTTTTCGATAGGCTTTTCTAACTTTTAAAAAGTGTTTGAGCTGCTTATAATAATCAAAATGGGCATTTACAATTGCTTTCAAGTGTTTCCATTCCCCCATAAAAAAGAATCTAATTCCAGCAATACCATCAATAATCAAGCGGTTAAAAATTAGTAGAAAAAGATTGCCACGATAATTTTTTGTAATCATAAACAAACTGTTTCTAAAATTCAAATAGGTTTTTTTGGGAGTCATATAATTCAGAGTGCCTCCTCCAAGGTGATAAATATGTGATTCCCCACAATATCCAATCTTATAGCCTAAGTTTTTTAATCGCCAACAGAGGTCAATTTCTTCCATGTGAGCAAAAAAACGCTCATCTAGACCTCCACATTCGTGGAATATATCGGCTTTAATGAACATACACGCACCTGTCGCCCAAAAGATTTCTCGATTGTCATCGTATTGATGAATATCCGGTTCTATTTCTTGAAAAATACGTCCACGGCAAAATGGGAAATAATATTTATCTAAGAATCCGCCCCCTGCTCCTGCATGTTCGAATTTAGTGGGTTCCATTAAGCTGAGAACTTTTGGTTGACAGGCCACCATATTATCTTGTGAATTCATGAATTGAATCACCGGATCAATCCAATCCTCAGTCACTTGAATATCTGAATTCAGGAGTACATAGTAATCCGCTGAAATTTTCTTTAAAGCATCATTATAGCCTTTTGCGAATCCACCATTTTCTTCGTTTACAACTATTTTAATTTGAGGGTAGTTGGAGCGAACAAATGAAATAGAGTCATCTGTAGAAGCATTATCAGCTAAATAAATTGTTGCATTTCCAGAATACGAACAAACGCTTGGTAGATATTCTTCCAATAATTTTCGACCATTCCAGTTCAATATGACAACGGCAATTTCCATAGATCAGGTGGCGAATATAAGAAAAGAAAAGTTGAATTCACTGTAAAGAATTACCACTTTCTTCTTCCATTCATGTTATAGAAATCGTCAGCATTCCCTCCCCAATGATCCAAAACACCATCTGCTGGGTCATCTAAATTACTTGAAGGGGAATTCCTTTGCATAAGATCATGTCTCCAACGGTAATTTTGTAATTCACCAATCATATCTGAATGTAACAGTTGGTAATCGTTGGTAACCAAATCTCTATTGAAGAAAACAAATTGCTTATTCGACTGATTTTGAATTTTATCATATTGCCATATTTCATAGGGGTAAGAACTTGGTTCGTTAGGACGTTCCATGATGGTGCTTGGAGCGCCATATTGCAGATAAACCCGACCTCTGTCTGCCTGGAAGCCTCTTTTAATTTGAGTACCATAATAGACTTCTACAATATCCACTTGATGTTTGTATTCCATCCAGGCTTTAATTGGATCGAAGGCATCGGTTTTGTTCCAAAAGAATGCCATGTATTTTTTTAGTTTGGTTGTATCTCCTTCTTTGACTAATTCATAAATGTTTGTTTGTTCAGATCTTCCACAGATAGGAACCAAGCTTTCTACATAATAAGCAATTGAATCTCCTGAAATATCAAATTGATGAAGATTCTCAATTTCGACATAGTCAATGATCTGATCCGTTTTCTTATAGCGCTCCAAATATTGGCGTTTTGAGAAAACCGTATCTCCTGTTTCTCCTATGATTTGAACTACTAAATTGTAATCTCCTGTTGGCAATTCCTCAATATCAAAAGTATTTAAGTGTACCATGGTACTGCTAACAGTTTGGCGCTTAACTTTCATCATTTTTGGAACTGGTTTCTTACTTGTATAATCTTCCAAATAGCATTGTACTACGTATGGACTTCCTTCTTTTAAAGACTGATTTAGGTTATACCCTTCGAAATAGAAAATAATCCGATCCATATCGTTTCCGTAATAGTTGGATAGATAGGGTACTAGTTGGTAGCCGCTTTTGTAAAAAAGGTCTTCTTTGTTGTCTGACTTATTCGCAAATTCGATCAATGAAATGTCAGAAATATCCCCTTTAGAAAAATCCGGGACAATTAAAGATTGAAAAGCAAAGACCGGTTTTGATTGCTTTTTATTTAAATCGAGCAATTCAATTTCGAGTTCATATTCTCCAGGAGGCGCCAAAAATCTTTGAACATCATACAAATCTTCCAATACACTGTCTTTTACTATTGGAGAAGCAATCTCATACTTTTTAAAATCGATAATGCTATCGCCTTGTTTTAGTATAAGCGTAATTTGCACATTCGACTGAATGCCATCTTGGACTTGCACGTATTTTAAATAAGGTGCAGAAATGTTCAAATACGTCTCGAGGTAAGCACCTTGGCCAGGAGCATAAAAAACAGTGTAGTCAAAAAGGGCCTTGATCTGTTTGGCTTCTGCCTGAATAAGAGGAAGTATTCCAAAGAAAAAAAGTACAAGTATCTTTCGCATCATGATGGATCCTGAGTAAATATTAAAACAAAAATAGGCTTTTTTCATCGTTTTGAGAATGAATTTCTGTGGATTGGATCAGGTTTCTAGCTAATTGTACCAATTTTTGATTCTGTAGTAGCTTGTTTGTTAGGAAATTGTAAATGAATTCCAAGTAAAACTGAAATTTTTAGGAAAATCTTATGGCAGGTAAATTTAGATTCTTTACTTTTGCCGCGGAGAATTGGCAGAGTGGTCGAATGCGGCAGTCTTGAAAACTGTTGTGCGGCAACGTACCGGGGGTTCGAATCCCTCATTCTCCGCCAGCGAAAAAAGAGCTTCCAAAAGGAGCTCTTTTTTTTGTGCCCATTTTTGAGGGATGAGAACCTCAAGTTTGAGCAAGATTCTTCTCAAAAACTTAAATTCTAAAAAAAAGAACTAAAACAGATATATTACAAAGGCAACCTTTTTAAAATTGATCGTTATTATTGAGAAGGAACATTTCCTCATACTACTGGTTTGTCTTGCAAAAAACAAGATTTAAAAAGGGTGAAGTTTTAATTTCACTCTTTTTTTATTTTTTGTTTTTGCAATTTGGAAGGGTAACTTTCAATAATATGTAGTTCGATTTTTTTTTAGTTCATCAGGAACAGGGGGATTCCGCAATCAAATGCAAAACAAATCAGAAGTATTTATTCTGAAGAAAAGAATGATTTTATTCTTAACATGAAAAAAAAGCCACTCTAAATTTCGAATGGCTTTCTATTAATATTTTTGGAAAAGGAATTTTAGATCCAGGTCAGCCCGATTTGAAATTGGTACCCTGATTTCTCAACCAATATTGAAGTAGGGTATTTCTGACTTTCGGAGCCACCATTAGTATAGTCATGGAGGTTAATTAATACATATTCCATTGCTCCAGATTGACTACCATACATATCTATAAAAATGAGTGGAGTAAGCCCAGTAACTTCAAAATTCACAACCGGATTAATGGGCCAGCTTATTGGTAATGAAGTAGAATTTGGAACTGTCGAACTAACAAATAGGGTGTCAAAGCTTCCATCAGTTATAGAAACATGTACATCTTCAGTTGGCCATGGATTTCCTTGACCATTTGTTGAAGGATAATTTACAATAGACACGGAGTTAATACTAACCATCGTTGAATATTCGCATGATCCTTCTTCATTGAAATTGAGTGCATAGGCGTTGTCACAAGTTTCTTTTTTACAAGAAAAAGTAAATAGAAGTGAAAGTCCTAAAGTTGCATAAAGTAGTTTTTTCATACTAGTTAAATTTAGTTTATCTAAAATTCATAAAAATTTACGCAAACAATTTAATGAAAATTTCGATTTTCAATGGAAAGTGTTTTTTTTCGTTTTGATAATCATGTGCTTTTGCCGAAGTTTTCTCACATTCTTATAAGTGGAATGCATCTATTCTTTCAAATTTACTTGAAATATGTTCAATATCGATAAAATAAAAATCTAGTATAGGTATTCCTTTTTCTTTACTAATTGTTTCATTGCTTCACCTTCGATCAACTTATAATCTGTTTGAATGACATAAGTGCTTCCATCCTCTTTTTGGTAGGTGTTTCGGCGAGATAAACAGGTCTCAACAACGGCATATTCTTTTTTAATCAAATGTGCCTTTTCTGATTTCAATTCAGGAGTATTTTCTTGAAAATTAATTAAACCCATCGACTTTTTATTGAAAGTAGAATAAGCGAAAAGATCCGTTTTCAGATCATCTAATTGGGCAATAACTATGAGTTCCGGAGATCCATCAGCGTCTAAATCTTCAATGGAGTAAGACACATTTTTTGAATTTGTTATCGCTTGAAATGATTCATCAAAATTTTCCAATCCAGAAGGGGAAATGGTAATACTGGTTATTCCGTCTTCATTGGTGGCAACAATGTGAAAATGGATGCCTTGAAGAGAATCTGATGAATTCAACAAGGTATCAATTGAAGAGGAAGAATGAACCACGGTAAGAGAATCATTCAATTCTTTTTTTTCTTGAACTACTTTGTTGTTTGAGGTAGTATCCGAATTTTTTGAATCGCATGATTGAAAAGAAAGTCCGAAAAGAACAAAGGCATAGATATAATTTCTCATGAGCAATTTATTTTTGAGAAAAGATAAGGAATTGTTCAACTTTTATAGTGAAGCAAGAAAGGAATTTTCTTTTTTTTAGTCAATATAAGGAAACAACTCCTAAATAATTCATGTTTTCATGGCACATTCTTTGAATGAATAAAAGATATCCAAAGAATAAGTTACGGATTTAAAATTTGACGTATATTTGAAGCCGAATAACTTGACATTAAATAATTTATAAACTAAAAACTAGAGAACTATGAAGAGAAATCTTTCAATCCTGTTTCTTTCTTTTTTAATGATTGTGCCCATGTTTGCACAAAAGTTAGAGAAAGAAGTAACGCATGTGCCTGAAAGTTTGACAAAAGACAGTTATGTGGGTAACGTAAGTTATGATCCTTCTACGGAAGTAACTTCTTTAACCTATGTTGAAAAGGACATGTTCAAAACAAAATTTAAGACCTATTCTTTTGACAAAGACTTCAAATTCATCAAAGAAGATGTAAAAGTTTACACATTTGGAGATGCTTGGAGAGATGCAATGAAAGAGTTAAGAGAATCTTTCCAGTGGTTTCGATTTAGAGGTGAAGAATACACCAGAGAGTGGATTGACATCAGACAAGGATGGGGAGGAAAAATTGTTGCTGAAAAGAAGAAAGCAACCTGGAAGTACAATTGGTTCTGGGGAGGATATGTGCCTCATTATGACTATGTAGAAGCGGTGAAGATTAAATCAGAAACCGACGACAAAATCTACCTCTATGATCACGTGGTTAACACAACAACGGGAGATGCTTACATGATTGTAGGAGTGAAAGCACCAAAAGGATCTAAAGACAAAAAGCAGCATGCAAGAAAGTTTCAAATTGTAAAATTAACGCCTGAGTTAGATGTTGAGTATTTGGAAGAATTTGAATACAAATACAACATGTGTGTGAGCTTTAGTCAAGTAATTTACGGAGCTGATGCAGATGAAGAAGATGATGAGTATTCTCTAGCTGACGTTGCTGACGGAGGTGAGTGGTACGTTATGTTTGCTCCAGTTAAAGGGATGTCTGGTAAAGATGATTTAAATCCAGTAAAAGGAGAAAGTCAAATTATCAGAATCAACTCTGAAGGTAAGATTACCGGTAAGTTGGATTTTACTGCTCCAACAGAAGGATGGGTAATCAAAGGAATGGTGCAATCGCCTGATAAGAAAGATTACTATTTCTTCGGACCAGCAAAAGATGGTGTGTATATTGACCAGGTTGCTTCCGTTGTATCTCCAGTAGTATTGAGCAACAATGAAAAAGAGATTAAGTATAAAAATTACCAAATCTTAAAGGTGGCTTCAGGGAAAGTGGCTTGGATTAACTCAACGGACTTAGAAGAGTTTGAAACAAAAGCCTCAGCACCACCTTCGCAGAAGAAATTACCTGAATATGGCGGAAAGAACTTCACAAGAAGAATTACTTTCGTTACAGGTGATGGAGAGTTGATTCTATCTGGTCAGAACTATACTAAGCAAATAAAGAAAGATGCGGCAGGTAACTTTTACACTGTATTGAGATATAAAGATTTGATTTTGGCACACTTTGATAACCAAGGGAAATTGAAAAGAGCTTATGGGGTAAGAAGAGATAAGATGAACAATTACTCTAAATCTATTATAACTCCACAATCTATGTACATTACGCCAAATGGAAAACATTTATATTGGGTATATGGAGAGATTGCAGGTATGAGAGCTGGATTCTCGTTTAACTTCTTGGGAGCAACGGCACCTGTATCGAAGAGAAAATTACTTTATTACCCAGCGGTTGCAAAAGTTGACCTTGAGAATGCAACAATCGGTGATTTCGTTTTCCTAGGAGCTAACGCAGAAGGAAAGCAAGAATACTATACCAACCCAAGTGTTGGAGAAATCATGTCCGCAGATGGTAAAAAATTGATCTTTGTTGGTGAAGATAAAAAAGGAAAAATGCTTTGGTTAGCTAAAATGGCAATTGACTAAAAGCAAAGGTTTTTTTTAATGAAGAGGCTCTCAGAAATGGGGGCCTTTTTTTTATGCCTTTTCAGATTTTTTCTCCACCATCAGTTTATCACAAACGGTCTTTGAAAGTGTTTCTTTTCGCCCGTTGTATTCAACCACCATGGAACCGTCAAACTCTTCAATAGAGAGGATTCGTATCTTTGTGTCAAGTGACAAATCTCGATTATTCAGAAAATTAAGGAACTCCGAACTGGAATGCCTTAAAGCAACCAACCAAACTTTATCTCCTTGTTTACATTTACTAAGAATTTGATATTCCTTTTGGATAATGTTTCCTTTCTTATCAGGAATTGGAGAGCCATGTGGATCCACAGAGGGATAACCAACTAGTTCGTCCATTCGGTCAAAGAATTTCGAGGATTGGATATGCTCGATTTGCTCTGCAATTTCATGAACTTCCTCCCAACCAAACCCCATGTTTTCCACTAAAAACATTTCGGTGAGTCTGTGCTTTCGAATGATGAGTGCGGCTGTTTTTTTACCTTCTTTAGTTAGCTTGATAGGCTTGTATTTCTGGTATTCCACTAAATTTTTCTCGTGCAGTTTTTTAATCATGCTATTGACAGTAGGTGTACTCACCTCCAACTGATTACTAAGATCTGAAATACTCACTTCTCCATTGGGATCAGCCAAATTGAAAAGTGCTTTGAGATAATTTTCCTCTGTCTGAGAATTCATGGTGCAAAAATAAAGATAAATACTAGAATAAAAAATTTGTTAGAATAGTCTAACTTTGTAAATTTGCTATTCTAAGTGTGAGCAAGAGTTTGGAGCAAGAGCAAGAGAATAGAGCAAGAGCAAGAGAATAGAGCAAGAGCAAGAGAATAGAGCAAGAGAATAGAGCAAGAGCAAGAGAATAGAGCAAGAGCAAGAGAATAGAGCAAGAGCAAGAGTTAGAGGGGAGTGCGTGGAAGTTGTTAGTAGATGTTTAGTGTGTTGATTTCTAGGAGTTTTATATTGATTTTTATTTTGGTTTCGGGTCACTTGTTTGGTCAGAAAAATCAGCTCGAGGGAATTGTTCTTAATTCCGATGGAGAGACTTTGCCTTATGTGAATATCCAGATTCTTGGTTCAGAAAAAGGAATTCAATCCGATCATTTAGGAAAGTTTGCAATGCAGTTTACGGATTCGCTTGTCATTCTTCGAATTTCATTTGTTGGCTATCAAACGATTGTAGATACGATTCAATTTAGAAAGGAGAAAAAAATCAATCGGACCTATCATTTACTCTCGGATGTTTTTGGACTCGAACAGGTAGTAGTGACAGGGACTCGGAACGAAGAAAAGATAAGGGAATCAGTTGTTGGAATTGGCGTTACTGACAGTAAAACACTACAATTGGTCAATGCAAACACAGTTTCGGAAGGATTGAATTTTCAGCCTGGATTAAGGACAGAAACTAATTGCCAAAATTGCGGTTATTCCCAAGTTCGAATGAATGGATTACCAGGCAAGTATTCGCAAATCTTAATAAACGGAAGACAATCTTTTTCTTCTTTGAATAGCATTTATGGATTGGAGCAAATCCCTGCTATTCTCTTGGATCGAATAGAAATTATTAAGGGAGGAGGTTCAGCTCTTTATGGGGCCAATGCCATGGGGGGAGTCATTAATTTGATCACTAAAGATCCCATTAACTCCGGAATTGAATTAGGTATAAATACAGGGTTGATCGGTTTTAAAACACCCGAAACCAATGCCAATTTTTTAGGTTCATTTGTAGCTAAGAACAACCGATTTGGATTGAGTTTCATTGGTGGACATCATTTTAGAAAAGCTTTTGATGCCAATGGAGATGGTTTTTCTGAATTGCCTAAACTCAATAGTTTTTCAGGTGAATTAAAATCATACTTCAAGCCTAAAGAAAAACACCGACTAGATTTTGCGGTTAAAGGTTCCTATGAATATAGAAGAGGGGGAGATCAATTGCATTTGGAGCCGGAGTTGACCAATATTGCGGAGGAATTAAAGTCTAAGGTTTTAGGAGGTGATATGGCTTATCAGTTTTACACCTCTAATCAGCAACACAAATTTGATTTTTATGTTTCGGGTCAGTACACGCACATGGACAATTATTATGGCTCTGGTTTCGATCCGGATGGGTATGGATTAACAACTGATTTTACGGGAATAGGAGGGATGAACTACACCTATCTGCTGAACAAAATTGGAAAAGAGGGATCAGGGAAATTAGTTTTTGGATCGGAGTACCGCATGAATATTATCGATGACAATAAACCTGGATACAATGTTCAAGTACATCAGGAAATTCAAAATTTGGGTGTTTTTGGACAATTTGACTTGAAAATTCTGAATTGGCTAAAAGTAAATGTGGGAGTAAGATCGGATATCGACAACATCATTCAAAAACTGATCTTGAACCCAAGGGTGGGGATTTTATTCGATACCAAAGTAAATATTCAAATCAGAGCAAATTACTCGAGAGGGTATATGGCCCCTCAGATCTTTTCGGATGAAATCCATGCTCAGTTGGTGTCGGGTGACTTTAGAAGAGTTGTTTTGGGAGGTAATTTGAAATACGAAACTTCAAACACTGTAAATCTTGGGGTGAAGTATTTTAAGTCTATGAATCAACATGAATTTGTGCTTGGATTGGAGGGGTTTTATACCCAAATCAATAACCCTTTCGTACTTGAGAATAAGGAAATTGATAGTCAACTGGTGCTTTTAAAAGTGAATGGAGATGAGTCATTTGTAGCCGGATTAAATCTGGAAATGAAATATGCTTTTAAACGGTTCTTCATGGCAGATTTAGCTTTTACTGCACAAATGAGTCAATTTAAAACGCCAATAGAGTGGACAACAGGTCAATATTTGACTTCCTTTTTAAAAACTCCAAATTATTATGGAAGTTTGATTCTTTCCTCGATGCCATTCAAAAGGTTTACTATTTCATCCTCTTTGAATGTAACGGGTTCGATGTGGGTTCCTCATTATGCTGGGTTTATTTCTACCGATCGACTGGAAAGAACACCTTGGTTCTTTGACTGGGGAATCAAATTTTCCTACGATTTAGACATCGGAAAGTACTGTTTGATCTTTGATTTGGGAATGCGCAACATCCTCAATAGCTATCAAAATGACTTTGATGAGGGAGCTTTAAGAGATGGAAGTTATATTTATGGTCCACAAAGACCCAGAACTTTGTATTTTGGGGTAAAATTTTCAACTTTTTAGATATGAGAAGAATACAACTACTACTGATTTTGATTTTTATTCTAAATGCGAATGAAGCTATTTCACAAATCTCGACAGACCGACCCGGAGCTTCTGATGCACCTACAACAGTTATGAAACATAGTTTTCAGATTGAACAAGGCTTTGACATGAATTTTTATGGGGAAGATACGAGTCAGTTTCGCATGTTTGACCTGCCAACAGCCATAAGAGTGGGAGTCTTTGATTGGTTAGAAGTAAGATTGCAAAACAACGTGATTTCACTTTACGACAAATACCATCAGCAAAATACCTTTGGAGTTGCTGATTTGCAGATTGGAGCGAAAATTCAATTATTTCGAAAAGAAGGTAAGAAAACTGATGTCGCATTTGTATCGATGTGGGGAATGCCTATCGGTACAGAAGGATTGACGACCAATAAATTTTCGACATTGAACAAAATCTCTGTTGGTCATGCGGTGACAGATCGATTTTCAATTCTTTATAATGTGGCTTATGGCTATTATGGATATGGGAAAGGTCAATTGAATTATACCTTTTTACTTGGGTTTAACATAACTCCCAAACTTTTTGCTTTCATTGAAAATTTTGGAACGTTAGATGATTTTAGTGCATTTACAACCAATGCAGACTGTGGTTTTGCTTATCAAATAACAGATTGGGTTCAGGTTGATATTTCTTATGGAACAGGATTGAATAATAAATACAATTATGCTCAACTTGGAGTGAGTTGGAATATTCATAAGAAGGATTAGCAATTATCAATTAACAATTAACAATTAACAATTAACAATAAACAATTTAGGATTAGGGTGGGGAGGTTTAAATCTGGAATATCATTTTACTCATTGCTCTTGCTCTTGCTCTTGCTCCAATCCTGTCGTTTGGAGAAAAAGGCACCTGGAGAAAAGCTTTTGATTGTTTGTACTACAGGAATGTTGGGAGATGTGGTGGAGAATATTTGTGGGGAATATGCTGAAGTGAAGGTGATTATGGGACCAGGGGTTGACCCACACTTGTATAAGCCGAATCCCGCGGATATTCGGTTGTTGCAAAATTCGGATGTGATTGTGCACAATGGCTTGCATTTAGAAGGGAAGATGGGAGAAATCTTTGAAAAATTGGATGGCGAAAAAATTGTGATTCGATGGAGTGATGGCATTCCAGAAAATCAATTGCTTCATGCCACAGAGGACGAGAATAGTCATGATCCACATATTTGGTTTGATTCGGATTTATTCATGCAAGGCGCTCGATATTTTACCAAAAGAATGGGTGAAAGTGATACCGTTAATGCTCAGCATTTTAAAAAGAATTTAGAATTGTATTTGATAAAGGTGAATGCACTTGAAGAGAAAGTTAGTAAGATGATTGACCAAATTCCGCCTGAGAAGAGGGTGTTAATTACCTCACATGATGCATTTTCTTATTTCGGTAGAAAATATGGTTTCCGTGTAAGAGGATTACAGGGGATTTCGACTGTTGCGGAATTTGGGGTGAAAGACAAAGTGGAATTGGTGAACTATATAACGAAAAATCAAGTTCCGGCTTTGTTTGTGGAGTCTTCCGTTTCTTCACGTTCGTTAGAATCTGTCATTGAAGCCTGTCACAAAAAGGGACACAAGATAAAAATTGGAGGAACCTTACTTTCGGATACCATGGATGAAAAGGGAAAGCTAGGAGGGACCTATTTGGGAATGATCGAGTACAATATTCAAACCATTTTAGAAGGAATCAATGAATGAGCAAATTAGCATAGATGTACACAATATAACGGTTTCCTATACCGGTGCTCCTGTTTTATGGGACGTTGACTTTGAATTGCCTTCGGGTATTTTAGCCGGAATTATTGGACCAAATGGATCAGGGAAAACCACGCTCTTGAAAACTATCATGGATATTGTCAAACCAGACTCTGGAAACGTGAAAGTCTTTGGTTCTCCCATCGATAAAGTGAGATCAAGAATTGCTTATGTTCCACAAAGAGAATCGGTAGACTGGCAATTTCCCATTAGTGTGATGGAAGTGGTATTAATGGGCCGGTATTCCGGAAAAGGCTTGTTCCGAAAAACGACTAAAGCCGATAAAGAAATTGCCGCAGAAGCATTGGAAAGTGTAGGGATGCTCAAATTCAAGAATCGACAAATTTCGGAGCTTTCAGGCGGACAGCAACAAAGAGTTTTTATAGCTAGAGCTTTGGCTCAGAAAGCAGATTTATATTTCATGGACGAACCTTTTGCGGGAGTGGACATGGCTACGGAAAAAACGATACTGGAAGTGCTCCTAAAATTGAAAGAAGACGGAAAAACTGTTTTAATCGTCCACCATGATTTAAGGACGGTAAGAGAATATTTCGACTACACCATCTTACTTAATACCAGACTGGTGGCTTTTGGGAAAACGGCAGATGTGTTAACAGGTGAAAATCTGGATAAAGCATACGGAGCAAGACTTACTTTACTTGAAGAAATTGGAAAAGAAATCAAGAAGAAAGACTTCCCAATTAGAGAAAAAGACTTTGATGACAAGTGAGTAGCTTAATCGATTTCATATCATTTAAAGATGCAGGTGTATTTACCATTTTGATTGGAGCCATCACGGTTTCCATCTCATCAGCCTTGATCGGAACTTTCACATTTCTGCGTAAAAAGGCTTTGGTAGGGGATGCGGTATCCCACTCCGTTTTACCTGGAATTTGCTTGGCTTTTCTTATTTCGGGAGAAAAAGACCCTGTTTTGATGGTGTTGGGAGCATTTCTTTCAGGTTGGATTTCCGTGTTTTTTATTGATTTTATCGTGAGTCGATCCAAGATTAAAGCAGATTCGGCCATTTCCATCACCTTGTCATTCTTCTTTGCCTTGGGAGCAGTGATGTTGTCCTACATTCAGAATTCAGGAAATGCCAATCAATCTGGAATCAATCACTTTTTATTTGGGAAGGCAGCGGCGATTACAGATGCAGATTTTAGAGTGTTTTTATATGTTTTTGGGATCATTTTACTTTTTACTCTGATCTACTTCAAAAAGTTTGTAACTGTTTGTTTCAATGAAGATTACGCAAAATCTATTGGCTGGAATGTGAAATGGATTGATTTTGTGATGTCTTCACTTACGGTTTTGGTTATTGCGAGTGGTATTCAGACCGTCGGAGTCGTTTTGATGGCAGCCTTACTGATTACCCCTCCAGGTGCAGCGGCATTTTGGACTCATAATATCAAAAAAATGATTGTTTTGGGCTTGGTGATTTCGGTGCTTTCATCGTTCATGGGAACTTATGTGTCTTATATCAGACCTAACATGCCAACTGGACCCTGGATTGTATTTTTCCTCTCACTGGTAGCCATATTTTCTGTTTTATTCTCGCCAAAAGGGATTCTCAAAAGATTCTGGAATAATCGAAAAAACAAGAGAAAAATCAGAAATGAAAACTTGTTGAAAACGGCATATAAACTCACTTTCGAAAAGAAATTAAACACCTTTACACGGAAAGATATCATTACCAGAAGAGACTACGAAACCAGTTCCATGGAGAAAGGGTTAAATGTTCTCAAAACTAGAGGTCTAATACAAGAAACGAATGAAGGGCTGCAGCTGACCCAACAAGGAATTGAAGAATCCAAAAGAATAGTGCGTTTGCACAGATTATGGGAATTGTATCTGACTAACAAAATGAATTTTAAATCCGATCACATCCACGGAATGGCGGAAACGATTGAACACATTATTACACCGGAAATTGAGGCGAAATTGATTGCGGAATTAGACTTTCCAGAGAAAGATCCGCATGATAGTATTATTCCGAGTTAATTAACAATGAAAAATGAAAAATGAACAATGAACAATGAACAATGAATAATTTGAGTTAGGACCTGAAGAATGAACGAATGGATTTTTGACATATCGACCATCATTACGGCAAGTACGGTGGCTTGTACTTCGGCTATTTTGGGTTCTTTTTTGGTTTTGCGTAAGAAGGCGATGGTGGGGGATGCTATTTCCCATTCGGTTTTGCCTGGGATTGTGCTGGCCTACATGGTTTCTCAGAGCAGGGCTTCTTGGGTCATGCTGATTGGAGCGGCCATTTTTGGTGTTTTAACCAATGTCTTAATTGAGTTTCTAAATAAAAAGGCCAAAATGACTGCGGATGCATCAATAGGTATCACTTTTACTTGGTTGTTTGCGATTGGAGTTATTTTATTGGCTTATTTCACCGCTGGAGGGATTGATTTGGATCAGGAATGTGTTCTTTTTGGTGAGATTTCCATGATCAATTTGGATAAAATCGTTGTGGATGGAAATTTGTATTTAGGTCCGACAGCCTTTTGGTTTATTTTTCCTGTTTTCATTCTTGTTCTACTATTTACCACTTTTGGATTTAAAGGATTGAAAATCACAAGTTTTAACGAGGACTATGCGGCATCGCTTGGTATTAAAAATGGATTCTGGAATTATAGTTTGATGGCTTTGGTTTCACTTTCAACGGTCATGTCTTTTGAATCTGTCGGAGCCATCTTAGTCGTTGGATTACTTGTTATACCACCGGCATCTGCCTATCTGCTTACAAAGAAGCTAAAAGTGATGATTTTTTTAGGATGTTTATTCGGAATTATGTCTTCTGTGATCGGCTATTTTATTGCCAAGCATTATAATTTATCGATATCTGGATGTATCGTCTGTGTGGCTGGTTTGATTTTCTTAGTAAATTTGGTTTACAGCATAATTCAGAGCAAATCAAAAAGAAATACCTCCATACAGCAATAATCACGATCTACGGATTGATTTTATTTTCCTGTTCCCAAAACGAAAAGGAAGATAAACCAGAGCAGAAAGAAACTCCTGTAGAAAAAATAGATAGGGATTCAATACTACAGGATGATGTGGTTGAAGAAAATTTAGATTCTATTGATTGTATTGATACACTAGAGTTAAAGATTTTAGAATATGGTTTGGTCGATATTCAATCCCTGGATTCTACTATTTTGGTCGATTTGAAATACGCCTCTGAGGATAATTTCTTGGGTATCAATCTATATGGAAATCTGAAAAGAGCTTATTTGCAACCCGATGTAGCTCAGCGACTTGTAAAAGCTCAGTTAAAGCTAAAGTCTATAGACTCAACAAAGACCTTATTAGTTTATGATGGTGTCCGACCCAGAAGTGTTCAGTGGAAAATGTGGAACACGTTAGATACTTTACCTCCTCGACAAAGAGGGATGTTTGTTTCCAATCCCCGAAATGGAAGTTTACATAATTTTGGAGCAGCCGTAGATTTAACAATTGCCGAATTAGATGGAACACCCTTAGATATGGGAGCAGGTTATGACGATATTCGGAAAATTGCTTATCCTTCTCTTGAAAAAGCGTATTTGGATTCAGGCATGCTGACTAAAGAGCACATTGCCAATAGGAATTTGTTGAGACAAGCCATGCGGGCAGGAGGTTTTTGGGGAATTCAATCGGAATGGTGGCATTTTAATTCGTGTAAGAGAGATAGTGCTTGGGCAAAATATAAAATTGTAGAATGAGTTTAAGAACAATAGAATCAAAGGATTTAGCTTACTTCAAATCTATTTTAGATGCAAAGAAAGTACTTACAGATGAAGAAAATCTGTACAAATATTCGCACGATGAAACCGAAGATATTTCGGTAATTCCAGGAGTTGCTTTGAAACCTGAATCGAAGGAGGAAGTAGCTTTGATTTTAAAGTATTGCAATAAAGAAGGGATTCCAGTGACACCAAGCGGAGCACGAACAGGTTTGAGTGGAGGGGCAATACCATTGAAAGGAGGAGTAAATCTTTCCATGGAACGCTTCAATAAAATCTTGAAAATTGATGCAAAAAATTATCAAGTTACTGTAGAGCCTGGAGTAATTGTAGAAGAACTTCAAAATACATTAAAAGCGGAAGGACTTTTTTATCCTCCCGATCCAGCAAGTAAAGGCTCCTGTTTTATCGGAGGGAATTTATCTGAAAATTCAGGCGGACCCAAAGCCGTGAAATACGGAGTAACCAATGAATATGTATTGAATCTTGAAGTAGTTCTTCCAAATGGAGAAATTATTTGGACAGGAGCCAATGTTTTGAAAAATGCCACCGGTTATAATCTGACGCAATTGATTGTTGGATCAGAAGGAACCCTTGGAGTGATTACCAAAGCCGTTTTAAAGCTCTTGCCTCATCCCACACAAGATTTACTCGTATTGGTTCCATTTAGAAGTGCTGTGCAAGCTTGTGAAGCGGTAGCAGCCATTTTTAATGCAGGAATTGTCCCAAGCGGGATGGAATTCATGGAGCGAGATGCGATACTTTATACTTTGGACTTCATGGGAGATTCAACTATTTCGGTTCCCGAAGATATAGAAGCACATTTGCTCATAGAAGTAGATGGAAATAACAAAGACGTATTGTTTGGGGAGATTGAAAAAATCATGGGAGTTTTAGACCAATTTGATACAGATGAAGTCTTGTTTGCCGAGGATCAGTCTCAAAAAGATAAATTATGGTCGATTCGAAGAAAAGTAGGTGAAGCCGTAAAAGCCCAAAGTATCTACAAAGAAGAAGATACCGTTGTACCAAGGTTTGAATTACCTGAATTATTGAAAACGGTTAAATCGATTGGAAGAGAATACGGTTTTCAATCTGTTTGTTATGGACATGCAGGTGATGGGAATCTTCATATTAATATTTTGAAAGGGGAAATGACCGACCAACAATGGAATGATGATCTGGGAAAAGCCATTCGCAAATTGTTTGAGAAAGTAGTGGCATTGGGAGGAACCATTTCCGGGGAGCATGGAATAGGTCTGGTTCAGAAAAGCTATATGGACATTCCTTTTGGAAACGTAGAATTGGATTTAATGAAAGGTATAAAAGGAGTCTTTGACCCTAACGGAATTTTAAACCCAGATAAAGTATTGAAATGAAAAAAATACTGCTGATTTGTTTTTTACTTCAACCATTTCTAAGCTATTTGCAAGAGGAAAAAAGGGAGAAGGAAGAGTTTGAAATGGAACACAAACTAAGTTTTTCAAGTGGAATTACTTTCGTTCCTAGAGCCATCAATGAGGCAGGTGACAAGGAAGTAATATTTGTTCCCACATTAGGTTTGGATTATACCTTCGAATTTCATCGTTTTGTGGCTGTTGGTCTGGTGAATGAATTTGAGCTTTCTAAATATTTTGTAGAAAGGGATTCCACGAATGAGATCGAAAGGGAATACGCTTACACAGGTTTATTAGTGTTGCACATTATTCCTTTTCACAACTTTTCTATCAATTTAGGAGGGGGAGGAGAATTTGATAAACACAAAATTTTGCCATGTATCTCGGCAGGTATCGAATATGAATTGAATTTTGGGAAGAATTGGTTTGGAAAAGCCGCAATTCAATATAATTATTTGTTTAAATACCAATCAGTGGGATTTCAAGTTGGGTTTGGCTATGCCTTTAAATCTCATAAATAATTTGAATTGCTGAAAATAAGTATTTAGGAATCAAATCTTTACAATTTTTTAATGTAGATTTCAAGGATTAGTTTTCTCTGAGAAAAGTGAGAAGTGTATTTTTGCATAAATTTTAAACGATGAAACACCTACTCCTAATTACAACTCAGCTGTTTTTTTTCTTTTATTCATCTGGTAAAGAGGTTGTTAAATGTTTTTCTGTAGAAGAGGCTCTTCAAAGAAAGAACGAGGTAACTCATTTAGATTTGTCTCATCAGCAACTAACAGAGCTTCCCGAATCGGTTTCTGAATTAACTCATTTAGAGGAACTCAATATTTCTGGAAATCAAATTAGTAGCCTTCCTAGTTCTCTTGTAAGCCTGAAGAATTTAAAGGTATTAATTGTTGGGGATCCGCTAAATCTAAAGGGTGGAAACAAATTTCGGTCGATTCCGGAAGTAATTTTTGAGTTGTCGAATTTGGAGTCTCTAATGCTGTCTAGGAATCAAATTCAGAGTGTTTCTGAGAATATTTCCAAATTGACTGGGCTAAGGTACTTGTATTTAAATGATAATGGAATTAAGCGATTACCTGAAAGCATTGGAGACTTAAAGCAATTAAGAGCATTATTTTTATCGAGGAATGCGCTTGTTGCTTTGCCCAGTAGTATTTCCGGATTACAGAATTTGGAAACCCTGGATCTGAAAGATAACTTTTTAGAGCAAGTCCCAATTAGTTTAAATGAATTGAAGTCGTTGAAGAATTTAGAGTTGCAAAAGAACCAGATTAAGAAATTGAATTTCAATCTGGATCAATTATCTATGCTACAATCACTTATTATTTCGGATAATCCGTTAAAGGATCTCGTTTTTTATGGTGGTGAAAATTCAAAGATGACCATGTTGGTTTTATCCAGAACTCCATTAAAGGTGATGCCAAAATCACTATGGAATTTGAAAAATCTGAAAATATTAGATGTTTCGGAAAATGATCTTAGAAGATTTGAACCAGGTTTAATTCAAAAAATGGATCAACTATTGTATTTGTGGTTGGCAGGAAATTCCATTCTTCAAGAGGATATTGATGAGATCAAGAAACGTTACCCAAAAGTTACGGTTAACTTATAGTTTTTTGAGTGTTCCTTCTTTTCAACGAATCCATAATTTTCCCAATCGAATTCAAAAGCACGCCCGAAATAATTAGGAGAATTCCCAGATAGAGCATGGGTACCAAATCTTCGAAGAACACAAAACTACCGATAAAAATTGCGTAGATAGCTCCAAAATACTTGAAAGGAGTTACAATCGATGCTTTTTCGGCATGTAAGGCTTTGGTCATGTAAATTTGGGCAATCTGAGTGAAAATACCGATGATCAGAATTAAAATCCACTCAGCTCCTTGAGGAATGACAAATCCATTGGCTAGGGAAATAATCAAAGTGATAGGAGTAGAAATCAAAGGAAAATACATGACAATGGTTATCGGGGCATCAGTTAGACGACACTTCATGATGGCATTGTAGGCAATACCTGATCCAAGAGCCGAAACAACTCCCATGATCACCCAAAAAGGATCAATTGCCGCAGTATCCACATCTCCTTTGGTAAAACCAATTAGGACAACCCCTGCAAAGGAAATCGCAAAATACAACCACTGAATGGGTTTCACTTTTTCATTCACCAGAAAAATGGCAAAAATGACAGTAAATACTGGGGAAAGATATTGAACGGTTGTTGCAATAGCCAAAGGAAGGTTTTTGATTGTATAGAAGAATAAAGTCAATGCGGTGGCTCCAAAAACACCTCGCACAATCAGCCATTTCTTGTTATTTCCAAAAAAGGGAATCCCTTTGGCTTTGATTATGGCAATACAAATCGAAAGCGAAATGATACTTCTAAAAAAGACAATTTGAAAAGGGGAGTAGTCTTGAGTTTCCAGTTCAAATACACTGTCTGAACCCGCTAAGATCTTCACACATAAATTGACTAAAGCAAAGCATGTGGTGGAGATCAATATGTAAAAGATGCCTTTCAAATTATGCTTCTTCCACTTTGAAGTCTGAGTTGGTGTGGAATTCCAAATCCGGATAATCCTGCTGGGCTGAACTCAACAGAAAGGCCGTTTCAGCCAGGAAGACGTAATTATCATCTTTGTCTTTGGCAATATTACCTGTTTTGGCTCTTAAAAATTGTTGTAGTTGAGCCTCATTATCCGTCGTAATCCAACAAGCCTTAAAGTAATTTCTTGGTCTGAAATCTGCTTTAGCCCCGTATTCATGTTCTAAACGGTATTGGATAACATCAAACTGAAGTGCTCCAACTGTCCCTACAATTTTTCTATTTCCTGGTTGTTGCACGAAAAGCTGTGCAACTCCCTCATCCGTCAACTGTTGGATTCCTTTTTCCAGTTGTTTGGTTTTCATTGGGTCCTTGTTTTCCAATTCCATGAAAATCTCAGGTGAAAAACTTGGAATACCCTTAAAATTAAAGTCTTCTCCCTCTGTCAAAGTATCTCCAATTTTGAAGTTACCTGTGTCGTACAATCCAACTACATCTCCTGGGTAAGCTTCATCAATAATTGATTTATCTTGAGCCATGAAGGAAGTTGGATTCGAGAATTTTAGTTTTTTATCCAAACGAATATTCTTGTAGAATTTATTTCTTTCAAAAGTTCCCGAACAAATTCTTAAAAAGGCAATTCTATCGCGGTGTTTGGGATCCAGATTCGCATGAATTTTAAAAATGAATCCACTAAAATCTTTGTCGTTGGGCTCTACCAAACCTTTACTCGTTTCTCTTCCAACAGGATTTGGAGAAATCTCAATAAAGGAATCTAATAGTTCCTTGACACCGAAATTATTGATGGCAGAACCAAAAAATACCGGCGCGACTTCACCTTTTAAATAAGTTGCTCGATCGAAATCATCATAAACACCTTCAACCAATTCCAATTCTTCACGGAGTTGGGCTGCTTTATCCTCACCAACCAATTTGTCAATTTCTGGATCATCAACTGAATCAAAAGAAGCAATATCTTCTTCGATTTTAGTTTTGTTGGCAGAAAACAGATTCAGTTTATTTTGATAGATCGAATAAATCCCCTTAAAATCCATTCCCATTCCAATAGGCCAGGAGAGAGGACGTACTTTGATGTCTAATTTTTCTTCCAACTCATCTAACAAATCAAAAGGATCACGTCCTTCACGATCGAGTTTATTAATGAAGATGATCACGGGAGTATTTCTCATTCGGCACACTTCCATTAATCTTTCGGTCTGAGCCTCCACACCGTTTGCGCAGTCGATAACAAGAATTACAGAATCCACTGCTGTCAATGTACGGTATGTGTCTTCTGCAAAATCCTTGTGACCCGGAGTATCCAGAATATTGATTTGTTTTCCCTGATATTTGAAAGCCATTACAGAAGTCGCTACTGAGATTCCTCTTTGTTTCTCAATCTCCATGAAATCCGAAGTCGCTGTTTTTTTGATCTTATTGGATTTCACCGCTCCGGCAGTCTGAATAGCTCCACCAAAAAGAAGTAATTTTTCAGTTAGAGTAGTTTTTCCAGCATCCGGGTGAGAAATAATTCCAAAGGTTCTTCTTTTTTCAATCTCTTCTTTCAGGCTCATATTCTGTTGTATTTGCGGGTGCAAAAATAGGGAAATAATTATGAATTAAGAATGAACAATTAAGAATGAACAATTAAGAATGAACAATTAAGAATGAACAGTGAATAATTAAAAATGAACAATGAAAAATGGAATATGAGGGATTCTAGTTTTGGAATTTTCTCCGTGAATCGCCGTGGTTCACCGGCATCTCCGTGTAGCTTTTGCAAGACATTTTATTAAGACGGTTTTTGCGTAGGATTCGGGGATCCTCCGCAGCAAATCAAAATGCAAAATGCAAAATGCAAAGTTCAAAGTTCAAAGTGCAAAGTGCAAAGTGCAAAATGCAAAATTCAAAGTGCAAAGTGCAAAATGCAAAGTGCAAAATTAAGAGGGATAGAACATTTACTCAAAACTCTTGCTCAAATCTCTTACTCTTGCTCAAAACTCTTGCTCTTGCTCAAATCTCTTGCTCACTACTCTTGCTCAATCCTAACCCCATCATACACCGGCCAGATTTTCTTTTCGTAGGAGAAAAAGGAGGTGTCTTTTGGATTACCTTTTGTGTCAAATTGGTAAATGCTGTCCTTTTCGAAATTCAGGAGGTATTTGGTTTGACCGTTTTCGTAAAACACCTTGTGTTCGCCTACTGGAACTCCTCGAATATTCGACTTTTTCAGGATCTTTCCTTCATATAGTTTTTTGCCCGAGAGGTAATTTATTTTGAGATCGATGGAATCAAGTTCAGTAGAGAAAATGATTTTTTTAAAATTTCCTTGAGCCAAATCTTTCGGAAAAGTGGAGAATACCCGCTTATCATTTTGGTAAATGGTTAAGTAATCAGCCACTTTGGCTCCGTCCTGGTACTCCTGAGAAATTCCATTTTTCTTACCGTTGGCGAAGTGAGTTTCTAAAACTTTTCCTTTGTCCAATTTTTGTGTCTGTAGCCCATGAAGCTTTCCTTCTTTATAGAATTCTGTCTTCCAAACCTGACCATCTACTTCGATCTCCCATTTCCCAATTTTCCGACCCAAAGAATCCGTTTCATTCAAAGTCGAATCCCCATCATCAGGTTTGTTGTATTCAGGCGGCTTCACATCCAAACGAGCAGGTTGTTTTGGCTTCACTGGCTCTTCCTCTTCCCCCATATCGGTAGAACAAGAAACAACTACAAGCCCAACAAACAATATGTAAATTCTCCCAATCATCCGAATCCTTCCTTCAATCAATTGTTAATTTTTAATTTTTAATTTTTCATTGCAAAAAGTACTTTCCTTTCTCGTCAATAGAGATCTTACTCAGCGTTTTCTTCTCTTCAAAATCTTTGAAAATGGGTTGCAAATTAGGCCAAAGTTTTTCGGCTCCTTCCGCGTATTCTGAATAACTTGGTATTGTTTTTAAATCAAAATTCATTCTAAACGGGAAGATGTGAACGGGAATTTCGTGTCCTTTATTTTTTGACTCCACACATAAAACATAAAATTCCTTGATGAATTCATCAGTGATTGGAATGCATCCGATAGTCACACAATTTCCATGAATGAAAATATCTCCGCCTTTACTTTTGTAAGGACTATTGATTCTGTCTGCTTTGTTTGGATAGCTCACTCCAAGACTCAAGTAGAAATTAGACCATGGATTAAATCGATCAATGGTGTAGACTCCTTCTGGAATTTGTAAATCCCCTTGTTTCATTTTCGGACCAAGAATTCCAGAGAAACTGCAAAATTTGTACGTTTTGAATAAATGGTACTTGCCATCTGATTTTTGAATCCAGACTTCCAAATCCATCTCTTTTTTCAAGGCTCTAATGAATATCTTATTAATCTTACTGAATTCAAATCCTTTAGCTTCCAGTTCTTTTTTAAGTGAAGATTCCTTTTCGCTATAAGCAGTTCGAACTCTCGAGTAGGTTTTTTGTTTTTCCTTGAAGCCGGTTTGTGGATCTGAAGACATAAAGAATAAACCGATGATAAGTAAATTGAATACCTTTAACATAATTTAAGCCCAAATTTAGAGGAAAATAAAGAAATTTGCGTTTTATTGTTAACCTTTAGGTTTAATTAACATTATTCTAGAAAAAAGTAACAAACTATGAGCCAAACAAATATTTACAAGTCCTTACTGATCCTAATTGCAATGATTCCATTTATCGGAGTGGCTCAATTAGATGAACTCGCTGAGGAGCAACTTAAGACGACAAAGAAATTTTCTGAAGTTTATCGATATGTTGACAATTTATACCTCGAAGAGATCGATGGCCCGAAATTAACAGAAACAGCCATTCGAGCAATGTTGGAGGAATTGGATCCACATTCAGTCTACATTTCAGCAGAAGAAGTTGAAGAGGCAAATCGGAATATCGTTGGAAGTTTTGTAGGTGTTGGAATACGTTTTCAGATATTGAAGGATACATTGATGGTAGTGAATCCAATTCCAGGTGGACCTTCAGCAAAAGTAGGTGTGCGAGCTGGAGACAAAATTATCAAAATCAATGAGGAGATTGTAGCTGGAGTAGGATTGAAAAACTCAGGAGTAAGAGATCGTCTATTAGGAGAAAAAGGTTCAAAAGTAATTTTATCGATTTATAGAAAAGGATCTAAAAAGTTAGTAGAATATGAGATCAAAAGAGATAAGATTCCTGTGTTTAGTGTGCCAACAAGTTATATGATTGATGACGAGATTGGATATTTAAAATTGACTTCATTTTCCAGAACATCTTATGATGAAATTCATGAGGCTATTGAGAAGTTGAAGGAACTAGGAATGAAAAAACTGATTTTTGATTTACAAGATAATGGAGGAGGATTGCTTTATGCATCTAAGCAAATTGCCGATGAATTTTTGGGCGATGATCGTATGATCGTGTACTCTGAAGGAAGAGCACAGCCAAAGAAAACTTATGTAGCAGACAAAAAAGGAATCTTTGAGAAGGGCGATGTGATCTTTCTAATTGATGAGAGTACGGCTTCTGCTAGTGAGATTTTATCCGGAGCCATTCAGGATTGGGATAGAGGAGTGATTATTGGAAGAAGATCGTTCGGAAAGGGGTTGGTACAGCGTCCTATTGATTTGTCTGATGGCTCTCAAATTAGACTTACTATCGCAAGATACTTCACACCTTCTGGCAGATGGATTCAGAAACCTTATGAGGATCACGATGCTTACAGAAACGATTATATCAAACGATTTGAATCTGGCGAACTCATGAGCAAAGATAGCATTCAATTACCAGATTCTTTGAAATACCAGACTTTGGTGAATAAAAGAGAAATATACGGTGGTGGAGGAATTGTTCCAGATATATTCGTTCCAATTGATACCACACAAGTTTCTGAGATGTACAAAGATATTTTGAGAAAGGGAGTGATTAATTCATTTTCGCTTGAGTACGTAGATCAAAATAGAAAAGAACTTTTTACAAAGTACCCATCTTTCGAAGATTTCAAGTCAACCCTAGATATTTCTGAAATTACTGATGCATTCTGGAAAAGAGTAGAGGAAGAAGGAATTGAGATTGTGGAAGAAGATAAAAAGATATCCGGACATCTGATTGAATTGAGGGTGAAGGCATCTATGGCCAATGATCTTTGGGATTTTGGTAAATATTATGAAATCATCAATGTAGAAAATGATGTATTATCTAAAGCTATTGAAGTTTTTAAGACTAAAGGAGCTTATGAGAAAATCTTAAAGAAGTAATTTTTAATTTTGCTAAACCAAACATTTTAAAAGTAAGATGAGAAGACTATTTGTTTTAGGAGGAATTGCCGCAATGCTCACAATTACTGCCTGCGGAGGAGAAGAATCTAAAGAAGAGAATGTACAATCTACTGGTGGTGAAAATCATAGTGGGAAAAGTATTGTAGCCAAAGAAAATGTCCCTTATGAAGATCCGAATAAAAATCTGACCAATATCCGTTTTGAAGAGATTGTCCATGATTTCGGAACCGTACCTGCGGTTTCCGAGAACAAGCACATATTTAAATTCACGAACACAGGAAATGTCCCTTTAGTAATCAAAGATGCTAAAGCTTCTTGTGGTTGCACGATTCCAAAGAAACCCGAAAAACCAATTCCTCCAGGAGAAGAAGGGGAGTTAGAGGTGATCTTTAAACCCAAACCAGGTCAAGAAGGAACAACGGTAAACAAAACCGTAACAGTGACTGCAAATATTCCAGGGGGAAGCACAATTGTGAAGATTACAGCTGACGTGGCTCCTGCCATGTAGCTTTTTGAGTTTAGAGTTTTTCGAGTGTAGAACCGAGCGATAGCGAGCTCATCGACCGATAGGGAGATAATTTTTCGAGTTTTTTAGTTCTATAGTTGATCTATTTATTTATTCAAATCGGATGTCGGTAACTTTGCTTTGGGCGTCGTACATGTTGAAATAGAACTTTACTTCGAAGACTGTTTTGCCCTCTTTCAGGTATTGACAACGGAAGATGTTTTTGCCGCTTAGGTAGATCACATTGATCGATTCCAAACCACTCATGGCTTCTCGGATTTTATTGGAAAGTTTATTTAAGTCGGTTTTCTCGATCACATCTGTATTCATATAATCGGTGAATTTCTCAAAGTCCTGATCCTTTAACTTTTTCAATACTTTCTGAAGCGTTTTAGTTTGGGCTACTTCAGTTTCTGTTTGACCGAATACTACGGAAAGGTTGAAAATTATAATGAGTGTAAATAATGCTTTCATGTGCTTCAATTTTAGACAAAGTTATCGTTTTTGGGTTAAACTCATTCACAGGTTTTATTACGCAAAGTTTCGCAAAGTTTTCGCAAAGTTGCCCGAAGAATTATTAGTTTTGAATAACCATTTAAATCAAAATCATGAATTTAGAAAAAACAGCCTCAATTGTACTGGGAAAAAGTATTGAAGTTCACAAATTTTCAGGTCCTGGACTGCTTGAATCAACCTACAAAGAATGTCTATATTATGAATTGACTCAGTCGGGACTTGACGTAAAAAAAGAAGTACCCCTTCCGATTGTTTATAAGGAAATAAAGTTAGATCATGGTTATCGCATAGATCTTTTAGTTGAAAATAGTATTGTTTTAGAACTTAAAACAGTTGAAAGTTTTACAGATGTTCATCAGGCTCAAGTTCTCACATACTTGACATTAGGAGATTTTCCTCTTGGCTTTTTATTGAATTTTGAAGTCACATTGATGAAAACTGGAATCAAAAGGTTCATCAACTCCAAATCTTCGCGAAACTTTGCGATTTCTTAGCGCAACTTAGCGAAATAAAAATGTGTTTGCTAAGGAAGTTATTTATAATTTAGGGTGAATGGTAAAATTTGTTTAAACAAATAAAATCATTAATTTAAGGGCCAATAAAAAAGCAAACCATGAGTAATTATCACATCAAAAATCTAGAAGAGTATTTCAATGTTTATCGTAAGTCTGTTCAAAATCCAGACGGGTTTTGGGAAGAGATAGCAGAGGAGCATTTTCTCTGGAGGAAACGATGGGATCAAGTATTGTCATGGGATTTCACAAAACCTGAAGCAAGATGGTTTGATGGGGCCAAATTGAATATTACGGAGAACTGCATTGACCGTCATTTAGTTACAAAAGCGAATCAGACAGCGATACTTTTTGAACCGAATGATCCAAAGGAAGAGGCTCAGCATATTTCCTATCAAGAATTGCATGACCGGGTAAATCAAATGGCCAATGTTCTTAAAACTAAGGGGATTAATAAAGGCGATCGCGTGTGTATTTATTTGCCCATGGTTCCGGAATTAGCTATTTCTCTTTTGGCTTGTGCTCGAATTGGAGCGGTTCATTCTGTTGTTTTTGCAGGTTTTTCATCTTCAGCTTTGGCCGCAAGGATCAATGATTCTGAATGTAAAATGGTTATTACTTCGGATGGATCTTATCGAGGAGGGAAAAGCATCGACTTGAAGGGAATTGTTGATGAGGCATTAGATAATACTCCATGTGTGGAAAGCGTTTTGGTAGTGAAAAGGACTCAATCGAACATCCAAATGAAGCAAGGAAGAGACGAATGGATGCAACCTTTATTAGATCAAGCTTCAAAGCAATGTGAACCTGAAATCATGGATGCGGAAGATCCACTATTCATTTTGTATACTTCAGGATCGACAGGTTCACCTAAAGGAATGGTGCACACTTGTGCAGGTTACATGGTGTACACCGCTTATACTTTCAAAAATGTTTTTCAGTACAAAGAAGGAGATGTTTATTGGTGTACAGCAGATATAGGTTGGATTACGGGTCATTCTTACATTGTTTATGGTCCGTTAGCCAACGGAGCCACAACAGTGATGTTTGAAGGAGTGCCTTCCTATCCAGATTTTAGTCGCTTTTGGGAAGTAGTAGAAAAACATAAGGTAACTCAGTTTTACACCGCTCCAACAGCTATCCGAGCATTAGCTAAAGAAAACATCGAATATGTGGATAAACATGACCTTTCTTCTCTTAAAATTCTAGGTACAGTCGGAGAACCCATCAATGAAGAAGCCTGGCACTGGTATAATGATAATATTGGAAAAAATGAATGTGCGATTGTGGACACCTGGTGGCAAACAGAAACAGGAGGAATCATGATTTCTCCAATTCCCTTTGCGACACCAACCATTCCAACATTTGCAACACTACCCATGCCGGGTATTCAGCCAGCTTTAATGGATGAAAACGGAAAAGAGATTGAGGGCAATCAGGTTGAGGGAAGGTTGTGTATTAAATTTCCTTGGCCTTCCATGGCGAGAACGATTTGGGGGAATCATCAGCGATACAAAGAGACTTATTTTTCTGCTTATGAGAATATGTATTTTACTGGAGATGGTGCAAGAAGAGATGCTGTGGGATATTACCGAATAACAGGAAGAGTGGATGATGTAATTATTGTTTCAGGACACAATCTGGGAACTGCTCCAATTGAAGATGCCATCAACGAACATCCAGCAGTTGCGGAATCGGCTATTGTTGGCTTTCCTCATGAGATCAAAGGGAATGCACTTTATGGGTATGTGACGCTAAAGGAAACGGGAGAATCCAGAGATCATGATAATTTGAGAAAAGAAATTAATCAGTTAATTACTGAACATATTGGTCCAATTGCCAAACTAGATAAAATTCAGTTTACAGAAGGGTTGCCAAAAACAAGATCTGGAAAAATCATGCGTAGAATCTTAAGAAAAATAGCGCATAACGATTTTAGTAATCTTGGAGACACAAGTACGCTATTGAATCCGGAAGTGGTAGAAAGCATTATTGAGTTTAGAATTAAAAATTAAAAATTAATCGTAAACGGCTAAAAACAAAAAATGTTGGTTAAGGAATTTTCTTTCATTTTGTAACCCTGTGACTTCAGTCCTGGGTTGAAAATAGGATGAACAATTGAGAATGGATCATATTTGACAATCTCAAATTACGATAAGTATACCTGCTAACAATTATCCCAATATCAGAACAGAAATCAAAATAGCTTTCAAGATTCTTTTTCTTTGTTGCTGCTGAATCTTTTTTCTTAAGACTTTTAATTCTTCTGGACTAGCATTTTTAGGAGAAACGAAGGGATTTCGAACTTCACGGTTATCCATCCCACCATTTCCCTCAAATATGGTTTTGTGTTTTCGTTTAAGGTTGTTTCGAATACTCGAAAGCATGGATGATATGTGTCCGCCAGCGCCGATACATCAAAATTATCAATTATTATATATCAACTATCAATTATCAATTACAAATTATCTAAGAAAATTCTCATGTTCCCAATTCCGAATTAAAATACCTAACACCCTTCTAATCCAAAAGAAAAGAACAGAATTTGATCTACTTTGTTTCCTTTTGCGTCAGTTGCGGCTTGCCATTCCCCAGGGATTTCTTTGATCAATTGAAGCATTTTGGAGTCAATATTGGAGTAGCCGCAACTGGAACTCAATATCACGGATTCAATTGTGCCATTCTTTGTTACAGTAAACTGAATTTTACCTGGAGTGACCGAATTCATGTTGATTTGCGCTACTTCCTTTTGGCTTTCCTTTTTCAAATAATAGATTAGATTTTCCATTCCATCTTTGTATTCTGTTTGTTTTTCAGGAAGAACAGTCATGTAATAAACTATAAATTCATTGGCGGCATCTCCATAAACAGGGTTTTTCGTCTGGCAATAGGTGGAAATTTTGAAATTGGTGGAATATTCCATGGATTTGAGTAAGTGAAGTTGTTCGTCTGTTAAATAGTGATCATTTCCTTTCTCAAGCAGAATGGAAGAACCATCCTGTTCGTTGACAGTGGCAGCAATTGTTGTGTGAAAATCCAGGTAATCTGCTGTTGCATTTATCGGCAGTATGTCTAAGATTGTTTTAGCTTTTTGAATTTGTTCTTTAGTAATGCCGGTATCAAAACGGGGATGTATTTTGTAGGCAAATGCAGTAATTGGAAGGTCTCTTCGGATTTCTTCAGAATCAGAAGGTGGTTTGCATTTAAGTTCTTCCTTGGTTTGTGTTTTTGAAGTATCCATCCAGTTGGAGAAGCCATAAGTTGTAAAACCAAGAGCGGTAAGAACAACCGCATAAATCATCATTTTCTTTTTCATAATTATTGCTTTAAGATTTAGTCAAATCTATGCTCTAAGTGCGTTTCCATACCTTTCTCAATTGTAAATTAGTGTAAAATCATCGTAAAACTGTTTCAGATGATTTGAATTGCTCTAGATTTGTAGGATGCAGATTTTTTACCGAAATATCACATTGTTTTTTATTCTTTTTGCTAGCCCCGTGAATGCTTCTTTTTCTCAAGATTTGCCAAAAGAAAGTCATGAGGAAACTGCCATGCGCATGATTGGACATCAATTATTGTTAAGGTCGGGAGATCTTACCGGTCGTGTTCTTCCCATTCAAAAAGAAGGCAATACATATGTTGTTTCTTTTGAAAATGAATTGGAATTTTTACCCGATGATTTGGTGACAATTGTGGATTCCGTGTTGGATCAAGCACAAATAGGAGGAGGGTATCATTTGGAGGTAAGGGATTGCGAGAAAGAGCAAGTGGTTCATAGTTTTGAAAGGAATATGGGCACTGACTCTTTAGTTCCATGTCGCGGACGTTACTTACCAAAGGATTGTTATACCCTTCAAGTACAGATTTTCCCTAAAGAAATGAGGTCTCAAAAAGAAAAGGAAAACAATAAAAAAGCGGAAGAAAAGGCAGTTGAAGAAGATCTCGGAACGATTTGGCTTCGCTTATTTTTATTGCTGTCACTCACTTTTTTAGTGTGGTATTTATATAAGAAAAGGAAGTCAAAAACCCAAAACTCAAACTACATAGCTTTAGGGAAATTTCAATTTGACAAACTGAACACCGAGCTAATTCTCAAAGAACAACGAATAGAGTTAACGGCGAAAGAGTCTGATTTACTTGTACTTCTTTATGAGAATCTCAATAAAACAGTAGAAAGAGACACCATTTTAAACCGTGTTTGGGGAGATGAAGGAGATTATGTTGGAAGGACTTTGGATGTATTTATTTCCAAATTGAGGAAAAAACTGGAAGCCGATCCCAATGTAAAAATCGTGAATATTAGAGGAGTGGGTTATCGGTTGGTTTTGAATTCAGTTTAGCTTTAAAACTAGGAATTAGTTCTTTTTATGGTCTATATCACTTAAATTAGCGGAAAGATCAAGGCTATGAACAAATTACTACTACTTTCAATTTTTGCTTTTTCTACGTTCTTTACTTATAGTCAGAGCACCGAATTTTGGGGGATGTTAAGTGAGGGTGGTGAAGACAACCACGGTGTCATCTTCAAAACGGATCAAAATGGAGAGAATTATCAAGTTGTCCATTCCTTTATTCGAAATTATGGAAGTTTTCCAGGGAAAAGATTGTGTTTTGATGGTAATGAAACGGTCTATGGAACAACATCTCAAGGTGGGAAGTACAATGGTGGAGTGCTATTTGCATTCAATTTATATTCAAAAGAGATAACTGATTTATATCATTTTGAGTCAACCACAGGAGATCATCCTTTGGGTGGAGTGCTGCTTATCAATAATAAATTATACGGCACTACTAACACAGGAGGAGCCTCTGATCTTGGTGTAGTTTATTATTTTGATTTGCTCTCGAGCTCTTTTCAAGTTTTAGAAGAGTTTGATGGAAGTAATGGTTCTAGACCGGAGGATGGAGTAATTGAATTTTCTGGATCAATATATGGACTAACTAAAATGGGAGGATCCAATGATTTAGGAACCATCTACAGTTTGGATACTACAACGGCTACCTTAACAACTCAATTCGATTTTTCCTCATCTTTCGGTGCCTATCCTACAGGCAGATTAGTGCTGTCCAGTGTTCAAAACAAGATGTTTACAACTTCTAGAGAGGGAGGGGTGAATGGATACGGAACGATCATTCAGTTCGACTTATTTTCAAATTCTGTGCAAAAGATTCATGATTTTGATAGCTTAAATGGTGCAAATCCGGAATCAGGTTTAATTTTAAATACAGATGGACACCTATTTGGAATTACGAAAAATGGAGGGGCAGATGGGATAGGTGTTGTTTATGCAGTGGATACAGCTTCTCTAGTATTTGGCAAAGTTCAGGATTTAGATTCTACTTTGGGACTGCATGGAACAGGTGAAATCGTCTATTCAGGAGCTTCAAATAGTTATTACGCTTTAACCACTGCAGGAGGTGCAGGATATGGTACTTTAATTTCAATCGATTTGGCCGACTCATCCCTAAGCTTGGTAAAGGATATGGATAATACAATTGGAAGTGTTCCTCAAGGACAGCCTTTCATTTTTAGTAATGCGATTTACGGTTTATGTAGTTCGGGTGCCATTGATGGTTATGGGTCTTTGTTTGCCTATCATCTTGGAAATGATTCATTATCCATGGAACAAACTTTTTCTTGTGTTTTTGGTCATACCCCATACGGAACCGTTTTGGACGGTGAGGATGGCTTTGTATATGGTATGACCTTTTTGGGTGGTAAATACAAATATGGGACACTGTTCAAGTACAGCATGAGTCAAGATACATTAATCAAATTACATGATTTCAATATCGAAGACGGAGCTTATCCACAAGGTTCATTGTCATTGGGACCAAATGGGATGATCTATGGTATGGTAACACAAGGAGGACCAGCTCCACATAAAGGAGTTGTTTTTTCATGGAATAGAACAACTAACACATTTTCATTAGAGGCTGCCTTTAATAATTCCAATGGTCGATATCCAAGGGGAGATATGCTCTATGCCAGTGATGGGTACATGTATGGAATGGCGATATATGGAGGGTTGAATGATTGCGGCGTTATATTCAGGGTAGATACCGTTAATCATGCAATAGATGTTCGCTATCCATTTGAGATTTCAACAGGTCGCTACCCACACAGAAGTTTGTTGGAGTACAATGGGAAATTTTACGGATTGACTACACAAGGTGGAAATACAGATGATGGTGTTTTATTCGAATATGATTTTATTAATGGAACGTATACCGTAAAACATCATTTTGAGCCGGTTACTGGAAGAAGGCCTTTTTCCAACCTCATCGTGGATCAGTTTGGGAATTTATATGGAAATACAAATGTAGGTGGTAGTTATAATTATGGGGTAATGTTCAAATACTCATTGTCTGATGACACCTATACTGTACTGCATGAATACGATTTTACGAATGGAGGAAATGTACAGCCCTCATTGACCTTCAGTGATAATGGAAAGATTTATGGATTAGCATTTCATGGTGGAAGTTATTATAAAGGGATATTGTTTGAATATGATACGACGAGTAGCACTTTTACAAATAAGTTGAATCTGAATAGTACATTAGGGGGGATTCCATATTGTCGCTTATCAAAAGTGGCTACATGTCCAGTAATTTCAACACATTTCAATGCAGATGATTGTTCCCAATTTACTTCTCCACTTGGGCAAACCGTATCGGTGCCGGGAAACCATGTTGTGACAGATACTTTGCTTTCCAATTGCGGAGGTGATAGTTTGATAGTTTATTCCGTTTTCATTGGAGATACGCTAGATCCAGTCCCCAATAGTGCGACACTTTCGACTATTGAAGCTTATTGTTCTATAGATATTCAACAAGCTGAGTTTCCCTTTGCATTAGATAATTGTGTTGATACACTTTATGCTACCTCCAATGTAAGTTTTCCATTCCAAGATACTTCGATCCATCAAATTGTATGGACCTATGAAGATAATGCGGGAAATATAGTTCAACAAACCCAAAATATTAGCTGGTTAGAAATGAATTTGACTGTCATGCAAAATGCAAATGTTTTGGCAGTTGCAAATGCCACGGCGAATTCCTATCAGTGGATGAATTGTGATTCGAATGATATCATTCCTGGTGCAACAAGTTCTATTTTTATTGCTAATCAGAATGGCTCTTTTGCCGTTATAATTGAGCAACAGGGTTGTGTTGATACTTCTGAATGTGTTCAAATGAATTCAGTTGGATTGAATGAAAATGAAATAGGATCATGGAAAATCTATCCAAACCCAACAAATGGAAATCTAACGATTGATATGCCAGCTTCGGTAAATGGAATGGTAGATATTCAAATTACAGATGATCTGGGACGAGTAGTGCTGGAAAGAAGAGAGAGTTCTGGTCATTCGGTATTACTAAATCTGAATAACATTGTGGAAGATGGGATGTATTTCTTGATACTTAGCGGTGATTTTGAGACAGAAGTAATGAAACTTATACTTAGAAGATAAAATCTCGAATTACTTCATTTTTTCGAGTTTGTGCTTTGTTGAGTCATAATCCTCAGTGATCATTTCACCATCTTTAAAATCAAAAACGATATAGTTCGAGTGAACTTTGTATTTTCTCGTTACAGATTTAGGAACCGGATATTTTTGGGCATTGTAAGTGTATATCGACATAAATATTTCCTCTAAACCATCCTCATCAAAATCACCAATTGCAAAATGAGTAAGGTTACTTCCATCTACAATTCCAAAGTCATAACCACCATCCATTTCAAAAGGGTAGAAAATGGTATCTTTTGTTGAACTAAGAACTAAAATCATTTTATAACAGCAATGCGCACCTCCTGTATAATCGAATCCAATAGGATCTTCTTTGCCATCTCCATCAAAATCTCTGTTTTTGGTGTATTGCATACTTTCCTCCATGTGATTTTGAATATCAATAAATCCAGAGTCAAGAGAGTTCTCATTTTGAGCCAAAAGATTGAGACTTACGATTGAGAAAAACAAAAGTATCATTAGATTCATAGGGGAAAAGATAGTTCAATTCTATCTTTTTTGAAAATACTGCTTTTATAAATATTTACGAGTATTTCCAGTTCCCCATTTTTAGCGAAATATCAATCTATAAGAATCTAAATTTACAGGCTTTACCAAAAAAGGAAAAAACCTGTAGGAATTGCATGATAACCAACTGCTTTGATTTTAGATTGAATTTCTGACACTTTAATCATTCGTGTTGTTCGTACAGTAAATTCTCTTGGAAATTTTTCTGTGTTAAATATGACATCTCGAACTCCATTTATTGTAGCGATTGCTTGCAAAATTTTATGCAATTCTATTGATGATTTTGCATCTGTTCCAAATGTAGTTCCATGTTTTCCTGGAATTATGTTTTCTGATAATAAGCTCATGATTTTAAATGATTTAAAAGTTTATTTATTTTGAAATTTCTACATGTTTACCATGTCCATGGAGAAGTGTTTCAGCAAGGTTTATTTCTCGTTCAGAGCCGTTCACAATGACTAAAAACCGACCATTGTTCAAGTGCTTTTCAAATTGAACAGTTTCTTCTTTTTTCAATCCAATCGATATCAAAAGTGAAGTCAATCCTCCGCCAAGAACCCCCAAATCAAGACCTCCTATCGCTCCAATCACCGCACCTGAACCGTATAAAAATCCAAATCCGGGAATTGCAAATACTCCTATTCCAGAAAGGAGTCCTATTATTGTTCCGGCTCCAACACCAATTATTGCAGGAGCATTTTTTATGTTGTTATTTGACTTAACATGAAGGTTATCTTCATGAATCTCTGATTTTCCAATAAGCGAAACTTTATTTAGAGGAAAATTAAATTCGGATAAATGTTGAATTGCTTTCACTGCCATTTCATCCGTTTCGTAAGTTGCTACAATTGCTTTCATAATTAATTGATTTAAATATTTAAATGAATAAATTCATGATCCAGAAGGTGAGTATTCCAGAGAGATAGCCGATTAAAGCAAGAGGGGTTATCTTTTTGAAATACCAAACGAAATCAATTCCTAATATTCCCATTATGGCTACACCGGCGGCAGAGCCAATGATCAATGCAGATCCACCCGTACCCGCACAATAGGCAAGCATTTCCCAGAAAATATGATCCTGCGGGTAAATAGACAAATCATACATCCCAATAGAACCCGCAACTAATGGGACATTGTCAATAATTGATGAGAAAAATCCAACGAGTATATTTATTATCCAAATGTTTCCAATGTGCTGATCCAGAAATACAGCTAATTGGCTTAAGTGTCCTGCCGTTTGCAAGGCCGCTACGGCTAACAAAATTCCAAGAAAAAAGAGGATACTTGGGGTGTCTATTTTTTCCAAAACCCTACTTATAGATAATTGTTTTTTGGTTTCTTCCTCTTTGTTTTTGTGAATTGATTCGGTGACAAACCATAAAATTCCAAGTCCAAAGAGGATACCTAAGAATGGCGGAAGATGTGTGAAAGTTTTAAAAACAGGCACAAATAGTAAAGCGGCCAGGCCAACACCAAAAATCAGCTTTTGTTCATGTGGTTGTACTCTTGCTAGATCACTGCTTGATCCCTTTTTTTCAACAACTGGGATATTTCCTTTCATCCTTGATGCCATTATGAATAATGGGACAGCTAAGCAAACCATACTAGGTAAAAGTAACTTCAAAATGATGTTTGCAGACGTAACCTGTCCGCCAACCCAAAGCATGATCGTAGTAACATCGCCAATAGGTGACCAGGCCCCTCCAGCATTGGCAGCAATAATAATCATACCTGCAAAAAGCCAAAGATCTTTTTTGTCGGATATAATTTTCCTCAATAAAGCGGCCATGATGATAGAGGTTGTTAAATTATCCAAGACTGCGCTCATCAGAAAAGTGGTAACTGAAAGAATAATCAATAATCTACTTTTTTTTGTAGTACTTATTTTCTGTGTGATGATTGCAAAACCGTCGTAAGTATCTATTAATTCAACAATAGTCATAGCTCCTAAGAGAAAAAATAGAATACCACTAATTTCTCCTAGATGATGCATTAAACTTGATTCAATGAAATCAGAAGGATCATTGATACTTTCTGGAAGAATAGAATTTTCTCCAAAAACGAATAATGCCCAGCAAAGAACGGCTGTTACTAAAGCGGAAGCCGATTTGTTAATGTGGATTTTGTGCTCGAATATAATCGCCATAAAACCTGCGATAAAAGTGAAAGCCATTGTTATATACATTTTCAGATGTGTTTAAGAATTTGATATCGATTTAATTATCTTCATTGACCAATTCTCAATAAAGGCTTCTTACTATATTACCATTTAGGGTTGTAGTCCCATTTTTTATATTCTGGGAGGATAGATCTACAACAAGTTGCAGGTGATTTCGGAAATTTAATTTATGGATAGATTTGAGATGTGCGGTTTTGAAATAAAGTATATTGGCCAATACTAACGAGATTCCAAATACGATGAGTAAACGACGTTTCATTATAGTTCTTTTTAGTTGATTTTGATCTGGACATGCCAGAAATGAATTGACAATTCTATAAAACGAATTTCTTTGTTAAACTCCGGAAAGAAGGAGTATACAAGAATTTTTTTAAGTCAGAATTGTAAAAATCAAATAAGAAAAACTTCTATGAGAAGATAAAGTTTGGGTTGGTAAATCGTTTTAGATTTGGTTGGATAGATTTGAAGCGTTCCATTCTTGTGATAACACCAAAAGGGTAAGTATGTGTTTTGAACCAATATTGGATCTGTCGGATGAAAAGGAAAGTTACTTTTATGAACATCTTCTTCCTCTTCAATTGTTCGCAATTCTATGTCTACAACGATATTTTGATTGGAATCATTCGATAGCAATAAAAATTCCTCTACATGATTTGTAAAGTTCCTGAATTGATCATTCGAATTTTCTTGGAAAGCACGACCATAAGCACTTGAGGCTATAAAAAAAATCAGGAATATGTTGAAAATCTTTTTCATGCTCTACTACCAAACATCCAAATATGAGAAATTTCCAAAATCGAGACAATTGATTTCCTAGCAATAACAAAATTTTAACAAAGGAATCCTCTTTTATCAGGATCGAAAGCAAATGAGCCAGCCTCTCGAAAGGCCGACTCATTCATAGGCAGGGTTGATACTTTAATTTTTATAATAAGATGCAATAACCTTTTGCTTTTCATATTCTGAATAGACTAAAGATTTCCAGTTTTTGGATCGTTCATAGTCAATAATGCTGAAATCAAAAATAGTTTCAGAATATTCATTGGGAATTTCTCCATCAATGAACTTTTCTACTAAAATATGCTGATTTCCAGATTTTAAGGAGATGAGATACTCATAGTCAATCATGTCTCGATCGAATTTTTCTGATAGATTGTATTTCGTTATGATGACATCCCAATTCACAGTGAAAGTGACTGTCAGAAAAGCAAAAAAACTAATGGCCGTTGTTCGAATGATGTAGAAGAATTTTTCTTTCATGGTTACTTTAAATAGCGTGTATAATAAACCGATGAAAGTAAGAGAGAGATAGATGAATACGCCAATTCTTTTGTAGGTAAGTCCCCCTAAATCAATATAAATCCAGTTCTTAGTGAAATTAGTGGCGACAACCACAATGTTTAAAGCAAGCCAAACGACGGCTAAAGCGACTAGCTTAGGTTGATAGAAATTCAAATTTCCTCTAAGAATAAAACTCACTAAAACTACTGTGATTACAATGGAAGCGATTAACGCATATACGCCGTTGTGCAGTTCTTTACTTATAAATTCTAATCCGTTTTGCTGTAAAGCAGATTGGGAAAATAGTAGAAAGTCGGAAACAATAAGAAAAGCAAGGAGAAGTGAAAGGGTAATGACGATTGAAATGGCAATTTTCACCTCTAATTCCCTAGTTAGAAAATGAGTGAGTTTGTCGGCCCGACCCAAAACAATTTTTCTGGATAGTTTATGTTCATAGCGCATCATTAACTCATCTGGCTGAAACCAAATCCATCCATAAAAAAGTAAGTAGAAGCAAATGAATAAAGCAATCCATGGAGCTGAAATCCAATCAAAAGAAATGAAGTCACTGATCTGATCAAAATTTGAACTGGAAAGGCGATAAAGTTGGAGGAATAACACAAAAAGTAGAGCCGGAATGATAAATACCAAACTCTTTTTGACCCATTTCCATTGATTTCCACCCTCCACTTCTTCTTTATTTTTTTCACCAAATAGGATATTTATACCATTTCCGAATTTCATGGCGAGAGCTACTATTGTATTTCTCATGGTGTCATAGATCAGAAAATAAAATGTTCTAGCAGATGAATGCGAAACGGCAACAAAATGAAGCAGAGCCAACAGGAATAAAATCACATGGTAATCTCTTCCAAGGTAAAAGACAGAAAATCCATTGATTAGAAGTAGGGTAGCAGCGAACCACCATTTGGTAGACTTTAATTTGACCGAGTTTAAAAATCCAAAGGAGATTACAGTAAGAATAGAGAGAATCAGAATATTCAATCCTGGCGTTTGTGCGTAGAGCAAATAGGTTGCTCCGAAAGTCATCAAAAGATGTAGAATTTGTTTTGTTTTCATGTTGCTTATTTTAAAAAGTACTTTGAATTACAAAGTATATGTATAAAAAAATATTAACTCTTTATAATTTGTTCCAACGCCTGAAGATGTTCCTCAAAAGCTTGTCGACCAAGAGGAGTAATCTGATAAGAGGTATTGGTTTTTTTTCCAACGAAGGCTTTTTTAACGATGATATAATTCAATTTTTCAAGTGCATTGATATGTGAGGCTAGATTGCCATCAGTAAGCTCCAATTTTTCTTTGAGATATTTGTATTCCAGCCAATCATTTACGATCAGTAGACTCATTATTCCAAGTCGGACTCTAGAATCAAAGGCTTTATTTAATTTCGAAATGATACTCAAATCAGCTGTTTTTATCGTATTTCATGTGGATAAAGATACCATAAATGATATGGAGCAAACCAAAACCGATCCACCAAAATAGTAATCCATATCCGATAAAGGCTAAAGAACATAATCCTAATACAATCTCACACAAAGCTAAGTAGCGAATCTCATTAACCGTGTATTTACTGGCTGTAAAGAGTGCCAAGCCGTAGAAGATTAAAGTTAGAGGCGCCATCAAACCAAATACTCCGTAATAATATAAAAAGGCTAAAACCAATCCGCCAGTACCCAGAGGAACAGCAATTTCAGAAAGCAACTTGATACTTTCTCTTGAAATGAGAGACTCCTTTCTCTTCTGTACCTTTTTATAAGTAAAAAATGCTCCAGCAAGCAATGCCAAACCTAAAGTGATTACAGCTAATAAGATCAGGTTCAACCTAAATTCTTCAGCCGCACTCCCTGAGCAAGAAATAAGACGGAAAGAGGTGTCGGTGTACAATAAAAAATAAGCAAGAAGAGAACTCAAGCTAGCAATAATTCCTGCAGAAACCCCAGACATCCCGCTAAGAGAAAGAAACTTACTAGATCCTTCCATGAGCCTGCGGATCTCATTGATTTGTTCGATAGATTTGTCTTTATCCATTTTAAAAGTGCTTTGAGATACAAAGTTAATAGAAAATTGAATTGATGGAAAAATTATTTGTTAAGAAAAGCTAAATTGAAATAGGAGGTAGGATTAGCGAAAAAAAGTAAATATCCTACCATTCCATTGATACACTAATTTCTTGGATTTCAATTCAATGATAACGTAGGTTTCTTTTTCACTTTCATTTTCCATTACTATGGAATTGGTCTCCTTGATGAATTCCCATTTTCCATTTCCATTAGGCGCACCATCTTCTGTAAGAAATAAAAAAGAATGGTCAAAACAATCGAAGTTAATCCCCCATTCTCCTTTGTTTTTATAGACTACTTTTTCCTCAGAATTGGTGATGCTATAGATGGTCCAAGTACGACATAGTTTTTTTTCTTGGCCAAATAGGACTGTGCAAGTTAAGATGCTTAAAGAGATAAGAAGAGTTTTCATTTATTTTTTCTCTTTACAACTTATCGATTCAACCATCTGGAATTGATTCTCAAATGTAGTGTACAAATAAAACTTATTTACTTGACAAGCGCAATTGTCTTTTTCCAGATCGATACTAATAATTCGAGCTCCATTGGGCGGGTAATTTCCTCGACCCCAATTAACCACTATAAATCCTCTTTTTTTCAATTCATTAGATAAAGCTATTTTTTCATCTTGATTGGAAGGGATTTCTAGTGCCAGAGAAGAATATAAGTTCGGAAAGCTAATTAAAACATCCTTTTTCTCTTCAATAATAAGGTCTACAATTCCTTGAATACTTTCCAATGTTGTCGAATCTGTCTGAAATTCTTTTTTTTCAATTTGAGAGATTCCTGAATAAAAGGTGAAAAGAAAAGATAGAATGATAGTGATTCTCATGTTAGGTATAATCTAAAAATACGATTTGGATACTCGAAAGATAATCAAAATCTTAGTTCAAAAGTCCAACTGTCCAAATATCCAAAGGTCGAAAAGTCCAAAAAAACCAAAACAACCTATCTACTTTCGTAAACAGGCTCTAGCTAATAACAACAATAAATTCGCGAAAAAAAGTTGACAAATTCCGACCCAAAAGAACTATTAAAACCAAAGAAAACCAGAATAACTCATGAAGAAGATTCTAGTGAGTCGGAATTATGTGCAAACTTTTAAAGAACAATAGACTGTGACAATTTGTACTTTCAAGATACATAGGTTTTTGTTTCGATTTTTGGAAAAAACTTAAAGTGTAGGGAATTTTGATTCAATAGGGTGATGTGGGGAGTTGGGATATTAGTTCCAAGTTCTATGTTCTAAGTTCTATGTTCTAAGTATTTTTATTTGAACACTGATTTGGAACCTTAACTATCTAAAAGATCATTTGAGTCTTTTGTAGCTGAGGTTTTGACTTGTTTAGCATATTCCACAGCATCAGGAAAGGCTTTGATGAGGTAGTAAGCGAAAACGATTCGAATAAGTAATAAAGCAAATAAAATTAATCCAAGATTGGTTTGGAATAGGGTAGAGATACTAATTTCTGAGATTACTAAGGAATTTAATAGGACATACACCGTGTCAATCAAGTAAAGTGAAGTTCCAATATAGTACCAGGTCAGTTTTCCTCTTCTCACTAACATTCCGCAGAGATAAAACACTATGATCAACCCAATATAAATGAGCATCGATGGCGTAAGTAAAATATCCAAACCAATCATCCCTGCTTTGTATTGAGGCAAAAAGAGGAGCATCAAATACATGACAGAGGCAAGAAAAACATAGTAAAAGATCTGAGAGGTTCCTTTGACAATTTCTTCTGATCGGTTGTAGGAATTGATCAGCATACGATCTCCAAATGACACTTGCCAGCGCACAGGTTCCATAAACAATCGGATGTACAAATTCTTCTCCCTTTTGCGTTCGAATCACAATTCCTTTTTTCAACTGGCCCACATCACTGTGTTGGTGCAAATCTGATCGTTGTCGTAAATAGTTACCTGACCACAATCTTTAGTCCACTCCACAATTAATGGTTCTGCTATGCTGCTCGTCGTAATAAAATGACTGTGATTCCATAACCTAAAAATGCGAATAATGTTTGAGAAATTAAAGTTGAAAGTCGAAAGGATTAAGTGGTAAGGATTACTAGAGGCTAGACTGCTGGAAACTAGACTTTGTGATACGGATAAGAAGAAGGAGTCCAGAAATCCAGCCTCGAGAAATCCAGAAATCAAAAGTCATCTCCTAACCCTGCGACTTCAGTCCGGGAAGGAGAATAGTGAAAGTGAGATTTAACCGCAAAGGACGCAAAGAATAGGCAATGGATGCAAGAGTGTCATTGTCCATTCTCCGATAGCCAATTTCACAATAATTTTCACTTTTCACTTTTCGTTTTTAATTAAAAAGCCCCTCCCGAAAACAATCGGAAAGGAGCTTTTTCTAAACTGGTTTGAGATTTCTAGTCATTTGTTTGCTTGACTACTTCTACCCATCCACCGGGTTCCAGAGCACTGATAGTATTGTCGTACATGGCCTCTGTTGGAAATAGAAGGCATGTAGAATTTCCCTAAATAAGTAGCGTTCAATTGATTCGATACGTTCGCGTCTGATTTACAGCTAAATTGTAGTAAGTGTACACGCGGTCATCTCGAAAATCCTGATAAACGAAGCTGCTTGATGTATGTGCCGATCTGAATCCATCCATTCTTGTATTGTGGATTTCCCAACCTGAAGGGAAGATCTGATTCAAAGCCATTTCTTTCAAATACCCTCTTAATCCACTGTTTCGAACCGTAACTTCGGCAATGAAATCAGTTCCTTGCTCAATTCGTTTTGGATCAATTCGGTTTCCGTCCATGTCTTTGTAATCTATGCTGATGGATACATTTTCCGCCTTTCTTTGCTCTCTTCCTTGCATTGGAATTCCTGTAGTCATCACACGAACAAATAGGGGAGATTCGCTCTTATTCGTAACCTCAATGTTTTTGTCCTTGTATTCCACATCATAAGTTAATAAGGGCTTCAGGGTTTTTTTCAAAATCTTGTCTCCATTACCAATCTTGTATTCAAAATACATGGTTTTAGTAGGTAGATGTTTGCCCATGTATTTCCCAAGGGAGAGCAAGCAATATGCCGTCGTTTGTGTGCTCATCCAGTTTTGAGAAGAAAGCTTTTCTGCAATTCTTCTTGCTACCGAGAAGCCTTTGGTTTTTTCATCCATCAAAGTCAGAGTTTCCAAAATCATGGCTTCATCACGAATACTATTCCCAAAGGTGTAAGACAATTCAGTATATTCGGGTACTGCCGTACCATAACCTTTAACCAGTTGTTCTGCGATTTCATATTGTCCTGCTAATTTATAAGCTGCAGCCAATCGCCATCTTGCAGTAATTGAAAGGTCTCTTTTTTCCCTCAATCGGTTCATCGAAGCCAGATCAGCTTTATCTGCTAAGGCTAGCGTATATAGTCTGTATGCTTGAGTAATATCATTGTATCTACCTTCATAACTTGAAACAGCATACCAGCTCTTCGCTTTTTTCTTCTGATATCTTTCCCATCTGGAGATCAGACTTGAAGGGACTTTGTAGCCTAATTTTTCCGCTTCTAACAAGAAATGACCGGCGTAATTTGTTCCCCATTCACTTTCAGAACTTCCTCCTGGCCAATAAGAGAATCCGCCTGCACTTGTTTGGAATAAACTGATACGAGCAATGGCGGCATCTACATTCTGCTGAATCGTAATTTTATAATCGTTATTCAATTCCATCAGTCTCGCTAAATACAGCTGTGGAAAAGCTCCAGAAGTAGTTTGTTCAATACATCCATGAGGATATCGGATCAAATATTTCAAGCGCTTTTCAAGATTCAACGGGGGGAATGTAGACAACTCCAACTTTGCGGAATTGGTTCCCTCTATCCCAAAGTATTCAGGACTTCCTTTCCAGCTTTCTCCGGGCTGAATCACAATCTCCTGAACATTTACCGTTTCCGGATTGGAAGGACGTACAGCCAATTCGACATCGTAGTGTGCATGTTCACCTCCCGACTTCACATTGATACGAACTTTTGCAACCCCTAACTTCTCAGCTACTTTTAATCTGAAATTCGCCACTTTATCTCCTTTCTTTGAAAAAGACATCGATTTCTGAGTCCCGTCTTTTGGAATCAACAGATCATTGGCTGAAATCGTAATCTGAACATCTTTGATATAGTCTTCTGTGGCAAAAACATTCACTGGAAGATCTACTTCTTCACCTGGACCTAAAACTCTAGGAAGAGTACCCAACACCATCAATGGGGCTTTTACGGGTACCGTTTTTTCAGCATTTCCATAAGCTTGATCTTGCCCAGCAATAACCATGACTCTTACCGATCCTACATAATTAGGGATATCGATGTCGTGCGTGTTTTCTCCATTTCCATTATAGTAAAATGGCCCCACAAATCTTACCATTGGTTTGAATCGATTTACTTTTGCTTGCTTATTTTTACCAGCTCCGGCGCCATCTCCACCAATAGCAAGCATTTTATTAATCTTGGAACCAAAAGCACCTAATACTTCATCATATAAATCCCAGGTTTTAACACCTAATGCTTCTTTTGCATAAAAATGATTCCATGGGTCCGGTGTTTTAAAGCTTGTAAGATCCAATAATCCTTCATCCACAATTGCCAATGTATACGTCATAGGTCGTCCGCTTTTTTCAGCAATTCTAACTTTGGCTGTAGTTTCCGGTTTCAATTCATCTGCCATTTTAATCACTGGACTTAAGTGTGATTTTGGATTTTCGACCATGATTGGAACTACTCCGTACATGCGAATGGGTAAGTCATTTTCTGTTTCTGCATGAGGTTGAATCAGGGAAACATGAACATAGGCATTCGGACTCATAGCTTCTGTCGTTTGAAATTCTACCTTCGTTTCACCTTTTTTCGTGTCAACCCAGAATTTTTGCAAAACTTTTGTTCCATTTTCTACTGTTATCAAAGCTCTTCCATTCGAGGAAGACGGAATAGAGAGTTTCACTTGTTCATTAGTCATATAGGCTTCCTTGTCCGTAGAAAAAGCAAGCATAGTTGAATTTTCAGTATTCTTTCTGTTAGCTCGAGCCCAATAAGGCCAATCGATATAAATGATTCTTCCTGTTGTGTGTCCACTTTCAAGGTTTTTCACGTAAACCAAGTATCTTCCATATTCAGGTCTGTTAACTCTCAAATTGAATTTCCCTTTCCCATTGCTTGTGCGCACTCGGTCATTGAAGATTGGAGTAGTAGAAGATCTTGAAATATAGCTTTTGATATCACGATCATAACTATCCCACCACCATCTCCATTGCAGCTTGAAGACTTTTACTTCACAATCAGTACTGGTCGGTTTCCCATCTTCGTCAACTGTAGCAATTTCTACAATATGATCTTGATCAGTTTCAAGTGTTCCTCCATACATTTTACCTTGAGGAATTTTCACTCCAGCATATTCTTCGTATGGTGAATATTTTATCGAACTTCTGTCAATTGAAAATGCCCCTCCTTCTTCAAAAACTTTGGTTACAAAATTGGCTTTCAACATTCCGGGAGCAGCATCGGTAACATAAATTTTTGGGTCAAATTGAGCAACACCATATTGATCCAAACGGTCATTGAATATGGTTTGTTGATCTGTGCTAAATCTTTTAATCGGATCATCAAAAATAAATCCTTTATAGCCCTCAAAGCTAGTGTAGGACGAACTTACCGTAACATCTACTTTGGCTTTCAGGTTTTTGGCAACTGCACCATGTAACCATTTCACATTCAATTCTGCTTTTTACCTCCTTTTTTCTTAAGAATCTTATCGGCAAATTCTAGATAAATCTTTAAACGATTTGGCTTAACCGTTTCAATCTTCAGGGTTTTGGAAAAACTTCTGTTGCCAATCAGAGACTTTCGCTCCTGTAATTTCCAGTTGGAGCACTTTCATAAGTTGCAGTACGAAAATCGTAAAACCCATTTACATTTGCAGTTGCTACTTTGTCTATCTACTGTAACTCCTCGAGAGTCAATCATTTCAAATTTCACAGGGTGATTATCAGGAATAACATCTTCTCGGTCTTCCAAAATAAATGTGACATAAAGAGAGTCTCCTGGTCTCCATACGCCTCTTTCAGTATAAATGAATCCTTTCACGCCTTTTTCAACCTGGGTTCCGGAAACATCAAATTTTGATAGGCTATTTGATTCTCCATCTCTCAACTTCAAATAGGCTTTCTGTACCATTTTCTGCCACCACAACAAAAGGTTTGGTTTTCAAAAACATATCGCACATCCTTTTTCGTCTGTAGATGTTGAACCTAAGAGTTGCTGTTGAAATCATAAAATTTCACTTTCGCATCTACAAGTGGTTTTGTGGTATTTAAATCAGTTACGAACACGTGAATTCTTCTATCAGCTCCTGCCTTTGCTATTAATCCAATATCCGAAATCAAAACATTTCTTGAAACAGTTTTATCACGGTAGTAGTAATTCTTACATGGATTATCTCGATCGCTATAATCGTAATCATAATAATAATCGTAGCCATCATCATAATCGTAATAATAGTTGCTTCCCCAGTCTTTTTCAGACCATTCAGTTTCATCTTCTGCCATATTGATAAGGTCGTCATCGTCTTGCTCAGATGCATTTGTGGTGCAGCTATAGAGTGAGTAATTCTTTCTTGGAGTAATTGAAACACGATAAATTGCTCCAGGTTCTACCTTTATAATTGAACTCAAATCGATAGAAAAATTGTTCCAGGAATTTAGATTCAAACCTTTATCTTCCAAAGACAATTTTTGTTTGTAAACAGTTTTTCCAACTCTTTTTAGCTGATATTGTCCTTCCAGATCATTGACTTGCAAGAATTGAATAATATTTTCTTCATAAATCTTGGCAACATAAACGTCTACGGCTTTCAGGTTTACAGATTTAAAGGGGACTTGTGCTCCTTGTGTACTTGGCACGATAACACCATTTCCTAAAAGCTCAACCTCCGGTTTGATGTCCTCAAATACCAATTCAATTTTTTCTGGTTTATTTAATTTGAATCCAGAAATGTTCCGAATCGATCCAGAGATTGAAAGATCCTTGTCTCCGGTTATTCTTTTATCTGGATATACTAAGAGTTTGTGTCCATCTACAATGGTGCTGATATTGTTTTCACCTAAGCTAACAATTCCACTCAAATCTTGACCATCATCCAGAGGATCACTAAAAAGGATAACTGCATGCTGTTCCGGAGCCTGAACCACCGAGATGTCTACAATCTTAAAGTCGCCTAAAGCAGGAATAAAGATTTCCTTGGAACCCGAAAGCTCTGCATCGATGCCCCCGCCATTCCATTCGAGGGTAACTTTGGATTCGATTGTTTTGCGTTTCACATTTTTTACAATGAATTTTTTCACCAATCCGCCAGTGAAATCCCACTTTACAGGGAGCTCGCTTCCTTCTTGAAAGGCATGTACAATTTTCTTTAAGCTTGTTGTATCAATAATGTCGGAGGACATTAATCTTCCCTCAATGATTTGGTTTTCCGGCTGATCGAATGAAGGGGTATTGATTCCGTCTACATAAACATGAAAAGTTTGTGGTTTAATTTTGAAGTTGAATTCAAAGACTTGAAATTCTGCTGGTACCTCCATGAGTTTGCCCAACTTAAAACTAGCCTTATATAATTGATTCGAAATCAAAGGCTCCTCAGGAATGAACTCGATGGTTGTATTGTTTCTCCAATAAGCTCGACCAGGTACACTAGGGGTGAAATCGAATAAATCACCAGGGATGGGTTCATCCATATTAATTTCCCCTTCATAGGGTGCTGCTAAACGAATTTGAATCGTCGACTGATTCGAAATCAAACCACCGGTAAAAGCTGAAATGTAATTGGAGAAACCTGGGTCGATTTCTACAATCTCATTTTTCTTATCGGTTGATTTTGCTCCGGAACAGGAATCTAAAGAAATAGAAAAGAGGAAAAGGATAGGGAAGAGTAGTAAATACAAACGTTTCATAGCGGATTATTTATTTAAATCGTTAATTATGAGGGCAAATTAGATATTTATTTACTCAAAATGAATGGATTCCATCAGTTTTTGCCCTGCAAAATATTATTTGCAGAATTTGACTTATTATTTGATTTAGAGCAAGAGTGATGAGCAAGAGTGATGAGCAAGAGTGATGAGCAAGAGTAATGAGTAAGAGCAAGAGCAAGAGCAAGAGCAAGAGCAAGAGCAAGAGAAATGAGCAAGAGCAAGAGCAAGAGCAAGAGGGATACTTTGATTACTCTATGTCCTCTGCGGCTAAAAAAATGCGCGTGTAAAAGTAAACCTCGCAGGTCAATGCCCATAATGGAAAGACCTACGAGGTTAATACTCGAATAACTCTACATTCGAATAACTCTACACTCGAAAAATTATCTCCCTATCGGTCGATGAGCTCGCTATCGCTCGGTTCTGCACTCGAGTAGATTAAAAATTCCAAGTTAAACCAAAAATGAAATTTCTTCCTGCTCCTGAGATTCCTGAACTGTAGGGTCTGTATCTCACATTTGTAATGTTTTCAATTCCTGCTGTTATATGGAACTGATCCCATAATGTGTACATAGCTTTAAAGTTGAGTGTATACCATGACGGAACGTAGGTTTCTCCATTTTCATCATGTGCATAAATTTCATCTTTTCCTTGTTCTTCCACAGCAAGTTTATCGTGAGCTCTGCCTCCTTGATAGTTCACATAGACTTCCAATTTCAGGTTTTTGAAAGTATAATTGAATCGACCGGCCCCAAAAATTGGTGCGGCATGTCTCGAAGCACTGATGGTTCCATCATCCATTTCTTCTTTACCTTCTTGCCAGTTGAAGTCGGCAACAATTCCAAATCCTTTAGGTAACTTGAATTCGGCATGGAACATAACTCCATATACATAAGCATTGGCAGCGTTTTGGATGGCCTGAACTTTGCTCAGCTGACCTCCATACATGATGCTGTCTTGTCCGTTTAATTGGTAATCTCTTCTTACCAAAGCATTGTTCAAATAAGTATAGTATCCATCCAATTCAATTTTCGCAACGTCCCCAAATACTTTAGTAATTCCTATATCTCCGCTGTAAGCATATTCCGATTTTAGATCGGGATTTGGAATAACTACGGAGCCTGGTTCGGAGTCAAATATTTTTCCAATATCGTCCACATTTGGAGATCGGAAGGCTGTCCCGAAATTTGCTCTAATTGCCCATTTTTGCGTAGGTTTATAAACAAAACCGATGCTTCCTGTAAGCGCTCCATTTTTCAGATCCGCAGTTTCAAATGGGAAGGGGTAGAAATCTTTGTTGTTACTAAAATCAGAATGCATCAAATAATAAGTGTATCGCAACCCGGCTTGTAATGTAAACTTGGTTGAAATCCGATACTCGTCATTCACGTAGGCAGAAATTGATTGCCATCGTGAGTTTGGATACCGCGCCGGACCTTGATTTACAATGTCGCTTGTGATGTCTTCTGTGGTCCCACTTGATTTTACATCATTGAGAACATATTCGAATCCATAAAACAATGTATTCTTTTCTCCTAAGCCTTTTTTGAAGTCTAAATTTGCAGAATAGGCATCTACTCTCTCCACATTGTTTTCCAACCAGATACTGTTGAAATTTCTTGAGTGTCTGCTTTCTGCAAATGACTGTTGGGCAATTCTCAGAGTCATTTCGTCATAAACAGCATTACTTCCAGAATGATTGATAGATAAATTATTCATCATCCATTTTTGCGGACCATAATCCCAAACTGCATATCGGGGCAAGCCATTTTTCATGCGATTATGTCTGTCATATCTTCCATAAGAGGAAGTTTCGGAATAATGAAAACCGTACTCTAAATTCCAATTTTTACTAGGTTGGTATCGGATCTTCTGCATGATATTGAATTGTGAATAGGCAGTTGGACTCTGTTCTAATTTATTGTCCTGAAATACAACTACATCTTGGCTGTCTATTCGCGCAACATGAAAAGGTTTTACATACTCATCTGATCCAAAAGCTCCTTGTTTGAGGTTTTCAAAATCCCAGTAACTCACACTGGTAACAAAAGCAAACTTTTTCCAACCTACATTCACATCAAAGTGCCCCGTTTTTTCTAGGTTTGCCGACGAAAATCGAGCTGAAGCCTTTCCTTTAACTAAAGGTTTGTCTTCAGTAGATAATTGCGGAGTCAAGGTGTTGATACTCATTACTCCTCCAATCGCATCACTACCGTAGTTTACCGAACCAGGTCCCATTAAAACTTCCATACTTTCTGTTGCAAATGGATCCATGTTAATGATATTTTGCAAGTTTCCTCCTCGAAAAATGGCGGTGTTCATTCGTACCCCATCTACAGTGTATAAAAGTCGATTTGTGGCAAAACCTCGAATCATAGGACTTCCTCCACCTTGTTGACTCTTTTGAATAAAAATCTTTGAAGAACTTCCAAGTAAATCTGCTGCCGTCTGCGGATTCAGAAACAAATTATCACTTTGTCTGATGCGCTCAACTTTTTGAGGGAGATCATTGAGATTTTGCCTCCAACGGGTTGCAGCAATGACCACAGCGTCTAAATTAAAATTCAAAGATTTTAAATAGATTTTGAATCCTGTGCTTTGTAATTCAGCAAAGGACTTTTCCTGTGTTTCAAAGCCGGGTGACTGAATATAGATTTTTTCAGCACCTTCGAAACCTGAAATATCGGCACTTCCGTTTTCATTTGTCATGACTGACTTGTCAGGTTTGTTACTTGATATATAAGCCAATTTTACAGGCTTTTGGTCTGCATCATTATAGACCGTGAGGTTCTGGGAATATCCAAAATAGGACATACCCATAACCATGAGAATAATTAGTATTTTCATTTGTATGATTTATGTAATTGATAACTTTCTTCTCAAAACATTCTGAGAAAACTGATGAATCAAATTACACAATTGGGGGTGGCGTGTCAGGTGAAAAATTAGGATTGCGAAGATTAAAAGGTTTACTTATAATCTCTAAAGTAGCTTGGTTTATTGAAGATAAAAGAATCGAAGCATCTTCTAGATAAAGGGATTTTAAAATTTTGAGATAACTGCGCTTATTTTTATTTCTTTCTTGATTACCACCAAGTAAATCTTCTAACGCAGCAGTCAATTGCTGATTCAATACAGTTTCTTCATTATCTGGCCAACAATAAAAGATGATGTGTTCTCCATCAAACTCTGCTGAAACGATATCATACATCTGACCTTTATATTCAAATTCTTTTGAATGTTCCCACTCAAGCTCTTTGACAAATTCTTCAAAGCTCAGACGAATTTTTACCAACTCTTCTTTATCAATGCCTTGGATGATTTCCTTTTTAACTTGTTTTCGAATTTTATATTTCTGAATAGGAAACCAAACACTCATAAAGATCAGTGGAAGAAAAAGGGCGAATGCTAGACTACTGCTTAAAAGTATGTTTCTCATGTCTGTCGAACCTTGCAAAAATAATAGAATTCGAAAGATAATTGAAATTAATTTTTCTGACTCTTCAAAATTTGGAAAGTATACTGAATACCAATTACCAGTGTGTGATGTAATTGAATCAGGTTTGGATTAACTTTAATAAATTGAAATAGATATCCTAAATTTAAGCTGCTCTGTTTGGAAAAGCTCCAACCGAAACCGGCATACACCCAATTGCGATCGTAGGTCATATTTTGAAACTTGGAATTCATCCGGATCATAATTTCGTCAAAGGTTTTGAAAAAGAATTGTTTTGCGAAAGGGACTTTCAGTATAATTCGGTATCGGATGCGATTACTGAAATTAACGCCATCTCTTGTAAATTGATGCAACGAATCTTCATCGAAATGTTCCGTGAATCTTTGTTCAAAACGAATTCTATGTTTGAATTGAACACGCTCAATTTTATGTTGGATAAGGATTTGTTCCCAAATATTGTTTTCTTGAATAGGGAAGGGTTTCATGTTCTCAGAAAAAGGATATGTTCTTATGTAGGAATAGCCTAAACTAAAATTGAGCTGCTCGCTAAGCTGATATCTTACTGAAGGTCGGACAATAAATTGTTCCCAATGCTTTAGGAAGTGAGTTCTTCTTATATGTATTTCATTCGAGACTGACCAGTGCATTCCAATCTTCATTCTAATGTTAGATGCCAACCAGAAATCAGCATAATTCTGTCTTTCTTGACTTATCCCAACAGCAAAAGTCAAGAGAAAACCTCCAACACACATCCATCTGCCAATACGAAAGGGCATACCTTTGATCTTTGATTTTCTTTGGTAACAAAATTAGCCTTGATGAAATTGAAAAAAGGTGATTAAAAGCACAGAGCTATAATTTTCTGACAATTTTTCAGATTCCCTATACTTGAAATGAAATTTCGTCAGCAGTTTTAAAATTCCTTAACATGTTGAATGTCAAATTGTCCGAGCCTTTCAATTGGCATTTGTTTTGAATATCACTTTTTAGAATTTTAAAGCAAAAGTTGAATTAAAAATAGAAGTTATGACAATCATTAAAAGAAATCAAAGCTTGTTTCCATCTATGTTCAATAATTTTTTTGAAAATGAATGGAGAAATGGAACTGGACTTTCTACCAGTTTTGCCAATCAACCCTCTGTTAATATTAAAGAAACTGAGGAGAACTTTCTAATAGAAATGGCCACTCCTGGTATCAAAAAAGAGGAAATCAATATTCAAATTGAAAATGGAGTTTTAATTGTTTCCGCAATGACTAAAGGAGAGCATGTGGATACCGATAAGGAAGAAAGGTATACGAGAAGAGAATTTTATAGTACTTCCTTCAGACAAACCTTTACACTTTCGGAAGGTATTGATGAGAAGCAAATTGGGGCAAAATATGAGGACGGGGTTCTAAACATTGTTTTACCAAAGGCAGATGTAGCAAAACCGAAACCTGTTCAACAAATCAAAATAGCTTAAAGCAGTAAGTAGTAAATCAGTTTATAATCTGATGTTTTAGTTGTAAATAAGGGCTTCGAAGGAGGCCCTTTTTTATGAGATCTTTAATTCTTTTAGCATACGTTCAAATTCTTGCTTTTTTTCTCTTGAAACGGACACGAGATGTTGACCATCCATAAGGATTGTGCCTTCTCCTTTCAAATATTTTTGAACGAAATTTAAATTGATAATATGGGATCTGTGCGTTCTAAAAAATAAAGGACGTCCAACGAGTAAATCTTCAAAAAATTTCAACTTCTTACTTACCAAAATTTTAGAGCCATTTTCCAAATGAACATGGGTGTAGGCACCATCAGCCTGAAAGACTACAATGTCTTTCAATTCAAGAAAAACTAGTCCGTCATTCATAGGTAAGGCAATTCGTTTAATCTCTGCGCTATTGAGATTTTCTTGCATTAGATGCAGTCGTTGGTCCGCATTTTTCAGGTTGCGTTTCTCTTTGAATTTTTCTACTGCCTGGACGAGTTGGTCAATATCAATAGGTTTCAGAATATAGTCAATAGCTGAAACTTCAAAAGCCTTGATCGCGTGCTCACTGTATGCCGTTACAAATATGATTTCAAAGTCCACTTTCTCAAAGAATTTAAGCAGCTCAAATCCATTATAAAATGGCATTTCAACATCAAGAAAGACCAATTCCGGTTTGTATTGATTAATTGCGATAACTCCATCAGGAACATTTGCAGAGGTCGCAATAATCTCAACCTCAGCGCAGTAAGCTGATAATAGTGAGGAAAGCGTGTTTCTCGCTTTTTCCTCATCATCGATCAAAAGTGCTTTAATTTTCATGTGTTATTTAGAGTCCTTTTTAGACTCAATTTCAAATTTAAATAAGGAATGAGAACATCGCCTTTCGATTTTCACAAATTGACCTTTTGAATTCACTGGTGGATTAAGATATTGGAAATTTAAGAAGAATCTTTGTCCCACACGGTTGATTGGACTCAAAAAGATCTAGAATTTCCATTTCATAAGGTTGCCCATAAAAGTCTTGCATCAATCGCATTCTCTCTCCTGTAGCCTGGGTAGAGAAGGATTGATGTGTCTTTTGTTGTCGTTCATTGATTTCCTGAGATTTCAGTCTGCCGATTCCATTGTCTTCTATTTCACAAATGATTTTATTTTCAGCAAGTTTGAATGAAATAGTCAGATTTTTCTCACCAATCTTGTGAAGTAATCCATGCTTAATGGCATTTTCAATGAATGGCTGGATGATCATTGGAGGAACTTGAGCTCGATCATCAATTAATTGAGGTTGGCATGATACATTAAACTGGAATTCATCTCCAAATCTGAGTTTTTCAAGTTCTAAATACAATTGAAGCATTTTAATCTCTTCTTCTATTTCAACGGTTTGTTTTTCTGAATTACTCAAGATCATGCGCATTAATGCGGAATATTTACTCAAATAGTAATTCGTACTCTTAAAATCTTGCCTCAAAATGAGATCTTGAAGAGAATTTAAAGTATTAAATAAGAAGTGTGGATTCATCTGGGCTTTCAAAGCCGTGAGTTGGGCTCGAATATATTGCTGTTTCAACAAAGATTTCTTTCGAATAGTGCGAATCTGCCATCTAAACAAGATGTACATCGTTATTAGAATTGTAATTAGTAAAAAAAGATAAAACCACCATTTCTGATAAATAGGACTGCTTACAAATATCTTTTTAGAAATCTTTTTGCTCTCAACACCATCTTCATTTATAGCAGTAATTTCGAGATGGTATTTACCGGGAGGTAAAGAAGTAAAACTGATTTCTTGCTGCTCTGCATCTACAAATTGCCAGGAATCAGATAATCCCTTTAATCTGTATTTGTACTGATAATTTCCTCGACTACGGAATGAAACACTTGAAAGTTTTAATACGATCTGGTAATCGTTGTATTGAAGATCCAGATCTGTTTCCGGATCGAAAGATTGTCCGTTTACAATAATTTCTTTAATCCGAAGACTAGGGGCAATAGAATTCTTTACTTTCAGGTTTTTAGGGAAGCTAATGAGCCCATTATTTGTCGCAAGGAAAACGCGATCGTTTAGAATAACAGAACCGTTTATTTCTTTCTGAATCATTCCATCATATTGATTCAAAGTCACAGATATTCCTGTTTGGATGTCCACATAAGTAATACCTATACCCGATACAAAAACTACTTCTCGATTCTGAATAAAGAAATTTCGAATGTCTTGCAACCTCAAATCGCGAACATTACCAAGCCAATGCTCATAAATTCTCCCGTTTTGAATGAATAGTGAACCAGATGAAGTAGCAAATACAAGTTGATTTTGATAATTTCCAATCGCTACAATGGACCCAGAAATTTCTTTCGATTCCACTCTGGATAATTTATTTTTGGCATATTGATGCAATCCATCAGGAAATAAAACAAATAAAACACCATCTGCATAAACAATCTGCCTTCCACCTTTATTTCTAATGGTATGATGCCTCCATTGTTTTCCAGTTTTCACTATAAATCCAGTTCGATCACTACTCGTATAAAACAAGGTGTCACCAACTTTAATAAAATCTCTTGTATTCATCAATTTAGGTAGTTCCTCCCAAATTTTCCCGTTTTTTAAGATATGAAAAGGTCCTCTTGCAACATAAAATAGTTCATTTTCCAATAGTATTTTGCGTGTGGCACGGACCAATTTTTCATTTACTGAAAGCGCTTTGATTTCCAAAGATTTTCGATCTGAACTAAAAATTCTTCCGGAATAATTACCCATATAAAGTTCTTTGGAGTTCACTGAAATGATTGCGGTAAGATTAGGGTCTTTGATTAAAGTGTTTCCTTCCAATTCATTTATAATTTCTAATGAGGGAATGATATGTATACCGTTTTGTAAAGAGGTACACCAAAGCATGGTTTCCCGATCTTGAAGTACAGAAGAAATTTTATTACCACTAAAAAGGGGAGGGCGTTGGTTGATTCCTTCTTGACTACCGCGATAGAGTCCATTATCTGTTGAACAAAATATGTTTTCACCAAATTGCTGAAAGTTAAGAATCCTGGCATTTTTAAAACTTAGCCAGTCAAAAAGTAAATCTAGACTATCGGATTGAAATTGTAGAATACGGTATTTTTTTTCTCCTGAATCCCCATTTTCAATAGATAAAAACAACTTATCTGGAGACTCAAAAAATTGATACCGGTAAATAGCATTGGAACCTTCTTTAATTTTGGAGTTTCTTCCTGAGATGGGATCTACCAGAACGACTGTGCCTTTGTAGTCAACAAGAGCAATTTTTCCGTTTGGAGACATCCCAATTGATGCAAATCGATCTGACTGCATGTCGAATTCTGAAAGTTGAAATGTCCGAAGCCTCTCTAGTCTTGGATTGATTTGAATTAAAACGGTATCCGCCAGAACCCAAGTGTTTCCTTGTGTGTCAACTGTGTAATCAGGGAAATTACTTACGAGTTCGGAGGCATCAAAAACAAGCTCTAAATGATCTGAAAATGAGGAGGCACGAAAGATTTGGCCTAGAAAATTTTGACAATAGATCTGATTGCGATTGAATATTTTTAGGTTCGAAATACTACTTCTTGGAAATTCGTATGGAGTAATTCCTGTAAATTGAAACCCATCATATCTGTACAATCCAGCATCACAACCAATCCACAGGTAACCAAATCCGTCTTGTTTTATTTGATATACTTCACGCGAAGGAAGTCCATTTTCCTGATCCAAATGATAGGAGTAGGGTTGCTGACCTAATAAAAAGGAAGCATAAATACTGACAGCTGTGAACAATAGGATACGCATCAACCAAAAATAAGGGGAATTTTGCAGCAAATCACAGCAATTCCTGAATAATATCAACTTAATTACTTGTTCGTATTCAACGATATATTCCCTAAAGAGTTGAAACTAATTTCTTGATTTTAATTATCTTGCCGCAAATTTTTACAAGTGGGCTTTTTCAAGAAATTTAATGATACCAAAATTAATTTTAAGCTAACCTTAGCCTTCTTTATCATTGCTTTTTTATCCATTCTGATTATTGGTTATCTCGCCTATGTGCAAGGTAAATCTTCGCTACGGGAGGAGTCATTTAACCGTCTCACTGCAGTTAGAGAAATGAAAGCGACCCAGATCGAGGATTATTTCTCAGATATTCGAAATCAGATTATTACGTTTTCAGAGGACTTAACCATTGTTGATGCTATGGTGGATTTTAAAAGAGGCTTCGACACAATTGTCGCTGAATTACATTTGTCCGCTGTTCAACTACAAGCAGCTGAAAACAGATTAAGAAAATACTACGAATATGAATTTCTGCCACGTCTAAATGTCGATACCAAAATTTCAGAAGATTATCGGAATCACTGGCCTACAACCAAGGAGTCAATCATTTTGCAAGATGAATATATCTCTGGAAATGAATACCCATTGGGCCATAAACATTTTCTCAATTATGCTAAGGATGGAAGTTTATACAGTCGTGCTCACATCGAGTATCATCCACTGATCCGCTCTTACCTTGAGAAATTTGAATATTATGATATCTTTCTTGTGGATAATGAAACAGGAAGAATCGTTTACTCCGTTTACAAAGAAGTTGATTTCGCTACTTCTTTGATTGATGGACCGTATAAAAATTCCAACATTGCCAAAGCCTTTAATGCTTCGCGAAAAGCAACGAATAAGGACTTTGTTAAATTAGTCGATTTTGAATCCTACCTGCCTTCCTATGCTGAGCCGGCTTCATTTATTGCTACCCCAATATTTAATGAAGGTAGAAACATTGGAACATTGATTTTCCAAATGCCGATTAAAAAGATCAATGAGATCATGACAAACCGCCACGAATGGGCCGAGGTAGGATTAGGGAAATCAGGAGAAACTTATATTGTAGCTTCAGACTATACTTTAAGAAATCAATCCAGATTTTTTATTGAAGACAGCAAGAATTATTTCAGAATGATTGCATCAATTGGTACGCCAGAAGAGACCATTAAAAAGATCAAAACCTTTGAGAGTACCGTCGGATTGCAGAAAGTTGAAACCAAAGGAACAGTTGCTGCACTGAACGGGAAAACAGATACAGAAATTTTTCAGGACTATAGAGGAGTAGACGTTCTATCATCCTACAAGCCTCTGAAAATAAAAGACATGCATTGGGTAATTATGTCGGAAATCGATAAGGATGAAGCTTTTTCTCATGTTTACGATTTAAGAGACAATATCATTATCACTTTTATAGGTTTGTTAATCTCCATCGTGATCGCATCCTTCTTTATTTCAAAGAAGATCACTAAACCGATTAAAGAATTAACAAAAAGGGCAGAAGAACTTGCCACAGGTAATTTGGATGTGAAAATTGATCCAAGAGGTGGAGATGAAATAGGAATTCTTTCTAAAAGCTTTATCCACATGCAAAATTCTTTATCTGACATGATTCATAATCTCGAAGACAAAGTCGAAGCAAGAACTCGATTGTTGAAAAGACAAAAAGAAATGATCGAGGAGAAGAATAAAGAAATGGTGGATTCTATTAATTATGCTCTAAGACTACAAAATGCTATTTTACCCACCAAAGCAAGAGTAAAAGATAGTTTCCCAAAGAGTTTTGTGCTCTACAAACCCAAAGATATCATTTCAGGAGATTTTTACTGGATGAATGAATTTGATGACCAAACTTTAATCGCCGCAGTAGATTGCACGGGTCATGGAGTCCCTGGAGCTATGGTAAGTGTAGTAGGAGCCAATGGGTTAAATAGATGTGTTAAGGAATTTGGTCTGAAAGAACCTGGTGAAATACTGGATAAATTATCTGAGTTGGTACAAGAAACCTTCGAATCGGGTGAAGATAAGGTGAAAGACGGAATGGATGGAGCGTTGATCAGTATTGAGCAAAAGCAAACGAGCAACAGTAAAAATCAAAATCTTGCTCAATCCTCTTGCTCAATCCTAAAATATGCTGGTGCGCATAACCCATTGTGGATTGTACGAAAAAAATCAGAGGTTGACCTTAGTCAGGATGCTCCAGCTATTCCTGAAGAGAGAATTAGTTTGACGGAAGGTGTGGATCACAATTTATTTGAAATTAAAGCCGACAAGCAACCCATTGGGAATTTTGAAGATGCAAAAGCTTTTATAACTAATAGAATAGAATTAAAAGCCGGAGATACCGTGTATTTGTTTTCTGATGGATACGCAGATCAGTTTGGCGGTCCAAGAGGGAAGAAGTTCAAATACAAATCGATGAAGGAACTTATTCTGAAAATCCAAGACCTCTCGATGGAAGAACAAATGCTCACCTTGGACAAAGTCTTCGAAGAATGGAGAGGAAACCTAGAGCAATTGGATGATGTGTGTGTTATTGGAATTCGAGTTTAGGCAATTTCAAGATCACTTGTAAATTTTAATTCCAATATTTATCGCTGGAAGCATCATGCTGACATTTATCGTCATGGATGATGTATGTGTTATTGGAATTCGAGTTTAGGCAATTTCAAGATCACTTGTAAATTTTAATTCCAATATTTATCGTCATGGATGATGTTTGCGTTATCGGAATAAGGGTTTAGATCAATAAAAATGATACGCAAAGTTTGTCCTGAGTCAATTGGATTAAAGTGAAATTAATTCATAACGAAATTTGAACTTATAGCTTTATCGGAATCTGATCGTGCAATTGGAATTCTAACACCATCAAAATTATTCTTGTTTAATCGTGATATGGAATTTTCTCAAATTAAACTCCCACTGAGCATAAGTAATAAAATCATTGATCGTTCCTTTGAATAAATTAAAATTTTCTATTTGGTGTGGAAGTTGAACTACATTCTTAACCTCTCCATCAAGACCTATTGAAAACAATTCAGTTGCATCATAGTTATTATAGCTTTGCTCATAACCAAATAATATAGTGCCATCATCCCAAGTATCAATAAATACGTCATAGGAAGCGTCATACAAATCATTTGGAATAATTTTGTCCCAAATCAGATTTCCATTTAAATCATAGGTTCCTATACTGTAATATCTAGCCGATGGCCAACGGTAGAGAATGACTAATTTATTGTTAATCATTTCAAAAGTATTGGACTTCGGAAAATCAGTTAGCCAACGATTGTCATCAGCGTATTTTTTGGATTTAACAATTAACTCTTTCTCCCAATCTACAATCAAAGACCCTTTTCCTTCTTTAGCTTTTCGATCTAAAGTTATTTTTCTAAGCTTAAACGTGTTGTTATCCAAACTATCTGATTTAGAATTGTAGCAATAAAAGCTATTGTCTGAAATTCTTACCAATTGTGGACAACCTGCATCGAAACCCATATCAAACGATCTCCATTTGGATTTCATTATGCCCGTTCTGTATAAATAAACAACCGTTTTAGATTTACCCCCTTCATAATCCACTTCTCCGGCAATGGCAATAAGGGAATCGCAAAGAACTACTCCGTCGTAAAAATTGGTATATTTGTAGTCTCCTCCTGTCATGTAAGTTGGTTTCTGAGTTTTATGCTCAAAAAATAAGGAAAACCGGTTCCCAAATACAACGATGTTACCCGTTTTTGGCTCATATACCGCTTGAGGTTCAGGAGCATCTTCGTCACCATAAGCACACTTACGCGTTAGTTCAGCATAGAAATAATGAGCATAGATTTTTTCCCAATTGCTTCCTTTTTTTTCGAATCGAAATATAGCTGGATAACAGTATCCTTCTTTTCCAGGATATTCTATGTTTGAAAGGAATACAAGTACATCGTCACTGTGATGGATGACTATGCCGTCTTCATGAAGTTTGTATTTGATTAACGTGTCGATTTTAGGTCCATCAATAAAACTGCTTTTGTATTCTACAGTATTAGCTTTTACGAGGTTGAAATTTTGTGCATTAGAAAAGGAAAACACTAATAGAAAGGCTAAAAAAAGAATTATGGATTTACTGTTATTCATAGTCGTAATATTTTCATCGAATATAATTGACAATTAAATCTTGATTCTTTAAAAGTTCATGAATGGTAGATCTGTGTTTATGAGGTGCAATTTGAAAAAGATTCTATGGTTTAATCTTCCATTTTTCTCTTAAAATTCTCCAAAGCCTTTTTTGTACTATATTTTTGATATGGTCGGGAAAACACTGGTCCAAGTAGTTTACTCAGAAAATTACCAGGACTGGAATACGTATGAATTTTAAAGTAAATACAGTTTTGCCTTCTTTCTATTGTAAAAGTTGAAATCCCTTTTTCAACATGACCTTCTAAAGTCTCATAACTAAAACCTTTACAATCTGCTTTATCAATGATTTCAGAAATACGAACGCCTGTTATGATCTTTTGTGACCATTTCGGATTGGGGGGAATGAATATTTGCTGCACTAATGTATCTCCTACTTGCATGCTTCTATTTTCCTCCTGCCATTGACCAAAACCTTCCAAGATATTTTTTGGAAATATATTGTACTCAAACAAAATAGAGAAATTTAGGTGTTCAAATTCCAACTTCGTAACCAATTGAACCTCCGAAATAACTTCCTTTAATTGATTCTGATCATAAGGAATAACTTTCTCAGATTTGAAAAACGCCAAATGCTTAAAGTAATTTTTGTTTTGATTTTTAAGATAGATGCGCATTGTATTTTTGAGAAAGATAATAAGTACATGAAATCATGAAGAAGATTAACTAAAACGGACTGTCCTTTTCAGGGAAGTACAGTCCGTAAAAATGCAAAAAAAAATCCCCTTGGCGAATAATTCCAAGGGGAAAACTATAATTTATCGGATCAAAAATTAATCTGCGTATTGAAATTGTCCTTTAAAATATCCATTAGTCAATGTTCTTGACCCTCCATTACCATCATACAATTTACATGAAAAACTTGCTTCAATCTCTATATGAGGTATACCACTAATTGTTTTTTCAGTCATTGAGGTAATAGTGAATGTACTTCCTGTCTGATCTGCAGTTCCACTAGATGTAGTCCAGTAAACATTTGCTTCATCTATGGCAATTCGAACTCCATCACCTCCGAAAATATAGTTTTTCGATCCAGTATTAAATAAGGCTTTCCAGTCGTTATAAGCAGGTAATGTAGCTCCTGTCCATGTAAGTTGACCAATTGCAACTTCTGCACTTTCATTGGTAGAGTAATTGTACATGCTTGATCCCCAGCTCCCAGTAAAAGTAACAGGAGAAGTCTGGCTATCGATACTAGTGTAATCAGAGTATCCCTGCTGTACTAGACTCGTGGTCGTTACAATCATTTCATAGCTGGCACCATCTATTGTTGCGGTAAACATGGCGGTAGCATTTGAATTATTGTTGGAAGGGGTAGGGTCTTCCGGTTGACAAGAAGAAAAGATTAAAGCCACTGCTGCCGCTGCGCTCAATACAAAATTCATTTTTTTCATAAGGATTAATTTATAGGTTATTATTAATAATTGAATGCAAGAATATCAAAAATATTACGATTTTACAAGGAATCAACGCTCTTTTAAATTCAAAATAACGCGGATTAAATTTTGCAAAAAAAAGACCCCAAAAAGGGGCCTAGAAAATTCAAAGTTCAAAGTTCAAAATTCAAAATTCAAAATTCAAAGTTCAAAGTTCAAAATTCAAAGTTCAAAATTATTTCCTTATCAGTCGATAAGCTCAATATCTTTTGGTTCTTAATTCTTAATTCTAAATTCTAAATTCTACATTCTAAATTCATCAGTCTTCCAAACTCGCCAAATATCTCTCAGCGTCCAAAGCGGCCATACAACCTGTTCCGGCGGCTGTAATCGCTTGTCTGTATTCCTTATCTGCAGCATCTCCAGCTACGAAAACACCTGGAACATTGGTTTTAGAAGTACCTGGTTTTTCATATTTGATGTAACCCACTTCATCCAAATTGATGTACTCCTTGAAAATATCTGTATTGGGTTTGTGACCAATAGCTACGAAAAATCCTGTTGCTGGAATCGTGTGTTCTTCTCCAGTTACCACATTTTTTACATGAACTCCTTCTACACCTTCTTCTCCAACCACATCAACCGTTTGAGTATTGTATAGGATTTCAATATTCGGTGTATTTTCTACTCTTTTGATCATGACTTTTGAAGCTCTCATCTCATCTCTTCTGATCAACATAGTCACTTTCGAACAAAGTTTTGATAAGTAATGTGCTTCTTCACAAGCAGAATCTCCTCCACCTACGATCACTGTTTCTTGACCTCGGTAGAAAAATCCGTCGCAAACCGCACAAGCGGATACTCCTCCACCAGCTTTTAGCAATCTTTGTTCATTTGGAAGCCCTAGGTATTTAGCAGAAGCCCCTGTAGAAATAATCACTGTATTCGCGTGAATTTCTTTTCCATCTTCTGTCCATGCTTTGTGAACCGGACCTGAAAAATCTACTTTATCAATAAATCCTGTTCTAATATCTGCTTGAAAACGCTCTGCTTGAGCCTGTAATTCCAACATCATTTCAGGACCCGTAATTCCTTGCGGATACCCCGGGAAATTCTCAACTTCATTGGTAGTTGTTAATTGTCCTCCTGGCTGCATCCCTTGATACAAAACAGGGTGCATGTCTGCTCTTGCTGCGTAAATTGCCGCGGTATAACCTGCTGGTCCAGAACCAATAATAAGGCATTTTACTCTTTCTATATCGCTCATATTAATGTATTGTTATTTTGAATTAGTATGTAAACAAACCTTTCTGATTTTAGTTCTTGTTTTAAGACTTAAAACAGGATCTTTTCACAAAGGAGTGCCAAAATTAATTGAATTTTTGAATTCCCAAGGTGACCTGAGTTACCAATTCATTTTTACGCTTCGATAAGATTACAAGAAAGATTTTAGAGATTTCCGCTGAATAATTTCATATATCAGAATAAAGGCTGTATTTTTGTAGCCCAATTTTCAAAACGCAGGCATGATCGACGAAACATTATTTGTTAAGAAAAAACTTTATCCATTTCAAGAAAAAGCAGTCTCACAAATAATAGAAAAACTTAAGGCAAATGACGAAAATTTTAATTTACTATTCCAGTTGCCAACTGGTGGAGGTAAGACGGTAATCTTCTCAGAAATAGCCAAAGAATATATCAAGCACTGGAACAAAAAGGTGCTCATTTTAACGCATCGAATCGAATTGTCTGTTCAAACTTCTGTCCAGCTCAAAGCGATTAAAGTCAACAATAAAGTCATTAATTCCGAAGTAAAATCTTTGGATGACCAGGAAGATTATCAGTGCTTCATAGCCATGGTGGAAACCTTAAACAATCGCTTGCAAGAGAATGAAAATTTTGTGGAGGATGTTGGATTGGTGATCGTTGATGAAGCCCATTATAATTCATTTAGAAAGATCTTTCAATATTATGAAGGTTCTAATATTCTTGGTGTCACGGCTACACCCTTAAGTTCGAACAAAGCACTTCCGCTAAACGATAATTATGATGAGTTGATCGTGGGGGAGAGCATAAAATCCTTGATCGAAGGTGCTTATTTAGCAGATGCAGAAACTTTTACCTATGATGTGAATCTTCATGGTCTTAAAATTGGATCCAATGGAGATTTTACTGTGAGTTCTTCTGAATTGGTTTACGGAAACTACTTCATGCAAGAAAAGCTACTTTTTGCTTATGAAGAAGTGGCCTTAGGCAAGAAAACCTTGATTTTTAATTCGGGAATTGAAACCTCTGAAAGAGTCTTTGAAACTTTTAAAAAGAAAGGCTATAAGATTCGTCATTTGGACTCTACATTTTCTGATAAAGACAGAAAAGACATTATTAAATGGTTTAAGGAAACTCCTGATGCCATTTTAACTTCTGTAGGGATCTTGACAACAGGATTTGACGAGCCTTCTGTAGAAACCATTATTTTAAATAGAGCTACACGTTCACTTACTTTATACCATCAGATGATTGGTAGAGGATCCAGAAAATTGCCAAAAAAAGACTTATTCACTGTGATCGATTTAGGAAACAACGTGAGAAGATTTGGTCTTTGGCAAGATTATATCAATTGGACAGATGCCTTTAAATATCCGGATCGTTTCTTGGAATCCAGATTGTCTGAAGAAGACGACATGGCTTTTGAGGTAGAATATGAAATTCCTCAAAAAGTGAAAGAGAAGATGGATACTCAATTGATCGAAAGTTTCTGCATGAAGAGGGTATACGATGAGATTGTCAATAGTGGTGAAAAAGGAAAGGAAGCCGTAGATCGTTCCATTGAAAATCACGCAGAAGCAATCATTGCAAATTCGGAAGACTTATACGACGGAATTGAATTGCAGGAAATGTTGCAAGAACAAATCGAATATAGATTGAAACAATACACCAAATTGATTTCAAAATCGACTGACAATTATTTCAAATGGTTGTTTGATACATACAACCGACAATTAGCACAAAAATTGAGAGCGAATTTAGATATGTGAAAAACTTTTGTCATAAAAATGTCATAATTTTTCAACAATTCGTTTTGAAGCTTAAAAGCCTGATTCATAGATGAGTCGGGCTTTTTTAATGTTATGCGTATATGAATTCTTTGACAAAAATCAGAGTAGGTGATGATATGTGTCATAAATCACCTTTGAAATGCTTTCTTAATTTGTAGCTTTGAACACGTAAAATAAAAATACAATGAGCGTAGTCTTCATTTTAGTCGGAATTTCTATTTGCCTGGCTCTCTTTTTTTTGGGAGCATTTATTTGGTCCGTGAAGTCAGGTCAATATGAGGATGACTATACGCCTTCTGTGCGTATTTTATTTGATGATGAGCTCATTAAAAAATCAGATCAAAAAGAAGTTAAAATCAAAAGTTCTATTAACAAAAACTAGTGTATGGAGTTAGAAAAGTACAGCTATGACAACGGTATCGTAAGGAAGTTCCTTATTGCCTCCGTTATTTTTGGAATCGTTGGGATGCTTGTAGGTTTGCTTGCAGCTTTCCAGTTGGTATATCCAGAATTGAATTTGGCCCCTTGGCTATCATTTGGTCGAATCAGACCACTTCACACGAATGCAGTGATCTTTGCTTTCGTTGGAAATGCGATCTTTACAGGGGTGTATTATTCACTTCAAAGATTGTTGAAGACCAGAATGTACTCAGACACCTTGAGTAATATTAATTTCTGGGGATGGCAGTTGATTATTCTATCAGCCGCGATTACGCTTCCTTTGGGGTATACTACTGGTAAGGAATATGCTGAATTAGAATGGCCAATTGATATTGCTATCGCACTTATTTGGGTCGTTTTTGGATGGAATATGATTGCTACAATCATGAAGAGACGTGTAAAACACATGTATGTAGCGATTTGGTTTTACATCGCAACATTCGTTACCGTTGCTGTACTTCACATTGTAAACTCGTTCGAAATGCCGGTTACCATGCTGAAATCCTATTCAGTTTATGCTGGTGTACAAGATGCTTTGGTTCAGTGGTGGTACGGACATAATGCGGTGGCATTTTTCTTAACAACTCCATTCTTGGGAATCATGTACTATTTTATTCCTAAGGCGTCTAACAGACCAGTTTATTCTTACAGACTTTCGATTATTCACTTCTGGGCCTTGATTTTCATCTACATCTGGGCAGGACCTCACCACTTATTGTATACTGCACTTCCTGATTGGGCGCAGTCTTTAGGTGTTGTGTTCTCCATCATGTTGATCATGCCTTCTTGGGGAGGGATGTTGAACGGACTTTTAACTTTGAGAGGAGCCTGGGATAAAGTAAGAGAGGATCCAGTATTGAAATTCATGGTGGTTGCTGTTACAGCATATGGTATGGCAACTTTTGAAGGACCCATGCTTTCCTTAAAGAATGTAAACTGGATTTCTCACTACACTGACTGGACTATTGCTCACGTGCACGTAGGAGGTCTTGGATGGAATGGGATGTTGGCTTTTGGTATGTTCTACTATTTAGTTCCTAAGTTGTGGAATACCAAATTACATTCAGTTGGATTGGCAAATACACACTTTTGGATTGCTACTCTAGGGATTTTATTTTATGCTATTCCTATTTATTGGGGAGGTTTCTATCAAGGTTTAATGTGGAAAGAATTTGATTCTGATGGATTGATTGCACACACATTCGTTGAAACTTTAGTTTATTTGAAACCTTTCTGGCTGATGAGAGCACTAGGTGGTACAATGTATTTCATAGGTGTGTTCTTAATGGTTTATAACTTATGGAAAACAGCTAAATCTGGAAGTTTTGTAGCCAACGAAGAAGCTGAAGCGGTAAATGTTAGAAATGCGAAATCTGAGCACAAAGGTGAACATTGGCATAGATGGATTGAGGTTCGTCCAATTAAATTTACTGTATTGGCTTTAATCGCGATTTTGATCGGAGGAGCTATTGAGATGATTCCAACTTTCTTAATCAAAACGAATGTTCCTACAATTGCTAGTGTTCAGCCTTATACGCCTCTTGAACTTCAAGGTAGAGATATCTATGTAAGAGAAGGATGTTACAATTGCCACTCACAGATGGTTCGTCCATTCCGTGATGAGGTGGAAAGATATGGGGATTACTCCAAAGCTGGTGAATACATTTATGACCACCCATTCCAATGGGGTTCTAAAAGAACGGGGCCGGACTTACATCGTTCTGGAAAAGGGAATATGAAAATGAATAAGTCTGAAAAATGGCATTGGGACCATATGTATGCTCCTCAGGATATTGCTGAAGGATCTGTAATGCCTGCATATACTTGGTTGTATGATGATGATTATAATAAATCAGATATGCCGGCAAAAATTAATCTGCTATGAGAACAATCGGGGTTCCTTATCCTGAAGGATTCGAAGAAATCGCAGTAGATAGTATGGAAGCTCAGCTGATGACTGTCGTTAGAGCATTAGAAGAACAAGGTGTTGAAAATGCTGAAGGTAGCAAGGATAAAGAGATCATTGCATTGATCGCTTATCTGGAAAGACTGGGTGCAGACATTCATAAAACACCAAAAGATCAACAACCAGAAAAATAGACATTATGTTAAGATTCATTAAACATCATATGACTAGCATCGACGGGATAGAGATCTATCCAATTATCTCCCTGTTGATCTTCGTGGCTTTCTTCATCGGTTTGACTTGGTATGTTGTCAAAATGAAGAAGAGTGACATTAAAGAAATGAGTAATATTCCTTTGGAAGAAGATAAATAAAACGATTATGAAAAAATTAACATATATCTTATTAGGTCTCTTTGTTAGCATGAATTCCTTTGCTCAGGAAGCAGCTGAAGCAGCAGCCAAAACGGGTGCGAAAGAGACAATTGAAGTTACTATTGCAGAAAGAATGGGACTATCAGAAACCGCTCTTTTTACGCTGATGATGTGTATTACCATAGTACTGCTAATCATATTGGCTGTCATGATCTCCACACTTAAAAACGTATTGAATTTTAAGATCAATGGTGGATCGGATAAGCTAAAAATGATTTTGGTTCTTTGTAGGCATTGGCTTTTGCAGGTTCTCTTTTTGGTCAAGATGCAGCAGCTGGAGCAGAAACGGTTGTAGAAAAAACCACCATTCATTCCTTTTTCTGACACTGCTTTTTGGATGGTGCTATTGTTTGATGGGATTTTGGTTGGATTGATTTATTATTTAGCTCAAGTAACCAACAGTTTCACAAAAGAATACAAATCGCCTGTTTCTGGAAAGAAAAAGAAGTGGAACTGGAACAAAGCGATTAATGATGCGGTGGCTATCGAGGAAGAGTACAAGATCGAAATGGATCACGAGTATGACGGAATTAGGGAGTTGGACAACAACTTGCCGCCTTGGTGGAAATATTCCTTTTATATTTCAATTGTTTGGGCCGTTTTCTATATAGGATATTACCACGTCTTAGGAATGGGAGATCTTCAGATAGATGAATACAAAAAAGAAGTAGCTGATGCCAAAGAAAAATACAAAGTAAGTTTGGACGAAAACACCGTAACCCTTTTGGTTGATGAAGGTTCTTTAGCTGGCGGACAAGCGATTTTCGATGCTAAATGTGCTATCTGTCATAGAACTGACCTTGGAGGAGATATTGGACCAAACTTGACAGATAAGTACTGGTTGTATGGTGGAGATGTTAAAGATGTCTTCAGAACCATCAAATACGGGGCAACAAATGGTATGCAAGCTTGGGCATCTGAATTATCGCCTGAAAAAATGCAAAAAGTGGCTTCCTATATCTTAAGTAAGCAAGGATCTAATCCAGCAAGTCCAAAAGAACCTCAAGGAGATTTATATGTGCCAGAAGGTGGTGATGCACCAGCTGAAAATGCAGATGCTCCAGCGGTTCAAGAAAATGTGGAAGTGGATACGCTTACTGTGATAAATGATACATTAAACGTAGAAGATAACCAATAAATTAGCTTATACATTTAAGTTAGAAATATGTCTGAAGAACAGCAACAAGAAGAGGCGTTTAGAGACAGGATCGCCACAGTAAACGAGAAAGGAAAAAGAATATGGGTCTTCCCGAAAAAACCAAAGGGGAGATTCTACGATAGAAGAAAAATTCTATCCTACTTTCTTTTGGCGCTGATATTTATTGGCCCCTTCATTAAAATTGGTGAAGAACCGCTTTTGATGCTCAATATCATCAAAAGAAAGTTTGTCATCTTCGGACAAGTATTCTGGCCAGCAGAAGCTTATTTATTCGCATTAGGAACGATCATCATGGTAGTGGTGGTCATCCTTTTTACCCTCATATTTGGTCGATTGTTTTGTGGGTGGGTCTGCCCCCAAACTATCTTCATGGAAATGCTATTCAGAAGAATTGAATACGCCATTGATGGAGATTGGACGGAACAAAAAAGATTGGCTAAAATGCCTTTCAAGGGAGTCAAACTGAGGAAGCGACTCCTCAAATGGTTCATTTTTTACGCCATATCCTTTGTAATAGCCAATTTCTTCCTCATGTATATCATAGGTTATGAGGAAGTTTTTCAAATCATTACAGATAATCCACAGGATCACGTTGTAGGCTTGATTGCGATCGTGGCTTTCTCGACGGTGTTTTTCTTTGTTTTTCTATCTTTTAGAGAACAAGTTTGTACGGTTGTTTGCCCTTATGGAAGATTGCAAGGGGTACTTCTAGACAAGAATTCCATGGTAGTGGCTTACGATTATGTAAGAGGAGAAAAAGAGAAAGGAAGAGCGAAATTCAATAAAAAAGAAGATCGTGCAACTACCGGTAAAGGAGATTGTATTGATTGCGGACAATGTGTACACGTTTGTCCAACCGGAATCGACATCCGAAATGGAACGCAATTGGAATGTGTCAATTGTACGGCCTGTATTGATGCTTGTGACCACATGATGGATGGTGTAGGCATGGACAGAGGATTGATTCGATTTGCTTCTGAAACTCAGATCAAGGAAGGGAAAAAGTTCAAATGGAGTTTGAAGGTGAAAGCCTACTCAGCTGTGATGACGATTTTGGTGATTGTTTTTGGAATTTTGATCTTTACCAGAGATGATTTGCAAACCAAGTTTCAGCGGGTGAGAGGAACTACTTTTACCAAAGCGGAAAATGGTATGATCACGAATATGTTCAAAGTCAATTTCTTCAATAAAACCAATAAGGACATGAAAATCCAGTTGGAAATTGATGGAGTAGATGCCGAATTGTATATTATTGGGGATTCAATCATTGTTCCGAAAGGGGATCATTACTATGGTCAGATCATGATAAAAGCAGATAAAAGTGTGCTACAAAGGCATAAAACACCAATGAATATCAAGGTTTTTGCCAACGGAACACTTGAGGAAACATATGAAATTAGTTTTTTAGGTCCGAAATAGATGAAATTAAACTGGGGTTGGGGTATAGCAATTGGATTGACAGGATTTGTGAGTTTTATCTTGTTCTTTCTCTTTCAAGCATTGAGCTTTGATGGTGATTTAGTGTCTGAGGAATACTACGAAGAAGAATTAAAGCACCAGGACAATATCGACGCGCAAACCAATTTTAAAAGCTTAAATGAAGAGGTTAAAGTGTTGGTTCTCGATGAGTTCATACAAGTGGATTTACCTAAAACAGGGAGCTATGAAGGAGAGTTGTTTGTATACAGACCTTCAAGTGCAAAATTGGATCGAAAATATCCTATTCAAGGAGAAAAGGTTCACATACCTAAAAGCGAACTCGAAAAAGGAAATTACAAACTAAAAATCTCTTGGAAATCAGGCGATAAATCGTATTATACGGAAAAAACGCTTTCGTATTGATGATCTATGTTTCAGCATTACTTTTAGGTTTAGCAAGTAGTTTTCACTGTGTTTTGATGTGCGGACCCATTGCCATGGCCTTGCCTCTAGGGAAGTCTTCAAAATCACGGAAAGCTTTTGGGATTGCACTTTATTCGGCAGGAAGAATTGTTACTTACATACTTCTTGGAGTCATTGCAGGAATTTTAGGTATCGGAGCCACGCTTTATGGGATTCAAGACGCGGTGAGTTTGATCATGGGCATAGTGATCATGCTTTTCGCAATTTTCCCATTCATTTTACGCTATTTCGAAAAGAATTCGTCCCGATTGATTTGGAAGAGCAAATACTTCAGCAAAACTTTAGGGAGTTTGTTTAAGTCCAACAGTCTAGAAGCGTTGTTTTATTTGGGCTTTTTAAATGGTTTAATTCCTTGCGGATTGGTCTACGTAGCCATTGCTTCATCTTTGGTTTTAGGAGAATTCTATGAATTTGCCCTCTACATGTTCTTGTTTGGACTGGGCACGGTTCCGCTTATGGTTTTGGCCATATTATTCGGTGTAGAAATGAAGAAAAGAATTGTTGGAAAATATAGATTGGTCATTCCCGTCTTTGTTTTCTTGTTGGGAATGTTTCTATTCATCAGACCCGCATTGATCCATCAAGATTCAGAACTGAGAAAAGGAAATTTTGTAGGCTATGTGAAGGGATGTATATTGCCGCATTGAGTTTTGAGCAAGAGTAGGGAGCAAGAGTGGGTAGCAAGAGCAAGAGCAAGAGCAAGAGCAAGAGCAAGAGAAGTGAGCAAGAAAAGTGAGCAAGAAAAGTGAGCAAGAAAAGTGAGCAAGAGGGGAGAGATTTATGTCCAAAAATCAAAAAATCAAAAAATCAAAAAGTCCAAACCATGACTTGGAAAAAATTATCACATAAAGAAATTACGAAGAGAGTCTTTGATGCTCTTGGAAAGAATAATAATTACATGAACTCTAAAGTTTTGGGGGTTCCGGCTTCGTATTTGGATCAGGAGCAGTTCTATTTTGATGCGCCCTTCTTGAAAGATGCACCTTTTTTATCTGCGATGATTGCCAACCCGAATCATATTGGAATACATACGGTGGGAGAGTCTGAACCTTTCTTTGCAGGTACTCAGGAAATTGAAAAAGAATTGATTGAATTGCTAGCCACGGATGTATTTAAAGCACAACCAAATTCCGTAGATGGCTATGTTGCCAGTGGAGGGACAGAAGCCAATTTTCAAGGGATTTGGATCTACAGAAATTTGTTCAAATCCGAATTCGGAGCCAAAAATGAAGAGATAGGAGTACTTTTTTCTGAAGATGCTCATTATTCGGTCAATAAATCCTGTAATATCCTATCTCTAAAGCCTGTTTGTATCCAAGTAGATGAAAATACCCGTGTTTGGGATTTAGAGGATTTAAAAGCAAAAATGCAAGCCAATCCGCAGATCAAATATTGGATTGCCTTCATTACGATGAGCACAACAATGTTTGGTTCGGTAGATGATCCGGATCCAATTATCGAAATAATCAAAGCCAATACCGAACATTTCAAAGTACATGTGGACGCGGCTTATGGGGGATTTATGTACCCATTTACCAATCCAGACAACAAACTGTCCTTTGAGAATCCGCATATTGAGTCGTTCAGCGTAGACGGACACAAAATGCTACAATCCCCTTACGGAACGGGAATCTTCCTATGCAGAAAAGGACTGATTCACTACACCCAAACCGAAGATGCTTCCTATGTGCATGGAACTGACTTTACTTTTTGTGGGAGTCGCTCCGGAGCCAATGCCATAGCCGTTTGGATGATTATGATGACCTATGGCTACGAAGGATGGAAATTCAACTGCCAAAGACTACTCGACAGAAGAGATCGCATAGCAAGCAAATACGAAGAACTCGGAATCGAATACTACTACAATCCCTACATGAACATCATAACAGCCAAAGCCAAAAATTTCAATACAGATTTAGCCAAAAAATACAATCTAGTAGCCGACAACTACCAAAACCCGAAATGGTGGAAAATTGTAGTCATGACGCACGTACAAAAACATGTAATCGACGAATTTCTCCTTGAATTGGGGAATGAAAATTAAAAATGAAAAATTAAAAATGAAAAATTAAAAATGAAAAATGATTAATTGTAATTTCCTATCCATTCTTTGCGATACTTAGCGCCTCCTTAGCGCAACCTCGCGAAACAAGAATCTAGTAACCTTCGACTATCACACAAGGCAATGTCTAGTATCTAGGACTTAGCATTTAGCACTTAGAACAAAATTTCAAATAATTCCCTACATTTAACTCTTAAACCTATTAATTAAGAAGATTTGAAAATCCTCGGAATTCAGCATTCTATTTGGCTCAAATCCATTCATGTTTTATTAGCTTGTATTTGGTTTGGAAGTGTTTTAGCTGTGATTTTGATTTACCTTTTAACTTCTCAAAGTAGTGAAGAGTTAATTATTCGAAACAATAGTGAATTGATGGAGAAAATTGATCTCTTTATAATCGTCCCTTCTTCTGTTTCTTGTTACTTTTTCGGTTTATGGATTTCTTGGAAAACGAATTGGGGTTTTTTCAAATACAAATGGGTTGTTTTTAAGTTGATTATGGGTTCTGCATTAATCTTATTTGGCCTTTTTTTCTTGGGACCTTGGATTTTAGAAGCTAATTCTGCAGCAGAACTATCCGAATTTCAAAAAATACAGGACAAACTTGGTGTTTCCATGATTGTTCAAGCCTTTTTTATCACCATAACTATTCTGGTTTCTACAATCAAACCATGGGGGAAAGTAAAGACAAATTAGCTCAACTTTTTGAACTCATTCACGGGGGAAATAAAGAAGTCCATTTAAAAGGAACTTTTCAATCCGAACGAGGAATTGGTCCGGTCAATTACTTTTTCTGGTTGTTTATGGCCATTCCGAAAAGCAAAGAGAAAAGTGGATTTACACTTGAAATCATTCCCAATAATGGAAAAATTCAGTGGAGAAGAAAATTTGCTAAAAAGAGATTTTGGACACAAACCAAAATGGAAAATGGACTTTTTATTGAAAGAAAAGGTCTAATCCAATTCGAATTTGAAATCAAACAAATTGAAGAGGGGTGGACCTACAATTTTAAAAGACTAAAATTTCTTAGAATAGATATCCCTTCTTGGTTATCCGTTAAACCAACAGCAGTCAATAAAGTAATTTCCGAAACAAAATGGGAATTTGAAGTGAAAACCACTTCACCATTCGGCTCCCAAATCCTTAAATACTGGGGAACTGCCGAGATTCAAAATAGAGAAGAATAGAATACCGTATTTTTACTATCTTTAAATCAAACCCAAATCTATGTACCGAATCCTATTCATATTATTTCCCTTGTTCTCACTTGCTCAAACGAATGCTGACTTATGGCTAGAATATAAAATACACTATTTAGGGTCCCAACTTGGAAAAGAAGAACTTGTTTTACTCATAGAAAATGATACTCTAATTGCAAATTATTGGATTGTTGGTCATAAGAGTAAATTTAAAGAACAGTTAGAAAATGATAGGATCAGATATGATTCAATTTATAGAAAAGAAAAATTAATAGTTAAACTCAAACCTTCCTCAACTGATTCTATAAAACAGCTGATTTCTCCTGGAAGTGAAAAAATAGTTGAAACAGATTTATGTTCCAAAAGTGGGGCTTTGTATGAAATAATCATTCACTCCAATGGAATTGAAAAAGTTTATTCCTTATACAATACTTTTGATTCTATCCCATTTAAAATAATTAGGATCCTTTTACCGTATTTACCTTCTCATGCAGTTAATGGCTGGATTCCTTACCAATTCTGGGAATCTGCATTAGAATGTTATGATCATAGCTTAATAAATTCTCTAAGAGGAAAACACAGCCCTGAAGAATGGATTATTAGTATGATTTTAAAAAAGGAACGAAATGTTTATGAATTGAATGATACTCTTGGTTTGTTTGTGAACTACGAAAAATATAGAGGATACCGATTCTTTTTTTATGAAATGGATACATCCAAAATTGGAGTAAATAAATACCTAAAAGAAGCCGACTTGCCAACTCTTAATAAGTATCAACCGAAATTAAATGTGTTTTATGGTAAAAAATCTTCTCATATTCATAATATGGGTCCATGGATGTTTTTTGTCTTTGAATATGACGCCAGAAGTGGTTATGTAGGAGATACAACAGAAAACAGATTAAATAAAAATTTCTATGATGTTCTTAGGAAAATTGAATTTCAATCAAAAGAAGACAAAGAGAATTTTGGATTAGAATTGTTTCAAATTATGATTCCAAATGCTAGGTTTTTATTTGACCATGAACATAATGTATTGGAATCAAAGATAAATTGGAATGAAGAAATTTTAGAAATAGAGAATTCCTATTCTGGATATCAAAAACCAGAAAAATACATCCTCAAAATCGAGTTCCAAGGCCGATGGATCAAAGACCTCCGCCTCAAATTTATAGAAGAATAATACCCTTCGCGAAACTTAGCACCTCCTTTGCGCAACTTCGCATAATAAAAATCTACTCAAGGGTAACTCGAATAATTTTAGTTTTCAATCAAATAATAAATTCTGTTTACAAAGATCAAGAAAAAGGAATTGATGTTCTTTCAGATTCCATTATTTAGTGGTCAAAGGATACATTATGCAAAAAGTTCAATTCATTCTAATTCTATTTTTGTTGTTTTCCTGTAATCAAGAAGAAAATAAAAATCAGACTCATGAGATATTTCAGAATAAAGAAGAGGATTCCATTGATTCTGGTAGCACTGATACTCTAATTTTAGTAGAAATAAAAGAATCAAAATGTCTTTTGGAACCATCTTTGGAATACATGGAGTTGAAAAAGAAGGATCCTTTTTTTCAATCATTTGATACAGTTGGTCTAGATTACAGTATGGATGAGATTTATTATTATTTGGTAACACATTATGATAGTATTTCCGAAAAACAATTGATTGAGGGAAAGTTCGGGGATTCAGAACATTCCCAATGGAAACAGGGGTTTTCTTCAGGGATAACCTACACTTTCATCAAATATGATTCGGGAAACGCTTGTATTTTGGAGACAAGTTGTGATGATTTCAAAAACTTTTATTCCGTTATTTCTAAGTTAATTTATTACCCTTATGAAAAGGGAGGAATGCCAAAACACTATTGGTATAAAGACTCAACCTACTATGGTCCCGGAAACGATGTCGGTTGTCACAATAAATTAAAACGAAACAAAAAAGGAAACTATTTTCTTGAACAATACTGTGGTTGTTGAATCCAATCCCCCTTCGCGAAACTTAGCGCCTCCTTAGCGCAACTTCGCGTAATACAAATAAAAAATCGAAAAACTCCCCATTCGAAAAACTCCACATTCGAATAACTCTACACTCAAAAAGCTCTAAACTCAAAAAGCTCTAAACTCAAAAAGATAATCATCCATCACAAACCCCTCCCCAATATCAAAAACAGCATCTCCCACATTCTCAAAGCCCATTTTTTCATAGGATTTGATCGATCCTTCGTTGTATTTGTTCACCGTCAGATTCACTTTCTCGCAATTCATCGCTTTGGCTTGATCAAAGACAAATTCCATCGCCTGCCTTCCAAAACCTTTCCCACGCTGGTCTTTACGAACATAGATCTTAGACAAGAACAAAGACTCCTCGCGCTTCTGAATAGCCATGTACCCAATCAATTCTCCTTCTTCAATCAATTGGAAGTAAGAATAACCTTCTCCGATTTGCTCTGCAATGGCTCGGGCAGACTGAAACTTATCCAACATATAATTCACCTGCTCCAACCCAATAATAGGAGTGTAGTGCTCCGTCCAGATTTCGCGACCAAGTAGCTCAATTTCTTTGATTTGTCCTGATGTATTTATTTTCTTGATTAACATGCGTTTAATTGAAAATATAAATTTGGTTAACTATCTAATAGTTCTGAATTTTGATCAGGAAGATTTGAAAAATGCATCTTTAGTTCCAGCTTTTCACCTGTTTTTTCATTTACAAAAGTGAATTCTGGTTCTTTAAATCGTCTGATTAGCCTTTCTTTTATGAGATCTTCATATTCCTGAACCCAATCAGGGTAAGTGCTCCAATCTTCATCAATGTATAAAATATGCCTCGGAAAGCCTTCAGCATAACGCTTGCCATTAAGCTCTAATTTTGCCCATTTATGATCTATTCGTTGACAATAGATAAACTTCCCCTCTGTTGCATTGATAAATTTCCAACCTCTTTTATTATCCTTATTAATGATTAATAATTTCCAGAAAACCATCATTAGAATCAAAATCCCTAAGAAAATCAACATAGATAAATCAGCTAAAGAAAATAAAAACATCTATTCAAATATAAATTGTTAACCTTCAATACTATCAGAATCGGTTACTACTGAATCTACTACCAGTTTTTCATGAAATCATAAAGTCATAAAATCATAAAATCAATCCCAATTCCCCAATTACGCATTCCGAATTCCCAATTCCGAATTAATCAATGCATCAATCGAAAAATCATCTCCTTCAACTCCTCATGCTTCATCGTCGTTCCATCCACACCTTTAGATTTTTTCTCGTATTCAATGAGAATCTCAATGTTGTGGGCACATTTCTTCATATTGTAGAAAGAGGCGGCACTCATGTATTTTTTGGCTATAAACTGAGGAACTCGTAAAGACGACATCACCGCATTCGTCGATTTGTCTTTTAAAAAGTGAATTCTTAGAATTTTCTCGAAAGTCCCGAAAATATTACTGATAATAACAGTCAACGGACCCGCTTTTGGATTTTTTTCGAAATAATAGACGATTCGTGATGCTTTTTCTGCATTTCTTTCGGCTATGGCGTTCGACAGCTCAAAGAAATTGTAATCCTTTGAAATCCCAATGTTTTCTTCTATGATTTCAGGAGTAATGGTGTGTCCGTCGTCTACAATAATGGTCAGTTTTTCAAGCTCATTCACTATCCGACTCAAATCTGTTCCCAGGTTTTCGGATAGTAGAAATGTCGATTTGTCGTCAATTTTCAGGTTCTTCCCATTACAATAATCTTTGATCCATCCTGGAATTTTGTAATCGGGTATGCCTACCGACTCAAAAACGATTCCTGCTTTGGCTGCTGCTTTGTAGAATTTCGTGTTTTTGGCAATCTTTTTCCCTTTGAAATCGAGCACCAAAACCGTTGTGTTGACAGGGTTGTTACAGTACAATTCCAATTTTTCATGGGTGCTGGCATGCAGACCCTGAGCTTCTCGAATCACTACCAATTTTCTTTCTGCCATCATAGGGAATTCCTTTGCAGAGGCAATGACTTGCTCGATATCGGCATCTTTTCCGTAGAAAATAAACTCGTTAAAATCTCTTTCGTGATCTTGTAAAGCGTTCTTTTCGATTGTCTTAGAAATAAGGTCGATATAATACGGTTCATCCCCGTGTAAAAGGTAAACCGGTGCAATTTTTCCCGACTGAATGTCCTTTATGATTTTGGTATGCTCCATGGGCTTTCAAAATTAGTAATATTGGCTAATTTTGTGTGAAATAATTGCATTTTGTTGACAGCTCTCAATTTACCCGAATACGAATTCCGAATAGACAGCAATGAAGCTGGAATTACCATTTGGGATGATTTCCGGAAAAAACACATCGTTTGCACGCCTGAAGAGTGGGTCAGACAAAATTTCTTGCGCTATTTGGTAGAGGAGAAAGGCTTTCCGAAAGGGTTGATTGCCCTGGAAAAACTCATCAAAGTAAATAAGAAAAACAAACGATTTGATGCGCTGGTACACGATTCGGCGGGCGAACCCATGCTTTTGATCGAATTCAAAGCGCCAGATATTGAGATCACTGAAAAAACTTTTCACCAAATTGCGGCTTACAACAGTCAATTACAGGTGAAATATTTGATCATGTCAAACGGAATTCAGCACTTTGCTTGTCAGGTAGATGAAAACGGAATTCAGTTTTTCGAAGAAATTCCCGAATTTGCAGACTTAAATGCCTAGATATTTTATACATATCGCTTACGATGGAACGGATTATGTCGGTTGGCAAATTCAACCCAATGGTCCTTCCGTGCAAGAAAATTTACAAAATGCACTAACAAAACTGAACTCCAATCGAGCAGTGGAAGTGGTAGGCTGTGGTCGGACGGATGCCGGAGTACATGCATCTTCTTTCTACGCCCACTTCGAAATGGAAGCGATTTCCAATATCAAACAGTTTGTTTTTAAGTTGAACTGCATATTAGATGATGCCATCAGTGTTTTTGATGTTTTTGAAGTGAAAGATGATCTGCATGCTCGATTTGACGCTACTTATAGGACTTATCACTATTTTATTCATACTGAAAAAGATCCGTTTTCGAAACGTTTTTCGACCGAATTCAAGCATAAACTAGACCTCGAATTGATGAATCAAGCAGGGGAGATCCTGTTGAAATATGATGATTTCGCTTCCTTCAGTAAAACAGGTTCCGATAATAAAACAACCATCTGCAAAGTAACCCAAGCCAAATGGGAACAAATCGGAGCAAATCAATTCAAATTCACCATAACAGCTGATCGTTTCTTAAGAAATATGGTAAGAGCTGTGGTAGGAACACTCATAGAAGTAGGTCAACACAAAATGACTCTAGAAGAATTCACCCAGGTAATCGAAGAAAAGAATAGGGGAGCAGCCGGAACGTCCATGCCGCCGGAGGGGTTGTTTTTGGCGGAGATTGGGTATGAGTTTTGACTATTTGAAGATTTGAAAATTTGATGATTTGAAGATTGGAAGTTCGGGATAGTATTACAGGAACTCATAAAATCATAATATCGTAATGTCATAAAATCAAAAATTCATTACTTTTGCGTGAAATTTGAAAACTGATTTTCTGACCTCTATCATAATGTCATAAAATCATAAAATCATAAAATCAAGAAAAAATGTCAATTTCAGAATTATACGAATCAGGAGTTCACAAACACAATAAAGGTCATTATAGAAACCTACTTTTATTAGCCAGAGCAGACGGAAGCATTGATGCGAAGGAAGAAGCAATTTTAGATGAAATCGGGAAAAAAATCGGTTTGTCTAACGAGCAAATTAGCGATATCAAGAAGAATCCAGAGAAATATCCAACTTACCCTCCATTTGGAAAAGAAGAGAGAATTGTGAGATACATCAACTTTATTGAAGTGATCAAAGCAGACGGTATTTTGGCGGATGCAGAGATTAACTTATTGAAGAAGTTTGGAATCGCTCTTGGATTCAGTTCTGCAGATGTGGAGAAGTATTTCAACGAAATCAACAGATTGTTGGATGAAAAACACACAGAAGATGAGATTTTAGCTCAGTTGTACTAGACTAGGGCTTCGAAATAATCAAAGGTAATTGATCCTCTGCAGCTTTTGCGGAGGATTTTTTTTGCTCTTTTTCTTCCTTGGTCAATAGTTTAACCGTTTCTACTTGAATATTGAATTTCTCAGGATTGGCTTTTTCATAGATATCATGCACACTCATAGGCCTTTCTGCTACCCTCCATTTAAAACCTCTTAATCGCATTTCATCTAGTTTCAATTGATTCATTGGATAGTATTTTCCATCAGGCTTGTCGTAAAATGTTATCTTGTCGATATCTTTCTCTTTCATTTGCAAAAGAATATCCTTACAAAAAATGCGATTCATTCCTTTTATTGTACGTATTCTTAGCGAATCAGTCTTTTCTTCTTCTAAAGGGTAGTAGAGTGTCATTCCGTTTCCAATTGCATGTACCCGATCTAATTCACTTTCAACAAAAAATGCTTCCATATTTTTTGAAAAAACCTGATTGTAAAACACGGAATCAATATAGGTAATGATAAAAGCATTGGAATAAATATCCATTTTATCAATTTTACTGTCAAAAGTTCGGATAATGATTGTGTCCCCTGTGATTTGATTGTCTTCTTGCCACAAAATAGGATCTTTGTACATATTCAATAACGAATCTTTTTCACTGTAGTATAAAGAATCACATTTCCCTTGAAAATCAGAATTCAAAAAAGCTACATGATAGAACCCATTGATTATGGCCTTTTGAGAACTGTCTTTGTAGGTGACAATGGTGTCCGCAGTAATAAAAAGTGTGTCTTTCTCGTCGTATTGCATCACTAATGGATCCTCAGTCATCAGAGCATATTCCTTTTTCTGATCAGTGTACAAATAATCACCATGGAAAATACTTTTATTTGCCGTGTCAATAACAATGACATTTTTAAATCCCTTAGCAATCTCATCCTTCATGTTGAAATAAATACTATCGGCTCTGATTTCGGTACCTTCATGAATGATAATTGCGTTTTCTTTGAATTGTGCAATTTCCGTTTCTGAGTTGTAAAATCCGTTTTCGCAATACACAAAAGATTTCTCTTTAAAAATTTTAGTCGGTCCAAAAAAATAGGCCGTATTTTCTTCACCCAAAACATTCAAAGTATCAGATTTTACCAAATAATTTGGATTTTCAATAACCACATCTCCTTTGAAAAAGAAGGATCTACTATCAGGATAGTAATATCCTCTTTTACTAGTGATAATTTCATTGTTTTCAATGTTTACAATCGTTCCATTATTAAGGTAATAGGCGTACTTTTCTTCTGTGTTGTAATGTAGACTATCTGTTGTCATTATATATGAACTATCTTGTAGTCGAACATTTCCGTAAACATGCGCTATCTTTTTGTCTTGATAGACATGCATGGAGTCTGATGTCAAATTGAACGATTTTTGGTTGGTTGCATGCACATTTCCGTATCCAAAGAAAGTGTTTTTGGAAGAATAAATGATCAGCGAATCACAGCGAAAGAGGAGCGTGTCATAACGAAAACGCACGTCATCTTCCAGAATTTGAGCCCCTCGACTTCCATCGATACGAACAGAACCGGAACCAAGGAATTCTACTTTGTCGGTGTTCAAAGTGTCGAGCCCTTGAGTCCATGAATGCAGACTTAAAAAAAATGCGCCAATCAACAGCGCATAATTCAATATGTAAGATTTTGCTTTCAAATTTTCACTTAGCTCGCAATCCAAACCACGAAACCAATTACTGCTTAAGCATTCAACGAACTTTTGCGGTGTAAGGTTTGTTTTCTGTCTGGTCCAACCGAAACTACGGTAATAGGAACGTTTAATTGGTCTTCTAAGTATAAAATGTAATTCAATAATTCTGAAGGAGCATCATGAAGATTCGTCAACTGAGTCAAATCACAGTTCCATCCCTTCACTTCTTCGTAAATTGGTGTAATCTCTACATCGTTGATATCGAAAGGGAAATAGTCAATTCTCTCACCATCGATTTCGTAGTGTGTACAAACTTTGATTGTTTCGAAACAACCCAAAACATCTGCTTTCATCATGGACAATTCAGTAACTCCGTTGATGGTAATAGCATATTTCAAGGCAGGAAGATCAATCCATCCACATCTTCTTGGACGACCAGTGGTAGCGCCAAATTCTTTTCCTTCTTGTCTAATTTTTTCTCCATCTTCGTCTTCTAGCTCAGTAGGGAAGGGTCCTGAACCCACTCGCGTACAGTAAGCTTTGAAAATTCCGATTACTTTTTCAATTTTATTTGGAGCTACACCCAATCCTGTACAAGTACCTGCGGTAACCGTATTTGAAGAAGTCACATACGGATAAGTTCCGAAATCGATGTCTAATAAAGTACCCTGAGCTCCTTCAGCAAGAATTCTCTTATTGGCTTTCATCGCATTGTTGATGTAGTGCTCACTATCAATAAACTGAAGTTTTTTCAAGTCTTCAATAGCAGAAAACCAATCTCCTTCCAATTCAGCAAGATTGTATTCAAAATCATCATAGTGATTCAAAATATTGGTGTGTTTTTCAACCAGTTTGTCATATTTCTCTTTGAAATTCGGACTTAAAATATCTCCAACTCTCAAGCCGTTTCTTCCTGTTTTGTCCATGTAAGTTGGTCCAATTCCTTTCAATGTAGAACCAATCTTATTCTTTCCTTTGGATTGTTCTGAAGCGGCATCCAATAGTCTGTGACTTGGAAGGATCAAGTGAGCTTTCTTAGAGATCAATAGATTTTTCTCAATATTTACTCCTTTATCCACCAACTTTTTGATTTCTTCTTTGAAAATACAAGGGTCGATGACCACACCATTTCCAACAACATTCATGATACCATCATGGAAAACTCCAGAGGGAATGGTATGTAACACGTGCTTACTTCCTTCGAAGATCAACGTGTGTCCGGCATTTGGTCCGCCTTGAAAACGAGCAATGATATCGTAATTTGGGGTTAAAACATCTACGATTTTACCTTTTCCTTCATCTCCCCATTGTAGTCCTAATAATACGTCTACTTTCATTTTTATAGTTCATTAAGTATCTGATTGGCTTCTCCAATGTTTTGAGCCACAGTAAATACATCAATTAATTTTGTGATTTCCAATAACTTTAAAACTGGTGGTGTCAAATTCATCATCACCAATTCTCCTCCCTTATTTCTGCATTTTGTGAAATACCGAATAAAGTGGTTTAATCCTGTGCTATTCGTATGTTGCAAATCTCTGAGATCCAGAATGATTTTTGGTTTTTCATCGAAGTCATCGATCGCTTCATAAATCATTTCATCCATCTCTTCAACTTCCTGATGAGAAAGGATTTTCCCTGCAACCTTGAATAAAATCAGGTCACCTGATATTTCTTTTCGAACCTCGAAATTCATTCGGATTTGTCTTTTTTCTTTGATTTTTCAGCATAGAAATAAAGTGAATGATGCAATACTTTGATATCAAACACTTCCTCTACCATGGATTTGATTTTTTCTATTCTCGGGTCGCAAAATTCAATTACTTCTCCAGTATCCGTGATCACAATATGGTCATGTTGTTTGGATCCGTGCGACTTCTCAAATTGTGCTATGTTTTTTCCGAACTGATGTTTTTGAACCAAATTACAAGCTAGTAAAAGCTCAATGGTATTGTACAAAGTTGCTCTAGATACACGGTAATTCTGGTTTTTCATTAAAATATACAGGGATTCAATATCAAAGTGACCATTGTAATTGTAGATCTCTTCAAGTATGGCGAATCGTTCGGGTGTTTTACGGTGCCCGTTTTTTTCAAGATAAGCGGAAAAAATATTCTTAACAGTTTCCTGTAATTTGTCAGTAACCATTCGGATCAATTAAAATATAAAATTAATAGAAATTTGATTATCCGTGAGCGTTTTTAGTAAAAATTACGAGGAGTTTTAAACAAAAAAAGGAAGCCATTTCGACTCCCTTTTCCATATCTTGAAATTCGCTTGAATTATTTCGCGAATGACTTCTTTTCTCTAATTCTTGCAGATTTCCCTCTTCTTTCTCTGAAGTAGAAAATTCTTGCTCTTCTAACAGCACCTTTTTTGTTGATCTTAATTTCTTCAAGAAACGGTGATGCCAATGGGAAAATTCTCTCCACTCCAATGTTGTTAGAGATTTTTCTGATCGTAAAAGTTTCAGTAGCTCCAGTTCCTTTTCTTTGGATCACAACCCCCTGAAAACTCTGAAGTCTTTCCTTCTCTCCTTCTTTGATCTTGTAAGTTACAGTGATCGTATCTCCCGCACTGAAATCAGGCCATTCTTTTACTTCAACAAGTTCTTTCGTTAATTCTCTTACAAAGTCCATTTTTTATATATAAAGTTCTTATTTCCCAAAAATGAGGGTGCAATATTACGAAAAATAAATTGAATCCTATAATCTTTGTTCAAATAATTTCAATCATTTTCTGATTTTCTTTGATGATAACCAAAAAACCAACAAAAAGTATAGATTTGAGGTTATTCTTCAATAACCGTAATCGATTCAATTGCGTCTCCTTCTCTGATATCATCTACTACCTCCACACCTTCAATTACTTTACCGAAACAAGTGTGGTGTCCGTCCAAATGTGAGGTATTGTTTCTTGAATGACAAATGAAGAATTGAGAGCCTCCAGTATTCGGTCCAGCATGTGCCATAGAAAGCACTCCTCTATCATGATATTGGTTGTCTCCTTGAGTTTCGCAATCGATTGTGTAACCTGGTCCACCTGCTCCTGTGCCGTTCGGACATCCTCCTTGAATAACAAAATCAGGAATGACTCTGTGCCAAGTTAAACCATTGTAAAACCCTTCAGAAGCTAATTTTTTAAAGTTTGCTACTGTTCCAGGAGTGTCTTTATCATATAGTTCGGCAATCATTTTGCCTTTGTTTGTTTTGATTTCTACTTTACTCATTTCTCTAAAATTTTGGACAAAAATAGCCATTTCCTTTGGAATTCCTTTCGTATTCGCGCTTTGATTAGTTTATTATTCATCAAATTTGATCGACTCTACTCAACCCTTGATTCATGAATTCCGTTTATATTTGAGCTATGAATAGAATACTAGGTTTCATTTTACTTTCATTGATTGCTTTTGAAACTATTGCTCAGATTAGTTTTAAGGCGCTACCCAAATCTTATGAATTAAAGAATTTGGATTATGCATCCTTGCCCATTTATCAAGGTGAAGCAATTGATGTAGAGGGTTTGTTTCAGGAAGACCAATTGTCGGAATCTAATTGGATGCGTTCGGGACTTACAAAACCGGTTAATTTATCGATAGAAGAAACTGGAGAATGGATTGATTTAACTGATGGAGGGCGAATCTGGATCATGCGTTTTCAAGCTCCAAATGCGGTGGCTACTTCAATTTATCTAGAAGATGTATCTATTCCGAAAGGAGCTTTCTTCCATGTTTATACTCCAGATAAATCAGAACTCCGAGGGGCATTCGATTCGCAATCTTTTGGAGTTAGAGGTCGCTTTACACATGATGATCTTCCTGGAGAAGAATTAATTTTTGAGTTATACGAACCCGCTGCAGTTGCTGGTCAAACACATTTCACAGTTTCTTCCTTGGGTTATATGTATATGATGCCACAGCATTTATTGAAGTCTTCTGGTGCCTGTAATGTGGATGTAAATTGTGCCGAAGGGAATAATTTCAATGATCAGAAAAAGGCGGTCGTAAGAATAAAAACCTATAAAGGAGGTTGGTTAGGCTGGTGTTCTGGAACTTTGATGAATAATACTAATCAGGATTGTCGCCCTTTGATTTTAACTGCATGGCATTGCGGACTCGGAAATGGCTTTTCGAACCCAACTCAGAATGATCTTGATAATTATATTTTCTATTTTAATTACGAGCGCTCGCAATGTGGAGGAGGAACCATAGAAAATGATCAGGTTTTGGGTTGTAGTATGCTAGGGAATAGTCAAGATGGAGGAGGAGATCACGGATCTGATTTTATGTTGGTTGAGATGAATACGCCAATTCCTTGGGAGTATAATGTTTATTACGCGGGTTGGGATGCGTATAATTCTTCATCGCCAAATGGGGTCTCAATGCATCATCCCTCGGGAGATTATAAAAAGATTTCAACTTATACTTCTCCAACAACAACAGATCAATATGGAACAGCTTCTGGTTCGCACTGGAGTGTGAGCTGGGTTGCCACCGTTAACGGTCATGGAGTTACAGAAGGGGGATCGTCTGGATGCCCTCTGTTTAATTTTCAAGGAAATGTTGTGGGCCAACTAACCGGAGGGGGAGCCAGTTGCTCTTCACCAACTTCTCCGGATTTATATGGGAAAATGTCCTACAACTGGAATTCAAATACAGGGGTTGGGGGAGATGCATTACAGCCTTTATTGGATCCTGCAGGTTCGGGAGTTTTGACTCTTTTTGGGACATATCCTCCTTGTGTTGCGGAAATCGAAGAGAATTCTTTGGGATTGAATAAATTTTTGGTTTATCCTAATCCCACAAATGGAGAGCTTCATTTGTTTTCTCCTGAATTGACGTCCTACTCAATCCAATTGTATTCAAATACCGGAGCACTTATTTTTAATTTGCAGGTCAATAATGAAGTTAAGAAAAACCTCGATTTAAAAGATTTGCCCAGCGGATTGTATTATTTACAGATTAATGCTGAGGGATATCTATTAGGCAAGAAAATTGTGATTGAATAATACTCACATTTTCCTGTTTATAGATTTTTAAGACTCCTATTTTCTTCTTGTTCTGTTTCGCCGAAATTTGTTGATATGAAATGGAAACTACTTTTAACCTTAGTTCTTGCAATATCAGGACTTCATCTTACTGCTCAAGAAAAAAATCTGGATATGCTCGAAATGTACTATGACCAAGAGCATTATAAAATTGTGCTTAGAAAGGCCAATAAGCTTCTCGACAATCCCGATTATGATTATACGGTTGTTCCTTCCTTTTATAAGTCGATGGTTTTGCTTCAGCTAAGTCAGAATAAACAGTATAGAAAAAGGAACAAAACAGCTATAAATGAGGCGATTCAATTGTGGGAGTATTTTAGAAAGTTGGATAATGGGAATCGGGTATTTGATGCGCATATTCACGAAATAATTGAGCTGAAACAAGATTTGACTATGTGGAATGAGGACTTGAAACAAAGTGGAGAGGTTGCCTTATCAAATCAGATTTCAGAGCTATTACTGACCCATTTTGATAATGTGGATAATATTGTTGTTCAGGAAAAGGAAATTGCAGAAGTACCTTCAAATAAAGATTTTAAAGAAGGTAGTTTGGATAAAAAAAGACTAGATCTTATTAAATTTTCGAAAAGTTTGATTGGTATTAAATACAAATATGGGGGTACGGACAAAAAAGGGTTTGATTGTTCCGGATTCACCTCATACGTCTATAAAAATTTTAATATCGAATTACCCCGAAGAGCAGCGGATCAGCATGCAAGTGCTAAAAAAGTCAAGTTGAAGGATGCTAAAGTAGGGGATTTGGTATTTTTTAGCAGTGGAGGAGGGGTCAATCACGTTGGAATAATAGTCTCCAATGAAAATGGCAAACCCATCATGATTCATGCCTCTACAAGTCAGGGAATTGTTGAAACCGATATTTTGGGAAATTCATATTGGAAACCCCGTTTAAAATTTGTGGGTTCGTATCTGGAATAAATTAATTTTTTACTACTTGATGATGCGACTTGAAATTAATCAGGTTTGAAATCAAACTTAAAAGAAAGACAAGTGCAATACCGTAGTAAAAGATATCAAAAAACTTTCCTTGCTCTGTTTTCAATAAGAGAAGGAATATTCCGTAGAAAGTAATAAGAATAATAATGAATGAATTGATTCTGAAAAGCCAGGCGTATTTCAACCTAGAAAGGCTTCCAAGTCCAATATAAAACTGTAAGGCTAGACCAGCCATAAATAAAGAGGACATAAAAGCAGGAATCCAATGTACAGAAACACTCAAGGTATCGCTAAATACCATGGTAGTATAAATGAAGTTGATAATCGAAAGAAAGCGCCCAATTTTATTCAGTAAAATAAAAGTTCCGTCTGAATATTGAAGGAAAATAATGAGGAAAAAAGTGTTCAATAAAGCTGAAAGAAAAACAATTGTGCTAATAAAATTTGTACCAGAAACTCCATCATTGCTCACTATTCCGGAGGCAAAATAAATCATGAGGACAATTTCCGTGGAGATTACGATTGTTTTCCAATATTTAAGTACTTGCTTAAGTAGTTTCATCCACTATTAGATTTTTACTCCAAAAACACAAACGTCATCTATTTGTTCATAATTGCCTCTCCACTCTTCAAATAGGTTGTCAAGTTTTTCTCTTTGTCGATCCATCGGTAAGTCCTGAATAGTCAACAATAGATTTTTAAATGGACGAGATTTCAATTTCTTTCCTTTGTCTCCACCAAATTGATCTACATATCCATCGGAATAAACATAAATCGTATCTCCTTTTTGAAGATCCACTACGGTATTTGTAAATGGTGTTTTATTGATGAATTGCCCAATAGGTTGCTTGTCTGGACGCGTTTCAATGATTTCTCCGTCTCGAATAATTACACATGGATTGTTAGCTCCAGAATACTCTAGTTTCAAGTTTTCGTAATCAATAGAACACAAAGCAATGTCCATTCCGTCCTTTACGTCCATATTGTTCTGTGCGTTGAAGGCTTCAATTACGATTTCTCTTAATTGATCTAGAATTGCTCCAGGACTTCTTAAGTTGAATTCTTTTACGGATCGGTTCAGACCATTATTTCCAACAACAGACACCATGGCACCTGGTACTCCGTGACCTGTGCAGTCTACCGCAGCAAATAAAGATTTACCGTCAATTTTTTCCGCCCAATAGAAGTCGCCAGATACAATGTCTTTAGGTTTAAACAGAACAAAGTAATCCGTGAACATAGTGTTCAGTCTCTCTTCAGGAGGAAGTATCGAATCTTGTATTCTTTTGGCATACTTGATACTGTCTAGAATATCCTGGTTTTTCAGTTCAATTTCATCTTTTTGTTCAGCAAGTACCTCATTTTGCTTAGCAATTTCAGCAGTTCTTTCTTTAACAATCGCTTCAAGTCGTTTTTTCTGCTGCTTCACTCTATTTAGTGAGAGCATGATTAAACCATAGATAATACCGATGGCACCAATAACATAAAGAACATAGGCCCACCAGGTTCTATACCAAGGGGGCAGAATAGTGAAAGTTATAGAAATGACCTCACTTTCATTGCCATAGTAATCTTTAGCCTGAATATCAATCGTATACGCTCCTTCACTTAAATTTTGATATTCTTTCCAATTAATGTCTGACCATTCTGACCACGATCCTCCTTTTTGTCTGAATCGGAACTGGTTATTTGCTCCACCATAGTAACTTTGTGCACTGGCTTCAACTCGCACAGTGTTGTTAGCGTATTCTACAAATGGAATATTTCCTTCAAAATGATTGAAATTCTCGAAAGCACTTTCTTGTCCGGCAACCGTAAACTTGGTAATATTGATTTTAAAATTCCCCTGAACTTTTTCTAACTGGGCAAGGTCAACTACATAAGTTTGTGCATCTGCACCTAACCAGACATTCCCATTTTCATCTTTTACAAGTCCTTGAACAATATCATCGGAAAAATATCTAAATGGAGCCGTTACAAATTTCCATTCACCTTCATTATTTGGCTCCAAGTAGCCGAAGACTGGATATTCATCTTCGCTATCGCTATTGTAAAAAAGAACTACCCAAAGCCTCCTGTTACCCTCACTGAAAACTCGATGCACATACAAGTTTTTTTCAACTAAATTGAACTGTTCAAATGGAAGCAATTGAGTTCCGTCATCAGACAAATAATAAAGTCCATCTGTAGTTCCAACGTATAAACGATCTTTGAAAATGGCTAAAGAGAAGTCTTTCAAGTCATCCGAATCAATTCCGGGCACAATATTATCTTCCTGATTTTTAGAAGTATCCAAACGAGCCAATCCTATGTTACTAAGACCATAATACACCGTACCTTTGTATTCTACCATGGAACGAATCAATTCACCTGTGTTGGGATAAAAAGTTTCGAGTTTGAAGTTGTTGCCATCCCAATATGCACTGGCAACACCGTCAGTTTCTGTACCAATGTAAATTCTATTTGAATCAATCTTGCTCTGGATTATTTTCCAAGCATAAAGGTTAGGGATTTCAATTCGTCTCTGTAATTCTTTGTTCATCGAATAAATACCATCGTATCCAACGATCAACAATTTTTCCTCTCCATCTATGTGAATCTTTTCGAAATTGTAGCTGGGTTGACCAAATCCAATCCCCGCGAATTTACCTCTTGGTTCCATTCGGTTCAATCGATTCATGTCTGCTGTTGACGCAATATAAATTCCTTCATCGAAGGAAACAATATCTTCCAACTTAGAAATCAATCCATCATTCTTCCCAAAGAAACTTACAGGTGAAGAAAGTTCAATCAAAGAGATGCCGTTCATAGTGGAACACCAAAGGTTGTTTTGTCGATCCACGTAGGAGAAATTCACACTATTGTCAATCAATCCATCTTTGTCGTTAATTTGTCTAATCAGCATTCCCAATTGATCGAAGACGAATACACCAGATTTTTCTGTGGAAAATAAAATCAAGCCATTTTGATTGTTGATGTGAATCAAAACATCTTCTTTTCCCATTTTGAAAACATCAAGAGGGGCAAGATTATTGGTCACAAAGTTGATTGAATAAGCTTTTCCAGTTTGGGTAATAGCCAGGTAGTGTTTATCGTCCTTCCAAGGAGTTATAAATTTGACTGCTAGTAATTCCTGAAATTCAGGAATCTTGGGAAGGAACGTATCGAATTTCTTAGTTTTCGTATTGAATAAAAGATGGCTAAATACTTTTGTTTTATTTCCAGTTTCTTTCTTTACAACTGAGATGAATAAATTTTTATTGATTTGACTCGAATTATCAATCGCATAATCTTCAGGATAGGGTACCGTTTCAATGGGTTGGTTTTCTCTGTATACAAAAATGGCCTTTTCTCCAATGAAATAGTATTCATCTTCATTTCCATAAATATTCCAAATTTTCCCAATAAGATCTCGGTCTTCCGGTTTCGATAAAAATTTGAATTCTTTCCCCCCTTTTTCGGTAAACTCGAGATAACCAAAGGCATCATCGCAACCAACCAAAATTTGACCACTAGTAGTTTTGTAGACTGATTTCGGACTGATGGAGGAGTCTTGCTCTACAGTTATTTTACTCCATGTATTCCCATCAAATTCGAGGATCACATTTTTATTGGCAAATACCATGGTATGATCGTCCGTTTCGACAATCCCGAAATTTTGTTGCTGACTGTTATAGACGTTTCTTGGGAAATTCTTATAAGGAAGATGTCCGTAGCTTAACTTGTTTTGCGAAAAGGATAGTCCAATAACACAAAAGGCGAGAAAGATCAAGCCAGTTTTAAGGTTGAATATGGAATGTATACTCTTTTTCACGGGAAAGCAAAAATAGTATTTAATTGGAAATAGGTGGTGTTTTTAGTCTTCAAAATTCAGACAAAATTTGAGTGTTTTTATGATGAGTTCGGTAATTATGTCAGAGAGTAAACAAATCTAATGTCAAAATGGCTGGAAAAATCAGGTTTTTGCGTATTGGAACATGAATTGTTCGCTTTAACAAGAAAGAATTAATAAAAGCAACAAAATGGATATAGACAAGTTAACCATCAAATCAACTGAAGCCATTCAGAAAGCGCAAATGCTCGCGCAGGAAAATGGAAATCAGGCGATTGAGCCAGGACATTTGTTGAAGGGAATGAAGGAAGTAGATGATAATGTTCTTTCCTTTATCTTTAACAAAATGGGAGTAAATAATGCTGCCGTTTTCATGGCCTTGGATAAGATTATTGAATCCTACCCAAAAGTGAGCGGAGGGAATATTTACATCTCACAAAATTTGAATAAAGTCATTAACGGAGCCTTCGGATTGATGAAGGAATTTGGAGATGAATTTGTTTCAATAGAATTATTATTGATGTCTTTAGTGAAAGAGAGCGATCAGGTTTCTCAGTTATTGAAAGACAACGGACTAACCACTAAAAATGTAAAAGAAGCAATTATGGATTTGAGAAATGGAGACAAGGTAAATTCGAGAACTTCGGATGAAAACTACAAGTCGTTGGAGAAATACGCCAAAAACCTAAACGAAATGGCGGCCAATGGGAAGTTGGATCCAGTGATCGGAAGAGATGAGGAGATTAGAAGGGTGTTGCAAATCTTAACTAGAAGAACGAAAAACAACCCTATTTTGATTGGTGAACCAGGAGTTGGTAAAACAGCCATCGCAGAAGGAATTGCCCACAGAATTGTGTCGGGCGACGTGCCGGAAAACCTGCAAAATAAAAAAGTGTTTTCACTTGACATGGGAGCCTTGGTAGCCGGAGCAAAATACAAAGGAGAATTTGAAGAAAGACTGAAATCAGTTGTGAAGGAAGTGATTAATTCGGATGGAGAAATCATTCTCTTTATTGATGAGATTCATACGCTGATTGGCGCTGGAGGTGGAGAGGGAGCCATGGATGCGGCAAATATTCTTAAACCGGCTTTGGCCAGAGGAGAACTAAGAGCGGTAGGAGCAACGACTTTGGATGAATACCAAAAGTATTTTGAAAAAGACAAGGCTTTGGTGAGAAGATTCCAGACTGTGATGGTTGATGAGCCAGATCAAGAAGATGCGATTTCGATTTTGAGAGGAATCAAAGAAAAATATGAGAATCACCACAAGGTTTTGATTAAGGATGCAGCAATCATTGCGGCGGTAGAGCTTTCTCAGAGATATATCACAGAAAGACATTTGCCAGATAAAGCCATCGACTTGATTGATGAAGCGGCTTCCAAACTAAGAATGGAGATCAATTCCAAGCCGGAAGAATTGGATGAGTTGGACAGAAAAATCATGCAGTTGGAAATCGAAAAGGAAGCGATTAAAAGAGAGAAAGATGAAAAGAAATTGTCTTCCATCAACGAGGAATTAGCGAATCTGCAGGAAAAAAGAGATTCTTTCAAAGCCAAATGGGAAGCGGAAAAGTCAGTGATGGACAATATTCAGGCGAACAAAGAGGATATTGAAGAGTACAAACTGCAAGCCGAACAAGCGGAAAGATCTGGTGATTTCGGAAAAGTAGCGGAATTGCGTTATGGAAAGATCAAGGAAGCGGAAGAGAATCTGGAAAAACTCAAAGGAAAGTTGGCCGATATGCAGAAAGATTCCAAAATGATCAAAGAGGAGGTCGATGCGGAAGAAATTGCAGATGTCGTTTCGAAATGGACGGGTATTCCGGTGAGCCGAATGATGGAGTCTGAAAAGCAAAAACTCTTGAGATTGGAAGAGGTTCTTTCTGAAAGAGTAGTTGGTCAGGAAGAAGCTATCGCAGTACTTTCGGATGCCGTGAGAAGATCGAGAGCTGGTTTGGCCGATGAGAAAAAGCCTATCGGTTCGTTCATATTCTTGGGTACAACGGGTGTCGGTAAAACAGAATTAGCCAAAACACTGGCTTCCTTCTTGTTCAACGACGAGAACATGATGACACGGATCGACATGAGTGAATACCAGGAAAAACACTCGGTGTCTAGATTGGTAGGAGCACCTCCAGGATATGTGGGATACGATGAAGGCGGACAATTAACGGAAGCGGTGAGAAGAAAACCTTACTCCATCGTTTTGTTAGACGAAATCGAAAAAGCGCATCCAGATGTGTTTAATATCTTGCTACAAGTATTGGATGACGGGCGATTGACGGATAACAAGGGTAGAGTTGTGAACTTCAAAAACACCATCATCATCATGACTTCCAACATGGGGTCTGACCTGATCATGGAAAACTACGACAAACTGAAAGCAGGAGAGGAGCATGAAGTATTTGAAAAGACCAAAGCCATGGTATTCGAAATGCTTAAAGCCAGAATCCGACCTGAATTCCTGAATCGTATAGATGAAACGATCATGTTTACACCACTTAGCAAGGAGAATGTGAGACAGATCGTGGATATTCATATAAACAGATTAGTAAAAGATCTGAAAGAAAAAGGAGTAAAACTGGTGCCAACAGAAGAAGCACTGAATTGGATTGCAACAGTAGGGTACGACCCACAATTCGGAGCCAGACCTGTGAAAAGAGTGATTCAAAAGTCAGTTCTAAACGAATTGTCCAAACAACTGCTCGCAGGCACCATAGACAGAGAAAACAACGTAGTGATGGATGTATTCGACGACTCAATCGTCTTCAGAAAACCCATCACTGCAGAAGAAGAGCAAGTTTCATAAGTAGATTAGTTTAGTTTAATAGTGAAAAACGGTGAGAGAGATCTTGCCGTTTTTTTTTGATTTATGAATGTTAGTTCCAAGTTCCAAGTAGACAGTGTTTGGAGTATTTCGAGTATTTCGAGTAAAGGAGTATTACGAGCAAGGAGTTTTTGTTTCGCGAAGTTGCGCAAAGGAGTCGCAAAGTATCGCGAAGGAAGTTGAGCCAGCCCAAATTCTTCATTTTTCATTCTTCATTGTTCATTTTTCATTCATCATTCATCATTCAAAAAATCCCCTCCCACATTCCCGGTATTTTCTTCAATTCCGAATTCCGAATTCCGCATTCCGAATTCAAAACCCTTATTTTTGTCCTGTGAATAAAGTCCAAGAACATATCCAGCCTGCGTGGGAAGCGTTTGTAAATCGTTTTACTCACTTTGATTCGCGATTGAATTGGTTGTATTTGATTTCTTCTATTGCGCTGGCTTTCTTCTTTTTAGCTGTGGTGAGTTATCGGAAGCATGGTTCATTGAAGCCTTTTTTGATTTTGCAGGAGATTTTTGATCGCAAAGTGTGGTTCCATAAGTCGGCATTGGTGGATTACCAGATTTTTTTCTTCAATACGGTCATCTTGGGATTGTTGATTATTCCATTTTTTGTATCTGCAATGATGATCTTGGACGGAACGAAGAATCAGATGATCATTTGGTTTGGGGAACCTGAAGTCAAGGAGGTGAATGCTTTTTGGATTGTGGTATTTTATACCGTTATTATTTGGTTGATTTCCGATTTTTCAAGGTTTTTACTTCATTTTCTATTGCATAAAATTCCCTTTCTGTGGAGAATTCATGAAGTACATCATTCAGCGGAAGTACTGACTCCAGTAACCCAATACCGCATGCATCCCATCGAAATGATCTTATTTTATTTTCGAGGCATTTTCGTTTTGGGGATTGTTTCTGGCGTTTATTTATATTACTATCCTTTTGTAATGAAAGAAGAAGGCTATTTGATGGTTTTTGGAGTGAATATTTTCCGATTTGCTTTTCTTTTTATTGGTTCCAACCTACGTCATTCACAGATTCCAGTCAAATTTCCTCCTGTTGTGGAATACATTTTTATTTCGCCTTACCAGCATCAAGTCCACCACAGCAAAGATCAAAAGCATTTCGATAAGAATTTCGGGAGTCATTTGGCGATTTGGGATTGGATGTTTCGATCTCTGGTACGTTCCAAAGAAGTGGAGAAAGTAGAGTATGGGATACCGGATGGGAATCCGCATAAGTCGGTTCTGAAGGCTTATTTTCAGCCTTTTCGAAGAATGCTTAAAAAAATGAAAAATGAAAAGTGAAAAGTGAAAAATTAATACTTAGAACCTAGAACTTAGAACCCAGCACATTTTAATTAACCGCAAAGGGCGCGAAGGAGGCGCAGAGGTCGCAAAGACGTAATAGCGAAATTATCGATTTATACTCTTACCCCGATTACGCAAACATCGTCGAGTTGCTCTAAATTTCCTTTCCATTCTTCAAAAGCTTGGTCAATGAGTTCTCTTTGCTTGTCCATGTTTTCTTTTTGAACAGAAAGCAGTAGATTTTTGAAATTGGCTGCTTTGAATTTCTTGCCTTTTTCTCCGCCAAACTGATCTGCGAATCCATCTGAGAAGATATAAATCGTATCACCTGAATTAAGAGAAATTTCATGTGTAGTGAAGGGAACAGGGTTGGAAAACTTACCAATAGGTTGCTTGTCAGCTTTGATTTCTTCCACTTCTTCAGCTCCATTTCGGATGATCCAGAGTGGGTTATGAGCACCGGAATATTTGAGTTTCGAGCAAGAGAATTGAGCAAGAGTATCTCCTCCCTCTTGCTCTTGCTGTTGCTGTTGCTCCAGACTCACAACTGCTATATCCATTCCAGCCTTAACTTCCTCTTCGCTTTTTTCAAATTCTTGAATAACGATCTCACGGGTTTTATCCAGAATTTTACCTGGATCCGTAAGTCCGTATTCTCTAACCGCTCGATTCAGTCCATTATTACAAACCACCGAAACCATAGCCCCCGGAACCCCATGACCCGTACAATCCGCAGCCGCAAACAAAATAATCTCCTCCTCTTGCTCACTACTCTTGCTCTTACTCTTGCTCTTGCTCTTGTTCTTGCTCTTGCTCTTGCTCTTGCTCAAAACTTCCATCCAATAAAAATCACCCGCCACAATATCTTTGGGTTTATAGAGGATAAATGATTGCTCTAAATACGATTTGACAAGTTTTTGTGGAGGAAGAATGGCCGATTGAATTCTTTTGGCGTAGTTGATGGAATCTAATATTTCCTGATTTTTTTCTCCTAATTCCTCGTAAGCCTCATCAACTTTTTCTTTTTGTTCTTCAATGATTCCTTTTTGTTTACGAGTGACCCGAAATCTATTAAAAATAAAGCCTCCAAATACGAGGGCAAGAGCTAAACCTCCGAAGAGAAAATACTTTTGTTGTTGCTGTTGTTTGTTTTGAATTTCAAGTCTTTTTCCTTCTGCTTTTTCAGCTGCCAGTTCTGCGTCCTTGATTTTCTGTGCTTCTGCGTTCTTTATACTGTCTTGCAAAGCTTGTTTTTCGTATTCGTATTTGTATTCTTGTCGGATAACTTCTTTCTGATTCTCTTCTTTTTCAAGACTGTCCTTACTCGTAATGTATAATTCAAAATACTCTAGACTAATTTTAAATTCTCTTTGTTTCTTATAGATTTCAAATAAGCCTTTAGCAGGTGGGATAATTTGAGCCAAGTATTCTGCTTGTTGTGCTTCGTCCAAAGATCGTTTGAAATAAGTAATGGCTTTTGCGTTTTGATTTTGCTTTTGATAGGCCACACCTATATTGCTAAGTACAGTACATAAAGAGAATTTCATATCGGCTTTATCTAGTAATTCGAGGGCTTTCATAGAGAACTCCAATGAAAGTTTATCCTTGCCCAACTCTAGATAAATAGCCCCCATGTGGGTATATGCTTCACCCAATAAGGCGGCGTGTTGGGCTTCTTTTGCTAGTTTTTCTGCTTTGTAATAATAGTCTAAGGCTAATTCATTATTTCCCTTTTCAGAATAATTTGCACCTAAATTGATGTAAGAATATATAAGTCCGATGTTGTCCCCAATTTTTTCTCTGACTTTCAAACTTCTTAATTGATATTCAATGGATTTGTCATATTCTTTTAAATCAGTATAGATGATGGCGATATTTCCTAAGGCATAGCCTGATATTTGATCTTCTCCTAATTTTTCACTGTATTTTAAGCATTCAGTGTAGTTAATAATTGCTTTGTCAGTATTACCTAAATTTTGATCTAATACTCCGTAAGAAAGTAGAAAATAAGCTAGATTCGCTTCATCATTCAGATCTTTTGCTTTTACCAAACATTTATCTAAATATTCTTTGGCTTTTTCAGGTTCACCCAACGTTTGATATGCATTGGAAATATTGTGTAATGCGTTAAGTTGTTCTTGTTTACGATCTGTTTTCTCAAATGCATTTAGGCTTTTAATTTGACTTTCTAAGGATTCTTTGTTTTCGCCTAAATTTGATTGAATATTTCCTAGAGATTGAAAACTCATGCCTAATCCGTAATATTCCTCGATTTTTTCAAAATTTGTTATGCATGTAGCAAGCTTTTCTTTAGCAATGTCAAATTGCCCTAACATTCTATCTAATCGTGCTGAATTATGGAGCGCAAAAAATTTGAGCTGTAAAAAAGTTCTTTTTTCTTTAGGATTTACTTTTTTCTTTAGGTTATTCTCACATTCCAAGTCAATTTGATTATATATTTTGATAGTAGAATCTGTGTTGATTTTTAGAAAAATATCTGCTTTTAATAGTTCTAGACTTATTTTAGTTGTATCATGCTTGGCTTTTGAGATTTCTTTGTTCAAAGAATCTATTTGAGATTGTTGAGCCGGATCTTGTCCCCATAAAGAAAGGGTCCACATTAAAGTAATCAGGAAAAGTATCTTCATTACGAAGTGTTTGAAAATTAGTATAGTTGGTTCAAAGATAATAAATGCTTCTTGCTCTCAATATTAAATCTAAAAAGCAATAAATAATTGTTATTCCGTTTCAGTTAAATTGCGCATTGAATATAGATCATTTTTTAACCGCAAAGAATTAAAAATTAAAAATGAAAAATGAAAAGTGAAAAATGAAAAGTGAAAAATGAAAAGTGCAAAGTGAAAAATTAATGCTTAGAACCTAGGACTTAGAACCTAGAACTTAGAACCTATCACAGTTTATTTAACCGCAAAGGGCGCGAAGGAGGCGCAGAGGTCGCAAAGATGTAATAGCGAAATTATCGATTTATACTCTTACCCCGATTATGCAAACATCATCTAATTGCTCTAAATTTCCTTTCCATTCTTCAAAAGCTTGGTCAATGAGTTCTCTTTGTTTGTCCATGGATTCTTTTTGAACGGAAAGCAGTAGGTTTTTGAAATTTGCTGCTTTGAATTTCTTACCTTTTTCTCCGCCAAACTGATCTGCAAACCCATCCGAGAAAATGTAGATCGTATCTCCTAGGTTAAGAGAAACTTCATGCGTAGTGAAGGGAACGGGGTTGGAAAACTTACCAATAGGTTGCTTGTCTGCTTTGATTTCTTCAACTTCTTCAGCTCCATTTCGGATGATCCAGAGTGGGTTGTGAGCACCGGAATATTTGAGTTTCGAGCAAGAGTTTTGAGCAAGAGAACCCTCTCCCTCTTGCTCTTGCTCAAGACTCACAACTGCTATATCCATTCCATCCTTAACTTCCTCTTCGCTTTTTTCAAATTCTTGAATAACGATCTCACGGGTTTTATCTAGAATTTTCCCAGGATCCGTAAGCCCATATTCTCTAACCGCTCGATTCAAACCATTATTACAAACCACCGAAACCATCGCTCCCGGAACCCCATGACCCGTACAATCGCATGCAGCCAATAAAATCAACTCTTGCTCTTGCTCACTACTCTTGCTCAAAACCTCCATCCAATAAAAATCCCCCGCAACAATATCTTTTGGTTTGTAGAGAATGAAGGATTGCTCTAAATACGATTTGACAAGTTTCTGTGGAGGAAGAATGGCCGATTGAATTCTTTTGGCGTAGTTGATGGAATCTAATATTTCCTGATTTTTTTCTCCTAATTCCTCGTAAGCCTCATCAACTTTTTCTTTTTGCTCTTCAATGATTCCCTTTTGTTTGCGAGTAACCCGAAATCGATTGAATATAAATCCTCCAAATATAAGGGCAAGAGCTAAACCTCCAAAGAGAAAATACTTTTGTTGTTGCTGTTGTTTGTTTTGAATTTCAAGTCTTTTTCCTTCTGCTTTTTCAGCGGCCAGTTCTGCGTCCTTGATTTTTTGTGCTTCTGCGTTCTTGATGCTGTCTTGCAAAGCTTGTTTTTCGTATTCGTATTTGTATTCTTGTCGGATAACTTCTTTCTGATTCTCTTCTTTTTCAAGACTGTCCTTACTCGTAATGTATAATTCAAAATACTCCAAACTTTGCTTGAATTTCCCTTGCTTTTTTAGGATTTCAGATAAATTTTTTGCTGGTGGGATAATTAGAGCCAAGTATTGTGCTTTTTGAGCTTCCTCCAAGGAACGTTTGAAGTAGGGTATGGCCTTTGCGTATTGATTTTGTTTTTTGTAAATCACTCCAATATTATTGAGCACTTGACAAAGCGTAGTTTTAAATTCTGCTTTTTCAACTAAGTCCAGAGCTTTCATTGAATATTCAAGAGAAAGATTATCCTGACCTAACTCTTCATAAATTGCACCTAAATGTTCGTATACTTGACCTAATAATACGTTGTGTTGAAGCTCTTTTGCAAGGTTTTCCGCCTTGGCGAAATATTCAATTGCTAATTCCGTAGATCCTATTTCAGAATAATTTATACCCAAATTGATGTAGGAATAAATTAATCCGATTTTATCTCCGATTTTTTCTCTTATTCTCAAACTTCTTAGCTGAAATTCAATGGATTTATTGTATTCTTTTAGGTCTGTATAAATAGCTGCAATATTGGATAAAGCATAACTTGAAACTTGATCCTCTTCTAGTCGCTCGCTGTATTTTAAGCATTCCATTAAATCTCTAATAGCTTCGCCCGTATTTCCTAAATTACTGTTTGATATTCCACTGGAAAGCAGAACATAGCTTAGGAATGATTCGTCGTTCTCTTTTCTTGCGCCTGCTAGGCACATATCCAAATATTCCTTCCCTTTTTCAATTTCACCAATTTCACTGTAGGTGTTCGAAATATTGTATAATGTGTTTAGTTTTTCTTTGGTATTATTTGCTTTCTCGAATGCTTCTAAGCTTTTGAAATAGGTTTCAAGTGCTTCCGTATTGTTTCCTAAATTCGATTGTAGTGAACCCAAAATTCGATAACTAATTCCTAAGCCATAGTTTTCTTCAATTTTTGTAAAATTTGAGATGGACTGTTCGAGTTTTTGAATGGCAATATCCGTTTTGCCGGTTTGAAAAAAGACAAATGCCGAATTGGTAATTGCGAAATACTTGAGTTTTTGGAATGTTCTGACTTCCTGGGGACTCAATTTTTTTCTGAGATTGGACTCACAAATTTGGTCTATTTTTTCAAATATTTGGAAGCATGAATCAAGGTTAAATCCTTCATATATAGCCTCTAGTTTGAGATAGAGGTTGATTTTTGTAGTATCGTGTTTGGCCTTGGAAATTTCATTGTTTAGAGAATCTATTTTCGACAGTTGGGCAGGTTCTTGTCCCCATAAAGAAAAGGTCCACAAAAAAAGAATCAGAAATAGTTTCTTCATTATGAGGTGTTTGAAAATTAGTATAGTGGGTTCAAAGATAGTAAAAGCTACTTCCATCCAAAGATAAATTGAAAAAGCTAAAATTTTATGATGCGGTCTTTAGAACAAATTTTGCGCAGGATTAGAGGAATTCAGCCGAATATTTTAATTTTAAGATCAATGAAATTTTTACTCCTTTTTCAAATATTGTTATTGTTCAGTATTGATTCTTTCGCTCAAGACTCCTTGACACTGAACGAATTTGACCAGCTGGTAGTGCAATATCAGGAGAAAATGAGTAGCAAGGATTCTTTAAATACGAAGGATTTAATCGTATTAGTTAGGATTTACAATACACTGGAAATCGCAGAAGTGGCTCATTCCGATAAAAATGGAAATTTTAAGAAATTTAAAGAGGAATTTGATGCCCATTGGATGGATCGGGTAGTGAACAACCTTCATTTTGTGTGGACAAGGGGAGGGGGCTTGTATTCGGTCAAACATGGGTTAAGATTGGGCTATTCTTATTGGCAAAGTGAGAAGGATTTGTTTCAGGTGGATGTTAGTGAGTGAGAGGAGGCTATTTCTATTTCGATTTCAATTGGCTGGATTTTTTAACCGCAAAGAAGGGGTAGAGTGTAAAGTGCAAAATGAAAAGTGAAAAGTGAAAAGTGAAAAGTGAAAAATTAATACTTAGAACCTAGAACTTAGAACCTTGTATCGTCCTGAAAAAAAGTAGACACTTTAAAAAGAGTGTTTATGAATAAAAAAGTAATCTT
>JAWKMJ010000070.1:0-2612 GCA_041392305.1 Crocinitomicaceae bacterium
TAGGATGGGATCCTCTTCCTTCTTGAGAATATTATATTTAATTAATTCATCCACATCCTGAATTTCTGATATTAGAATTCCTTTTTCGTCAAAAGCATAGGTATGGCCACTTATTCCAATTTTATGGTCGGATAAAATCTCATTGAATCCGTTGGAAGCATAAAATGAAAATCCAATTGTTGCGATTGGATTTCCATTGAATTTCACTCTACAATCTACCCAGGTGACTGGAATCTTTGAATCCGAATCCCTAGAATCCACTGTGTAAACCTCTTGTAAGTAAGGACGGGTAAATTTAGGCCCCTCTTGTTGAATTCCTGGTAAGACTTCTTTCATCCCCAATTCTCCCATTTGTGTCCCTACTGATCCATAGATGTTCGAAGCAATTCGGTATCCAGATGCATCAACAATACTAAATGATGGAGATTCCACGACACGGATGATTGGATTTAATTTTTCTACCAGTTTTAGGTGAATTGGGTCGTTCCAGATACTATCTCGATTTCCATACTTTCCCATACCGTATTTGGAAGCCAAATATTCTGTGCAAGCAATTGTCGTTGAATCCTTCGAAACCGTCACAACTATATTTTCTTTATCTCTAATCCACTCTTCAAGGGATCGAATGGTAGCATTCAGATTGTGATCTAGAGAGTGTTCATTTAATAGGATAATGGATTCTTTCATTTGCTGTTGGGTCCAAATTCCAATACTGATTAAACTTAAAATGATCGCAATAAGAATTAAGTTATATCGCAGCTTCTTATTTTTTTTCTTTTGTATTTTTTTTAACGTGATTTCAAATTCAGACGGCTCTTTTTTCGAAGTATCAAGATTCATTTTTTTTTGAATCGGGGTCTCAAATAAACTTCTTTCATGATGATTTTCAATCAGGGTATTGATCTCAGTTAGCATGGTGGGATCATGACCACATTCAGTTTGAATGAACTGATCTCGTTCTTCCTCAGGAAGCTCAATAGCTTTAAGAAATATCTCCTTAATTCGAATGTGATTGGAGTCCATAAATTCCGTTTAGACAAAAATAGAACTTATCAATGAAACAAAAAACAGGAATGGAGGGGTTCAGAACTTGGTGGCTATCAGTGACTTATTTTGATTTGTCATTTCAATTCGATATATTAGAATGTTACAACCATACTACAAACTATTCAAACATGGCAACTGTATTCGAAACACGACTTATTGGAAACATTGGAAAAGACGCAACAGTTAAAGAAATGAGTAAAGGGTTGATTGCTATTAATTTTCCAGTAGCACACAACAAAAATTGGCGAGACAAGAAAACAAATGAACAAAGAACTAAAACGACTTGGGTAAATTGTACTATTTGGAAAAAGGAAGGAGCCAATATGCGTATTCTTGATTTTCTAACAAAAGGTACTCTTGTCGAGGTCATTGGCACTCCATTTGCCAAAGGTTACATGCAAGAGGATCACAGAGTTAAAGCGGAAATTAGACTGAATGTATCTAAAACAAATATTCTCAAACCTGCCAAAACTGGAGAAGATTATTCAGATGATGATTATAATTTGGACGAAGAAGAGGTGGAGTATGATTCTCAGGACTTTAATTGATTCACTTTTAATTTAATCTTATTTTTTTAACGTTTTTCTTTTGTGAGAATTGCAAATAGTTTATATTTGCCCTCGCAAAATTGATTGCAAACTCCTCTTTAGCTCAGCTGGCCCTGACGAAGCGAAGCTTGTCAGGATGCTGACCGAAAGCGTCAGCATTAGAGCATCTGATCCCGATAATCGGGAAGGGTCCAAGCCAGGAGAGACAGAGAGAAGAAATTGAAATAAAGAGAATATTCCTCCTTAGCTCAACTGGTTAGAGCATCTGATCCCGATAATCGGGAAGGGTCCAAGCCAGGAGAGACAAAGAGAAAAAATTGAAATAGAAGAATATTCCTCCTTAGCTCAGCTGGTTAGAGCATCTGATCCCGATAATCGGGAAGGGTCCAAGCCAGGAGAGACAAAGAGAAGAGATTGAAATAAAAGGAATATTCCTCCTTAGCTCAGCTGGTTAGAGCATCTGACTGTTAATCAGAGGGTCCTTGGTTCGAGCCCAAGAGGGGGAGCAAAAGCCTGGAGAAATCCGGGCTTTTTTGTTTTACCACCAAATCAAAATCAATGAAGTACTTCGTATACATTTTGTATTCTCCAAGTATTAATAAATACTATGTTGGACAAACCACAAATATTGAGAATCGCTTGAAATTCCACAATTCCAAAGAATACAATAAAATTTGGACAAAAAGGGGAATACCTTGGACATTAGTTTACAAGGAAGAATATGAAAGCAGGAGTGAAAGTATGCAGCGAGAAAAGTTTATCAAGAAACAGAAAAGTAGGATTTACATAGAAAAGTTGATTGCAATCTCCTCCTTAGCTTAGCTGGCCCTGACGAAGCAAAGCTTGTCAGGATGCTGACCGATAGCGTCAGCATTAGAGCATCTGATCCCGAGAATTCGGGAAGGGTCCTTGGTTCGCCTGTGCCGATGCTATGAAACTTAATTGTAGCGAAGTGGAGATTTAGTTGAATGCTTTCGGTAAGCCCAAGAGGGGGAGCTGAAAAGCCTGGAGCAATCC
>JAWKMJ010000071.1:0-2472 GCA_041392305.1 Crocinitomicaceae bacterium
GTGCACAAGAAAAAATGGATCAATTTTATTACTGGAGATATTTCGTTTTTCTATGATTCCAATGCTTTTTGGAACGATTATTTACAGCCAAATTTGGTAGTGTTTTTAATCAATAATTCTGGAGGAAGCATTTTTAAAATCATCGACGGACCCGTAACGACAGGTGCCTTAGAAAAACATTTTGTGGCAAGTCCGGCACATGCATCCGCGGAGTATATCGCCAAAGCTTTCAATTTGGAATACCTATTGATAGAGAGTTTAGAAGCACTGGAATCCAAAATGGAGGAAATTTATACATACAAAGAAACGGGTCGACCCAAATTAGTGGAGATCAGCACCAAAGGAATAGCAAACGAAGACTATTTGAAAGACTATTTCAAACAAATTAAAAAGCAATGAAAACAACAATCTTAGCAGCAAGTATTTTCATCAGCTTATTTTCATTTTCCCAAAAACAACCCAAACTGGTAATTGGAATTGTCGTAGACCAAATGCGTTACGATTATTTGATTCGCTTCAAAGATCGAATTGGAGAAAATGGATTCAAGCGATTGATGAAAGGAATGAATTGTGTGGATGCACATTACAACTATGTGCCCACTTTTACCGGACCCGGACACGCAAGTATTTATACAGGTTTTACGCCTTCTGAAAATGGAATTGTAGGGAATGCCTGGTATTCTAGAGAAGAAAAAGAAGTGATCAATTGTGTGGGAGATTCCAAGGTGAAAACGGTGGGGTCGGAAAGTAAATATGGCCTGTATTCGCCAAAAAATCTTCAAAAATCCACCATGATGGAAATGTTAACGACGGCAACAAAAGGGAAGTCCGTTTCAGTTTCATTTAAAAATAGAGGAGCTATCTTACCCGCAGGAAAAACTTCAGATGGTGTTTTCTGGTTTGATTATACCAATGGGAATTTCATTACCTCCAGTCATTATGCTGAAAAATTGCCGGAATGGGCGGAAAAATTCAATAAACAGAAGATTGTAGATGCTTATGTGGATTCCACCTGGAGAACTTTTTATCCGATCGATACTTATAAAAAGGGGAGAACCGACGACAACAATTTTGAAGTAGCATTGAATCATGGGAAGCCCGTTTTTCCCTACAATATGAAGGAGTTGTCCAAGGATAAAAACTTGTACGAATTGTTTTCATTCACCCCTTGGGCCAATCAGTTTTTGCTGAATTTCGCGATGGAAGCCATCATTGCAGAAGGTTTAGGCAAAGACGAACAAACCGATTTCTTAAATATTAGTATTTCGAGCACCGATATTGCCGGCCACATGTTCGGCCCCTATTCCATAGAAATTGAAGACATGTACATCCGATTGGATCAGTCGTTGGAGCAATTGTTCATGGTTTTGGATCAGCAGGTAGGAGAGGAGAACTATGTGATTTTCCTAACTGCAGATCATGGAGTAGTGAGCAATCCAGATTATCTAAAAGATCAGGGAAAGCAAGGAGGTTTCGTAGAAATTCCAGCTTTAAAAGATCGTTTAGAAGCAGATTATTTGAGAAAATTCAAAGCCAACGGATTCATCACAGAAATCAAAAATAACAATATCTATTTCAACGAAAAGGCGCTCAAAGCACGAAAGTTGAGCATGCAAAAAGTCCTTTTCGAAACCAAGCAATTTTTATTCAAACAAGAAGGAATTGAAGTAGTTTTTGAAAGAGATTCATTGATGCAAAACGAGCAAAAAGACCACAAAGCAAAGATGGTCAAAATGGGAGTGAATGAAAGATCTGGAGAGATGATTTTCCTGACCAAACACGGCTATTTACCCATTGACAAAAAAGCCTCAGAATACCGAGGAACTTCGCATGGAAGTGTTTGGGAATACGATACCCACGTTCCACTATTGTTTTATGGAAATGGAATTCCCACCGGAATCAGAAAAGAGAAAACAGAAATCACGGATGTAGCTCCGACCATCTTGAACTACCTAAATATTCAAACAGGGGACTTACCCGGAACAAAAATTAAATTGAAATAAATGGAAAAGATCAAAATAGATATCATTTCAGATACCGTTTGCCCTTGGTGCTACGTAGGAATCAAGAACTTGGAAAAAGGGCTGGAACCGTTGAAATCCAAATACGAATTTGATATCGAATGGCACCCTTTTCAATTGAATCCAGGAATGTCGGACGAAGGTTTAGAGTACAAAGATTACCTAGAAAAAACACTAGGAAACAGAACCAACGAAGCCAAAAAAGCAGTCCAGGAAAAAGGCACCGAAGCCGGAATCAACTTCCAATTCGATAAGATCGACAGCATTTCAAATACCTTGAGATCGCATTATTTGGTGGCTCTAGCCAAAATCGAAAACAAACAAACCGATGTTGCTAAAGCTTTGTATAAAGCCTTTTTCGAAGAAGGAAAAAACATCAATTCCATCCCAGAATTAAAACAAATAGGAGAGGGAAGTGGCTTGACCTCCGCTTTACTAGACAACCTAGACG
>JAWKMJ010000072.1:0-2332 GCA_041392305.1 Crocinitomicaceae bacterium
TTCTAGGAGTTCGACCAATTGGTGATTGGTCAATTTCTATTACTTTATCAATATGTTCTAAGCCTTTGATTTTTTTATAAGCCATCGGCTGATACGGTGTTCTATAAAAATGCTTATTGAGTATTCGGTATAATGTTTCATTGATTAAAGTAGATTTTCCTGAACCTGAAACGCCTGAAATGCCGACAAATGAGCCTAAAGGTATCTTTATCGTTACATTTTTAAGATTATTACCACTTGCTCCAGATAATTCAAGGAATTTCCCATTGCCTTTTCTCCTTTCTTTTGGTAGCTCTATGCGAATTTTATTGTTTAGAAATTGAGCAGTTAGGGCATCTTGTTGTATAAAATCTTTAGGTGTGCCTTGTGCAACGATTGTTCCGCCATATTCTCCAGCTGCTGGACCCATATCGATTATATAATCCGATGCTAACATAATATCTTTATCATGCTCCACGACAATTACAGTATTTCCGATATCCGTCAAATTTCGAAGAGCGTCAATTAATCGATGATTATCTCTTTGGTGTAAACCTATGCTCGGTTCGTCTAAAATATAAGTGATACCCATTAATTGTGAACCAATTTGAGATGCCAAACGAATTCTTTGGGATTCACCTCCAGATAAAGTACCTGTCGGACGATTCAAATTCAAATAACTTAGTCCAACATCTAATAAAAAGCCAATTCTATCTCGTAATTCTTTTAAAATATCTTTTGCAATTAATTTTTGTTGTGCATCAAGTTTGCTTTCTAGTTGTTCCACCCAAGTTTTTAATTCTTGAATATCCATTGAAGCAACTTCAGCAATATTTTTATTATCTAGCTTAAACCAAAGCGATTCATTTTTCAATCTTGTACCTTGACAATCAGGACATTGAATTGTTGATATATATTGAGATGCCCAATTTTGCAGTGCATTGCCAGCATTTCCATCTTCCATTGTTCGTTCTATTTGATTGAAAACACCATCAAATGAAAGTTGCCAATGTGTATTATTTGTTTTCCGGTCTTTGTTATCTTTAGCTTCGATTTTTATTTTTTCATCACTCCCATACAATATAATATCTAATAATTCTTTAGGATAATCTTTTATTGGTGTTTGTTGATTAACTTTATATCTTTTTAAATATTGATCTATGATTTTGAAAGAGTAAGTATCTCTAACCTCACCAAGCGGTACAATACCCTCTTCAGCTAAAGACTTGTTGTTATCAGGTATAATTTTTTTTAAATCTGGAGCATTCAAAACGCCTAATCCTTTGCAAGTTGGACAATAACCATAAGGAGAATTAAACGAAAATGTATTAGGAGAAGGAATTTCATAAGAGATACCAGTTTCAACACACATCAAAGATTTACTATAAATGCTAACTTTTTTAGTTTCTAAGTCTTCAATAAAAATAAGATTGTCTCCTAATTTTAAAGCTTCTTGTACAGATTTTCTGATGCGTTGTAGCTCCTTTTCTTGTACAGTTAATCTGTCTATTACCGCTTCTATATCGTGAATTTTATATCGATCTACTTGCATTTTGGGCTGTATTTCTTGTGTTTCGCCATCTATACGAACTCGTAAAAAGCCCTTTTTTCTTATATCTTCAAACAATTCACGATAATGTCCTTTTCGACCTCTTACCAAAGGAGCAAGAATAGCAATTTTCTTATCTTTATATTTAGTAGAAATATTTTCTATAATTTGGTCTTCAGAGAATTTTGTCATCTTCTTTCCAGTATTATAGGAATAAGCCTCGCCAGCTCGTGCAAAAAGTAAACGTAGAAAATCATAGATTTCTGTAGTTGTGCCTACTGTACTTCTTGGGTTTCTATTGGTTGTTTTTTGTTCTATAGAAATTACTGGCGATAATCCAGATATTTTTTCGACATCAGGTCGCTCCATATTTCCTATGAAATTCCTAAGATAATTTGAAAAACTATCCAAATAACGTCGTTGTCCTTCGGCAAAAATAGTATCAAATGCTAATGAAGATTTACCACTACCACTCAAGCCTGTGATAACAACAAATTGATTCCTCGGAATATGAACATCTATATTTTTTAGATTATGTACTTTCGCACCAAATATATTAATATGTGTAAGTTCTTCTTTTGTAATAATGGGTAGCTGATTTTCAATCATAATAACAAAAGTAATTCAAAATTAGGTAGAAAATAAATATTTTAGACATCAGATAAATCACTTAATTGTTTCTAAATGTTTTATGATTCAAATGCTAATATAAAAGACCCTTGCAAAACTAAAATTTCTAAAATATTCGAGGCTTTCATTTATTTTTATACCGTAGTTATTACATTAATAGTGGAATTCCTACTA
>JAWKMJ010000073.1:0-1691 GCA_041392305.1 Crocinitomicaceae bacterium
GGAAATTCAAGAGAAATTTCTAACTGAATTAGCCCACAAATTAGGCTCTAAGCGCAAGGTAGCCAAGGCGATCATGGATACTTTAGAAATTTCACAAGACTCGTGTTACAGAAGAACTCGAGGCGAAACACAGTTTTCAATTGAAGAATTGCAAAAACTTTGTTTAAAATATCATATCTCCTTTGATACTTTGATTGCTGCTCCGGACAAAAATCAAATTTTCTTTACTAAAAGAGATTTGACTGATCTGGATTATAATTTCACAAAATACCTGGAAGATATATTAGTGGAATTTCAAAAAATTCAAGTTCTAAGCGGAGCGAAATTAACCATAGCTTCTCAGGATTTGCCCATTTTTAAGCTTTTCAATTTCCCCCAGTTGACCCGGTTCAAATTTTACTTTTGGTCGCAACACATTGTCCATAAAAAAGACAAAATTGGGGACAAGTTCAAATTTGAAAAGCTGAATACTGAATTGTGGAATCTTGCCAACAACATACATATCGCGTATGCCAAAATTCCTTCAGATGAAATATTAAATCCGGATACTTTAAAAGGTCTGACACGCGAAATTGTTGCGCATTATAAAAATGATGGATTTGACTCGAAGGAAACCGCATTAAAACTTTTGCACTCCGTTCGAAAATTGACAGATCACATGGAAGAAGAATGCATTGAAGGAGCTAAAAAGATTATCGGACATGAAGCACTAGGAAAAGACAATTATCGTTGTTATCTGAACCGATCTTATATTCCGGACAATACTGTTTTAGTGGAAACAAATGAGTACAATTCTGTATTTCTCACTCATAATGTGATGAATTTTTTAAGCACTAATAATTCAAAATATATTGAAGATACGCGATTAACAATTACTGGATTTAAAAGAAATAGTGATCTAATCACAAATGAGAAAAACGCTAAAATTAGAGAGGCATTTTTTAAATCTATTCGAAATCACATTGCTATTGCAGAAGGACAAATCAACTAGTCTTCCAAATCATCCAACATTTTTGCAATTTTCAGCTTGACATCCTTTAGCATCAGAACCACTTCTTCATTCCGATCTGCTTCCCCATCATTTTCTTGTGCAAAAGATTTGCTTTTCAACTCATTTTTAGCACCTTCCAACGTGAATCCCTTCACCTTAACCAGTTCATAAATTTTGTTAAAATTCTCTACGTCTTTTGGCGTAAAAAGACGGTTTCCTTTCTTGTTTTTTTTCGGTTTAATGATGTCGAATTCCTTTTCCCAGAAGCGAATCAGAGAAGTATTCACATTGTACATGTTGGCTACTTCACCGATAGAGTAATATAACTTCCTATTCACTTTTTTGGGTTCAGACATTGAAAATGTATTAATTTTGACCCTTAAAATTATAAAAAAGGATGAATATTCGATTGATTTTCACTTTTGTTTTCTCCATGCTGACTGTACAAGTATTGGCATCTGAAAAGGATACTTCTTCCTTTGAACCGGAGCAAATCGACTATTGTGCGATCGAAGGTACAGCCATTGATAATTTGATTGATACTGCAGTTACTTGTATCGGAACTCCTTACAAATATGGCGGAAGTTCGAAAGAAGGATTTGATTGCAGTGGTTTTCTTGGCTTTGTATTTCAATCTTATTGCGGGGATTTACCAAGATCTTCATCAGCCATTTCTCAAATTGGAAATCAAATTGAAAGA
>JAWKMJ010000074.1:0-3177 GCA_041392305.1 Crocinitomicaceae bacterium
TTAAACAACCCCAAATTACAGGTTCATTTATTTTCAATAAATAAAAAAATAGAACAAGTAATGCCATAAAAATTAATTGAGGAATTACTGCAATCCAATTTGTTTGCCTAACTACTGGTGTTTTATTATTTGCCATTTTAATTTTAAACAGAATTTTGGATAGACTGTCGTATAACGTTCCGGCGCTTGGCGCAGTGGCGGATTTCGGAGCTCAAAACTATCAATACACCACAAAGGTTGATGCGAGGTAGAATGTTCAATTAACCACTTCACCCGCCATTGAGCCAAACGCCTGTTGGCAGCTGGGCTTTTAGTCCACATTTTCTCTCTTAGGAAGGTTACTGTCATCAATTTTTAATATTTGAGATAAACTAGGTTTTGCTCCTCCAAAATGATGTTTGGCTAGTCCTAACTTAACAAGGTATTTAATGTCTTTTAATTCTTGTTCATTCGCAAAGTCATATCTGTACTTTGTTCTTAAAGCATTCACGGTGTCATATAAATAGTATGAATTTTTATTTATTGAAGTTATATAATTTTCAATTTGAGTTTTCCAACCATTTGGACGCTTAAAAATTATAAGAAGTGCTTGGTGGTGTTTTAAAAGCTCATTTTTTTCATTCTTGAAACAGTCATAAAATAAAGGTCCTATTTTGGGTGAATATAAATCATCTTGAAAATATCCTACAACATTTGTCGGTAGTACTTGGACAATTCTATTCAAGCGTTCCTCAAAGGTTTCGCCAAAATCGCCATTTAATTCAAATGCTGCGCCTTGGAATGATGCTTTACCTTTTAATGCCATAATTGGGGATAATGCAAAAAGAACTTTTGCAAGTTGTTTCCAAGAATTGTATATTTCAACTAATAATTGTTTTTTGAGTTCAGGATTTGAATAGTCACTATTTCTTAATGCAGTAGAGGATGCTTTTATCTGTTGCATTAAATTTACTAGAGAGTAGTCCTCAAATATTTTTTGAATTGATTGATTATATGGTCTTATTTGGTTGTAAGATTTGTCTAGAAATTGGTCTTTTACTGTGTCTGGCAGATTTGAGTTAATAACATTCTCGCCAATTTCATTTTGTATTTTCTCAATTTCATCCTCTGATGGTTTCCATTTAGCATTGTTCAAAGGATTAATCTCTCCTTTTATTCCTAGTTTTTCTTCAACTGTATTTTTTGTTGTTTCTATGTCTTTAAGTAAGATTGTTAGAGCATCATCTCTATTCCGGTCAATACCTGTGTAGAATTCAATTATTTCAGGATAAGAAGAGTATTTTTTTGAACTGAAGATGTATTTACGAAATGATTCATCAGTATGCATTCTTTTAGCCCCAAAATAATATATCCAAAAGGTTGATTTGAAACGGAATTTGTCACTATCCATTATTATAATATTGTTGTTATTGAGAATTTCAAAAACAACTTCAATATCTAGTTCGATATACTTTTCTGTGCAAAATGATTTTAGTTCTGCAATGAAATCTGACTTGGAAAAGCTATATCTCTCATTTCTCAACATAGTTTCACAATATCTGCCTAATACATATTCACAATCTTTAAGGTCTGGCATTGTTTTGTATCTCGGAATCTCACCCATATCAAATAATACAAACAGAATCATTTCAATCATTTTAGTTCTGTTCACTGGACTATCATCAAAATACTTCTCAGATACTTTTAAAATAGTTATTATGTTGTATGGGGTTCTGTGCAGATTTAGGCACTCTAGTTCTTTTGTTATTTTATTGAGAACAATTGTTTCCTCACCAATATTTTTCTCTTGATTATACTGTCTAACAATATTTCTTATTTGAGTACGAGGCAGTGCAATTAAATGGAGGAAATCGAACTCTCTGTCAATTATTGTTTCTTTTTCATCAATTTTCTCATTTTCCTCTTTATTGATATATAGTTGTTCATCCAAAGTGTTTAGAACGATGATTCTGCAATCTGGATTGGCCGCAATCAAGTCTTTGAGTTTCTTAAATGATACTTTGTCGGTATTGTAAAATGAGTCAAATACTACACACTTAACATTTTCGGGATTTTGGTCTAATGAATTGGCTTCATTCCTTACTGCCTTACTGACTATATGTGGCTTTAATGCAGAGTTGTCAAGGTAAATCCATAGTTCATCATTCTCCCAAGCTTCACATATTAGGTGAAGTGCCAAGGTAGTTAATCCGAATTGTGATGGAGCATTAATGAAATATGATTTATCAGAAAGTAAAATTTCTTCAATAAGCACTCTTTGACTATAATTTTCGTCAGGATTCTGAGATAATTCACTAGTTCTGCTTATTACAGGTTCTATCCAAATTTGTGGCTGGTCGTCAAAGCCTTTTAGGGAATCATTAAATCTTTTCTTAAATAATTTCCTTAATGCTTCTTTGTTTATTAGTTGTTGGGCGTTAAGTGGTGTTCCTTCTTTCTTTTTGTATTGTTCAATAAAGAATTTAGTTAAATGTTTCCTTAATTTCTCTTCAAAGTCAGATGCACCATTGTAGAAACCATATATGCCTCTAGGTTGAAGTTTTTTCCTGAAATCTTCAATTTTTACAAGTTCAGATGCATTAAGTTCATTCATAGATTTAGGAGGTTCTTCATTGAAATAAAACAATATCTCAAGATTTTGTTTTTCCTTATATCTTTTATAAGCTTCAATAAACTCTTCTTCTGTTCCTGAACCTGCTCGAGGTGTTGGAGAGCCAAACTTTTTATTCATTATACCAATGAATATCTCAAAATCTTCTCCAATTTGTTCAAATATTGTTGTCTGACCGTCTTTGTCTTTTATTGATGGTCTTACGTCTTTTTCCCATTTTAAGCTTTCTATTCGGAACTTATAAATGTCACCCAAACCTGAATTGATTTCATCAAAAATTTTGTCACACAAATTTCTTTCTGTAGAAGTGTCGCTTGGTGATGCGATAAATGCTTTATATATTTTTACTTCCATTGTTTTTATGTTTGATTTGTCGGTATTGGTTGTCTTTTTAGCCTTGCTGCCAACGGTTTGCAGCTACCCGAAGGTGGCGATTTCGAAGCACTTCACTGTCAACTAAGCAGAAACTTTGATAGAAGCACAACGTTTGATTTAACCACTGAACCGCCACTTTTGGGTAGGTGCTGTTACCTGCTGGTGTTCTTGTTTTCGTGTTTGTTAACTCG
>JAWKMJ010000075.1:0-24124 GCA_041392305.1 Crocinitomicaceae bacterium
ACAGCCTCGCTTTGATGAGGACCTCTTTGGACAAATAGAAGATTTCAACAGGATCTTTCCTGGTAAGCAGGTTTACATCATCGGTGACTTAAACATTATGTTCTCTGGCTTCGCTTATCCTAGTCATAAGGCACGGAATACTATTAATGAAGTGTGCACTAAGTTTGACTTAACCAACACCACTGCCCTGCTCCCAAAGAATGTAGACCACATTATTTTATCTTCTTCTTTTTTACAGGATAATCCTTATTCCTTAGAGACTTGGAATGACGATAAGAACTTGAGTGATTATAAGGGGCTTGGCTTATTCCTAAAAAAAGATTAAAGACTGATGAAAAAGTCATTTCGAAGAGCGCTGTTCTATTAGCGGGCTATGCTTAAAAAACCACTTTTCAATATTTGATTGTTAGAGATTTTGATGCATCTTTTCGATTTAAAGCTTGAAGATTGCACAGACGAAAAAAAATCTAGCCAAGAGGGCACAAAGCATCTTTATAACTCCCAAACTACGTCATTCATTTTTGCCCATTCTGTGATTATCTCTTTTTCATTTTCAGTTATATCCCGATTCTTATATCCATAGGCTTGGAGAATGAATCCTCCATTTGTTTCAAAGCTTACCCAAGGAACAAATTCTTCATTAACTTTTTTGCGCAAACCAAGGATAATTGAACTATGTTTCATGCAATCTTCAATATATGAAAACACACAATGTTTTAGTGCCTTTCCTTCTTCACTAAGTTTCCGCCCCGTATTTAATTCTTCAATCTTGTAGATCTCATTGTCTTTGTTATACTCTTCCAATTCTACCTTATAGAAAATACTCCATTCCGATTCTAAATATTTTTCTAAAGACGCAAAATCTTGTTCTTCGTGCCACTCATTCATTAATCGAATAAGAGATATAAATGTTCTTCCCCTAAGACTGAAGGTCCTATCTGTTTCTTGATAACGCATATATTCTACATAATCAATAAGTGACCTTAAATCCAACCACAGTCCATTTCCGTCGGCGTTCTCTGTCTGATTTTGCAGGATTACAAACGATTTCCAGAAGCTCAAATCTTCATAAAATTTCAATGGATTCTCGCTGAACATTTTACTGAAATTCATTATCCGATAAAATAAGTGGTGATTCTCACTAAATCGTATCAGTTTGGCATAGATAATTAGACGAAGAAACACATTATCCTTGAATTTAATCAATTGATCACTCTCCGTGTGCATGAAATAATGTACGTCTTTTTTGTGAACGGGAAGATTGATTATAAAGGCATATTCACGCAAACTTTTCCCTCTCAATAATTGCGCTAATAATAAAATTTCATTTTTATCTAATACATCAAAATTATAAAGTATTGATTTTGGAACTGGATATTGAACAAAGAGATCATAAAATAAATTGCGCACATCCTCTTCTCGGCGCATTTGTTTTACTTTTCGAAAGCAATTAATGACTCCTTGATAGGCTAGTCCAGGATAAGTCCCGTAAAAAAGAGCAACTTTAATAAAAAGGTCAACAAATTTGTTTTCAGGAAGTTTGAACTCATCGAAACACCAAGTGTCAATTTGTTCTTCAGTGATGTAAAAATCATGAATAAATTTAAGAGATAAATCTACAAAAGCGCGACTCAATCTACTCTCCTCTTGACTTTGTTCCCTGTACGCAGAATTATGTATTGCCGCACGGAATATGGCAAAAACTATTTCGCTATAGGGACTGAAATAATCCTTGCTGTGCAGTTTAATCTCCCTAAGCCATAAATCAATTCGATTTAATAAGTAAGGGCTGATACCAAATCTTAACTGCTCCATATAATATTCGAAGCTTATGTGATTATCAATTTGATCATATGCAAAATGCATCTCTTCGCTGTACAAAGCAGGATACTTTTCAAAAACTGCTGGTCTCGATGCAGCTTGGATCTGGTTGAAGTCATTTTCGAACATCTTATCTTACAAGTCTTGTGAGGTATATTCACTTTGTTCTAATGGTGCTCTTTTCTCTAAGCAATTAGATTTTTAGTTTTACCCTACAATAATACGATTGTTAAACGCAGTCTATCTGCGCTTAATAATTAAATTTTTCCACATGTTTATATCTTATTTCACCCCTATTTTTGAGTATACTTTATGAAAATAGCCACCTGGAGCTTAGAATGATTAATCAAGGCCAAAAACAAAACGATTTGAGCAATCAGCTTTTCGCTCGATTCCGAAACAATCGTTTTGATGGAGACTAATAAAACTATTCGGCTTGAATACCATCATTATGTAGCAGTAAAACATTATACAAGTGACAAAGGGAATTGCTTATAACGAAGGGGGAAACAGGCTAGCTATATTAACGAAGTACCCTATTCTGAATACTTATAAAAATACCACAGCTATACGAGTGTTTGTGCTGATGTTGAAACTGCTAAGGGCTTTTTTAATTATTTATTGGAATGAGGATGAAAGTGAGTGATCATAAGGGGGTATCAATAGGCTAAATTGATTTGCTCTAAAGAGATATGTTGATTTCTTCTGGCTTATTTCATTCTTTCTAAGCCCAAATAATTCTATTTTTAAACCACTTTCATAAAAATTCATCATCTCTCTATTAAATGCATCCAAATACTACTGCAATTTTCGAATCAGTTCAAGATAGAGTTTTAAACTACCCTGAATTTAAAATATTTAGCAATACTCTTTACTTAAGAAGTGAAGGAAAGAATACCAACCATCTCTACTAGATGACCTAACTAAATTTAAAGACTACTTGCTTACTCTTTTTAGATGGCTTGTTTCATCATGGCAAACATGAAGACTTAGTTAACACCTCAATAAGAAAATCTGAAAGATTTATTCAACAACAAGTACAAATTTTAGAACAAAATAGCCTTGATTTATTTGAAAGCGATGAAGAAAAAGATTTTTGGTCTTTAACTACGTTTTAAGGATTTGTATTTGTGGAATGGATAGCTCTGTTATATTTTTCAATAAATAGAAGTTAAATTGAACAATTATACGACTAAAGGATTGTGTTAAATCATATTTTTATATATATTTTTGAGAAACCAATTAACTAACAATACCTGGTGACGTAATCCTTAAACAAAAACTAGAAACATACATTCTTTTATTTATTCTTCTATTACAGTGTGGACGGTGTTTTCACTTTTCTATTCTGTTCGGATTTGGAGAAAAAGGTTTATCAAGTGTTAACCTTTATGTTTACGAATCTATTCCCTGGTATATTTACCACTTTCGGCATCCTAGGTACTTTTTTAGGAATCATATTTTGGTCTTCAAACTTTTGATGTAAATAACATAAATGATAGTATCCCATCATTACTTGGAGACTTAAAACTGCATTTCAACTTCCATTATTGGTATTATTCTTTCATTGGTATTTGGTAAAGTAATTCAAATCTCCTTCTATCATGCAGAGAAAAAAAATCCTATTGTTCCTACAGATGAGCTTGATGCATTACAGAAAATAAATTTAAATATAACTGAAACTAATACCGCAACACAAACAAACCTTTTAAGGTTAAACGAGTCACCATTGGAAAAACAGATTATTCGATTACTACACAGTTATTACTCTGAATCGAAATTCAATGCTTTTGAAAATCAGTCTATTCAACATAACACGTTGCTAGATATAAAGCAGATTCTAGGAGGCAACGATGAATTTTAGCATCCCTGTCCAAATCTAGCCAATTTTAAATCTTCTGAAAAGAAGAAACGAGAAGAAACTAAAGAAAATTTCAAGATTGTTTTAGATTTAATGCAAAAAAACAATTCACTCATTGCTAATAAATTTGATGAATTCGCCGTACTACTCTCTAAAAATAATACTGAAGCCTTGGTTAATGTAATGAAGAAAGCTACTGAAGAATTTAACTCTCAAATGTCTAGTTTAATTGAAAAATTAGTTCAGGAAAATTTTAAGGAGTTAAATAATAGCGTTAATAGAATGAATGAGTGGCAAAAAGATAATAAAGAAATGATTGCCTCTCTAACAAATCAATTCACAAAAGTTTCAAGTGATTTTGAAATAGCTTCAACTTCAATTACAGATATTGCACAGAACACGACACTACTTACTAATGAAAACAGTCATCTTTTCAAAACTTATAATAGGACTTCAAAAAGGTAATGATAGATGATACCCAAATATCAAGATATAGTAAGTAGTTTAACTAATACAATAAATACACTTGAGCAAAATACGGAAGCTTTCGAGAACACAACTAATAAACTGAATAATTGGGTAAGAAATCAAATGAACTTTACGGAAAGTGTTTCAAAACTGCTTATACGTCTCGAAGAAATCGATCAAATTAAGGATATAAATGAAATTTTTTGGGAGAACACCAGGGTCCAATTAAATCAAGGTGTATCGATCATTGAGAAGGCAAACCAAAGGTTATCTAACGACCTTGAAACGATTAATGAAGAGTTCTACGATAGACTAAACAATACACTTCAAAATCTAGATACATTAATTCAAAGAATTATAGAAAACAATAGATAAGCTCGTGAACTTAGGTAAATTAAAAAATAGCGATAGTCATTGGGTTTCATTTAGTGATATCATGACAGGATTAATGGTCATTTTTATGTTCATTGCCATTTCCTATTTACTGGAAGTGCAGCGCAGAGAAAAAGAAATAAATGAAATAATCGAAAATTACAAAATTACCCAGCAAAAACTCTACAATGAATTAGACGATACTTTTACAGAAAGGTTTAAGGATTACAATTTAAAAGTAAATCCAGATTTATCAATACAAATAACAGATGCGAATGCATTATTTCCAGTACAATTCTGGGATAGCGAAGTTAAACTAACAAAATCCTTCATTGAATTTCTTGATGAATTTACTCCCCTATTTTATAGTATTGTTCTAAAAGAAGAATACATCGATGATATTTCCGAAATTAGAATTGAAGGGCACACGGCAATTCAAAGCGCCGAAAAAGAATTTGACAAAAACTATTATCAAAAAATGCTGATATTATCTCAAAAAAGATCCAATAAAGTATTGGAGACGATGATGAATAGCTCATTTTTCAATAAGTTAAATGATGATTATAAAGCATATTTAAGGTATATCACAACTTCAAATGGTCTTGCTTTTGGAAAAGCATTAGATAAGGATGGAAACTTTAAGTTTTTAACTGGTGAATCCATAAACATTAATAACTCTATGCGAGTGGAGTTTAGGATTGTTACAAATAATCAAAAAGTAATAGATGATTGGATAAAAACTTCAAATGAATGATGTTGTACAAATTCGAAAAATTAAATGAGAAATTAGACAATCTTGGTTACCCCAAAATCGATGGAAAGAGTGGCTTTCAACTTATTCAAGGAATCGATTTTGAGAAGGCCTATAAATCGGGATCTATAAGCTTTGAAGATGATGGGATATACCTTGAATATAATGGAAAAAAACATAGAGGTTATATGTTTATTCAAAACGCTTATATAACCTATAATGGTGCTGTAGAAAAATTCCCTAAGTTTCATTTGTTAAAATGTAAGGTAATTAGTGACTTTATCCAAAATGGAACTTTCAATCAAAGGTATGAATGGTCAAATTCCCACGTAAACAATCTAGTTGATAGGCAAACTAGAACAAAGTATAATGAAATTAGATTAAATATTTGTTCCTATTGTCAATCCGACATAATTGAAGACATACAGGATACAGAGATTTTTTTTAACTCACTTGATAAAGAAGAAGTTGAAATTGATTTAAAGGAAGTGGACATTTTTGGATACGAGAAAGGTAAGGAAATTATTAGCAAGAAATATAGAGAAAGTAGAAACTTTACTTGCGAAAATTGTGGGGTTAAACCTAATAGTGCTTTGCATAGAAAGTGGTGGCATACTCATCATATAAATGGAGATAAAACCAATAATTCTATTAATAATTTAAATTGTCTTTGTTTACTTTGTCACTCAAGATTGGACGATAGACATATTGAAAACTTTTCAAAAGGGTCTTGGCCCAATCAAATTGACTATTTTAAGAAAATTTACTTAGAAGAACTTCAAAAAATTGACAATCCCTATATTAAAGTATAAAATAAATAACATTTTTATGATTACAACCTTCACTGCCATAGACTTTGAAACAGCAATGAATCACCATATATGTTCCGTTGGTATTGTTACTTTTGAAAATGGAATTATAATTGATGAGTATCATGAGTTGATACAGCCTCCTAATAATGAATACAATTGGCACAATATAAGAGTGCATGGAATAACACAAAGAGATACACAATATGCACCTAGGTTTGATGAAGTATATCCTGAGATTAAAGATCGGCTATTTGGAAATATTATTGTAGCACATAATGAAAGTTTTGATCGTAATGTGTTGACCAAAACAATGCAAGATTATAGAATGAACTATTCAGAATTGAACATAGCAAATAGATGGGAATGCACCTTAAAAATATATAAATCAAAAGGGTACAGACCTGCAAACTTAAGTGCATGTTGCCAAAAGCATGGAATCTCCCTTACACACCATGAAGCATTGTCCGATGCGAGGGCTTGTGGAGAGCTTTTTCTTCTAGCCCAGAAATATTAGATTTTACTTCGAAAATTTACGCATTATTTTTATTAAATCGAGACCTAATTCTATTCTATCATCAACATCAACGTCATTTTCATTTTGCTTTATTCGGAAAAGATAATCATCATCATTATACTCCTCAAGGAACCCTTTATCTAACATTTTCTGAATAGTGTTTTGAGCCGTCCTACTTTTATTAATTTCAATCAGATAGCCTTCAGAAATACAATAAATATAATAAATCGCCTTGTGTACACTTAGTTTTAAACCTCCGCCATATTTATCCAATAATAAGTTACTACTTTGAGCTTTAAGTTCTAATAAAAATGGAGACCAATGATTTCCGATGGAAATCATACTTGTCATATCTCGACCAATAATTGTAAAAACCATATTGATCTTCACCAAACAAAAAAGCATCATAGCCAATAAAGTAATATTCAAATGGTTTTGCTTTATTGGGAGATGTTTCAAAATCTTCAAAATAATCGTCAATTACTTCTTGCAAATCCCAATTGTTTCTAATAATCGATTCTAGCAGGAGATTGACTGCATTTTTAGTAGCTGAAAAATCAACATTTCTAGTTGGTGTAAATATATCCCTCCACCCTTCTTCTCTACTAGAACCAAAAAACAACTTTTTCTTAGACTTACTCTTATAGTATTCATCAAAAACTAATAAGGCTCACCTTATCCAAAGAATAATCCTTTTGTATATTATCAAATACCTTTTCAAATGCAGATGCAAAGCTCCCTAAATCTTCATTAAAATTAAAAAGAGCTAAGATTACCTCTCAGGATAGAATGATCCTCTAATCTCCTTACGGTATCAATCATACTTATATTTTGAATTAAGAAACTTTGCTTTCTTTCTTCTTCAAGTTTCTGCCTCGCATTAAATGGAGAATCCGTAACAGCGCTCATCCCATTAACAATTAGATCTCTAGTTGAAGCTAAGAATTCTCGGTAATTTTCCATTCTCATTTCATCTTCTGAATTAGCAACTAAATTTCTGAGAATACGTAATCGATTTTCAAAATCAGTTGTTTCTTCTAGTTCATGAATAATCAAGGCATAAAGTAATAATCGTTCTCCAAAAGTAAATGCTGATTTTTGCAAATCCAATTTATAACTCTTCATACAGTTTAAAAGTAAGTTGACACTTGGATTTCTAAAAAACAGTCTACTTTTTGAAGGCTGAAAGTTCTTGGTATTTTTATAAAACAGATTTGAAAAGAAACTTGAAAAATCATCCTTTTCTTTTAGTTTATCAAGTAATGAAAATAACCAAATTACATTATCTTCATTATTATAGTACACTCTTTTAAATCTATCTAGAGCATCCTCATTAGCAATATAATTGATGCTATTCACGTGCATTAAGATATCAGTTATAAACTCCAAAAAACGAAGAATGCCATCATCCATCCGCATAGCAATGTCATCTTTGCTTGAGTCATTTAAGAAAATTGTCCAAAACATATCAGACCATTCACTATCTATTTTATCATTGAATATTTTTTTATGACCATCAGATAAATAGCCTGAGAAATTAGATTTAAAAATTTCAAATTTAGTTAAGGGTTTACCTCTGGAATTCATTTTGATATAGAGACTGTCTGTGAGTCCCAACTTCTCCATTGGTAAGCAATAAAATTTTAAACAAGAGTTTTCACCGACTAAAAGAGTCCAAACTTCACGTTTATTTAACTCAGTATATAATTTTTCAATCTCTGATATCGTAACGAGCATTCCTGAAATAGTTGGGTCATATTTCCATTCTGTATAATACCAAGGTTGGTTCGTGATATTTTCACTCAAGCTAAAATCTTCATTTGATGGTTTAAACTCAACTAATTTTTTGCAGAATTCTTTTGAACTGTGACGCACCTCATAAGTAAATCTGGCTAAATATTCATTCGCTTCCTCCAGATTACCTTCTTTAACGGCAACTACCCAATGAAGCAGAAACAAAGTAGTAAGACGTTGTTGTCCATCTAAAGGAATAAATTCTTTCCTACCCTTTTTCTTTCTTTTAGTATGATAGCCATATACAAAATCAAGAAGTAATTCTTCTTCATTCTTAATTGCACTAAACAAAGCTTTTAAAAATTTATTGCGAATTTTTTTTACAATTTCTGTCTGTCTTCCTTGAGCGTAATCCCTCTGGATTATTGGTATTACAATAGTTGATTCTTGCAGTAAGTTAAAAAACTAATTGCGTTTGCTTTTTGTATATTACTCATCTCTGTAATTTTTCAATGAATCCATATATATTAAGTTATCCTTATTTAAATATTCCTCCAAAGATGAAAGAATCCTTAATAAGTAGTTTCTTCGATCTTCAGCAGTCAGAATGACCAGGTTTTAATATCACTCCCTGCTGTAATATTTTAAAAATAATTGTCTGATACAAATGGGTATATAAGCTCCTTCTCGATCTAACTCAATAATCTTATCTCTTTTAGCTTGAAAAACTGAATTATTTAGGCAGAATTACTGCTATCAGTCAATAAAGCAAGATTTGACATATGATGAATTCGATTACTTTCATCTTTCTCGTCTAATTGGAAATAGTTCAAAACCTCAGCATGTATTTTTTCAAAAGATTCCCAATTTAGATTAGAAAGATCCGTCTTTTCCAATTTTGCGATAGTTTTCTCCAAATCCTGACTTTTACCTTCAGAAGATCTCGATTTTAATAATTCTAAATGAATACTTATCCACTCTAACCAAGGTTCTTTTTTATTTGGATCGAAATCCTCACTATTCTGAGCATGTATATGTTCTATACTCCAATGTTGTCGCTTGTGTAAATCAAATGGGTAATAAGTTGGATTATTAAGACTTTCACTAGTGGTTACAACATTAAATAAGGTAAGCAATTTTAGAATTTTCTTCTTATCGCTTCCCTGCTTATAGTCTAAATCAGTAATCTTGAAGTCTACTTGTTCTTCAATTTTTTCATGAACAAAATTCTCAAAGTCGGACTTAGTCATTTTAATAGAATTATCGAGGAGCTCTTTTACTTTAAAATCTACTGAAATTAAAAAGCCAATTTTATGATATTTATCCCTATCCTTAAACCATTCTACCAAAGTATTAAAGTATAATTCTATTTCACTCCATACGTCACTTAAAGACTTTTTAGATTTGGAAAGTTTTAAGAAATGTAAAAAGGTGAAATAAAAATCTTTTTGAGAAGACTTTCCCGAAATTAAATCAAAGATCAATTCAATCTTAGTTGAAGAATCCTCCATCTTCTTATTAGTAATAAAAGCCCAAAATTTCTCCACATTTAACTCACGTTCCATAATATCCCAAAGCTGAGAGATAATTACCTTCTTTCTTATAGCTCCAGATTTACCTTCCTCTTTAAATTGATCTGAAGACAGAAAAAGTGCTTTTATTAACTCTGAGTTGGTCAGCGCAATCTTACCCATATTTAAACGCTCAAAGAGATTCTTACTATCTAAAATATCTTCATGCTGATTTTTTTTTCTTTCCACCTCATACCAAATAACTTCAACTGAGTTTAAACTACCTTTTTTGCCGATTATGGATCTTAAAAACAAGCTTTTGTCTTCCCAATCTAATTTATCGTGAATATCATTCCCATTATCAAACCAATTCTTAATTTCCTCAAAAGCTTTATAGATGTAGTAATAATCTACATTATCAAAATTCTCGTAAATATCTTTCAGAAATTCTTCGCTTCCTGAACGGGATTCATAGGTAAGACGATACGATTCTTTATGAAAATGATTTTTCAGAGATTTAGGTTCTAAGAAGTTTGATTCAAAATATTGTAGAATTATAAAAATAGTAGTTAACCTCTGTTGTCCATCTATAACCTCAAAACCTTCTACCCTATTACCTAATTTATCTTTCCATATTTTTGGTTTGACAACAACGGGCTGCAGGCAATAAAACTTTCTATCCTTCTTATCCGCTTTTACATTTTCTTGCGCGTACTCCCAGATATCATCCAACAATTGCCTCACCTGAACATCTGTCCATCTATAACCTCTTTGGTAATGAGGAATATAAAAATTAGTATCTAATAAATCATATATGGGTTTTTGAGTAAGCTTGTTTGACATTCTTAGAATATTTTATCTATTTCTTCAAAGTTGAACTCCTATTACTTTAAATTCATTTAAATTTTCATAGATGTTAATAGAGGGATTCGATGAGTCCGTGGTTTCTAAGGCAAGTATTTTCTGAACTTCCTCAAACATTCCTACTTTCAGTTTTTCTTCTTTATAACTAAACTTCCTGATACATAAATTTTTCAATTTATAATCAGACTGATTGATACTAGGGTGGGAAGCAAGAATCACTTTATCCTGCAACGAGTCAACATCTGGAATTTTTTTAGTGAATAATTGCCATCGATTTTTAAAGATATCACCTAAATCATTATTTGTAATCAAAATTGCAAACACATCTTCATCATAGGTCGCTCCGGTTTCACTTTCAACCATTTCATACTTTTAAGTGGCTTGTGTAAACCAAAAACTTGGTAAAACTTGTTTAGCTTCTAACGCAGGCATCTATTCAGCTATATTTAAGTTCATGTACTTCTTCTTCATTTGCAATAATTCTGCCTTTGTTTGAAACCTGATCCGAAAATATTCCTCTGCTTCTTTTTTCTAAAAGATTCGTCAAATGATTTTCTAAATCCTTTAGTTTTTCATTTGAACTTCAAAAACGACAAATACAACATAGCTTTCTACTGAACCTATGCGCTTCAACGTTGTTAAGTTCCAGCAAAGCCTATTCTTTTTGACATTTGAGAAAACCTCCCTTTTATTTCAATTACATAGATGATTCTATTAAAGAAAGAAAATAAAATCAGGATAATACTTATGTGTCCCATACTCAAAGTAGATATTTCTTTCATTCTTCTTTTTCAAATGACTTAAATTTCCTTTTTTACTTCGTATTTAACCTCTGGTTCTGCCGCCATTGATTTTGAATTCTTTTCAATGGGATTATTTTAGCTCAAGGTTCCTTATGATTCTCAATAATAAAATTAACATAATCTGCTGATTGCTTTTCTGGCAGAGAATCAAACTTATCGTAGTCATAAATCGAATTTTCATATCCGTAGAAGTAGTAACCGTTTCTAATCAATTCTACTAGTTCCTTTTCTTCTTTGTTTGTCCTAGTAGTATTTTTTTATCTTTAGCTCTAATCTTGATTTTTTCTGGTAGAAATTGATTTTGCAAAAAGCGGGTATCCGATTCTGAATCCAGGAGTGACTAAATCTAGCTCGAAGTATTCATTCTCCACATAATGAATAAAGAAGTAGGTGAAACTATCTTTAAATCGATTCATTGCGAGCTTATAATCTACTTCGTCTAAACTGTAAAGTAGAACCCACTTTCATTAATCAGCCTCCCATATTCTTGAAATGTTTTAAAAGTATTTGGAACATCTGGTATGGGTTTTAACTTAGATACTACAGCCATAAACCTCTTTCATATCCTTTTCAGTATTTCCAAGGCTTCAAGAAATGCCAATTCTGGTCTTCACCTAGTTTGTGAAACATTATTTCATCCGAAAACAAATCGATTTCTGTGAAAAAAGTATCAGGGGTGTATGTTAAAAATTTTGTCTTACTGCCCTCAATATCTCTACTAAAAGTATTTGACTCCAAGTAATCTGCAATAATTTTGTCGAAGTTTTCAATGACATCAATAATATTCGCATCCTTTTTTTCGCTTAAAATCAATCTTTATTTTGGGAATCCCCAATTCCTTTTAATTTTTTCTTTCTTAACTGGATTGTCAATTAGCTCTCGTGCCCTCTTTCCATAGCGAAGGTCTTATCTGAAAGTCAAATTCTCTTTGAATTTCATCAATAACTTCCTCAAATGAAGAACCTTTATCACAAATAGCTTCTTGTTCCCTACTCAATGTGATTAATAGATCATTGTCTTCAACTTCATCATATTCCTAAGTAAAAATTTATTAAGTCGAACCCCTCTACCAACAATTTGTTTACAGAAGTTTTAAATTCAGTTGGCGTATCATTAATGACAACCATAGAATAAATATTAGGCATATCTATTCCTTCATTCAGCATGTACTATAAAAACAACAATCTCAACATCGTTCTTTTGAATATCATCAATTGTTTCTTTACTAATTGATCTGACTTAGAATGTAACAGGATTGTATTTTTGCCACGCTACCAATTGCTACTTGTAGATTCTTAATGTTTCCTCCATGATACTCTTTGAACATTTCGAGAATTAAGTTGGTTGTTTCCGTATCCTCAGCAACTGCTTTTCAAGAATTAGCGCTAAGTCAAATCTTGAGACAAATCATTTACAATATAGTTGCTTACGATTTCCAGAAATGAAATTTCATTTCTAGCACCAACAAATCCTATTGGCTTTAAATCTCTACAATTTACATCACTAGCTATCGCTTTCTTCTTTAATAGATGGACCAAGAAAAAAGTTTGTAGTTTGTATTTCTCAACTTATCTGATATTTCCGTCTTCTTTCCTTTAGATTTATTGATTTCTCCAGGAAGCGCTAAAGCCTAACGCGTTTACCATACCGATCCTCTAAAAATCGTTTAATATCGTACTTATAAATTATAGTTTGATTCTTCTTTGCTTCACTTTTTTCCGTTTCTACGGCTGTTGCCGTAAACTCAAGAACCGCTTTGGGCTTAAATGCATTAATAATTATTTTTGCTTTTCTACTTTGGGTCAATTGTGTGCTTCATCCGTAATAATAACGAGTTCATTCTGTGCTAAAAAATCTAACAAGCTAATGGTATTTCCATCTTTGTCTTTCCAAATAGACCCCTTCCCATTGCTTCTTGGTTTGTGTAGCATTAGTGCCAAATTTGTCTATATTAAAAATGAAGATATTAGCATCTGATTCCGACGCAAATAAATCTTTTACATCCTGATAATTATCCCCCGTTATTAGGTTGAATTTAAAAGGGACATCATCGTTCCAAACCGTTTCTAAAGTGCCTTTTTGAAAATTTCGAATAGTCTTCTTATAAATTTCTGTAGGGGAAGGAGTAATGATGAGGAGGTTTTAATACCGTACATTTATTGAGATAAAACACACTAGCTCCCATTAACGTGGTCTTACCGGAACCCGTAGCCATTTCAAACCCCAGATAAGGTGCTTTTGATTCGATTCATCACAAACTTTATCCAAAAGAGGAGTTATGTGCAAATAGTTTTTCTGACGTAATGTGTTTTTTTGAATTTCTTCAGGACTTGCACATACATCTATGGCTTGCTTATAAATGGCATTACAAAGTATAAATAGCCTCTTTTTGATAATACCTAAATGGATATTTTGTTACCCCTTCAATACTAATTCTTTGAAAAGTAGCTTCTGGAGATAAATTCTCAAAATCTCTCCTTCATTCTCTGGCTCGATCTTCTTTCGAATATCTTCTAATTTCATATAATACTTTCTTGTATTGTTGGTAATAATAGCATAATTCTTTCTTTGCCATTCCTATCTTTCTAATTCTGCAAAAATTGCATGAGGCACCTTAATAATATCCATATCAACAGGAATGGTGTCTTGCGCCAAGTCAATTCCTTTGTTGGTATAAATAACTAATGACTGAAAATCACCCTGTTTCTTTAAGCTTGAATACATTGATTTTTATTTCATCATTTGTAATACTAAGATTCTTATCTTCTGGTCCAGCTAAAAAAGCAACACCATAGATAACCTTTTATACTTACCCCCCAATTTCCCAACCAACTTGGTCTATTTTCATCTATAAAAATTTGATTAGGGAATACATTTATTCCCTTTTGAACTATAAAATCATAAAGTTAACAAGGATTCTTGAGATAGATTGTTTTCCTAATGACCAATTAAATTCACCCTTTCCAGTCTCTTTATCTATACTAATTATTGATTCACCTAAATGATAGTATTTGAAGAGAACCTCCACCCTTCCATTTGCGCTTTCCGTTATACCTACGCTGATCTGAACCATCAATCACACTTTTTATCCTTGATATTATGTAGGTGTCAATATGATGACCTATTTCCGTACCTATCCATTTTCTTTTCATTTTGTGTGCAACTGAAAAAGTTGTACCGCTTCCTCAAATACGTCAAGTACTTCAAATCTCCTTCATTTGTAGCTAAAAAAAGCACTTTATGAAGCAATTTTTCTGGTTTTGGAGTTTCAAAAATATCATCATCTGGATTTATCTCTGTCCACTTCTTTTTTTAGCCTCTTGATTATCTCCTACTTCATCCCTAAACCAAATAGACAAAGGTGTAACCCCATCTTTAACTTGATTTAAATATCTTTTCTTGGGAATTCTTCCCGTCTCCATCTTTACCAAATATAGTCCATTATTTTTTAGCATTTCTGTGACAGTCTCTTCAGAATAACGCCAGCATCTTCCAGAAGGAGGAAAGAAATCTTTACCTGTGTTAGGATTCTTAATAGGAAAACGCGGTTTGCGGTGAACGATTTTACTAAAATATTATCACTTCGCCATAAACCTCTACCATCATTATCATCATACTTATAATATTTATTTTGTTTGTCAGTTCGAGGTAGTAGATTTGGTCTCGTGTTCTTTGTTTTTAGCAAAAATTAATATGTGGTCGTGTAAATCGGTAAACCATTTTGTGTCATTTGGGAAATATTTTTTTTGCCAAATAACATTTGCTACAAAATTATCTCTTCAAAATCTCATCACAAAGTATTTTTAAATAATGACTTTCCTTCATCATCTATAGTTATCCAAATACTGCCATCATCACTCAAAATATTTTTTAAAATAATTAACCTGTCACGCATCAATGTCAACCATTCAGAATGCATTAAATTATCATCATATTGCTCAAAAGCAGATCCTGTATTATAAGGAGGTCAATGAAAATACACTTCACTTTTTCTTTATCAGGTAGTTTATCAAAGTGTTTTTTTAGGGTATTTTAAGGCTAAAAGATTATCCCCTTTAATAAGAATTACTTTTCGATTCCTTAGCGTCTTCCTCCTTATCAATTTCTTGAATCGTATATTCCTTAGCAGTTCCAGGTAAAAAGTTCCTTTTATATTTTGTTCAACAGCCTTATATGCTTTTTGAAAAACTAATGGTCGTGCTTCCTTAGCTACGAATATCATCTCTATTTACCCAATAAAGGTATTCCCTTTTCCTTCTTCTTCATTTAACTCATAGAATAAAGCTTCCTCTTTATTGATCCAATTGATGCGAGGAGCAGGAACATCATTATCTGATTTAATGCTTTGCTCATCTAGGTTTATAATTGCTTTCTGTTTATTAAACCATTTCTAAGCTTAATGAACCTTTATATTTTTTTGCCATAATTTAATTTTTGAAACCTGAACAAATTTTATTGTAATAACGTGCCTTACACGCCCCAGGTAAACATTTTTTTTTCTAATTGATTATCTCTTATTTCATTTGCGCTTGCCACTATCTTAGCTGAAATGACATCTAATTGATTATTGTCTAATTGTTGCGTCTTTTTTAGGTGGCAATCTTCATCTAAATTAAAATCTGCATCTGGTCGGCGGTTTCCCCGTCAACTCTTTATATCCTAAGGCATATAAGGAGAGGGAGTTTGCTCCATAGTTACATTTTCTTTTTGAGCTTCCTTAGCCGATTTGAGAATCAACGATTGTAGTAACAACAGTACCTGCTAAATCCTTTTTTCTTGATGAGGTCCATTCGCCCATTCACCGTGACACCATCACCAAATCTGTTGAATCTCCTTTTCTGCATAAGTTATATTTTCAAACTCAGCTTTGTTTTCATCAAAATATTTCTGAGTAGTTTTATGTGCTGTATTTTTTGATGCGCTCAAACTATCTTGTGATGCGCCAGAGCAGAGTACTTGTCGTTCAACTATTTCTTTCAGTAATTCATCACTTAATGGCTTACCCTCCCAAAAACTCCTATGTAATTCCGTGAGTATATTGTGAACAGAGTTACCATAGCCCATAGTTTCTGATATCGACTTAAAAACCAGCCAATACAAACTTATCAATTTAAATCGATAAGGACATTCAAAGAAATCCTTCAATACAGAAATTCAATTGAATAGCTCCAGATTCTGATTTAGGTTTTGGCTCCCTTCTTTCCAGTTTGCTATAATCAGGATCTAAATCACTAATAAAAAAGTCTGAATTACTAATTTCTTTTTGCGAAAATAGATTCATTCTTATACAATTGATTTTCATTTGCCCTAGTCACGAATAAATACTTTTGCGCTCTAGTAATGGCGACATACATTAATCTTCGTTCATCTTCAACTTCTGATTCATACCGATGTTGGTCCTTGACCCATTCCTTATTGAAATAGTGCCAGATTTGCTTTCCTCCTGGTTTCTTAATTATGGCATATAATTCCATATTCAATCCAGGGACAAAAACTACTGGAAACTCTAATCCTTTAGACTGGAAAATAGTCATTATTTGAACCGCATTAGGTGTTTTGTAAGCATTGTTCAGCCATCCCTCCGGATAGTAACCATCAGCAGAATAGGTTAGGAAATTTAAAAACAACTTCAGTTTCCAAATCAGTTTATCTCTAAAATGAATGGTTTCGAAATCATCAATCATTTGACTAAACATACCCAGATTATAGAAAATAACTTCATTGATTGTATTTCCTATTATTCCTTAAAGCTGACTTGGATCTTCAAAAACCTCTTCTCGTAAATTTGCATTTTCTATGAAATCCCAAAATATACTTTGTAGTGAAAAAGAAGCATAGAAGCCTTCTGCTTTTGGTTTCTTTTTTTGTAGTGGAGTCCAATAGCCTGTTTTAATTTTTTTTCTTATCAATGTTTTTGCGAGACAGCTTCCCAATAAATTATTACAAGGTGTCTTCCTCTATCTGATTATCTAAATAATCAAAAATTGCTCTAGAAGCTTTTATTTCAGGTCTTGAAAAAAGTTCATTTACACCCCCAACTACAAATGGAATTTTTGCATCAGCCAAAGCTTGCATAATAGCTTGTGCTTTTTTCAAGTATTTCTAATCAAAACCGCAAAATCGGAATAATCTAAAGCCTGTTGGTTCTTTATCCTTTTGTCTTGAAATGAAGTGCCTCTTAACTTGAGAATAGATGAAACAATAAATTGAACTTCTTCGTCTACCGTCTCATATTGATTATACAAGGTCCTTCATTTCAAAACGTGGCCCTTAGCCTTCATTACTTTTGCCAATCGATTTTATTGTTGGTAATACATTTTAATGCAGCATCTACTACTGCTGGTGTACTTCGGAAGTTATCTTCTAATTTGATGTAAATAACATTATCATATCTTTTGGCAAAATTCTGAATATAACGAACATCTCCTCCCCCTCCACTGATAAATCGTTTGATCATCATCTCTACTACACACAGATTCGCATTAGACTTGGCCAATTCTTGAATTAAGGCTTCTTGAACTGGATTAACATCTTGATACTCATCTACGATTAAAATACTTTAACCTTATGAAATCCTATTTCTAAAATTTTCATTAGATCGCAAATTTTCAATGGTCCTTGTCATTATCATCGTAAAATCGAAATAAGCCTTTGAATACAGTTGATTTTCATAGGCTTCTAATGCCTCAAGTACACTTCAGGTATGTCCTTTTTTAACTTCCACCAACTCAGCTTCCCTTAACATAGACATAATGGAAATAAATCTAGAAGTATCTGTATACTTACTCATACCCACTTCAACCGTACCTATATATTTGTAGTACTTGTCTACAAATAGTTTCCAGTTTGATTTCATCTAAGACGGCAAACTTTTTTGGTATTCATAGGCATTGTCTTGCAACGCTTGTAAACACCAGAAGTGTATGGTGCCAATATACATTTCTGCTAAGCCACGGATATCACCTAGTTGCTCTTTACATAATTTAAGAATACGCGTTTTCAACTCCGCCGCTGCCTTTTCAGTATAGGTAAAAGCTATTATGTTTTTAGGTTCTATATCAGGATTGTCACGAAGTATGGAAACGACCCTTTGAGATATTACCTGTGTTTTACCAGAACCGGCACAAGCTATAATTTGCAGATTTTGGTCGATCGTATTTATTGCAGATTGTTGTTCTTTTGTGTAATTCATTTGTCCATTTAATCAATTAAAAGTATCTATGAATAATCCGTTTTATTCATTCAATAATTTTCGAATGGGAAATTAAAGAACTAATTATTTAGAAGCAAATAAATCCAGATAATTTAATTCAATAAATCGGTAATTTCAACTCTCGTACTAACACTTCGAGAAACACTACATGACTGGCATGAATTATAGCACTGAACAATATAAACTAGAATTTAATATAAAAAAACGGGGCTAGTATTGAATTGACTGCTATATTTGAATCTGAAGAAACAGCCTTGACGAATTTAAACCATGGTAAAATCTATGTAGTTAAAATATCCAATGGTGAATTGTGGTATGTTGGCGAAGCTCATACTTCTATAAAAAAGCGCTTTCAAAGAGGTTTGCAGCTTATCGTTACTTCCTAAAATAGGATAAAACAAAAAATGGCGATGAAGGATAAAAATGGATAAACCCCGTAATGCATCTACAAGCTCCTGTTGAAGCTCAAGTTTTTGTTATCACCTTTCAGCAAAAAGAAGACAATCGGGCTATAATTGAAGCTATAGAAGGGGAACTCGTTTTTCTAATTCGAAGTTTGATTGGTGATTGGCCAAGGTATCAAAATGAGATACATTTTTATTCGAGCAGGGAAAAAGCTGTTAATGGTGCTAGAGAATGTACTTTAGAGATTTGGGGAAAGGTATATCCGAATTGAAAGGTTCACCGTTTTCTAACTCTTTTAATCGTCAATGGCAACAAATTACGACTGATTATTCGGGTTACTTCTTTAGATGTTCTTCTATAATTCTACAAGCACCTTTAATATCTCTTTGCGCTAATGCTTGACCTGACAGAGCACTAAAGGAATAAATAGTTTGGTTGTTTATTTCGTAAATTCCAATTCTTGCTCCGATGCCATTTTTTCTTTCTTTACCATATATTTTTTTTAGCAAATCACTAGCCATCTTCCCTCCAATAATTAAAGGACAATTTGCCTTTGATAGGCCTTCTAAAATGCTATTTAAATATTTTCCTGGTAGCTCATTGCCGATTTTCAAATCAGTTTTCACACTATAGAATGGGAATAAATCGACAATGCATGCATTATTTTTTCTTAAATTCCAATACTTTTTAAGACCTTTTTCCTCCTTAAAATATTCGCTAATAAATCTTTCACAATTATTATATAATGGGTAATTTTTTTCTGCTTTTGGACTTTCAAACCAATTGTTCATTTCTTCAATTAAATTATTAAAGTGCATTTCATCCTTTGGATGAACCGAAACGTTCCCATCATCTCGTGGATTAAGCAAAACAAATATCATTTTTGGTTTTCCTAATTCAATTGTGCCGCTTTCGTCAATTCTAAACAATGGACCCGAATAGAAATGAGGAGGAAGTTGTTTATGGAATAAATAATCGTTTAGCTCCACTCCTTTCAATTTACTTGGAATACGAACATTCATATTCGCTTCTTCAATGAGATCACTCCAGTCATTTCCTTCACTACAATAAGATCCGTGAATGTTTTCGATATGCTTTAAGTATTCATTCATAAGTTTAATTTATCATTCCTTCGTTAAATATTGTAAAGATTCTTATACCAATCTACCCATTCATAAAGCACTCTATCACCATTTTTTTGAGAACTCTCAACTAGTTCTTTTGAGGTAAACACAGAAAATTTTCGATTATCCGCGATTAGTTCTTTATACTCTTTAAGGGACTCATCTAAATCATCATTATCGGGATGATGAACTACAGAAAAGAACACATCTTTATACTCCCCAGAATCTTCCAACTCTAATGCGAGAAGTTGATTTCTCCAGAGTTGATTCATGCCTTTTTTAAATAGACAAACATGACCTTCATTGGCATTTGCAAAGAACTTTTGATGTTTTTCAGTGAGGTTCCAATATTGATAATGGTTGGCGCTATGGTAATAGCAAGTGTCTTTATTTTTAAGGATATCCTTAAACGACATATCACAGGAATGGTGCGTTTTTCTCCCTTTACTTTTTGCACCCCCACAAGTTGTAAATTCTGCTTCAGTCAGTTTATGTTCGATGAGCCATAGGCACAGTTCTTCTTCATGATTATAATAGGCAATGGCCATGTCGGAATCTGTTCCAGTACTAGAGTTATGATCACCCAACAGGCCTTTCTCTTGGCTTGAATTGCCGTCCCAGAATTCAATTCGAAAGCCTTTGTAGAGTTTATCGGTAGCTAAGCGTTTGAAATCTGGCTTTTGTTTTCTTAAAATCTCATTCACCTTTGGAGAGAGTAAAATGGGTAAGAACAAATTTACATTTGCAGCTTGAGAGCTAGCCATGTGATTAAAGTGGGCATGGAATTTAAAATCAAATTGCTTTTTATGCTCTTTCAAATCCTTTAAGATAGGAGGATAAATAAGCGGGGAATCTTTTCGAACTTCTTCAGGTAGAATAGCATCATACTCTATCGCTTTCCCTTTATAATGATTGATTCCGGGTTTTTCCGTAATATGCTTCCATTTCCAATTGATGAGGTGGACATACATTTTTATTTGAAAATCTGTAAGAGAGTTAGGCAGTTTATAGCTTATATTTTTTTTGGTATATACTTTAATATTTTAAAATAAAGGAAACAAATAAAAAACCACCACAAACACATCCCCTTACTCACGCAACTAAAACTTGCCATCCAATAGTTCTCTTCATATTTAAAATAGGCGTAGAGGTTTCCATAATCATCTAGCTTATCTTGAATGAAGTCTATTATGAAACCTTCAGCTTTTAAATAGTCCGTAATCTTTTTTGGAGTATCTATTTCATCAATGATTGGCAAAAGATATGCTTTCATTACATCCTTTACTTATAACTTTCGTGATCCAAGATTCCTCTCTTGTAATGGAGATATTTTCGCCCACCACAACTACCTTAATGGTTTTGTTTAAATAGCTTTCATGATTTTTCAAAAGGTCTGCTAAATGAACATTTTGACAATATAAATGAAAGAATGCGGGAGATATTATCATCACTAATAAAGTGTTATAAAAACATTTCATAAGGACTAATCTAGGGTTATTTTACAATATATGTAGCCTAATTCAATAATATTTTTTCTTTTATATATAACGACATTATTTGACGCAGTAGCATGTTAAATTTGCCATTTCACTTAAACATATCATATGAATAATTTCAGCAAAGTAAGTCAACAAATTAAAGAATTAAAAAGAGAAGAAACTTTTGAATTCAGCTTTACATATGATACATATAGACCTTCTGTTGCAGCCAAAGCCAAAGGAGGAATAGCCTGGGGTTTATTATTTGCGCTACTTTATACATTTAGTATAATATTATATGTAATTACTAGAGGAAAAGTTAATTTCAAATCTTCCTTTTAGCAAATGCAGAAAGAGGTAATTAGCTTGCTAATTTAATAAAACAAAACCCCGTAGAGATTATTTAAATCCTCATGGGGTTTATTTACTTATTGAAGTTACTACCATGACAAAATCAATGAAACAGTATTAACATAAATAAGTTTTTAGAAAACGACACATCTTGACGTTATCATATTTTACCTTTACACAAACGCTATACAACATGGAACAAAACAAAAAAACGGAACTACTAGATTATATAGGCTCTATTTACGAAGAAGCTAAGGAATGCAAATTGAGTCCTGAGTTCTTTGAAAAAGAAGAGGGGAAACTTAGTTTTTTGGCAAGCTATTTTCGTTGTTCTAATAGTCAAGCTTTTTTTATCTCTATAGTTTTTGCCATGAATTATAAAGGTGATACTGTAGATTTAAGAGACCTTATCAACTATTTCGATTGCAACCCTATGAGAATTCTGGCTTTTAACGACGATATAAAGCATCTTCATAAAACCGGCATTTTCAAACAGATCAATGCAAAGCATCGTGTTAATCATGAAAGTACCAAAGTACAATACATACTAAACAAAGCTGTATCGGATGCAGTACTCAATAATCAAGAAATGCCCAAAACAAAAGCAGCTGAGCAAGAAGATATTTTCAGTTTATTAGAACATATATATGAGCTAGGCAGCAAAGGATAATGATGAAATGAATACGCTAGAATTGTTCTATGATAGCGAAAATATAATAAGTAATAATCATCAATACCCACTCATAAAAAAAATCGATCAGTTAAAGTATTCCATAGCAGATAAATACTTACTTATCTACCTAATTTGGAAAACTATTATAGGAAATGAATCTACTGACCTAGGAAGAGCTTTGGAAGGCATCTACGATAACTCTTCAACTAGATTAAACTATATGCAAAAGCTGATTTCCGGGCAGAATCCTTTAGTTAAGGACCAATTTATAGAACTTGAAAATGCGCAATTCTTTAACGACACAGAAATAAAGTTAGCTCCCAAAGCCAAGGAATTACTTCATAATTCTGGAGTTAAACTATTTGGAGCTAGTAAGAAAAAGGAAAATATCTTATATCCAAAGGATACTCCATTGCGAAATTTGGTCTATAACGAGGAAGAGCTAAAGCAACTCAATATGCTTCAAAAGCTTATCGACGATAAGCAATTGAAAGCTACTCAGGCACGTTTAAAAACCAAAGGTCTTCCAATTGGCGTAACGGTTTTATTGCATGGCAGTCCCGGCACTGGAAAAACGGAAACCGTTAAGCAATTGGCAAAACAAACAAAGCGAGAAATTATGAAAATCGATATGAGTGCCACAAAGTCGATGTGGTTTGGTGAGAGTCAGAAGATTGTTAAGCGAATTTTTACCGATTACAAAGCATTAGCTAAAACTTGTAAGCGCACTCCTATCCTCTTATTTAATGAAGCCGACGCGCTAATCTCAAAAAGAATGGATGTTAGTTCGTCGAATACATCGCAAACCGAAAATGCAATTCAAAATATTCTCTTGGAAGAATTAGAGAATTTTGAAGGTATCTTGATGGCCACCACCAACCTAGCAGACAATTTAGACACTGCTTTCGAACGCCGTTTTTTATTTAAGCTTAGATTTCAAAAACCTAGTGTATCGAACAAAGCACAAATTTGGCAACAAAACCTTGCACATTTATCTTTTGAGGAATGTGAAGTTTTGGCTAAACGCTTTGATTTTTCTGGGGGACAAATAGAGAACATAGTAAGAAAAGCAGAAATACATGAAATTCTTCATGGAGGAATTACTACTTTTAAAGAGATCGTGGAATTTTGTACATCCGAACTTTTAGTGGAAAGTAAAATTCAAATTGGTTTTAATAATAAATAATATGGCACAAAGCGATTCTATAAAAAGACATCATCTTATCATTCAGAAGATTAGAAAACGCCCACTGAATTTTAATGATCTAGCGCATTATTTAGAGCTGGAATCAGAACTTCAAGGTTATAATTTTCGTGTTTCTAAAAGGACCTTTCAAAGAGATATGAGAGACATTGAGAAAATATACAA
>JAWKMJ010000076.1:0-1966 GCA_041392305.1 Crocinitomicaceae bacterium
GTAGTATGGAAAACACTCTCCGAAGATGATCATAATATTTGTATTACATCGAAAGGTTGTTATTACTTGGAAGTTTTAGTTAATCGTTTTCATTACTATGATATGGTTTTACAAGATACACCAATCTATTCGAGTGAGTCTTTTGACAAAATATTCGACTCTTTTCCAAAAAGCACACCTGAGGGCAAGAGGTTTCTTTATGATCGGCAAAAATGTGTAGAATATTTTTTCGAATATCTGCGGTCCCAATTTGACTTCCAATCACCGAGGATGATAACTAATTACGGAGAATTTCCTAGTGAAGTTCTTAAGGGTGGCTTAGAAAATGACTTAAAAAGGATAAGTCAACTAGTAAGTTCAAAGTAAATCTAAAGGATGATAAGCTAAAACTTTCTTTTTCAAAGCATCAATATCTTCAGCTTTATACTTTTCAATTGACCTAATATATCTATGCCCAGCCATATACTGGCATTTTCTTATATTATGATTCCTCAGCCAATCAATTATCACGCTTCTTCGGAGAATTCCAATACCATCAATACTTCTATTGACCTTTTTGATCTTCTTGTATAATTCAGAATACAAGCTTTTCAAATTGTTTGATCTGTAAGACTCACTTCTTGTTCACCAAAACCGCTCAACCTATGGTCAAGCAATTGTATTCTTTTAAATCAAATGGTCTGCTGCGACAATAACCTCAAAGGAAAAGTGAAATACACGATTTTACAATCAGTTCCTAATTTTTTAAGGGAATAGTATTTAATTGAATAGCTAAGTTGTATAAACCGAAAAAATCATACTTGGGTGCCTTATAAGTCCAATACCTACCATGTGCTAACCAATGACGATATTTAAACGCCCCTTTGATGTTTGAAATAATGGTTGAATCAACCTCAGGGGTTTCCTTCCATTCTTTTAAAATTTTGTCCTCTAGCGAAATTCGGTATTGAAATTCACTAAACAATTCTCTAAATTTTCTTGATATTTCCTCTTTATGTTTACCCTCACATCTGATGATATAGTCCAACCTAAACCTAGCCTCTATGACAGCAAGAATATTAAGACAAGCGTCTTTCTCAATTTCTTCTAGCTGATTTTTCAGTTCATTACGTACCTCATTTTGTGATAAGCCTACAAAATCGATTAAAAAATTAGGGTTGCGATCAGAAAAAAGCAGCTTCAAGGATTTCTCACGAAATGAAAATATTTCTGCAACCTCCTCAATGCTTAAATTTTCATTTGATTTAGAAACTTTTTTAGCCATTTGAAACGTCCATTAAACATTCGAAAAAACTACCTTCATTAAGCTCTGAGTATACAATATCGGGCGGATTTGTAGTCAGCTTCCAGACCCAATTTACTGGAGTACTAGCTAGTTTTTTAATCTTATCATCGTGCCGTTTTCTATCTTCTTCTGAAGTGAACATGCTAACCTCAATTTTTGGCCCAGTTGAATCTTTATCAGCAAGTATGAGTTTTTGCGTCTTCTTTTCACCAATTACATCAACCCTACCAATCGTTCCGATTAATACAGTTCCAATTGGTTCTAAAACGACTAATTTATTACCCAATTTAATATTCATCTTTGGAATAGTATATTTTCCAATTGCTTCTTCAAAAACTTCTTTGTCTTTTTTGTCAATAAAGACCCTACCATTATCAGTATATTCTTTTAGCCAATATTCTATATTAGAATAGAGTAAATCAACGTTTTTTTTCCATCTTCGGAGGTTTTCTTCCCAGTTGATGTTTTTTTTATTGTTTCCATCCTCTTTTTTAAGAAAATCATCAAATTCCTTTTTCCCCATTTTATTATGTTTTCAATTGTTGGCAACAATTGTATAAAGCACTTATGTAAGACTCCCCTAATTAGAAGCATTAGTTAATATAGTATTTTTCTTTTTGTAATGATCTAATTGAAGTGAAGGAAATCTAGATTTCCTTCGATCGCTCATAAATTTTATTG
>JAWKMJ010000077.1:0-2957 GCA_041392305.1 Crocinitomicaceae bacterium
CAACCACTTCTCGATACTACAATCTCGCCAAGTGATTCATGCATTCTTTGAGTAGGATTTTCATTTGACCATGACTTATAGTATTGCAGAGCCTGGTCCTTCAAAGAGGTATTGGTTGAAAGATTCAAATAATTGGTTGCATTATTTGGAATTGTAAGTACTTCATAGTTTGGATTTATATAGATGTAACCGTTTAATTTTTTGAAATTTCCAAAACTATGTCTTTCGAAAACTCTTCTCTTATCAAAAAGTATTAAGCTTTGGTTCTCTTGAATATAAGAATCTTCACTTTTTAAGTCAGTCCACCAAGCCTTTTGCGATTCATAATCTACATAAATCATTATCATTGGTCCAGGTACACTATTCCATCTTGGTCTATGTGATTGAATATATTGTTGGCCGACATTCACTCCAAATTTGTTTGGCCGAATTTGTGCTTCTTGATAATATCCTCCAGGGCTACCACATTTTACTTGAGTAAATACAAGTTGTCCTGTATCTATTCCACTTTTTCTAATAATAATTAAACCATCTACACCATTATCATTGTCAGCATCATAAGGCTGCCAACCGTGACCACCACGACCTTGGACAATAATTTGAGTGGTAGCCATACCAACTGCATTTTGCGGCCTTGTGTCATTCACGTTCATTTTCTAAATCTTATTGCAGATAACGTCTAAGTGTAGCCGAGGTAGCGGGCGCCATTGGGTCCTCTAGTTGGTAACACATTGTATTCTTCTAAATTAGTCATTTCATTCGTAAGTTTCTAAAGCCCGCTATCTTGTGCTACACCGTGTTATCTGGGGCTCCATTTATATTTTAATTGACAATTCTAGTTCACCGCCAAATCCTAATTCAACTATTTTCTGGATCGTTGATAATCTTGCCTCTTTAATATTGTTTTCTATTTTTGATATATATGATTTTGTAGTACCAACTTTATCAGCTAGTTCTTGTTGAGTCATTCCCTTTTTATGCCTGGCTTCTTGAATGAGTACTCCTAACTTGAAATCTTGATATCCTTTCTCAAGTTCTTCTCTGGCTACTGTGCCTCTTTTACCGAAATGTTCCTCTTTCAGTTGCTCCAACGTTTTAAGATTGCTTTCTTTCTTTTTCATATTCATCTTTTATCTTAAGAGCTTTTTCAATTTCTGTTTTGGTGTTTTTTGTGTTTTCTTTTGGAAGCCATTCATCAACACAACTAATTTGTCTTGATCAAAGAAGCAGAAGATTCTGAAGATGTCGGTTCCAAATTTCACCTTTACTTCGTATAATCCATCCGTGTTCGTTAGATGTTTTAAATACTTCTCAGGTACCACTTCAATATCTTCGATCAATTCCAATGTCCAGATGATCTTTTGTTTCACCTTAATTCGCTGTTTAACAAAGAATTGATCAAAGTAATCTTTGTATCGAACTACCTTTCGAAACTTCTTTGGTGGATTCACTTTTCAAAGATAATGTTTGTTTCACTAAAGGGCAATATCATATCCGCTTCTTAAGTTCCTTTATGACTATTTGGAGACTCTTTTCATGTAAGAGGCTGTTTTGTGAGTTACAGTCCCAGATAACGGTGAGTACATGCGGCGTGGCGGTGGTTAGCCGACATGCTCGTCATGTACACTGTTACTATCAGTTATTTCTTTGGAGGAATGTTCCTCAGCCATATCATCTCTATTATTACTTTGTTTGTCAGGAATCAATTTAATGTTTTCACCTGATTCTATATCATCTTTCTTAATTGTAACAATTTTTAAACTTTGAATTTCTAAATACTTGCTAAAGAGTAATAACAACGAACCTATTGTAAAAAGGGCTATTCGAATGTTTTGATAAACTTGGGCACCATCCCTCCAAATTTCAAATTTTCTTTGTCTTGCCAAAATAGTTTCGGTTCTCCTCTTGGCGTTTCTTTGTGATAATTCGTTTAAAATCTCATATCTTTTCTCTAAATCTTCTATTAATGACATTTGAGCAATGTCCACTTGGCTTGCAAGAAGATCATAAAATATTTCTTCATTTGCATAGTTCTGTGAATCCACAAAATTTTCTTCAAAAAAAGAAACAATAAATATTTGCCAGAATGATGCAATTAACAAAATAGCTAAACCGACTATTTCTATCCATTTGGCTTTTTTAAGCATTGCGTTTGATTTTGGTATTTCTGACATAGAAAATGTTTATTTTAATTGATAGTAACGGTTTGGCTATGCGCAGTGTCCCGGAGGGCATTGCGTATAGGTGTTGTTAGCAACCATTTATTTTTAAATTTCTTTGAGTTTTAAAGTCTTCTAACAATTCAAGGTCTTCTTTGCTAAACTTACAATCAGTAATTGCGTTAGTGTTTGTAAAAAGAAATGCTTCTAATACCGATAGTTCATCAGTAGCTGAAAAAGTTGAATGAGGAACTACATTGTTGTCAAAAAGGAAAAGAATTCCAGAAATGCGTTGAGCCACCTCCTTAATTTCTAATTCAACGTTATTCCATTTAGGAAATACCTCTTTTATTTTTTTCTCTGAATTTGTTAAATCTTCAAAGCAATTTTGTGAAAAATGCTCAATAAATTCTTGTTTACCGAGAAAATCGTTCGTTTTGATTAAGTTAAACCAAGGATGATTAACATATATCAATAAATTCTTTTCTTTAATAAACAACTGGTCAAAGTGATTTAGAACATAATACTTTAAGGCTTGTGCATGATCTAACGTAGAGTAGGTACTTTCACTGGTCAATACTTTTTTAGGTTCATAGTAGATACGAAAACTAAGATCATAGCCTTCAGGTGAATACATTGAACCATTGCTTTGAATGGTGTCGTTCAAGCCACCAAGGATTGTTGCAAAATTTTCCTCAATCTTATTATATTCAATATCTTGATTGTAGCCAGCAGTAATCTCCCAAACGTGGTCATTTCTAGACTTAGCTGCCTTAATGATATTATCAATCAAAGCGC
>JAWKMJ010000078.1:0-2054 GCA_041392305.1 Crocinitomicaceae bacterium
AGGGCTTGCAAAGTCACTTAAAGGTGGCATCACTTACTTCGGAAGTCCAGTTCGCGAGGCCCGCGAAAAGATGAAAGAATTGGCTTTGATAAAGCAATTACCTGAAATTATTCAGGAGCTACGTGGCTGATCGGCCACTTCGTTTACAGATTGGTCAGAGTGTTATCAACATTGGTCTAATTGTTCTTTCAAGTTGCAAGCGCCTTCGTAACTTCATAGCATGTAGAACTTTACGTGTTGACCAGCATTAGCAAGAATAAGAACGAGCAGATCATTCTTGAAACCCTCAAGATTGCCAACTCGGCATTGAAGTTGAAGAACCTCAAACTCAACTCTTTGCTGGAGATCACTAATGCCATCAACAACAATTTTAGTCGAGAGCAGCTTCTTAAGATCTTCGAGTTTGTATTGAGAAATCAGCTGAACATTGGGCGGCTATTGTTCTACACCAAGGACGATGAGTGGGAAACATCTATTGCACACGGACTTGTTCCTTCAAAAACATTGCCGTCAATAGAAGAGGATCTTGTGCAGTTCAAAGAGGTGCAAGAAGGTCATCGGACAGGAGGAAAGTACTTTGAACAGTTTGATGTGATCATACCGATCATGCACAAGAACGAGCCTCTTGCATACCTCTTGGTTGGAGACATCAACGAAGATCTGATTGAGAACACCAAGACGCGTCACATTCCGTTCATTCAGACCTTGGCCAATATCATTACGGTTTCCATTGAGAATAAGCGATTGTTCAAGGAGAACATCCGCAGGGCCGGGATGAAAAGAGAGATGGAGCTTGCCTCTGAAATGCAGAACATGCTGTTTCCGAGCAAGTTGCCACAGAATTCGCATGTTGAGATGGCCGCTTACCACAAACCGCATCAAGATGTGGGTGGCGACTACTATGACTTTATTCAGCTGAGCGATAATGAGATTGCTTTCTGTATGGCAGATGTTTCTGGCAAAGGAGTTTCGGCTGCGTTGCTCATGTCCAATTTTCAGGCAAACCTGAGAGCACTTTTCAAGCACGAAACATCGCTTACGGATCTTGTTCAGGAGCTTAATGCCAAAGTCATCAGCTCTGCCATGGGAGAGAAGTTCATTACCATCTTTCTGGCCAAGTACAATTTCGTTACACGGGTTTTGCAGTATGTGAACGCGGGGCAGAATCCGCCCATCCTTGTATCCAACAATACCACCAGTCAACTTTCAGTTGGTTGCCCCGGACTTGGTATGCTTGATGACCTTCCTGTTATCCGAGAAGGTGTGGTCATCATTGAGCCAGGTTCGCTCATTACCTGTTATACCGATGGCGTTGTTGAATTGGAGAACGCAAGAGAACGCGAGTTCGGTGAAAGTAAACTGGAACTGATTCTTCTCGATAGTCAGGATAAGCCGGTAAGAGAGATCAATGATAGTATTGTGAAGCTATTGCGTTCTCACAAAGGTCAAATGCCTTACGTTGACGATATTGCTCTACTCACTACCAGGTTCAGGTAGTTCTCCTTTGGCAGACTCTTTTTCTGTGTGGTAAACCTGAATGGCCACAATGGCCGCAATAAATCCCCAAAAAGTAGCAGAGGCTTTGTCTGTATCGAGGAAGTTGTTCAGCAGGCCATGGATCAAGTAGGTGATCAACCCGAGAAACAACGACATGAGGTATAACCGGTGTTCTGGGTCCTTCACCCTCGGATACAACTTCACCGCAGAATAGATTGCCGCAATTATAATTATCAGGAACGATAGCATTCCGAAAACACCTGATTCTGCCAAAGGACCAATGTATTCGCTGTGCGCATTTCCTTTGTCTCCTGCGTTGGTACTGATGATGGTTTTCTCTGCAGAAAGCTGAAACGGGGCATATTGGAACATGTACGTTCCCGGACCCCAGCCCACGAATGGCCGCTCCTTGAACATTCGCCATGCAGAGCTCCAGCGGTTCAATCGTTCCAAGTTAGAAGCATCGGTGGAAATGTTACTGATGGATTGAACATGCTCGGCAAGTTCCGCAGATGAATCCTGTCGGTTCTTCTCAAGCTTCATTACAATGGTGTCCC
>JAWKMJ010000008.1:0-138414 GCA_041392305.1 Crocinitomicaceae bacterium
TCCAAAAGCTCAAGTTCGCAGTAAAATTTACCACTTCTAAAGTCTGCTTTGATAAGCATGTTTTTTTGTCTCTCAAGATTCTCCTTAACAACTTTTGGGTCTTTGGTTCCTATGAAATCTATACTAAAAAAGATTTTGTAGGCCAAAAATAGCAATGCAGCGATTACAGCGGTAGTTATAATAAATGCTTTGAAATACTTATTCATGGTTTTGGTTTTTGATATTCAAAGTTGGTTATGGTTTGAAGTTAGGGATTTATGGATTCATTTTTTCTCGCTATCTATTTACCAAAATACATTTTACCACTTATTTCGGGTTCTTGGACATTTAATTGTTTGACTTTGTACGTATAATATTCATCATTAACACCAACAATTCTTGCTATTAAAACTTTGTCTTTAAAGTAGCTTTCAAATTCTTTACTGGATGAAGAGTTAAATGACACTTCAAATGAGCAACTATCTACCCATTTCAAATTGGTAACTAATGAATCACCTTTGAAAATGGTAAGTTGGATGTTGGAATCTCTGTAAATTAAGCTTGTATCATCATTAAATACCTCATAGAATTTTCCAGTTCTCAATTTGCTACATTTTTTAGAAGATAATTGACAGTTTTCACAAGGATATGTTGTGGTGTCGTACTTTTTTACTTCGATAACTTGGTAGGAATCATTTTGCTCCTCGTTACAACCCACAAACAGCAAGAGTAAGAGGATGGAGCAAGAGGTTATGATGGGTATGGTTTTCATTTGTCTTCTTCAATTTTGATAAAGTCTGATTGAGCTGAATATATGAATACGTTTGGTTCTATTTTCTTGATTTCAATTTTGTCCCCTTTCTTTGATAGCCACTTTTTTCCTTTCTCCAATATCCTGTAATTATTATCACAATATTCAATATACTTTGCAACTGAAATGGAATCTAATTCATTAAATGTCCTTTTACAAAACATTACCTCAATTGATTTACCAAATATGAATCTGAACTCATTACCATTATCTGTATAAACTATGTCTGGTAAACCTATTTCTGAAGAATCCTTTTCAAATTTTAGATATGGATACTTTAAATAGATTTCTTTCTCCTCCGCATAAATCAAAAACTCTATTCCGTTTGGAGGTATGAAGCTGGAGTTCATTTCAATTGAGTCTCTATACCTTATTACCTCATCATTGTTATCTGATTGACCAAAGCAGTTAAATCCCAATTCAAGAATTTGATTGCGATACTTTTCTTCAGAAGCATCATGAGATAGAATATCGTGGTCATAGTCATTGGTCTTTGAATGTTCCATCATGCATTTGCATTTTGTCTGGTCATTGATTTTTGACAAGCATATTTCCATAAAGACCTTTTCTGTATGAGAATTCCATTTCTCTTTCTCCTTAGAACCTTCCTTTCCAGATTCAGGATTATTGCACCCCACAAACAGCAACAGCAAGAGGATAGAGCAAGAGGTTATGATGGATAGGTTTTTCATTTTAATACTAATTTATATTTAGTTTGTCCAATTGAATTACACCAGTCACGAACTCGTCTTTCTGTTGCAATTCCTTTTTCTACCCAAGGTGTGCAATCAGATTCATAGGGCGAAAATTCATCCATATAGACGGCTTCCTCATAGATTTCCGCTCCTCGCTCATGTTTATCATAATCAATTTCATAAGGCTCTGGAATTGCAAAGTGATAATATGCAGATATTAATTTCATATGATAGAAACCATATATATGCGCTTTTTCCCACTTTTTGTTTTCAAAATACTTTATTGTTTGTTCTAACAATTCATTGGGGTCTGAATTAATAAGACTAACCTGTTCCAATAAACAATCTAATTCATCAGCATCGAGATAAGTGAGCAGTTTTATACAGTTCCTGTAGTAATTAACCTCCTTTTTATTCGATATTCTTTTGGAAAAACCGTTGGAATAAGGGAAAAATGAAGCTAACATTTGAAAATAAGATTCATTAATGGAAGAATCATTTGTAGAGCTTTTATCAAGCTCTTCAATTTTGAATTCACTAAAAAGAAAATTCGAAAAATCAGATAGTTCGTGGATACTGTCTTTATTCAAAATAAAGCCCTTAAAGTTTGAGAGCACAATCTTGTCTTCAAGGTATTCAGTGTTTCCTATTATCCATACTTTATCAGTAAATGACGAATCTTTCAAATAGATGAATTTATCTGTTCCAAAGAGAATTTTGGTAGATGGTTCATGTCGTAGAGTATCTATTTTAATGAGTAATCCTTCTTTGTCATATCTGTATATGAGATGTCCAATTATTTCTGAATTGTAGAAATCTTCTGAGTATTTAGAGTACATTCTTAATGAATCTTCTGAAGTATTTTTCACTTGCCCCAAACAAAAGGAAGAGAGTAGGAGGGTTGATATGATTAGGAGGGTTTTCATTCTTTTGGATAATCCATTAATTCGGGAATACAATCGTACTTCTGGTTTAATTTATAGAACTTTCGCCAATAAACTCCAAGTGCACTGATGTCTTTTATGTCTGGCATTGATTTTAAGTAATAGCAAACACTATCTTCCTCATGAAGTTCAGAGAAATTCTCTGCAATTAATATATGTCTAATTTCTGGATGGTACATGTATTCCTCTGGCCATTTCTTTAGGAATTCAATTGAATTATTGTACCTCTTCATTTTGGAAAGAATCATTGCTTTAATTAGGTAACCAGCCCAATAAGTTGAATCCAATTCGAAATATCTATTTATGCTTTTCAACCCATCTTTAAAATGTTTTGCTTTTAATTGAGCTTTTGCTAAATCAAAGTAATTAATAGGTTTGTTTGGCTCCAATTCAACCACTTTTTTGCAGTCCATTACGGCACTATCTAATTTCTTAATGTCCCATGAGTATTCTATTGCTCTTAAACGATAAGGCACAGGGTTGTTGGGTGCTATTTCAATTATCTTCCCACAATATCTAATTTTATCATCTCTTTGAAGACCATTTGCATGTTCCAGCATTTCAATCACCTTGAGACTATCCTTATTTAATTCATTCTCATCCAAACCTTCCTTTCCAGATTCTGGATTCTGACAACCCACAAAAAGCAACAGCAGGAGGATGGAGCAAGAGGTTATGATGGGTAGGGTTTTCATTATCTCTCTATATAATAAATTAAGCGTTCAGGAGAATATCTTTTACGAATTATACACCAACTATTCTTTCCAATTGCATTTTGACTAAATGAATTCGGAGATAAATTTAAAGCACATTCTTTAATTTTTTGCTTTAGCTTCTGTTCAATAAAATCATTCAAAACAATACAAGATTCGATTTTACCTTTACTATTTATAACATATAAAACGTCTACAGCATAAAACCAATTAAATGCGTAATATTCGTTTTTGATACAGGGATAGTATTGGTCCCAAATTAAGGAGTCAGAGGAATCAGAAAATGAAACATCTAAATTTAGATAAACCTTTTCAGAATCTATCAACACAAAATTTAAAGAATCCTCTTTAAATAGCTCCAATTTGTACTTCTTTTTCTTCTGAGCATCTACTATGGAAAGTAGGATTTCACCCTTTTTGTTATAACAAAAAGCAAGATTTTTAATATCACTAATCTTCAGTGAATTTGCACAGCCACAAAGAAAGATAGTAAGGATTGGTATGATTAATAGGGCTTTCATTCTATTCTACTTTACAAAAAGCACTGTAAGGCTTTTCTATATTTTCTGGATTAATTTCATCTTTGGGAATTGTTCGAAGATAACATGTACATGATTTAGTGTTATCACTTTTGTTTATGATAAAAATACTGGAAATAAACTTCTCGCTAATTTTTTCATTTACACAGATAAAAATGGAGTCATCTTCAATATAAGTTTGACTAATCTCATACTCATTGAACTCATCGAAGTTTGAAAGCATATCTCCTTTTTCTACTTTCATTTCTCCTTCAACAGTTAATGCAATTTTAACTTCACCAATTTCACAATGCTTTTGGCTATGACAACCCATTAGAAGGATTGAGAGGGTTAGTATGATGTAGATTTGGTTTTTCATTTTGTTATTTAAGTCTAAAAAAAGTAAACCTTACTTTTCAGGAAACATTCTTTTTTTACCTTTTTCGATACCTCTAATTTTTGAATAAGTTATAATCCCTTGAATATTTCCAAACTCTACAAAGGGCACTGGGAAAAAAGGTAGAATATAATACCGATAAGGGGATTCTGTGGAATGAATTATCTTCTGGTAAGTAACCCCATCAATATTTTCGGTTTTAACACCCTGAAGGAAAATGCCTTTCTTACCATTTCTTTCGATGATTTTAAGTTCAGTTGTGAAGTTCTTAAATGGAATCAATTGCTTATCAATGGAATACCCAATATCTGACACTTGAACAAAAATTTCTTCTCTTTTTGCATCAGTTGCTCTCAAGTATTTGTATCCCTCAACTTGCAGTTTTAATGATTTTTCTCCACTAATAATTGTGTCACTTACATATTTTATATTTTTAAACTCCTTGTCCTCATATTGTACTAATCCTGTAGTTTCATCAAACCATTTTCTGCGATATACCAACTGTATCTCGTCTCCTTTTTGAATATCAAATTGACTACTTGCTTCTGACTTTTTCTTTAATCCTTCCGAAATACCATTGAAATCATCACCAATAAGTTGTTTTATGTAGAACCCGCCATTACTGGAGACAGCAACTGTCTCAATATCAGAAATTATTACGATGTAAACATTCGGATTACTGGATTTGAAATACTTCCGTGGTGTCTTATCGGGAAATAATACATTGTTTTTCTTGTCTCCATTTCGTTGAGTAACAAACTCTTGTGAGACTTTTATTTTTTCACCAAAAAGTATTGCAGATTGCTTGCTTGTTTTTGATAAATCAAGGTCGTGTAGAGTATTAAGATTTTTATCAAGTCGCTTATAGTTTTGTTCAAAAAAAGACTCATAATAAATATCAGATTCTATTATTTCAGGATATTCTACAAAATCTTCTGCCTTGAATTTATGAAACACTCGACCTTCGATTACGGTGTCCTTCAGTTTAGTCCTTAATTGAAGTCCAAAAATTTCATTTTCATGATTAATATAAGTTGCCTTTACGTATATGTTGGAATTTGCAAGTTCTTTTCTATTTTCTTGCCCCAAACAAATGTAAGAGAGTAGGAGGGTTGATATGATTAGGAGGGTTTTCATTCACTTCCTTCTTTTTGCTGTGTCCAAACAACACCATTTTCATCTTCAAAAGAAACTACAATTCCATCTTTGACTTCAATAGACCGAAAATATAGTTGTCTCTTGCTAAAATCTTTCTTAAAAGTCAATTCTGGAATGGAGTCAAAGAAAATTCCATGTTCCAATGTTTGAAGTTCCAGATTGAAAACATATCCTTTATTCTCTGTATGGTATATATCATATTGAATACTTATCCCCAAAGTATCAATATAGTCGATGAAAAAACCATTTCTACAGTCAGTATGATTCAATGGGGAGGCAATAAATTTGCTGTCTGTTTTCTCATGTAAATCAGACCTCCTAAATATTCGAATTGCCCCTTCTTGATTAATGAAACTTAACTTTTCTTGATACTTATCAATTTCAAAACCTATTTTATCTGCCACAAAGTCTGGACAAGGTCTTTCTTCTACACATGAAAATAGAAATAGGAACAAAAATAAAATGGTCAGCAATCTCATCAGATGATAGGTTTTTGATAGCTCTAAAATACGAATTAATCTATTAAACGATGATTGGGTAGGAATATTCTCTTTTGATGGAAGACCAAAATAGATACTGTGTGCAAGAGCTAAAAAATAACTTTAAACTCCTTTCAAAATAAATGCAAAATCTGTATAACTAATTAAACTTTTATTTTTCTTATTTTTTTTCCAACCTTCTTCCTCATGGCTTAAATTAACGATTTCCTCTCTACTTGAGTTTTTAAATTTCGTTTTAATGTGATTTAATGTTTCGAGTTCAGTTTCATTAAAAATAGAATCATCAAATGATTTCTTTGGAATGAATTTATCAGTAGTAAAATCACCAAAATCTTCATCCACAATAGAAATATATCCATTGAATTCAAGCTCTCCATAAGTTTTAGTGTAGTTGTTTGGTACTGGACCATATGAAATTGCAGCATATTCGAGGCCAGTGATAGAACTACCATGATTCTTAAAATGGAAAAAATCAGAATAAAAGAAAAGTTTGTTAAGTTTTGTTTTATAAGAATGCTTAAACTCATTTAAGAAGAATATTAGAAGGTTTCCAGCTTTACTAATAGAATATTCTTGAAAACCTGAATACTTATTAATGCCATTTTCATAATTCCCTATTCCAATGTATTCCTCAAATAAAATTGTTTTTATCTTTCTAATTTCCTTTTCCGAAAGAAGATGTTGATTCTTAGTGAAATGTGATTCAAAAGCACCATTGTCAAATAAATCTCTAATCATCATGCCATTACTTTTACTTGGCATCTCACCCATCTCATATTTTCGGTACATATTAACCCCTAACCCTAAAAACTCGGACATTTTATTTTGAGAAAGTTGATATTTCTCTCTCAAGTTTTCAATTTCCTGAGGAAAAGGAATCTTATGCTCTGAGCGATACAAATTATATATCTGCTCAACGTTTAGTGTATCAATCTGAGAATTAGTATATTCAAATTCGCAAGACTGACAAACATACCTTTGTTCATATACATTATACTTTTCACCTCTAAAGGTTTTTGATACCATTTCACCTACAAGTTTTGCTTCAGCTTTACAGATAGGGCATTCTGTGTTTTCTTTTAGGGTTTTCATTTCGCAGTTGTTTTAAATGGATAATCCATGGGGTGTTTGGCTTTATGAAAGGAGATGCATAAGACATCAAAATCACGAGCAAAAAATAACTTAATGTAAATTTCTTTGTGGCATATTTCCTTTCCGAAAATCCAAACATCATTACCTCCCTTATCATTTTTTAAAGGGCCACTTGAATAATCTTCAACTTTTAAATTCTTAACGTATTCATCTCTCTGAAGAGGGGTAATTCCTAACTCAAGAAGTGTATCTTCATTTTTTCCTTCTTCGGTTCTGAAGGCATAGATAATTTCCCCAATCATCAATCTTTCCTTGAGGTTTTTCAAGAACTTTTCTACATCTGACTTTGCAGGAATTTGACTCAATTTACACAACTTATACGTTGCAATATTATTAAAATAACGTATTAAACACAACTTTTAAGTTAAATATTCGACAAAAACATAAAATACTGAGATTAAATAAGTTGATTCTTCTCCAACATCTTCAATGCCACTCTAACCTTATCCTCCTCTTATTGTTTCTCCAGGAGTATCTTTCTCTGTGAAATGCATCATGCAATTTAATGTAGATTTGGATTTTGTTTTTTGAATCTCATGAATTGGGTTGTTTGATTGAAATATGATACATTTAAAAGATGCGTGAATTGGAGAAAGTAGCAATTAAGTTTCAAGAAGTTCTTGAATCAATGGTGAATCAGAGATTATCAGGGGTTTGTTATTTAACAGGGCATTGTTTGGCTGAAATTTTCAGTGAGTTGGGTTATAAATCGAGAAAAGTAACTGGCACTCACGGAATACTTATGAAAAATAAGAAAAGATACCTCATCTATGGTTCGATTTATGGGAAGCATGAAAACGTAGGAGATTATCATACCTGGTGTGAGGTTGAAGTTGATGATAAAGTATTCATTGTTGATGCATCAACAAAGTACAATAAAGAAATTCTCAAAAAAGAAATGAATATTAAACTATATGATTCAGTACCGAGTGTAATCGTAACATCAAATAAAAAGGAGTTCAGCTATTTTTTCGAAGAAGATGCGACATTGGAAAAATTGTCAGAGGAATTTTTGAAGAAATTGGAAGATAGTTTTCTGCAAAAATTAATAGACGAAACTATACTTAAGATAAATTAATCATCCTTTTCAAGCATTTTTAATGCAGCTCTGACCTTATCAATATAATGCTTCTCTAATATCACATTTCCACTATGGTCTGTTATTTTATGGGCCTCTTCACCAAGTATTGAGTATACATCGGTTGCGTAAGCCTTTCTCAATGAATTAAAATTCTTTATTTTCTTATTGGGAAAAGCTTTCTTGTAGAAATGAGTGAAAGAGGAAGAAAGGAAGTCTGAAAAATAGCCAAGTTTCATCTCTGTTTCAATTAATTTATTGGAAACACATTTATTTAGTAGTTCCTGAATTAGAATTTTCAACTCATCCGTAACAGGGAGAACTTTTACAATGTTTTCCTCATTTAGAAGTCTTTCCACTTTGTAATTATGTACGAAAATGAACATTAATCCTCCTTCTACGTTAATCAAAGAATCTTTAGAAAGAGAATATAATTCTTCTCTTCTAAGGCCAGTCAATCTTGCAAGTAGAAGAAAATCCTTAATCCATGGTCGGTAATAATTTATCTTCCTACTTGTTCCTTTGGTTCCCCATCCATTTTCTGTTGAAATTACATTGAGAACCGACTTAAATTCTTCGTCAGAAATGGAAGTAGGGTTGGACTCAATCTTATGTGTATCAACGGTTAAAAAGAAATTGGCTCCATTATACATTCCCCTATTTATAAGAAAACGAATGAAGCTTCTCATAATTCGTGTATGTTTATCTATAGAGGTTGTAGAGTTTACATATTCTTCTATCACATCATAAAATGGAGCTACACATCGCTCGTTAAGGTCGTTTAGAAAAAGACTATCAGGGTCTAACCCCATTAGCTTAATTGCCTCACAAAATCGGCCTATCACTCTTACTATTTCAGTTTTATGGTCGTGAGACAATGTTTTGGAATTATTCTTGAATTCTTCTTCTGAAAACTTCTTTTGGAAGAACCTTTCTATTCCTTCTTTTAGTGTAAATTCTTTTGTTATTTTAAGCGGTCTATAGTCACGGTATTGTCTTTTAAATTCTTCAAGTTCCTGAAGAGCCTCTACAAGGTTTCTGGACTTTGAGAACATTGTTTTTCTTTCTCCTCCACTTTTTGGAATATAGTAGGTAAGCACATAGTACCAGTCGTTTTTATGTGCACATGGAATTTTTGAAACCCGTTTATTACATCTCTTGCAATTAAGACTAAGACCATTTCCCTTATATTCCTCTGGTATGAGCACTTTTATCAGTTTTTACCTTTGTATTTTAATAGAAGTTTGTCAATCCCTCCAGGTTCTATTGAAGTAGACTTTTTAAGAGACTTGGTTTCCATAAGTTCCGCAAGTCTTTGTTTGTTTTCGTTTACAATTGCACCGACAACAGCAGTTCCGTCCATATCCTTCCTTGAAAAAAGCCAGTTGAATTTCCTTGCTAGAATACTTAATTTCTACTGTCCAGGAGTGAACAAATCTGGAAGACCCAATTGGAATAATGGGGACTTTATTTGAAGAACACCATACTTTAATAGTTCGTAAATCCTTGTATCCAAGCAAAGACATAAGTTCTTCAAGTTTCATAAGGGAATCATGTATTTTCATGGTTTATTGTTTTTATTTGTTCTTACAATTAGTCCTGCTTTCTTCTTAATTTTAGTTATCGTGTTTGGCGCAAGACCTGTTATCTTGGCTACATAAGTTGGCTTCATTCCTTCTTGGAGTAACTTAAGAGCTTCTTTATTTTTTGGTTTCGATAGAAATTTCTCAGTTGATTCCTTAGTTCCTTTTTGTCTTCCTGTGTAAAGTCCTTTACTTATTCTAAGGAGAATTCCTTCTTTCTGGCGCTGTAGCATTAAATCCCTATTTAATTGAGCAATGGCCCCCATTGTATTGATTAATAAACTTGCTGTTGGTGACTCTTTGCCCTCTTCATCCAGGGTAGTAATACCTTCCTTAAGAAAATGCACTGGTACATTTTTTATTTTAAAATATTCAAGTGTATTGAGTACATCTCTTAACGAACGACCAACTCTATCTACAGACTCTACTGTAATATGCATCTTTGCTCCTTGTTCAATTAGGTCAAATATTTTTTTTCCACCCTCTCTTTCAAAGAAGTTTTTAACTCCAGAAACTAAATCTGTAATGACAAAGTCGAATTCACCTTCAACTTGCTTTTGTCTTTCTGGACTTTGAATCTGACTGACACTTGATGTTCGAATATATAGTACTCTGATTTCTCTCAATTTTAGAAAACTATTGGAGGACACCCTAACTTTGCGAGAAAACAGCTCTGTGGCCTACAAAATCATTTTTGACTTTTCTCGCAATAAAAGGCACGCCCTAATTTTGACACTCTAACAAATGAATTCTTAAAATTCACAAAACCTGTTTTATCGGACTATTTATTTATATATGAGAGAAACAGTTCAACTAACGAAAAATGGTAAATGCTATGTAATTGGACATACAAGTATGTATGCACCAACAAATACTATTTCTATGAACAATAACCCTGTCCTAAAAATGCTTCAGTTGAAAACGAAGGACAAAGAAATACAAGGTGATATTTTCTTTTTTCGATATTCGGAGGAAGAAGGGTGTGGTCAATGGTTGCTTGTGCCTCAATTAAGTTTCATTTCTCCACTAAGTCAACTGGTTGACCTCTTTCAAATAGAAGAATTTGGAAATCGAACCACATGGGATGAGTTTGTGAATCAAATTTTCTGCTTTCAATATTCCATGGAGTGATTAATTCGTCATGTCAATCTCTTTTTTCTTATTGGAATCATTATTTAATCATTTGAAAATGGAAAAGTTTTTAACATTTGAACGATTTCGTGGATAAAAGCAATTATGTACTTGATTTTGTTCTTTTTATTTCCTACTTATTAATTAGAAGCCAAAGCGTTTTTACCGATTTCGCTGGTTTCAAGGGTATGTATCAAGGAAAGATTGCAAGGTAATTTTCCAACTACCAAAACAGATTGAACTGAATTTACATATGGGTGAAAACCCCAAACTGGGCGCAGAGTGGGCATAAAAGCTGAAGGTAAGGATAAAACCGCCAAAGTACGCAATCAATTTAATCTGGATTGGTGCGCCTTTACTGCTGGGCGTTATAAATAAAAGGCAGTTCCTGAAGGGAACAGGATAAAACAAATAGCTGGGGTACGATATTTTAAGGGGCGACCAGCAAAGGCAATTCATAGTCTGCTTTATACAAGTGCAAAAAATTGACTTTCCTTAACCTTATCTTCGAAGGGGGGTAAGGGGGGAAGGTCTACAAAAGAACTGCATTACCAATTGCAAGTAAAAGAATATTGCTACCACTCACTTGCAAGATTTTCTGATTTCTACCCAAATAAAAATCGGTAATTCATATTGTATAGTTACTTGATATAATATAATGCAACTCATAAACCATAGACGGCGCATGAAAAGGACAATAATGGTTTTGAAAAGAAGAGAAATAAATGAATAACATGCCGAACGCTGAAATCGGCTGATTATAAATCCTAAATAGAAACTACCATAATCAATTCATTGGATTGGTTAATGACCAAAACATATTGGACTTGCTGGTCTTCAATTACCTCCAAGAATTTCATTCCTTTTTCGGTAATTCGTTCAAACTCCATTTCCATCTTTTTATTGAAGATATATTCATGCTGAAAACGAGGTCTACATATAGGTATCGAATATCTTAAGATATTCCGTTTTTTTCTTTCAAATATTTGACTAAAAACAAAAAACTTTACCGCATTTGTATTTTTGGTTTCAAAACTATGGACAACTAAAGGCAACAATTCATGGTATTTGATTATTTGTTCAGCTATTTCAAAGTTGGCTCTACCATTGGTTAAGAGATAATCAGGATATAAATAAGGATGGAGTTCTTTTTTCTGGAGTATCTTATCAGCTATTTGCTGCATGTATCTATCTCCCGCAAAAGGTGATGGAATGTATGCATGCTTAATGGTTTCCATATTGTTTGGAAAAAACTTCTCAAGCAGACAAATTGGGACGGTGGACATTAGAGTGTTTACCCCTGAATCTGGCACGTGCAGATATAGATGAAATGCATGCTTATCATTGAAAAAGTATACTTGTGACACCAACATATCAATTCAAGAATATATGACATAGAACACTTCCTACTTGTACCTTTTCATATACTTCCAGAATGTCATCCTCAGAGGCATTAAACTGCGCTTTAATCACTTCCATTTCAGCTTGGTTTATTTCAGTTTCTGCAGAAATTAACAACACCTTTAATCGTGAAATCTTTGTCTTATCAGAGGTCTCTTTGCAGTTTACTATACTTATAATTTTTTTAAAAACTTTGAAGTATACTTTTAGAGGTGCCAACAGGCGCAAATAGTAGTTATAGTTATTCATATGTAACTAACAACGGTGTTATAATAAATCACAGGGATATTTTTACCCCCTGTACTTAACATCATTTGGTACATGCAACTAACGTGCTTTATATCATCAAAAGGACCTATTGCAAAATTACTTATATCATCTATATAAAGGGATTGAATTTACCCCCATAAAGCCTTTAAACCGACTTTCACAGTTTTATTCCAACTGTTGCAAATTCAACTTGGGTTTCAGTTTTGACAATAACTTTAACTTAAAAATTCTTGCAGGGGGTAATTTCGGAAGCGATTTGGTTATAAAATAGCCCTTATAATTTCACATGTAATATTTTTTTGGACTGAAGCAGTAAAAGATGAGATACCTAAAACTTCAAAAATTCAATGGTTGAAATCCTTTTGACAAAATTATTTTTGTCATCTCTATCGACTACAATTGCACCCATTTTTAGACAAAATCGGCAAAAATCGCTAATAATTGAAGGTTTTTAGACAGAATTCTATTAAAAAAGTCAGAAATTGACATTTTTTCTGGTGAAAAAATTTTTTCAGAAATGATTTCCCCCCCCCCCTGACTTTTTTTAGGATACATAATTTTACCCCAAAGTGGTTGAATTATTTCTCATTGTGATGGAGGGATTTTATTGTGGGCATGTGCACTAATTCATTATTTAAAGGGGTAATTTAGAGTTCTTTTAGAGCGAGATATGGTCCTTAAATAAAATGCCAAAAACAGATGTTTTATTTACCCACGATTTGTTGTCGTTTGTATCTCAGAATAAAACCAATTTGATTTTGTAGAGGGAGAAGTATTGTTGAAAACTCCTGCATCAAAAAGGAATCATGTCGTAATGCTACTTCGTATCTTTACTTACAACAAATGAAAACGGTAGAAGGACAATTTACAGACGATTTAAGCTTCGATGGTAAGGGTAAGTTCACTCTTGCTCCATCTAAAACCATAGACCCCGTTAAAGGCTCTGAAAAAGTCTTCTGGGATGGATATGTAAATGGAGATAAGGTTCGGATTATTCAAGAAGATGAGGGGCTGGATTTTTCTAATGTGCCTGAGAAATATGTAAATGCAATTGCGGAGATGAGAATAGGGATTTTGAAAATGAATTGCAACAATTTTGATTAGTAATTAATAATAAAAGATTTTCTGAACGTATAGGCAAAGCTAAAGTTAGAGATACTTTTCAATTAGATGATATAGACAAAGACCTTAGAAATAGCCTTTGGAATTGTGTTCATTATTATGTTTGTGGACCAATGCAAAATAAATTTTCTCTTGGTGAATCCCATTACATTGGGTTAGTACATCAAATTTGGTTTTCCTTTATTAAGGAACCAATTGATAAAATTAGACACCAAACACATGATGTAGCAAAAGATTTGAAGATAAATTTTTATGGCTGGGACTACCTCAAAGTCTATGATTTTATAGATTTCTTAGCAACGATAGAAGCCCCTCCATTTAATCAATCAAAATTTATTGAACTATGTGATGAAGTTTTAAGAAGAGAGAAGTCTGGATATAGGTTTGTAAATGGTGTATTGGCACCTTTTACTTCTGAACAAGAAATAAGTACAATTGAAAGCGCAATAAATGAATCCACTAATGAAGGATGGAAAGGTGTTTCATTTCATTTAAATGAATCTTTAAAATGTATTTCTAATAAAGAGAATCCTGATTACAGAAATTCAATCAAGGAGTCTATCCTGGCTTTAGAGTCTACCTGTCAAGAAATTACTGGGGATGAAAACAAAGAATTAGGAATTACATTGAAGAAGATAAAAGACAATCTTAAAATTCATCTGTAAGACTCCCCTAATTAGAAGCATTAGTTAATATAGTATTTTTCTTTTGGTAATGATCCACTTGAAGCAAAGAAAATCTAGCTCCTCTGCAAGTAGCTCAAATCAAAAATAAACAAGGGAAAAAGAAGCGTTTTTATCCCAGATATTTAGGGATTAAAAAAACAAACAGATTATATTGTAGGGATCATAATTAGGGTGCATGTTATTATTCAAAGTTCCAGATACAAATTTTAGTGATGCCTATGATATTGCTAGGTTTAAGTTGACTTGGCGGATCTGCTTTTTCATGACAGTCACTCTAGCTTTATTAGGTACGGCATTGTTATTTTTGGATCATCCGGTAAATGGCCCCACATTTATTGGTTTTGGAATGGTGTTGCTTTTTCTCTTGGTGATGTACAAGACCAGGAAATATCTAGCGGTCGCTTTTAGTTTTACCATTCTGGGATTATTTATGTGTTCCTTTACTTTACTCGCTTTCCCAGATCAATATCACTTTGTGGATACCATGTGGATGATGATCATCACCCTGTATGCCTTTTTTACTTTGGGGAAGTTCTGGGGAGTGATTACGCTTAGTGTCAATACGGTTTCTATTGTGGTATTCGTGCTGTTTGTTCTGAATAAGAGTCTTTCTTTGGTCGGAGAATTGAGTCAAGGAGAAAACATTGCTCTTGCCGTAAATTTTGCCATGTGTTCTATCATCATTGCCTATCTCATTTTTCAGTTTGTAAGAACCATCGAAAATGCAGAAAAAGGATATAAACATGCGAATGAAGAATTGCTGCGAAAAAATAAGGAAGTGGCTATTCAGAATGATGAAAAAACAGTGATGTTAAAAGAAATTCATCATCGGGTAAAAAACAATTTGCAGGTAATTACGAGTCTATTAAGACTTCAGTCGAACGAACACGAAGATGAAAAGTCAAGAGATCAATTCACTGAAACCATTCATCGGGTGTCTTCCATGGCTTTGATTCACGAGAAAATGTATCAGTCTGAAACCTTAGCCAATATTAATTTAGAATCCTATTTAAATGATCTGGCCGAGGATCTAATTAGTTCCTACAGTGTCGACAAACCCATCAAAGTTGAGATTAATTGTGAAATCAATTATGTGGCACCAAAATCTCTGGTTTCTTATGCTTTGATTTTTAACGAACTGATATCGAATTCCTTAAAACATGGGTTTAAAAACCAGTCATCCGGACAAATATCCATCCATATTTTTCTGGATGAACAAGGAAATCTAGTTTGGAAATATGAAGATAATGGGAATTGGATTATCCCTATGAAAGAGACTTCATTTGGAAAAGAACTCATCGACGATTTAGTCATGCAATTGGATGGAAATTATTCCTTAGATACATCTGGGAAAACAATTTATCATTTTGTCTTCCCCAATCCATTTGATTGATTGTTTCTGCAGGTATTTACTAATGAACCAACTCCCTTTGCGAATCTTCGCGTCTCCTTTGCGAAACTTTGTGTAACAACAAAAAGCTGTTGTTGTTTTGCTCGCTTGAGTATAGTTATTACACTAAGATGCACGAAGAAGCACTAAGATACACTAAGAGATTTTTGATTTTAAAGAATTTATAGATGAACCAACCCCCTTTGCGAATCTTCGCGTCTCCTTTGCGAAACTTTGTGGAAAAACAAAAAGCTGTGGTTGTCTCGCTCGCTTGAGTAAAGTTATTACACTAAGATGCACGAAGAAGCACTAAGATACACTAAGAGATTTTTGATTTTAAAGAATTTATAGATGAACCAACTCCCTTTGCGAATCTTCGCGTCTCCTTTGCGAAACTTTGTGTAACAACAAAAAGCTGTGTCTGATTGGCTCGCTTGGGTGTATAAAGTCAACATAAATTCGTTTTCAGTAAAAAAGTGATTGTCTACTTCAACTGAATACTATTCTTGATCTCCGTCCCCGATGGTTTACTGATTTCAAGAATGGATTCTTCTTTAAAATGGAAAAAATTCGAGAATAGATAGTCTTGAATCGCTGGGTAAGTCGTTTTGAAATGTTGCCCATTCATTTTTAGGGAAACGGAAGATACCGGATTATAAAAACGGATGGCCAAGCTATCTTTTTGGGTATTAAAATTTACATAAGTAATGTGCCGATGGTGGATGATTTCCAATTCGAAAGAATCGTTCCGGCTATAAAATACAGTCGAGAAGTCCTCATGGAATAATCTGCCCGAAACAGTGTAAATGGTGGTGTCGCAAATATTGTTTTTCCCTTTTTTCGGTTTGGTTTTGGCAGTAAAAATTTTAGACCAATCGTGTTTGTATTTGTTGCAATTGACATAAATATTGGGCTGAATGGAAGTCATCACTTCAATAAAATGCTTTAGATTGAAGGTGTCTCTCTTGGCATATTCCTCTTCAAAACCTTTTTTCGCATCCAGGTATTCCTGTAAATAGGGGTGAATGGTATCGTTTTGTGCCCAAGAAAATGAGAGTAGAAGTAATGTGAAAATGAGGAATAGAGATTTCATAGATGCTCTTTTCAGATCTCTAAAACCTGTCCAATCTTTTCTTCCAATTCTTCTTCTTTTTTTACAAATTTTCCAAGATCGATTTTGGCTTTTTTGATCTTATTTTTTTCAATCAATATTTTAAGTCTGTTGAACCAGTTATAGGCAATCAATCCTGTAATCGCTGGAACAGTAAAGTAATATATAACGCCCAACCAATAACTTGGATACACTAAATGATAAAATAAAAAGATGTAAGGGATATTGAAGAGTCCGATAAGCACTTTTCCTACCATCATTTTAACACCGCCCCAGAATACTTTTCTTCGGAAAGAGCCTTCTACAAAACGCTTGGTAAAATAATAGGGAATAAAATTATGAACTGCTCCAACAAGTGCCAATGGAAACAGCAAAATCAAAAACAGCCAATTGCCGCTATTGGACAATTTCCCTTTGGTTCGGTATTCATGAATGTACTTTTCCTTTAATCGGAATTTCTTCAACAAACTGAAGTACCCACTCACTTCTTTTTGCAACTGATCCATGTTTTCGGCATCGGTCTCTTCCTTGGCATTGATCTGATTTGCCAAATCACGGGAATACTTCCATCTCGCTGTCATGGGTAATTTCGGATCAAAATCTTCCGCGTTCATTCCTTTACGGGTGATTCGCATGATGCCTTCGTGAAGTGGTTTTCGGTCTTTGTTTTTGTAATGGGTGATTTGTGCTTGCAGATTGGACTCGATTTTTTTGGTCACTTCTGTCATCACCGCCTGCGGATTTTCAGCATAGCGCTCTTTGTAAGCATTGACTTTGATGGGTTCGGAGTAAGAAATAAGGACGTCGCTTCTAAAATGATTCGGATCCGTATAATTGATTCCCACACTCACAATTTCCAAGTCAAAATCCCAATTGTATTTTTCCATGGCTCCAAAAGCGATTCTTACTGGACCTTTTTTCATCGGTTTGAGTCGACGAATAAAGGTATCATCCGTAAAACCTTCTCCAAATAGCAAAAGCGATCTTCTTTTTTTAAGCAGATTGTGACAGGTATTGAATACAGCTTCATTTTTATCCAAAGCACCTTCGCCATCTAAACTTCTGTAGATTGGGAGCATGTGAACCGACCAAAATAAGGGTTTCAAAGCAGGCTTGAAAACATCCGATCTTACCATGAAATGATTGATGGTATTTTGCTGATCCGAAACCAAAAGTGGATCTAAAAAGGCTGAAGGATGATTCAGGACAAAAACCGTACGAGACCTCCATTTTTTAGGTGGATTCACTAATTTGATTTTTCTGAAATAAACATTCAGAGAATACATCAAAGTGAATTTCAGTAACAAATAAATGGGTCTCATGGGCACATTTTTGGTGGCACAAAGCTAACAAAAACCTAAGAGAATGGAATATGGATGGTAAAAATTGTATTGGGTTCTTGTTTGCAATGAATAGCTCCATCGATTTGTTCGGAGAGTATTTTAATCACATCAAATCCAGAAGCAGGGTCGCTTTTCTCCCATTGGGTGCGATCAAAACCGGGGCCATTGTCCTGGATAGTCAAAATATTGAAGTTTACATCCTTACTGATTTCAAAAGTGATGGTAGGAATCTCCACATGTTCAAAACCGTGTTTAATTGAATTGGCGAGAATCTCCGTAATAATTAACCCCAGATAAAACATATTGTTAGGATGAATACTGAAAGTATCGAGTCGTTTAACCAAACTAATATTCTTCGAAAAATTATCGCTACTTTGAATATGTCTGACTAAATCGGAAAGGTATGAGCTAAAATCATCTTTGCTAATAAATCCCTTATTCATGATGTTTTGGTGAATGAGTGACATGGACAAGATCCTATTTTCCAGCTCTTTAAACTGATTGGGGTGAATTTCCTTTCCGGTATTGAGGTATTTGATGCGAATCAAGGAAAGGATAATCTGCAAATTGTTCGCAACGCGATGATGGACTTCCTGCAGGAGTAAATTCAACGATTTATTTTGTTGTCGGATTTCAGTGTTCTTTTTCTGAAGTTCATTGAGAATGTTTTCCAGATCTTCGGTTCTCTTATGCACCAATTGTTCCAGTTCACTTTTGTAAAGTTCGAGTTCCTGATTCCTTTTAATTTGGATAATTTTTACCGAAGCAATATTGGCAATGGTTTCCAAAGTATCCAGATGTTCTTTAGTAAAATGATCTCTTTCCTCATGCTCTGAATCGATTACACCAATTACTTTTTTATTGTAAATAATGGGTACGGTAATCTGAGAATTCATTTTGCTGGAAGAATAACTATTTAAAGAATCAGAGGCAATCACGGCTTTTCCAGTTAGTGCCACTTCAGAGATTATTCCTTTCCCACTTTTTATGCTACGAATGGCTTTTAATTTATCTGAAAATGCGGCATGCGAAGAATGAAAGCTTAACAATTCGAGTTGATCATGATTCACTAAATAGATCGAGCAATCTTCAAACCCAAGGTTGTAAATCGCCTTGTCCACAATCTCATTGGCTACCTCTTGGATACTGGTTTTTTCAATGAGAATTTGGGTAAGGTGCTGAATGGATTTATACTTTTTTTCCAGTGTAAAATCAGCACTTTGGTTCCGATGAGTCTCGACGGTATTTGTTGCTATCTTTTTCAATGTGGTTTTTACAGTTCCATGACTGTATGCACCTTAAAACTAGCAAATCAATAAAGTAAAAACTAAGGCTTTTCGTCCAGTTCCTTTTTTTCTTCGTCAGATTCCTCTTTTTTACCTCCGATTAAAATTCCTAGAGTCACTTCATGGCTTCCTTTAGAAGAAATTCTTATGGGAGAAATAGTAATGTCGTAAGAATAAGACAGTTGAAAGTGCTTTCCAAAATTAAATCCTGCCATCAGTGAAACCGCATCTTGAAAACGGTAACCAACAGCACCCCAAACAAAGTCATTGTATTCAAATTTCAGAGCCACATCGAAAGAGATGGGAGCAGGGTGCATATACTTTAAAATCACACTTGGAGAAACAGAGAATTTTTCTGTTGCTCTCCAAATATAACCTGCCGTAAAATAGGAATGAATATTCAATCGACTATCAGTTTTGTCCATACCAAAATGAATCTTGTTCATGATCAGATTTGTTGCAGATAGTCCGATGAAAAAGTCCTTATGATAGATCCACAATCCGGCCTGCATATCAAATATATTTTGATTGGCTCCCATTCCAAGAAATTCAATATAGGTTGGATCATTTGGGTCTAAAGTCACTGCCTTGTCTTGATCGAAGCGGTAGTTACTCCATCCAGCTCCAACGCCAAGACTCATATTCACTTTTTCAGACAAAGGCACATGAAAGGCGTAATTCAGAAAAACACTGGTTTTTCCAAAAGCACCCCATTGATCATTGATCACTTTTCCACCGAGTGCATGCTTCATTCGCCCTGTTTTTACTTCTGGGTTTCTGAAGAATTGCATTGCATCCGGGTTAAAACTCGCACGTGGTCTTTTATCTTTTTTCTTCATTTTGATAGGCGCATGTGCCGTTAAAGTAAAGGTTAAAGGCGAATTTTGAATACCAACCCATTGTTTTCTGAATCCCAAATCGATATCAATCAGATCCTGAGTTCCAATTGCAGCAGGATTGTACAAAGCAGGGTTAAAGAAAAACTGCGTGTACTGACTCTGTTGCTGACCAAAAATTGTCAGACTTACTATAGCGACCAAAAGAAGTATTAACTGTTTCATAGTGCTTATCTTATTATGGTTACTGATCCTGACAATGGTTCGTCAGAGCCGTTATTAAAATCAATTACAAAGTAGTAAGAACCTAAAGGCATGTCCTTACCACGATATCTTCCATCCCAAGGGGTGGAGTAGCCTTCACTTTCAAAGAGCGTATTGCCCCATCTGTTTACAATGACGACTTTACAGTTGGGGTAAAACTTATTCAAATCAGGAATTTCCCAAACATCATTTACTCCGTCTCCATCTGGTGTAAAAGCCGTAGGAATATCCGGATTGAATGGAATACATGCGTAATAATTAATTGAAATGGTATCATGTTGATTCGGACAATACTGTTTCGAAACTGTCCAAACTAAAGTATTCGGATTGCTATCAATACCTGAAACGATCACACTCACAGCTGTGTCATAATCCAGTACCCCATTTCCATCTATTACCGACCACATTCCCGTTCCATAATCCGGTTGCACAGCAATTAAATTGATTTGATCAGTGGTGTCACAAAGATCCTGATTCCCACCTGCATCAATTATAGTTGGTGCTTCCGTTGAAAACACGATTAAAGTGTCTTTACTGCTTGGGCAATTCCCATTGGTAACTGTCCAAACAAATCGGTTTTCGCCTGCAAAAAGATCACTGGTGAATGTTCTGTGCGTGTTTGGAGAAGCAATAGTTCCCGCTCCAAAGATATTCGTCCATGTTCCACTTCCTATCGAAGGGAGATTACCTATCAGGGTAACAGTATCTCCACATGTTCTAATTGTATCAGAAACCAAGGCCATGCTCGGCATTTCGTAACGATTAATTCGAACCGTATCTAAATTGCTGGAACAGATTGAGTTCGTAATTTGCCAGGTAAGTATTGTTTCACCGTAAGGCAGATTTCGAATTGTCGTATTGGGGTTATTTGGATCGTCTAAATTACCAGATCCTGAAACAAGGGTCCAGGTTCCGGTTCCAACTGTGGGGTTATTTCCTGCAAGTCCTGTTGTGTCGGTTTCACAAAGATCGATATCTAAACCACCAGCAGCCTGATCGGGGTTTGCTACAACTTCAACATCAAAACTACATGTATTTGTATTGCCAGATAAATCCTCAACCTGATAGGCAATAGTGGTGGTTCCTATTGGAAAAACATCTCCTGAATTCAAACCGGTTACATCCGTTCTGGTGAGCACGGGAACATCGCAATTATCTGCGTTGGTTGGTACAGTCCATGCAATAATGGAATCACAAGTTTGCATATCTACCGGACAGGTGATGGTTGGAGCGATAGTATCCAAAATGGATAGATCAAACTGGCAAGAATCTAAATTTCCAGCACTGTCCGTTGCAATCATATATACTGTTTGTATTCCTGCTGCCAGATTGGTTCCAGGAATTGGGCTTTGAGAAATGTTCACTGCGCTACAAAAATCAGTTGCCACGACCAAAGATGTATAATCCGCCAGAACGTGCACGCAAGAGGCATTAACATACTCCGTCTGATTGGAAACGCAACTGGTGATAGTTGGAGGAATATTATCATTAACTAAAATAGAGAATTGACAATTTGAAGAATTGCCATTTGCATCCTGAACTAAGAGGGTTACCATCGTATTCCCAGTAATAGTTGTCCCTGGAAGCGGTGATTGAGTAATAACCAAACTACCGATTGGGGTGCAATTATCTGAAGCGGAAGCCAAACCTGTGTAATCGGGCATCGTAAATTCACATTGAGCATTGACTGCGACATTTTGATTTCCAGGGCAAGTTGTAAAAACCGGATCAACGGTATCCTGCAAATTCACTCGGATTACACAAACTGCTGTATTCCCACTAGCATCTGTTGCGATAATAGAAACATCGGTATTTGAAGAGACTATCGTTCCAGGTGTAGGAGTCTGACTATAAGTAATGGTTCCCGAACAGTTGTCCAACGCAGTTGCTTGAGGCGTATAATCTATCAGAGTTGCCTGACAATTTTGGTCTACTCCCAGATCTACGTTGGGTGGACAATTATTGAAAAACGGACTGATTGTGTCAAGGGCGATGATATTAAACGTGCAAGTCCCTTGGTTTCCTGCTTCATCTTGTCCAGTAATTAATACTGGATGGGTGCCTGCTGCTAAGATAGTACCTGGTGCAAGGTTTTGAGCTATAGTGATATTTCCACTTGCTGAACAATTGTCCACCGCACTTGCCGCTGCAGTATAGTTGACGGTTGTGTAATCACAAGAAGCACCAACATAAACCGTGCTATCGGAAGGGCAAGTAACAATAGGAGCAATAGTGTCCACAAATGTCACTAAAAACTGGCACTGATTTGAATTTCCGGAAGTATCACTTACGGTCATTGTGATCAATTGTGTGCCGGCAGAACCGGGTAAAACAGTACCTGGGATAGGTGATTGTGAAAAAGTAAGTTGACTTGGGAGTAAACAATTATCAGTAGCAATTGTCGAACCGCTAAAGTCAGGTAAGGTCACCAGACAGGAACCATTTAAAAATAGATTTTGATTAGTTGGACATGTAACATTTGGAGCAAAAATATCGATCAAATCCAAATCAAAATCGCAGGAGCTGGAATTTCCCGACTCATCCTGAATGGTCACCGTGATAATGTTCGTTGGTCCCGTAATCGTAGCGCCGGCAGCAGGTAGCTGACTATAGATTAGATTCAAAGTATTAGAGCAGTTATCGCCAGTAGTAACCATGGCGCTGTAGTCTGGAACCAATGCCTCACAGTTAGCATCTCCATTAACAGATTGAGTAGGAGGACATGAAACAGAAGGAGAAATCGTATCCACTAAATTAACGGTGAACTGGCATTGAGATGTATTGCCAAGACCATCATTTGCAGTAATGGTGACTAGTTGATTTGCTCCCAAACCAGATAAAGTCCCTCCTGGAACAGGCGATTGAGTAAGGACGATGACACCCATATTGGTGCAATTGTCTGTGGCAACGGTTACCCCAGTATAGTCTGGTACGGTTGCATCACAGCTTGCATTTGCGAAGATATTCGTGTCATTCGGACAGCTAATATTTGGAGCCGTTGTGTCGGTTAAGGTTATAGAAAATGAACATTGATTAGTATTTCCAGCTTCATCAGTTACAATAAAGTCCAGATTTTGAATGGTTCCATGATTAGACAAGACTGTTCCTGCAGGTGGGTTCTGTGATATTGTGAGGTTAGCCGAAAGAGAGCAGTTGTCAGACACAGTTAACAACCCTGAAAAATCGGCTATTGAATAATCGCAATTATTATCTAAAAAAACGGTTTGGTTCCCGGGACAGCTTACCCCAGGGGATGTTGTATCGATAATTGTTAAATTGAAAGCACAAGAGTTCGAATTCCCATTTTCATCTTCCACTAAGAAAGAAATGGAGTGGGGGTTTGCTCCTGCATTCAGGATGGTTCCAGGCAATGGATTTTGTGTAATTATAAGATTAGGTGTAGCTGTACATAAATCACTCACTGTAAGCGTAGAAGTGTAGTCGAGCAAGGTAGTTTGACAAGAATTGTTTCCTGGCACAGAAATATTCCCCTGACAAGTTACCGAAGGAGGTGTGTTGTCTTCTCCCGTGATGATGATATTGTCCATGGCAAGAGGTGGATCATTGATCAAAGAATTGTCAACTGTCCACATCACTCCAAATTCAAAAGTTTGCCCGTTTAAAGAGGCAGGTAAGGGCAGGGTTACGGTAGACCAAGAGGGAACATTGTAGAACTCATTCGTTGCATTTTGCCAGGTAGTTCCGCCATCTGTACTGTAGACCATTTGACCAAAGTCATGAAAAGGTCCACTTGAACCGTTGTAGCCTTCACCAATCAATTTGTAATCTACAGTAAACTGCAAATTTTGCAAACAGGCCGCATCCACAGTAGTAAAAACAATAGTAAATTCAGAACCGGCTGCGGCATCATCGTAGCGATATTGAATATCTCCTGTTGTGCCACATCCCGCATCCGGTCCACCCTTCGAAATATAGAGTGAAGTTGATCCAGCAGCTGAGGGGCCATTTCCCGCACAGGTATTAATAATCCATTGATTGCTCGTTGTGTTTCCTGTTGTACTCCAAACATTCGAAGGTCCTTCAAAATCTTCATTTAAAATTTCCACAGTCTGACCGAGACCAGCAAAAGGAAAAAGTAAGAGTACAGCAAGTAATTTTCTCATTTTCATAATCAGTCTTCGATAATGGTATACTTCTCAGGTTCTTTTAAAATGAGTTTTTGTTTTTCCTTCGGCATTTGTTTAAACTCCGATCTTTTGATTTGCACCAATTCGGTTTTAGCCTCTCTTACATTTTTAGTTTGAATCGGTCGAATAGGGTTTCCTTCATTATTAATCTTTACCACTTTGGTAGGCGCTTCCATTTTTGATTGACCAAAAGCCAAGGGTAGAAAAAGGAGCATAGTGAAAGTAAGAATTTGCTTCATAGTGACTAATTTTTAGATCAGTATATCAAATTGAATACCAATATAGTAAAAACGAGTGAAGTTCTACAATAGAAAAGGGGATAGTCAACGAGATTTTAATCCTTATGGAATTGATTGATCTATTAAACAAATGTGATAAATAGAAATTCTTTAGAGAAGACTCAAAGTCTGGAAAAAACTATTTCGATTTTTCAATCGCTTCTTCTTTCGAAATGGTTTTTCCTTCTTCATCTCCGAAGATTGAAGGATTTGCCACACCCATTTCTTTGACTTTTTCAAGAGCTGCTTGCGCTTCTTCCAAAGTTTTATAGTTTTTAGTATAGTAGGCTACCTTGCCATCTTTGTCTTCATTTTGAACATTTCCGATCGCCTGATACAATTCGATAACCTCTGTAGGTAAATTGCCCTCAAATTCTCCTAGGAACACTTTAAATCGGATATCTTTTTTGTCTTCATTTCTTGGCTCGACAAAGGTATTCTTCTCTTTATTTTCATCATAGGCGTCAGAAACATTTGCCCCGGCTTCTACAAGTGTTTTTCTTTCTCCTTCATCGTAAGCAACAACAAAGGCGTTGGCATAACCCATGGTTATTAATTCAACTTTATATTGAGTTGCTTCTTCCATTGTTTTGAAAGCACCTGCATAGTATCTGGTGTAACCATCTTTTCCTTTGGCGTATACTACGTCATTCAGGTTGTCGAATCGATCATCTTCCACTTTCTTCTTAAATGCACCAATCTGAATTCTGTATACCTTGCCTTGCGCATTGTCTACTTTTTGGTCTGAATTGTTAGCGATTTTATTAATTTGCTCATCTGTCAGAATATTAATATTATCTGAAGTTTCACGAGTGGATCCTATACCGATTACATTGACGCCATCATTTTCAAATTCTTTTTTAGCAGCTGTGGCTTCTTCGGCTGATTTGAAGCCAGATATTCCATAATAAGTGGTGTCTCCTTTTTCGATGGACACAAAGTTTTCATACCCTACAAACTGATGAATTATAGCGGAAGAATCTGTGGTTTTTTCTTTTCCAAGAATCACAACATATTCTTTCTCGTCCGATTTTTTAGGTGGTCTTTTGCCTCCTCTTGGGTAGCCTGGAACAAAGAACTGCTCTTCCACTTGATCGTAGAATACAAATTGATCTGTAGTATCGAAAAAGATCACGATGCGGTTGTTCAAGACTTCTTCAGGAATTTCAACCCCATATAAGTTTACTTCCGCGCCTTCTCTTGTGTCTGGCTCCTCGTCTATATAGTCAGGGACCAAATCACCATCACTATCTAAAGGACATCCTTTTTCATCAACAGAAGCTTCTAGAGGCGTATATGCACAGTGGTCAAATGGATCCATCACACCATCATTATCCGTGTCTGAAGAATCCGCTAAGAAAGGATCATCAATGAGGTAATTTTCCTCTTTCTCGCGTCCTCCACCTTTCTTAAATACTAAGTCATAACTCAAACCAAAAGAAGTCCAAAGGAAATTATCCATGGCTTTATTCCCTTTACGAAGACCTTCACCTTGAGCACTTACATTATCGATTAAGTCAGTAAAAGTGAAATGATAAGTACAAGACAATCGCGCAGCAAATCGCTGTCCCATTTTGAAATTCACTCCTAAGGTTACTGGGATGGACCAACTTTGCAACTTGTAAAGACCCAAACCGTCTAGGTTGAGCTCACGCAAATCAGTTTCATAGCTGTGATCCCGACTAATGACTTCAGAATTTGCTGCATTGGGGTCATTCTCTGCCATATTACGTATAGATCCATCGCTCCAATAGTGGTAATCGTACCATTTGTTTCCCATATCACTTTTCGAATTGAATTCGAATGAAGTGATTCCAACACCTATCGTAGGACTAAAAAAACGTTTCAATTTTTCACCAACAAGAGGGAAAAGATTGTAGTGCACCATAATTCCACCCATGCGTATTCTGGATTGGAAATTGAGATTTCTAACCGGAGTATTTTCATTGACAGTTATTTTACAAAACTGCCCAAATACTTCTAGATGAAGTGCATTATTTAAAGGAGCTTGTGCAAAGACTTTTACTCCATAAGATCCCGTAAAAGGGGAGTAGCCTTTTAAGCCATTTTGAACATCACCAAAGAAGGAAAGCACACCTAACTCGAAACCAATAGTTGGTTTGAATACCCGATCCAGCGTATCATTTTTAATCTCACTTTTCTTTTTATTTTTTGTAGAATCTCTTTCTGATTGCATACTAAATGATGCAGAAAAGAATGTGAGCATTAGTCCTAATATGGCAAGTTTTTTAGTCAAGTCTAAAAGTAACCTATCTTATAAAAATAAAGTCATTTTGTCAAAAAAGCAAAAATTACTGCACCCATTTCTGGTTGGATAGCACTAGTGCTTCTTGTACGGTAATTCTTTTATTTTTGTTATATGCAGTAACAAATGGTTTTGGCAGGTTGGTTGAATTTCTTAATTCTTCTCTTTTGTCTCGTGCAAATTGATACTCCGGATAGTTGCCAATGATATATTTTTGCCAACCTTCATGGGCTTCAACAGAAAATTCGGTCGAGAACTTATGCATTCTCTTGAAATATTCCTGGCCAACGACTTTGTGCGCAGCCATAATTTGCACTTTGAAAGTTACATCACTTAAGTTATCCGGTAAATTGGGAGGAGGAAGTTCTTTTGCTTTCCCCATGGTAGGAATATAGTATTCTACACTTTTATCGTCAACAATCATATATTCAGCCCAGAAATACCCTTCGATATTGTAGATAGATTCGGTTGGGGTAACCTCTTTAAGGGCATATTTCACTTTGATTTTTTGTCCGGCAGGAGGGAGTTCCAACCAAGTAAAAACCATTCGACCATTTCCTGGGTCAATTTTGGAAGTTGCATTACTAGCATCAATTATGTTAGCCGCAAATCCTTCTGGAATCTTCTCTTTTACGCCTCCGAAACCTGTTAGATTTCCCGGGTCAATGACCAATTCCACCTCATAAAGTCCCGGGCTTATTTCTTTTATTTCACGGTAACAATCTAATTGCGGAGTGGAAGCAGGGTAAACGTGAATCACCTTTTCAGGAAGATAGATTGTTTTTCTCGTTCCATCCATATATGAGAATTCTCCATCAATAACCTGAACTCCGTATTGGAGTCCCCTTACCTCAAATGATACCGTAACAATAGGTTCAGGAGGGAGATTGTCCCATCGGATAATTAAATTATCTGCTTCTTTATCTGGAATTCCGCCTGAAGCGTTTAAAATAGTTGCTTCAACGCCTTTAGCACGATTAAGACCCAAAACTAATCTGGCCGCACCGGTTGCGTCTCCTTTGTCTATGGTAAGGGTAATTGTTTCTGATTTACCGATATTGACCCCCACTTGATTACTGAATTCAAATTTGATGCCATCCTGTGTATAGAGCAGCGAGAGTAATACAACTCCTACAATATTCAATCCTATCAGGTAAGATTTCACCATTGTACAAATGTATCAAAAACAGGTTGGATGCCTAGTGTTCTCTTAAAAAGAATTTAACAATTCCTTCTTAATATAAACATTTGATCCATTTGCACTTAAGTTCATCCACTTAGAAGTTGGGTTTGAGTTCGTGTTTCTTGTAGAACTCATCAATGTATTGAATAGCTTCTTCCGTAGAGTCTGTAACCAGAAAAAGATCCATGTCTTCAGGTGAAATATTATTTTCTTCCTCCAGCATAGTTGATTTAATCCATTCAACAAGTCCAGACCAATACCTGGTACCCATTAGAATCACTGGTTTTTTATTGATTTTATCGGTTTGGATTAAAGTTAAAGCTTCAAAGAGCTCATCCATAGTTCCAAATCCGCCTGGTAAAACGACAAAACCCTGAGAGTATTTAACAAAGACTACTTTTCTTACGAAGAAATAGTCGAAGTGCAAGCATTTATCTGTATCGATGTAAGGGTTGTAATGCTGTTCAAATGGCAGGTCGATATTCAATCCAACGGACTGACCATTCCCTTCTTTCGCTCCTTTATTTCCAGCTTCCATGATACCTGGTCCACCTCCGGTAATAACACCGTAACCGTGTTCAGCAAGTTTTTTACTAATTCGAACGGCCATATTGTAATATTCATGATCTGGGTGGGTACGGGCAGATCCAAATACGGAGATACAAGGACCCAGGAGTGCCATTTTTTCATAACCTTCAACGAATTCAGCCATAATTTTGAAAATGGCCCAACTATCGTTTGTTTTGATATCATTCCAATCTTTTTGTCTCATAGTCTTTTAATTTAATTCGGTTTTTAAATATTTTCCTGTAATACTTTTCTCGTTAAGAATTATTTCATTTGGATTACCGGAAGCGACGATCTCGCCTCCGTTTTTCCCTCCATCCGGACCAATGTCGATTATGTAGTCGGCCACTTTGATAATGTCCATGTTGTGTTCAATGATCAGCACAGTGTTGCCTTCATCCACCAATCGATCTAAAACTTCATTTAGTAAGCGGATGTCTTCGAAATGCAATCCTGTAGAAGGTTCATCCAAAATATAGAAGGTTTTTCCTGTGGATTTTTTGGAAAGTTCAGTAGCTAATTTAATTCGTTGAGCTTCCCCACCAGATAGAGTAGTAGAAGGCTGTCCAACTTTCACATAACCAAGTCCTACTGAGTTCAACGTTATTAAAATGCGATTTATTTTAGGAATCCCTTCAAAAAAGTGTTGGGCTTGCTCAATAGTCATTTCCAACACATCGGAAATCGACTTTCCTTTATAGCGCACTTCCAGTGTTTCCCGATTGTATCTTTTACCGTTGCACGTCTCACATTCTACCATCACATCTGGAAGAAAGTTCATTTCAATCACTTTAATTCCTGCTCCACTGCATGTTTCACATCTTCCACCTTTTACATTGAAAGAAAATCTACCTGCTTTGTAGCCTCTGATTTGAGCTTCGGGCAAACTAGCAAACATTTCTCGAATATGGGTAAACATTCCAACGTAAGTTGCTGGGTTGGACCTAGGTGTGCGTCCAATTGGCGACTGATCAATTTCAATTACTTTGTCGATATGTTCTAAACCCTTAACCGATTTATAGGGTAAAGGCTTTTTGACTCCGTTATAGAAATGTTTGTTTAAAATAGGGTAGAGGGTTTGGGTAATTAAAGAAGATTTTCCTGATCCAGAAACACCAGTGACACATACTTTTACCCCGAGTGGAACTTTTAAATCTACATTCTTAAGATTGTGACCCGAAGCTCCTTTTAGTTCTAGATAATTCCCATTTCCTTTACGGGGTGTTTCGGGGATTTCAATTTTTTTCTTTCCGTTGAGATATTGCGCAGTAAGGGTGTCATGTGTAAGCAATTCCTTCACATTACTTGCTGAGACGATTTCTCCTCCATGTCGACCCGCTTTTGGGCCAATATCGATGACATAGTCCGCGGATTCAATCATTTCTTTGTCGTGTTCTACAACAATTACTGAGTTTCCAGTATCTCTCAATTTTGTCAAGGACTGAATCAATCGAGTATTGTCTCTTTGATGTAAACCGATGCTTGGTTCATCTAAAATATACAGCACGTTCATCAATTCTGAGCCAATTTGAGTGGCTAACCGTATTCTTTGGGCTTCCCCTCCAGACAGTGATTTTGAGGGACGATTCAAAGTGAGGTAGTCCAATCCTACGTCGAGAATAAATCGAGTGCGATCAGCTATTTCTTTGATGATTTCTGTTGCAATTTTTAATTCCTTTTCAGACAATTCTTTTTGCATGCGTTCGATGAAGAGACTTAATTCTGCAAAATCCAAAGCAGCAATATCCGCAATGTTTCTATCGAGAATTTTGAAGTTGAGTGCTTCTTCTTTGAGTCTTTTTCCTTCGCATTTTGGGCAAGGAATTTTATTCATGAAGCTTGTCGCCCATCTTTTGATTGGACCTTTTGGGTTTTCGTCTATTTGTTTTTGAATGAGCTGTCCAATTCCTTCAAGTTCCAAGGTTCTTAGATGACCTTCTTCATCTTTGATCATTTCCTCGGTCCCGTTGATAATCTTCAGAATGAGTTCTTCTTCGATATCTTCTATTGGGGTATCTATGGTATAGTCGTAATGATTTAGAATGAGTTCGATTTTTTCGTTTAGGTATTTGGATTTGAGATCATGTAGTGGAACAATCCCGCCTTTTTTAATCGATAATTTTGGGTCAGGAATCAGTTTTTTAATTTCCAGTTCATTTATTTCTCCTAATCCGTTACAGGTTCTACATGCCCCATAAGGAGAATTGAAAGAGAATAAATTTGGTTCTGGTTCTGGATAAGAAATTCCTGAAGTTGGGCACATTAAAGCTCTGGAGAAATGTTTTTCCGTACCTTTTTCATAATCCATCACAATCATGGATTTGTTCCCGTATTTCATTGCCGTAGTGACACTTTCATAAATCCGTTGACGGTGTTCTTTTTTTACCTGGATTCGATCAATCACAATTTCGATATCGTGGATTTTGTAGCGATCCAGTTTCATCCCCGGTTTTATGTCCAAAATTTTCTGATCGGCTCTAACTTTGGCAAATCCCAGCTTCTGAATTTGTTCGAATAATTCTCGATAATGACCTTTTCTACCTCGAATACGGGGCGCAAGAATGATGATCTTTTCATTGTTAAACTGATCCAAAATCAAATCTACAATCTGTTCGTCGGAGTATTTAACCATTACTTCGCCTGTAACTGAAGAATAGGCTGTACTTGCTCTTGCGTAAAGAAGTCTCAAGAAGTCATAGATTTCCGTTATCGTTCCAACGGTGGATCTAGGGCTCCTGTTCACGGTTTTTTGCTCTATTGAAATCACAGGAGAAAGACCAGTGATTTTGTCGACATCAGGTCTTTCCAAGCCTCCCAAAAACTGACGGGCATAACTGGAAAAAGTTTCTATAAATCGTCTTTGGCCTTCAGCATAAATTGTGTCAAATGCAAGTGAGGATTTTCCCGAGCCACTCAATCCCGTGATCACCACCAATTGATTTCTAGGGATGGTAACATTGATATCTTTAAGATTGTGTTCTCTTGCTCCGAATATCTGTATTTCCGTTTCTTCCGTCAATCTTTCTTGGGTATTTTAATCGTGTATGATGTTTTTCCTTTGGGTAGTTTGGAAGATCGGATCCAAGGGTTCAACAGTTTCAGAGCTTTGTAGTTGGTTCCTTGTTCTTTTGCAAATTCTTTAAGATTTTCAATCGATTCTGTTACTTCTATGGTTTTTGTTTCGGGTAGTTTATAGTATTGATTTTCCGACAAATAAAAACCATATTTTTCAGGGTTTTCCATAATGAGTTTGACTGCCAGCATTCTAAATACGTACCGGGCAGTTTCTGAATTGAGGTAGAGATCAAAATAGGAGTCTACTTCTTGATCTTCCAGGGCTTCAGAAATCCCACCTTGTCCTCTGTTGTATGCAGCTGCTGCTAAAAACCAATCATTATAGATTCTGTGTAATCTTTTTAGAAATATACAAGCTGCTTCAGTTGACTTCTCTAAATGGTAGCGTTCATCTACAAATTTATCTATTTCAAGGTCGAAATTTTTTCCGGTTTCTTTCATGAATTGCCAAACTCCTGCAGCTCCTGCGGGTGAGACAACATTATCTAGTCCACTTTCAATAACAGCCAAATATTTGAAGTCATCAGGAAGGCCATTCTTTTTTAGAATAGGTTCGATAATCTGGAAATATTGTTTTGATTTTTTTAGGAAAAGTAAGGTATGACTGTGTCGAAACATATTCACAATAATCTCTTTATCCAATCTTTCTTTGAAGTCAATGGCATCAACCGGAACCTGTTGATCCGCAAAAGTGATCTGATCAGGAAGGGGAGGGCAGGATACTTTTTGGTTGGTTTCGAGGGGCTCTATCTGTTTTTCAGAAGAAACTTCAGGTTCTTTATTTTCTTTTGGTTTTGTTTCAGAAGAGTTGTAGGAATTCGTAGCGTAAATTGACAATGCAGCTGTTGCTAGAATTACAAAGAGTATATTAAAATTTTTCATTTTTTTCGACTTCTACCTGTTGCTTGATCTTATAGAAATATAAAATTAAAACAATTGGATAAAGTACGAATAAAATTCCCAAATAAGAATCAAATTTCATTTTGATCGCCACGGTCGCTAAAGCTAAAAGCAGAGAAGTGAGATTTAAAAGCATAAAACGGTACCCAATTTGTTTATCGGTTAATCCTAGATAAGACAAGTGATGGGTAGTATGATCCTTTCCGCCAACCATAGGCGATTGTCCTTTCCTTAATCGATTAATAGTTACAAAAGTTGTATCGACTATTGAAACCGCAAACATGATTAGAATCAAAGAAATACTAAAAAGCAAGCCGAGGAAGGAATATTGATCTGTAAAATCAGTTCGACCAATCAAATTCCACCCTTGATCAATAGAAATATAAGCAAGAACAAATCCTAGAAACTGACTTCCCGTATCTCCCATAAACATTTTAGAAGGGTTTAAGTTGAAAGGTAAAAAACCAATAATGGCACCAACAAGACTTACTAAAACGGTAATATTGATAGGGTAATTCCAGTCAAAAACATAGGTGATAAGCAGAATGGAAAGTAAAATTTGCAGACTGGTTACCGCCGTTATTCCATCCATGTTGTCCAACATATTGATAGAATTCATAATCCCAATAACCCAGATAATCGTGAGGGCATAGTTTAGGATATCCAGCTCAAAAATATCGATATAGCTCCCAGTCAGAATCATAAGGACACCACAAAGAATTTGAGTAAGTAATTTGATCATGGGTTTGGTGTCGTAGGCATCATCAGCCAGACCCATAAAGAAAGCCATGAAAGAACCACCTAAAAACCCAAGAAAGCGCAAGTTGTGATAAATGTCTGATTCTCCAAAAATCACTGAATACAGAAGGATACACAGAAAGAATGAAATAAAAAAGCTAATTCCTCCTAAAGAAGGCTTACTCACGTTGCTCCAGCGAATAATCACATTATTTTTATTTCGTATTCCTAAATTGGCAGCAAAAGTTAAAAGTAATCTATTGATTACTAAAGAAGAAACTAAAGACAGGAAGAAAAAAATAAGTACGTAAACGTAAGGATTTTCGTAAAATTTCATTAAAACGGTGAATTAAAATTTTCAAACAAGTTTTGGTGTTGGTCTTTAGCTGATATGATTGGGTCTTTCGTTTTCCATGGTATATTTAAAGTCGGATCATTCCAATAGATTGATCCTTCCGAGTCTACATTATAGTTACTAGTACATTTATAGGCAAAAATAGTGTCATTTTCCAAAGTTTCAAATCCATGTGCAAATCCAACAGGCACCCAAACTTGTGTTTTATTTTCTTCGGTAAGTAATTCGCAGTGGCAATGACCATAGGTTGGAGAGTTTTTGCGAATATCCACAATAACATCTAATACAGCTCCTTTAATAACTCGAACTAATTTACCTTGTGCAAATGGCGGGTTTTGAAAATGAAGTCCACGGATCACACCTTTAGAGGAAAGGGATTCATTGTCTTGAACAAATTGCGTGTCTCCTAAAAAAGATTTGTATTTATCAGAATTATAACTTTCTAAAAAGTATCCTCTTGAATCGCCAAAAATCTTAGGTTTGATAATCCGAACATCAGAAAGATTGCAAGTATGAATTTCCATTTAGTTTTTTCTGAAAAGTTTTGAAAACAAAGATGATTTTGAATTTTTGTCCTCGTAATAATTTCCGTAACCGTAGTTGTAGCCATAGTCCTTTTTGTGGCTTTGGAATCCGTTCAATACGGTATAAATGCTTTTTAATTTGTCGTCACTCAAAAGATTCGAAATATTGTTTGCGAAAATTCTTTTAGAAAAGTTCGATCTAAACACAAAAATAGGAATATCTACATGCTTCAGTACTTCCATACCATCAGATACAACTCCTACTGGTGGGTTGTCAAAGATAATGACATCAAAGTCTTTTTTTAGTTGATTAACCAGCTCTGGCAATTGTCCATTCAAAATAAGCTCGTAAGGATTGGGAGGTATCCTTCCCGCGGAAATAATGGATAGGTTGTTGCCCGTAGTTTGAAGCACTTCGGTAAGCTCTGCATTTCCAGATAAAACATCACTTATTCCTCTATTATTTTCTAGATTGAATCCAAGGTGAACTTTTGGTTTTCTTAAATCCATATCTATAAGGAGAGTGCGTTTGCCGGATAAAGCATAAATCGAAGCGACATTGATGGAAACAAAAGTTTTTCCTTCAGAAGGGATGGTACTGGAGACACCAATCACCAATGTTGAATCATTCTTACTGACAAAGTTGATATTGGATCGAATGGTTCTAAATGATTCGGAAACAGAGGATTTTGGGTTGCTAAATACAACGGATTTAGAATATTCTTGTTTTTCTTTTAGCTTAGGAATCATGCCTAAAAATCCACTTCTATTGTTCAATAGCTTTTTGAGTTCTTCAGGACTATTGATTTCGTTGTAGAAAACATATCTAAAAAAGATGAGAATAAATCCAGCAAGTAGCCCCAGTATCACACCACCAATAGTAATGAGATTTCTTCTTGGAGAAATAGGTGAACTTGGAAGTTCAACTTCTTTAAGAATTAAATTCGATGAGGTGAAACCTTCTTTTGAAATGGAGTATTGGGCTTTCTTCTCGAGTAGCAAAACATAGTACTTTTCGTTCAGATGGAAAAAACGTTCGAGACGGGAGAGTTCCATTTCTTTCTCAGGGATTCCGTAAAAACTCTGTTCAATTTCAGCAATCTTTTTTGAAATTTCTTCTTTCTGAACTCTCAACTTTGTATGGAAAGCGCCGAGCATTCTTTTGATGGTGTTCGACTGTGCTAAAACTCTATTTTGAAGCGTTTTGACATTCGAATTTTCAAGAGTTTGCGAAAACTTAGCATCTTCCAACTGTAATAAAAGTTCGTGTAATTGTTCGACCTGATTTGTCAGTGTTTTTTCAAACTGCGAACCCACTATTCCTGGAAGCAAATTGTACACTTCTAATCTATCCGGAGAATCACTCAAAACAGATTCCACGGTATTCAATAAAATCCGTTCCAGATCTAATTCTACAATTTGTCCTTCTAGACTGGTAATTCGAGTCAGCAAATTATCTGATATTCCCTTTGGATCTTGAACTTTATTGTTCTGTTTGTATTCCTTTATTTGAATTTCAGAAATCTCCAATTGTGTTGAAATCGAGTCCAATTGTTCAGTAATAAAGGATAAAATGTTGGCCGAACCTTTTTGTTTTTTGTCTTTATCGTGATCGAAGAAAGTTAAAACAACAGACTCCACAATATCTTTGGATAAAACCGGATTATTCGATCTGTATTTTACTTCAATTGTTTTTGCATCCGGATTGATTACGCGAACACTTAAGTTGCCTCCATAGGACCGAGCAAGTTTGGTAAAATCGTTAAAAGTAAAATACAGTTGATTCTCGGCTACACTTTTTAATAGTTGCTCTTTGTTCTTGACATGAATTAAGATTTTGAAAAATTCATTTTCATAGGTCTGACCAATTTTTATTTTGTCGGTCTGCTGACCATTGAAATCATAGTTTAAAATAACAAAATCATCTTCCAGACTTAACTGAATCGATCTTCCTACAATTGCCGAATCTTTGAGCAAAAGAGGGAGGATTCGATAGCTTGAATAAGTGTATTTTTCTTCTGTCAAAATATCTCCTTTGGCAAAGTAAGAGACATTCAGTTTGAGTCTTTTTAAGGCACTTTTCAGAATAAGTTCAGATCCCAATAATTCAACATTACTGGAAAGTTCTTCTCCTACACTGGATGCATTTTCAATATTTACGATTTTCTTTCCTTCATCTATACTTCCTAGCTGGATAATGGTTGAGGCCTCGTAAACTGGCTTGGTATAGCGTAGATAGATAAGTGCAACGGAAAGAAAAAGAACAATAAAAATAGGCACCCAAAACCAGTTTTTTTTGAGTACCGTATTTAAAATGTCAATATCAAATTCCTTATTTATTTGCCTTTTAGGGCCGATATGGTTGTTTTCCTGACTCACTATTTTGTAAAGGACTGTATTAAGACCACAACAGCAACTGTAGAAGTAATGATTCCCAAAATAGGTGTAATTTCTGCCAAAATCTCTCTAGAAATTTGAGGAACAGGTTCTACATAAATGTAATCCATGGCCTGAACAATTAAGTCTGCATCAGCCAAGCCATCTATGGTTGACAAATCGATTAAATAGACTTCTCTTTTTCCTTCAACCATTCGCATCACTTTAATTTTTTTGGCTTTACCACGATCGGTGATTCCGCCGGCCAAAGCTAATGCTTCAAGAAGTGTAGTGTTGTTGTTTTTTAGAGTTACCACTTTTGCTTGGCCACCATTCCCTGGAAAAACCAAAACACGGTTGTTGATTACCCGAATTTGAATGAAAGGATCGATATAATAATCTGCATAAATCTTTTCCAGGTAATTTTCGCATGAGTCTAGCGTCATTCCAACTAATTTTACTTTGCCAACAATGGGTAGTTTTACCGTTGAATCTTGTTCTACTTTGTATGTAATTGCAGTTCCCTGGCTTAAGGATTGGTTGTTATTAGCAGTTGTACTTGCTTCACCAGACACAATATCCAGAATTTTAAATCCTTGGTTGGAGAAAAGTCGGAAGGTAATTTCATCGTTTATCGATAATTTATATTCAATCTGAGAACTATCCGGTAAGGAATCGAAAGGATAATCCTTGGTTGTTTTAAACATTAAATTAGAGTTGATACCACATGAATTTAGTGCCAAAACAAGCAGAGAAATTGCTAGAATTGGTAAGCCTATTTTTCTTAGTTCTGATCTCATTCAGCTAAAAGTTTTTTATACAGTTTTTCCATGTCAGCACACAATCGTGCATAACTGAATTTATCCTTTACGTAATTCCAGCCATTTTGTGACATATTTTCCAACATTTTTTGGTCTTCAATCATTTCGGCAAGTTTAGAAACATATTTATTTAAGTCGCCTTTTTCGATGATAAAACCGGTTTTACCCTCGTCAATAATGTCTTGAACTCCACCTACATTAGTCGAAATCACAGGAGTACCGGATGCTTGAGCTTCAATTAAACTAACAGGAGTTCCTTCGTTTTTTGAGGTCAGACAAATAATATCCATACCCGCATTAAATTCATCGATATTATTGATCCAACTGGTCATGATCACTCTTACTTCTCCAAATTTTGAATTCAACTCATTTGTTTTTTCCTCTATTTCTGATTTTAATTCTCCATCACCCACCACAAAAACTTTGATCTTAGCTATCGATTCTTTTGGTAGATTCTCAATTACATTTAGAAAGAAATCGTGATCCTTTACCGGCGCCAGTCTCCCGATGATAGCAATGGCGATTTCATTTTCTTTTAATTGATATTTCGCTCGAACATTTTTACGGTTTTCGTCTTTGTTGGCATGGAATTTTCCCAAATCAAATCAAGAGGACTGACTTCAATTTTTCTGGTGGACATATCTTATGAATGCTTCAATTTCTTCTTTTTGTTTATTGGAAATACAAATGATTCGCGTAGATTTTTTAGCCAATCTCCTTTCCACTGTCTTGTAAAAAGTGGTCTTTAATTTCCCAAAATAAGAATGAAATACATGTCCGTGAAAAGTATGCAAGATAACAGGTACGTTTTCTTTAATTGCCGCTTGTCGGCCCAAAGCTCCTGCCTTAGATGCATGAGTATGTACAACGTCCGGCTTGAAATCCCGAATGATTTCTCTCAGTTTTTTCAGAGCTTTTTTGTCTTCCTTGTAGTTGATCGCTCTTTTCAATTCGGGAATGATGATGGGATGTAGACCATAGCTTTCAGGGATGTGCAAACTATCGGTTTCATGTTCATCTGGAACACCGCCAACCAAAAGTGTTTCAAATTCCTCGCTCATGAATCGAGATAAAAAGGTGACATTATAAGTTGGGCCTCCTAAATTGAAGCGGTTGATAATTCTTAAAACTTTGATCTTCTTCATTTAGTTTGACATATTTGTCGCATACCAATATTGAAAGACGAGATAATTCCACAAAACGTAAATGCGGTCGCCCAGATTTTTGGATGCTCTTTCCTCTTGGAGTGTTTGTATTTTATTGGTGTCAAATAGATTTTGTTGATCGATGTAATGTTTGTCGAAAAATTTAGGATCGATTTTTTCCCAAACGGAATTGATCCAGAACTGCAAGGGAACTTCAAATCCTTTTTTAGGTCTGTTCCATAGTTCTTTGGGAAGCTCTTTCTTAAAAGTTTCGATGAGAATATGTTTGTTTTGGTTTTTATTGATCTTAAAATGTTCCGGCAAACTATTGGCAAATTCCACCACTTTATGATCTAAAAAGGGGGTTCGCACTTCTAAGGCATGAGCCATTGACATCAAATCCACTTTTTTAAGCATATCACCAGAAAGCACAATGTTTTGATCTGAAATCAGTTGATCATTCAAGCATTTAATATCCGGAATGGAAAGAGCTTTTTGAATATCAATCGTAAAAGGTCGCTTTAAAATATCAAATCCAGCTTGCCTTCCGTTTGAAATCCAGTTGATATATCTTTCGGTGGGTGGTGTTTGAATTCCTTGGTTCAGTTTACCCAATTTTCTTTTGAGATTGCTGATTTTGGATGTTCTGGAAGCGGGAAAGGGTTTTAATAGCGCATTTCCTGTGCTTGCAGCGATTTTCTTGGAAAGACTGAGATTTCGGATTAAAAACTCTGCTCTGTATTTGTTGTAGCCTGCAAATAATTCATCTGCTCCATCGCCCGACAAACTCACCTTCACTTCCTGGCTTGTATATTTCGAAAGTAAATTCACTGCAATGGCCGAAGAATCTCCAAAAGGCTCATCAAATGAATGCATGATCTGTTCGAAATCATCGATAAAATCAGCATCTTTTAGTTTGAAAACCGTGTGGTGTGATCCTATTTTTTTGGCTACGGCATCTGCAAAATGAGTCTCGTCAAAATAGTTGGCATTTTCAAATCCGATAGAGTAGGTATTCAAATCAGTTTTATGTTCTCTTGCCAAAGTAGAAATGATGGACGAATCAATTCCCCCACTTAAAAAACATCCCAAGTCCACATCTGAAACCAAACGATTCATAACGGAATTGGTCAACAAATTTTTAAGCTTGCCTTTGGAAGTTTCAAAATCATCCTTACTGATCTCTTTTTGGTTGATTTCGTAATATCTTTTTTGTTCTACTTTTCCATTATGGATCTCGATACATTCTCCAGGAAAAAGCTTGTTTACTCCTTTTAAAATAGTGAAAGGCGCTGGGATGTAGGTCAGACTAAAAAACAATTCCAATGATTCCTGATCGATTTCTTTTTCAGATTGTAATTTTGAAATAGGTGTCAATTCCGAAGCAAAACAAATGTCGTTTTCAGTTAATTTGTAATACAATGGTTTGATCCCAATACGATCTCGGGCAATTAAGCTATAGCCGGTTTCCAGATCATGAAATCCAAATGCAAAAAATCCATCCAATTTATGTAAAGCATCGGATTTATATTTGATCAAAAGATTCAATAAAACCTCTGTATCTCCTGATGTTTTGAACTGAATACCATCATTGATCAATTCATTTTTAAGATCGTGGAAATTGTAAATTTCTCCGTTAAAGATTAAAATATGGCGTCCCTCTTCGCTGAAAAAAGGTTGATTGGAACGAGAATCTGTATCAATTATTGAAAGTCTTGTGTGACCGAATAAATTATTTTTGGCAAACCTTTTGAAGTTTTGATTGTCCGGACCTCTATGCTGTATAAGGTTCAGAGCAGTTTTAAAGGCTTCATCTTCAATGCTTTTAACATTGGTTTCTGTAAAATTAATATAGCCTAGAATCCCGCACACAAGTTTTTTACGCAAATTTAGCAGACAAAAGGAGAATAGACGACTATGGAAAAAGGAATAATTATCATTTTATTGTTGATTTCGGGAGTTTTTACCTTAAATGGACAAGTAAATTCGGTACAGGCCAAGATCAATGCGATTCAGAGCGACAGCTACATGAAGAATGCGTCTATCGGCTTTTATGCTGTAAATATTGCTACTGGTGAAGAAATTGCAAAGTTGAATGAGAATACGAGTTTGACACCTGCATCAATCATGAAATTATTTACCACTTCTACGGCTATTCAAACCTTAGGAGCTGGACATCAAATAAAAACGGAATTATTGCACGATGGATTTGTCGATTCCAACGGGGTTTTACATGGCAATATTTACATAAAGGGATATGGAGATCCGAGTTTAGGCTCAAGATTTTTCACAAAAGAAGGGCATGAGTTAGATTTTCTAAAAACATGGGTGGATACTATTAAATCTTTTGGGATTAAAGAAGTAGATGGTTATGTGATTGCAGATGGATCCTATTTTAGTTATGATGGTGTTCCCGGAGGGTGGAACTGGACAGATATGGGTAATTATTATGGGTCTGGGCCTGCAGGATTAAACATTTTCGACAATATGGTTTATTTGCATTTTGCAACCGGAGCCAAAAGTGGAGATTCGACAGTATTGCACTGTATTGAACCTCATATACCCGATTTAGAATATCGGGAAATGAAGTAAGTGTAGTATCTGATAAAAAAGGGGATAATTCTGCATATGTTTTTGGGCCTTTTCTTTGGATCTCGTTTTGTGGTAGGAACGCTTCCGCGAAATGAGAAAAGACACAAAGTGAGAAAGGAAGTATTCCGGATCCTGAAGATTTTTTGGATATGCTTTTTACAAATGCTTTGAAGGAGGAAAATGGAATTTTGGAAGCAAAATATAGACATCAAACTATGCGTAAATTACAATTGACCAAAGCCGAAAAAGGTAGTTTGAAACTGAAAGAAATCCACACGTTTAAAGGAGAGAATTATACAGAATCATCAATGAAATCAACCCACAGAAGTGTGGATGTTGCCGAATGCTTGCTGAATTATTTAGGAGCGCAAAAATACGGAACAGGTAATGCCTGAATGGAACAACAGCAGTTGAAAAATACTGGAGTGCAGAAACAACATGACTGGTTTTTACATGAATGATGGATCAAGTTGTCAAGAACCAATGCCGTTTCGGCAAAGCACTTTAATGGACATGCTGAGTACCGCCTCGACACCAAAATCATTTGAGACTTTTGAGAATTCACTTGCGCAAACGGGAAAAGAGGGACTATTCGTTCCATGTAAAAATGGAGCCGATTTACCAAAGAGTTTACGGTAAATCGGGATCCATGAATCAGCGTTCGATCTTATCGCGAGCTATGTGTTAAAAACAGGAAAGCGAAATCGCATTTACGATTATGTTCAATAATTTCAATTGCAGCTCCACTCAGGTGAAAGAATGTGTGAGGGCTTTTTAATGTGATGGCGGCTTATTGAGCAAGAGTGTGGAGCAAGTGTGGAGCAAGAGTGTGGAGCAAGAGTGTTGAGCAAGAGCAAGAGCAAAAGAGCAAGAGATTGTTCAGTTAATAAACTCTCCGTGTAGCACCATTTTCAGTGTGTATGCATGAATCTCTGTGTAACTTAAATAGCCTGAGCCTTTCAACTTACATTCACTTCTCTCAGGACTTCTCTGCCATTCCAACTTTGACTTCGACATCGTATTCGCACTTTCCGATTTCGGTGATGAGCGCGCATAGGATTTTGTCTTCTTTATTTTTCTTGTCGAATTGGATCAGGTGCATGATTTCCTCAATTTCTTCATCGTCGAGTTTGATAGGAGGGTAAATGGATAAAATGAACTCTTCAATTTCTTTGGATTCATCTGCTGAAAGCATTCCTAGTTCCGTGGCAATTTTAGCTTCGACCATCATTCCCCAGGCAACTCCTAGTCCGTGAATGATGGGAGCTTTGGTCAAATACATCCCCTCGATAGCATGGCCAACAGTATGACCAAAATTCAATATTTTTCGAAGTCCACTTTCTTTAAAGTCTTTTTCCACGACTTCCTTTTTGATCTCAATAGATCTTTTGATGAGGTCGATGCGACTAGGAACCAAATCTGGTTTTGTTTCTTTCAGGGCTTCCCAATGAGCTTTGTCTGCAATAAGTCCGTGTTTGAGCATCTCTGCATATCCTGAGAAAATCTGAATTGGTTCCAGAGTTTTAAGGAATTCTGGATCAATGTAGAGTGCTTTAGGTTCTGCAAATACCCCGATTTGATTTTTCAAACTACCTAAATCCACTCCGGTTTTTCCTCCAATACTTGCATCCACCATGGAAAGCAGGGTAGTAGGTATATTGATAAAGTCGATCCCTCTTTTGTAGATGGAAGCCATAAAACCTCCCATATCAGTAATTACTCCACCACCCAGGTTGATCATTAAATCATTTCGAGATAAATTGTGTTCTGAGATCACATTGAGGATTTGTTCCACCAAGGGTAAATTTTTGTATTGCTCCCCAGCAGGTAATTGCAATACTTGTGCTTCTTGCAATTCAGGAAATTGGTTCAATATTTTTTCCAAACAATAGTCGTATGAATTCTCATCCGTAATCATGACCACTTTAGCGTTCAGGTAGTTTTTGGATAAGAGATTTTTTAATCCCCACTCTTGGATTGAGCCTAATTCAATGGCGTAATTTTTAGTTTGAATGATGTCCATTACAGTGTCTTATTCAGCAATCCTGGTTTGTTCAGGATTTGGTGTACGTACTTATTCGTTTTCAGACTTTCCATGGCCATCAGGTGTTCAAATCGGTGACAATCTGAACCTACTAAATCGATCAGATCTCTTTCGATCAGACTCTGAGCCATTTTCTGAATATCTTTTCCGTAGCCTCCGGTGAGTGAGTTGAGGTTCAATTGCAAAAGTACCCCTCTATTGATATAATCTTCAATTTTATCCCATTTATTGACGTAATATGGATAGCGTTCTACGTGTGCTAAAATAGGTTGGTAACCTGCGGAAGTCAGTTCGAAAATTACTTCTTTGACATTGGCAGGTTCGTATTGAAAAGACAATTCAAACAAAACATAATTCTTTCCAAAAGTGAGCAAATCCTTCTTTCCAATTAAATCCTGAAACATAGTATCAGTGTAGTATTCTGCGGCTGCTTCAATTTCAATTTGCAAGCCCACTTTTTGAATAGCTTCTCGAACTTTTTCAAGTCCACCATAAATGATTTCTCGATTGTTGTTGAAGTAATCGCTCATGATATGGGGAGTAGTAATTACTTTTTTATAGCCCAGATCCTGAAATTTGTGCAACATGTTCAAAGTATCTTCCATGCTTCTGGATCCATCATCAATACCAGGAATCAAATGCGAATGCACATCCGTTTTGATGATCCCAAAATCGATCGGTTCCAATGGTTTGTTAAATAAGTTTGAAAATATGCCCATTACTTTTTTAGTTGGTTGATGTTTGACGTGTTTTCTTCAATAAAGGTACCAATTACAACCAGATTCGCACCATTTTCAAAGGCCAATTTTATCTCTTCGGATGAGCGAATACCACCACCTACGATCAAAGGAATATCAATTTTCGATTTCACCTCTTGAATAATTTCCTTCTTAACAGGGATTTTCGCTCCACTTCCGGCTTCCAAATAAATGGCTTTCATTCCCAATAATTCTCCTGCCACTGAAGTCGCTACAATCGTTTCGATATCATCCTGTGACAAAGGCAAGGTCTGAGACACTTTCTGAACCGAGGTTTCTTTGCCACCATCCACTAAAACATATCCCGTAGGCACAATATCCAAATCCAATTGCTTGAGGGCTAGGGCAGACTTGCGATGTTCACCGATAAGGTATTGGGCATTATTTCCCGAGATCAAAGACAGATACAACATGCCATCAGCTGCCTCACTTACTTGTTCGTGAGAACCTGGGAAGATATATACGGGTTGCGTAAAATGGGCTTTTATGGATTTCACACATGGGTCAATCTGCTGTTTTGAATCTGAACTACCACCAACTAGAATCACGTCAAACAAATCCTCGATCTTTCCTTTCTGATTTAGATAATCTTTTTCAGAATACTCTTCCGGATCGATGAGTAAAGCTAGTTTTTTAGAATTTGTGGAAAGTAATGCCATTAAAGCAAAGGTATATTTTAGATTTTAGATTTCGGATTTTAGATAGGGAAAAATGGGCTTGTTTGATTTTAGGACTTTATGATTTTATGAGATTATGATTTTATGAGGTTAGGACTGTGTATGTCGTTTTTGCACGCGAAGGGGTTCTTTTAGGCTGGTTTTGTCTCTTCCTTCCAAAACCAAAAAAGCCCCGACATAAATCGAGGCTTTTCTTTATTTGTGTTGATCTTTTAGTTATTCAAAATAATCACCTTCTTCGTTTCCAAAACTTGGTTTCCGTTATATCGGATGAAGTAGGTTCCGTTGTTCAATTCGCTTAGATCTACTTTGATCTTCACTTGGTTCATTTCCAATTCTTTTACAATTTTCCCGAATAGGTCAATTACAGTAATCGTTCCTCCAGCCTGACTTGTTTCAATCGTAAACTTTCCGTTGGATGGGTTGGGATAAACAGCGAAGTAGTTCAAATCAGATTCGTCTAAAGAAGCTGGGTAACCTCCATTGAAAATTCCCGCGGATCTGTTAGATCTTGTTCCGTTGTAATCTTGTGCTTTGGTAGCCAAACAAGAAGACGGGAATACCGCTTGAATCTGATAGAAAACAGATCTTTGTCCATTGTCTCCAGGCATGGTGTTGTCTGTGTAATTATAAACAGGGTTGTTCGCTAAAAAAGGCACCGTTGCAATGATGGCATCAGCTACAGTTACACCACTTTCTACAATGATTCTTCTCACTCCATACTCCGTCAAGGAAAGCGAACCTCCATATTGATTCCACTGCATGGTAATCGACCCATCTGTATTGTTTGGTCCAGTTGCCGGAGTCATGTTAAGCGTATCCAAAGACAATTGGATGGTGGCATGATTCGCAGTATAAACAGATTGGTTTCCGCATTGGTCAACTGTTCTTAGTTGGTAAGTGTAGTAAGTTGCATTTGGGTCTGTTCCATAATCCACATACTGACTCAAACTAGCAAATTGAACGGAATCTCTGTATTGCCACATTCCGTTGGCTTCCATTCTCCAGATTTCGTAATAATCAATCCCTAAACCAGCATTTTTCTCCCAAACAACTACGTTTTGCTGATTATTGTTGAAGTCTTGCTGAACAGTTACCATACAAATCTCTTGTGGAGCTAAATTGGCACCTGGAATGGTTGTATTAACATAAATAGAGCAATTATTAGCATCGCGTACTTCTACAACATAAGCCCCTGAACTTAGATTAATAGGCTGATTTGTTGTACTGAATACAGTTCCTGAACCCAGTCCAGAGCCAGATTGATTCCAATACTTAGTCCAATAATAAGCATAGGGAGCTGTTCCACCATTTGCTGTAACAAGTGCAGAACCATTTCCAGGATCAGCTGGATTAGAGCTCAAACAAGCGGAAGGAGTAATATTGGTTACCCCGGCAGTTAAAGGTGTTGCTCCTCCAGAAATTCCAGAAAGTGAAATGGTAGCAGTATCTGAACAACCATTGGCGTCTACTGCCACGGCCATGTAAGGACCAGGTACAAGATTTGCAAAGGTTGGCCCTGCTCCTAAGCTAGAATTTTCATCAAACAATTCGTAAGAGTAGGCTGGAGAACCACCAAAGGCAGTTACGGCAATCATACCATCAGCAGAAGTACATCCTGTTGCATTTGAGGTTGTATGTATAATTTGTAAGGCATCAGGCGCATCAATAGAAAAGGAATCTGTGAAAGAACAAGATCCATTGGAAACTGTTACCGTATAAAATCCTTCATAAAGATTGGATGCATCTTCTGTTGTAGCTCCATTCGACCATAAATAAGTGTAAGATCCTGCAGGATTTACTGTAATATCGATAGCTCCATCATTACTTCCATCACAGCTTGGTGAAGTCGAACTAGCCGAAATGGATATCCCTGAAGCAGGAACAAAAACATTGGTAAAATTCGAGCATCCATTGGCATCTGTAATGGTTAACTGGTAGTAACCAGTATATAAATTTTGTACCGATGAACCGGAAAGTCCGGCTTGAGACCAAGAATAGAAATAGGGTAAAGTACCCCCTAAAACTGTTGAAACGATTGATCCATCATTGGAACCACAAGTGGCAGGAGTAACAGCCGTAGCTATCTGAATTGCTGAAGAATCCTGAATAGTAAAATACTCGGCCTGACTTTGGCATCCATTTGCATCATTTACAAAGACCCAATAATTTCCTGCACTTAAATTGATTATGGAATCAGATGTAGCCCCATTCGACCAAGTATATGAATAGGGTGAGGCTCCACCAGAAGGATTTACATAAGCAGATCCTGAAAAGCTGGCGTTACAATTCGCATTTGCAGTATTTAAATTCAAACTGATTAGAGAGTCATTTGAAGGAATTGTAAAAAGATTTGAGAAAACTGGACAGCTATTGGCATCAATTACTCTGAAAAGATATCCCGTTCCTGCAGGAACACCTGAAATATCAATGGTTGAGGTTAAACTTGGTCCTCCGTTAAACCAGTTGTAGCTGTATGGAGGGTTTCCACCAGAAACTGAAAGTCCCGAAATGGCTCCATCAGAATTTCCACAACCTGTTGGAGTGATTACAATGCTTGCTGAATCTATCACGATTTGCGTTGCTTGTCCCACAGTAACAGTGTCATAAAAATTACATCCTGCATTATCCTGAATATAAATGAAATAATCTCCTGCCCAGATGTTTGAAAGATCTTGAGTTGTTTCATTAAATGCACCTGAATTGGACCATTGGTAGGTGTAAGGTGCAGTTCCACCAGAAACAGAAGTTGTAATTGCTCCTGTACCCGCGCTGTAACACGTGGCATCAGTAACTGAAAAGTTTGCTGATAATAAAGAACAAGGGGAAAGATATTCAATCGCACCTATATCTCGACCACTACCAACAATTCCGAGCCCAAAGTAGTCCGTTAATGGTGCGTAGGTAGCGTCCGCACTATCTATAGCCGTAATGGAAGCAGAAGTGAGTTCGCTTATACTTAACATGGGGTCGGCATTACTATAAAAAATTGGAAAAGTTTGAGATGAAGGATCCGTGGTTCCTATAATATTTTTAGAATATAAAGCAGAACCTGTGTTATTATCCTGTCTGAAATCATAAGAATTTCCATAAATGATATTGTTGTGAATAGCAATATTCGACATATTGGAGTTGGCATCGTACAATAAAAGTCCCACTTCATTCCCATCTTGAACAGTGTTATTCACAAATCTCGAAATTCCTCCAGGACTTACTGGATCAACAATAACCACCGAAGCCATTCCAGGGTTAGCCGCCTGATTTTCAAAAATGTTGTTGGTCACTTCAAAATAATTCGATTGTATGTAAGCTCCCGCTCCTCTTTGCCCCGTAAACAGACATTCGTTTACCTTCAAATATTCGAGGTTGACCTGACAATTAAGAGCATAAAGATTGTTAGAAAACTTACAAAAATCATTTAAAATCACCGTGTTTTGAGCAGCGTCTATAAAAACTGCAAATTGGAGCCGAGTAAATTCCACTCTTTCAAATAAAAGGGTGTCACCTGTTGTCCCTAAATCTTGTGCAATTCCAAAACAGGAATCTTGAGATGCGGATATCATGTGAAATTGAAAAAATCTAAAATTTCCAGGGGTGGAGTTATATATTTGAATAATTCCGCTCCCAGTAAGCGGATCACGCCCTACTAAAAATGTAGTATCTTGACCTCTACCAATAATTGTTACGCCTTCCGTAATTACAATCGTCGAATCAAAGAATATCGAATCTGTAGCAGATCCTGCTCCAAATCGAATCGTATCATGACCGGGATTTACATTCGCTTGGTTTATCTGATACCTGAAGCTTAAATTATCAGCTGGGTTGTCTGTTGTAGACTCTACATAATAAGTGGTCTGACCAAAGACTAAAGATGTCATAACCAATGCAAATAGCAGAAGAGTAGATTTATACATAATCGTTTAGTTTAAAGTTGGGCGTAAAGGTAGTAAATCTACCTCAATAAGAGCGAGTTGTGATTAAAAAAAGAAACTAAATCGTGAAGGAAATTACATGATCCTTAAAAATTGTACTGCGCAGCATAATGGTTTCTTTTACAAGGCCATTGACTTGGTATTCGGCTTTGAAATTTTCATCATCTATTTTCTCAATCCATATTTGTTCTGCAAACAAAACACCCGGACGAGAAAGATATTTGTAAACCGCTTCTTTTAGTGTCCATAGTCTGGTGATTTCCTGATCCGAAACATCAAAAACCAACTCCGATTCATTTTGAAATTTACTTTTAATTCTTCCAGGTTTTTCAGAAATGATTTCGATATCCAAGCCTACCATTTTAGAAGGATGATAGCAGATGCCAAATAAACTACCCGAGTGGGAAATACTGACATCTCCTTTTTCCAAAGTAGGTCGGCCAATAAGGTCTTTTTTTAGTTCTTCGATTTGTAATTCCTGGTGAAGAAGGCTTCTTGTGAAAATGATTTCCTTTCTTCTTTTTTCTGAATGACAGTTTTCCAAATCTTGCTGAACGATGGGATGATTAAGACTGAGGGAACAGTCGTAGTTTTCATCAGCAATAATGACCAAAGGGGATTCTGAAAGTACTTTTTTCACTATGCAAAGATAATTTTCTATGCGAGAGCGGGATCAAATTGCTGCGCCCATTTTCGGTATTGCAATATTGGACCATCTCCTTTTGAGAGTAATGGAGGATGAACATAAATCTTATTTTCCCAGATTTCACGATCCATGCCCACATCTTTGACAAATTCTCTAAATAGGATGTTAAAAACAATCTGATTTAGAAAAGCTTTTGGAAGCAAAATAGCTAAAGGGTGCAATTTTTTAGGGTGATCTATTTTACGCATGCATGCCCCTATTTTTAGTTCAATTTGATGGTTTCCAATGGGTCTGGGTAGTATGAGATGGTAGCTTTCTAAATCCATGGGTGAAACTTGGGCTTTGATTACAGCAAGTCCTGGGCCTTGAAGATGTAAGGAGAATTCAGCATCCACAGCTTTGGCTCCCACAAAATTACCTTCTCGATGTATGCCATATTTGGTTTTCAATTCGTGTGCTTCGAGAGCTAATGGATCGATCGCATAGGTCTCATCGTATTTATGTACAAATTGAAAATGACCCAAATCAACTGTATTCTCAAAAATATCGATCACATTGGAATTCAAAATCCATGAATGCCATTTGAATGGGGTTGTATTTTCAAATTCAGGTATTTCTGGTTTCCAAGAAGGAGCATTTCCATTTGGATGGAAAAATACGAAAACAAGATCTTGGATTACTTTAACGGGCCATTTGCGACTGTTTATTTTTGGGTCTGCTGGTGTTTGATAACCCGAAACAACACATTCTCCCTTGGTATTAAATTGAAAACCATGAAAAGGGCATTCCACGCATTCTCCTACAACTTTTCCTCCTTTTCCAATGTGAGCCCCCATGTGTTTGCAATAGGCATCCACTACTCCGATATCTCCGCTTTGAGTTTTGAAAAGAACCAATTCCTGACCAGCTAAATTTTTAGGCAAAACCCGATCAGAAACAAATTCACTAAGATGTGCTAAGGCATACCAACCAATTGAGTTTTCAGGGAGTGTATAAGGTGTCATGAAATAAAAATATCAATTTGAATTCAATTTGTCTGAATTTCAAGACTCAAAATACGCCTTCATAGGTTTGAAATAGTGGTCCGTCCAACCAATATTATAATCTGGCTGATTGTCAGGGATATTTTGGTGAATCAATGTGAGTTCACAGCCGTCCTCTGTTGGAGTTAGATAGATCGTCACAAGGGAATCTTCATCTTCCTCATCGAATTCATCTGTCCGCCATTGCATGACAATCAAATGATCTTCTTCCAGCTCAATGATTTTTCCCGAAATATAGCCATCCCAAGCTGTAAAATTGGAATTGATTTTCGGTTCAATTTGGGCTTCTCCACCAGTCATTGCCGAATGCTTATTGCTATTCAGCCATGAACTGTACACTTTCTTTGCCGGTACCTGAAAGTGCTCTATTTTGGTAAATTCAGTGAATTGCATATTTAAGGATCAGAATGGCTAAAATGTACAAATAAAAAAAGGGAGTACCAACTCCCTTTCGATAGATCTAATATTATTCGGATTACATTCCGAGGCACTTAACTGCTTCTGCTTGCATCCAAGATTTATCCATATTCAATGCGTTTGCAGGATTTGGGTATTTTTCCATTACTTTATCCAGCATACAAGAACAGTATTCTTCTCCATTGATTTGAGGATTACTTTTTACACCTTCAACACAAGTTTTCATAAACTGATCTTGTTGAGACTGATCCCATTTTGCAGTAGATGAATGATCTTCAGAGCCTTCATCAGTTTTAGCTTCAGTCTTTTTCTCATCTTTTTTCTCATCTTTCTTTTCTTCTCCCCCGCAACTTGCGATTGCAAATGAAGTAAGCGCAACGAAAAGAATGGTCTTTACTTTTTTCATTTTTCTAATTGTTTAATTCTGATTTTTTTGTGCAAGATAACCATATTATTTACTCAGCAATTTATTGTTCAAAAAAAAAGCGAACCGTAGCCCGCTTTTCAATTTTATTTGGTTTCGAGACGACTATTCAGCAGCTCCTCCACCCATAGATTCTTTCATACAAGAAAGCATTTTTTCAGCCATCCAGTTTTCATTTACACTCTTATCTGCTTCAGCATAAGATTTGTATTCTTTTTTCAATTCTTCAAGAACACAGTCGCAAACAGGATCAGCGCTATCACCAGCTGCTGAGCTCAATTGTTTCACACACTCCGCTTTGAATTCTTTTACTTTATCTTCCGGCCAATCTTCTCCACCACATGAAGCGATTGTTAATGCTAGTCCTCCTAATAAGAACAAAGTTTTTGCAAATTTCATCTGATTCTAATTTTATAAATAATTATGAAAGGGTGAAAATACAAATCTTTTTAAAATAAAGTTCTATCGGGGTCACAAAACATATAATTTACTTATTTGTTATAGTCTCAGGAGTTTGCTAAATTTGCGACTCAAAAATTCTGAAAAAATAAAGTAATGAGCGATACACAAGAAAGATTAAAGTATAAAGTTAAAGATATAAGTCTTGCTGATTGGGGAAGAAAAGAGATCAAATTAGCCGAAGCTGAAATGCCGGGATTGATGTCTTTGAGAGAAGAATATGGAGCATCTAAACCTTTAAAAGGTGCTAGAATTGCTGGTTGTCTTCACATGACTATTCAAACTGCCGTGTTAATTGAAACTCTTATTGAACTAGGAGCGGAAGTGACCTGGTCTTCATGTAATATTTTCTCTACTCAAGATCAAGCTGCTGCTGCAATTGCTGCTGCAGGAATTCCAGTTTATGCTTGGAAAGGAATGAGTGAAGAGGAATTCGATTGGTGTATCGAGCAAACTCTTTTTGCATTTGAAGGAGGGAAACCATTGAACATGATTTTGGACGACGGTGGAGATTTGACAAATATGGTATTTGACAGATATCCAGAGTTGACAAAAGACATCAAAGGATTGTCTGAAGAAACTACTACAGGAGTACACAGATTGTACGAAAGAATGAAAAAAGGAACTTTGGTAATGCCTGCAATCAACGTAAATGATTCGGTTACTAAATCAAAATTCGATAACAAGTACGGATGTAAAGAGTCTTTAGTAGATTCCATCAGAAGAGCTACGGATACCATGATGGCTGGTAAAGTTGCTGTTGTTGCTGGTTACGGTGATGTAGGAAAAGGTTCTGCAGCTTCATTGAGAGGTGCTGGTGCAAGAGTGATCGTAACTGAAATCGATCCAATTTGCGCACTTCAAGCAGCGATGGACGGATTTGCAGTTAAGAAAATGGACGATGCTGTTGCGGAAGGAGATATCATTGTAACTACAACAGGAAATAAAGATATCGTTGTTGGTAGACACTTCGAGAAAATGAAGGACAAAGCTATCGTTTGTAATATCGGACACTTCGACAACGAGATCGATGTAGCTTGGTTGCAAAAGAATTCTTCTAAGAAAACAGAGATCAAACCACAAGTTGATTTATATGAATTGAATGGTAAAGAAATCATTCTATTGGCAGAAGGAAGATTGGTAAACTTAGGATGTGCAACTGGACACCCTTCATTTGTAATGTCGAATTCATTTACCAACCAAACTTTGGCGCAAATCGAACTTTGGAACAATTCAGATCAATACGATAATGAAGTGTACATGCTTCCAAAACATTTGGATGAAAAAGTGGCTGCATTGCATTTAGCGAAGATCGGAGTAGAACTAGATGTTCTTTCAAAAGATCAAGCTGATTATATTGGAGTAAACGTTGAAGGTCCATTTAAGCCTGAACATTATAGATATTAATCGAAAACCTGGAAACAGGAATGAAAGCCGGTCTCGTTTGGGATCGGCTTTTTTTTATGGTTAACTTTTTTAGGATTTTAAAAAATTGAATTACTGAATTGGTTCTACTTTTCAAAAGATAATTCTAATTCTTTTAGACATAAATTGGCTCCCTATTTAGTATGTTCGGGATAAGAAAAAATTCCAATTTGGAATAAAATATTTAGAAAATAGTATTATATTTAGCTGATCCTGATTTGCTTAAGTTACATACAATCAATTTTATTGTAATTATGCACTTCGTCAAGTTCTTTGACATTTTTGTTTTCACAGAGTTGCTTCTCTTCGAAAAAAATTAATCTAATTAAACTAATTTATTATGAAAAAAATCAATATTTTAATGATTGCAAGTGTCCTTGTATCTTTTGGATTTTTTTACTCGTGTAAAAAAGAAATTTCGACTAACAATATAGAAAAGCAAGAGATTGCTTTTACGGAACAAGCAAGAATCTATGATGCTTCAGGAAAGTACTTTGTAGACATTACTTTTGTGTCTAATACCCAAGAAAATTTAGATGCAGCTATTTCGGTTTATAATGACTGTGAACTAAAACTTATGACAAGTGGTGAAAGAGCAGATTATTTTGAACAATTTAAGCAATATAAACCTGAAATTTATTCTCAAAATTTGGAAAATTCTGTGAATGTTTCAAATGTTGATTTACAAATTGATTGGAGTGATTTAAAGACAAAGCTCAATGAAACTGGTAAAAATGAATTTATGTTAATCAAAAAACAAAATTTAAAAATCACATGGTTGCCTTGGCTTCCCATTTATGGAGGAAGTGTTACTGTTACACCTGCTGTTGATGGAGTTAACTTTTTAAATACTACTATGGTTACTAGATTCGGACAGGGTTATACGACAGCTACTGCTAATGTTCATATTCTTAATAACGGACCATGGGCAAATGGATTGAATATGTTCCAACTTTATACCTATTATTCGAATAATGGAATCAATGGTATTTTTCTTGGAGGAAATTATGCAACATGGCCAACGATATATTATACGACTAATTTGCAAGGCCAGGTTGCATGGGGAATTAATTAATCCTATTATCTTAAAAAGACAAAAAAAGAGGGGGAATATTTCGTGAAAATAAAATTTACTTTAATTAAATAATTATTTTTTAAATAATGCTCAAAGAACCGGGATTTTTAATAATTATTTTTTTGTGAAAAGAATTATAGTTGACAAAAAGGTGAGACTTATAGGTCTCACCTTTTTTAGGCTATTTTTTGATCTATTAATTTATGGATATTTGTTGTTTTGGACGATTTTGAAGGTGAAACGAAAAAAGTATAATAATTTCGGGTTTTAAATAGTCTATTAAAGTAATTAGATTTGTCATTTATTAAAACTTGTATAAGTTGGAAGCTGGTCTCGAAGGAGGTCGGCTTTTTTGTTTTTTAGAATTATTATTAGTAGTGAGTGAATTAACTCATAATTAAAGAACTTCATAAGTGGAGTTACTCATATTTCCTGTGTTTAATATTCAATATCTTATATTTGGAAAGTGGTACATAAAAGGTCCTCGAGATTTTTTGGGCTATATTAATACAAATGGAAATTAGGTTGTATATAACACATAAGTGTAAGACTCCCTAAAAAAAGAAGCGTTTAAAAGTAGAAAAATAAACGTTAAATTTAGGAAGATGAAAAAGTCAAGATTTACAGAGACCCAGATCTTTGGGATTTTAAAAGAGCAAGAAGCCGGAAAGACGGTAAATGAGATCTGCCGAGACCATGGTATTAGTCAGCAAACATTTTATAAGTGGAAGAGCAAGTACGGAGGAATGGAAGCCAACCAGTTGAAAAAATTGAAAGAGATGGAGGCAGAACTTGCTCAGTTCAAAAGAATGTATGCCGATCTGGCATTTGAGAACAATGCACTAAAGAACTTAATTGAAAAAAAGCTCTAAAGCCTGTTGAAAAAAGAGAGGCGGTAGGTTATTTGATTAGTGATGAAGGGTTGAGTATTCGACGGGCTTGCAAAGTAGTGAACATAAGTTTTTCGGTGTATTATTATCGGTTCAAGGAAAAGACAGCAGACAAAGAAGTGATAGCTGTGCTTGAAAAAATAGCCGATAAGTATCCGACTTATGGATTTAAGAAGATGTTCCATCTTTTAAGAGCTGATGGTCATAAATGGAACCATAAAAGAGTCTATCGCATTTACGTGATGATGGGGCTTAATATCAGAAGAAAGCGCAAGAGAAGGCTTCCTGCACGGGTTAAAACACCACATATTTTACCCGTTGACTGCAATATTACCTGGAGTATGGATTTTATGCATGATTGTTTAATAAACGGAAAGTCATTTCGAACATTCAATGTACTGGATGATCACAATAGAGAAGCATTGATGATTGCTGTGGACACATCACTTAGTTCAAGACGGATTACACGGGATCTGGATAGACTAATTGAGTGGAGAGGAGCTCCACAGGTTGTTCGGGTAGATAACGGCCCAGAGTTCACCTCTGCCGTTTTTGAAGCTTGGGCAAGAAGACATAATATAAAGATCTGTTTTATCCAACCGGGAAAACCAACTCAGAACTCACTAATCGAAAGATTCAATGGAAGCTATCGAAAAGAAGTTTTGAATACACATTTATTTACACGATTAAATGAAGTAAGAGATCAGACTCAAAAGTGGTTATGGGAATACAACAACATCAGACCACATAAATCTTTGGGGTATAAATCGCCAATAAAATTTATGAGCGATCGAAGGAAATCTAGATTTCCTTCACTTCAATTAGATCATTACAAAAAGAAAAATACTATATTAACTAATGCTTCTAATTAGGGGAGTCTTACATTATAATTGCTATTCCAAGATAGTTTTTCATAGAATTAGGTCATTTAGATTATCTCAAAAATAAAGAACTTTAAAAAGATTTATCCATATCTCAAAAGTTTATAAGCCATTATCATAAAGAAAATAGAAAAGAGAATCCCCCATAATCCATAGGTGTAATCCTTGTTCTTGTAGGATAGTACCACCAATACAATTACATGCAGAATCTCGAAGAACAGAATAGATGTAAATAGTATGATTTCACCACCAGCATTACCTGCAGCATATGCGTATGAAACGAAAAACCATATTATTGAAATAAGGAAGTTGTAGAGGATTATTTTTCTCATTGAGACAGGGCATTTAGATTATCTCAAAAATAGGGAGCTTTGGTTTAAATCATTTATACTTTTTCCAAACATACCCCATATCGGTGGTTATGCTGTTAAAGTCTTCCAATTCTCTTTGCCTTCTTAATTCCAAAGTACTTACTATTCTATTTTTCTTGATACTCCATATTTCTATTCTGATATTTGGACTCGAATTATGCCCTTGCTTTTCTATGGTAAGTCTGACATCCTCTTTTTCCATCAACCAAGATTTAGAGCCAAATCTTCGGAAATATTGGATGCCATTTTCGGTGATTTCAAATTGATGTAGTGATAAAACTCTATTTATCAATAGAAAAAAGAGTATCAGAGTCAATACAATTTTATAGATTAAACTCTCACTAATAAATAACAAACAGAGAAAAAGTAATAAAGCACCACCTATATGCAGCCATATCAATTGAGTATTAGTGCCTCTTAGATTGTTATACTTATAGTCCATTAGATTAGCTCAAAAATACAAAACTTGGGAATTGTTACAAAGTTATAGTAGAACTCCCAACACTTCGACTGTTTCTCGACTCCACTGCGTTCCGCTCGAAACTGCTCAGTGACCGTAGAAAAGGATAGGAGAGGGTAGGCCGCAATACCAAGCTGAGAGAAATTGACTAGAAGAGATTGCGGCCAACATAAACCAAAAGCTAACGGTCCCTGAGCGAACTGAGCGATTATGTAGCAAAGCGGAATAATTAGTCGAAGTTCTGTCGAAGGGCAGTCGGTTCGATCCAAACCAACTTCATTTTCCCCGACTCAGTTCTTTTAGTCTATCGAATTCTCCTTTGATTAGTGCTATTTTTTTCTTTCTAGACCATTTTTGAACTTGTTTTTCTCTCAAAAAAGCTTCTTCAATGGAATCGAATTCTTCATTATAAATGAGTTTTACGGGAATTCTCTTTTTCGTGTAATTGGCGCCTATTCCGCTGTTGTGTTCAATAATTCTTAAACTAAGATCAATGGTAGATCCGACATAGAACGAACCATCGGAACATTCTAAAATGTACATATAAGCTGATTTCATTTTTGAGATTTAAAGTGGTTAAGTCAAAGATATAAATTGTTTCGGTTAAAAAACTCCCAACACTTCGACTGTTTCTCGACTCCACTACGTTCCGCTCGAAACTGCTCAGTGACCGTGGAAAAGGATAGGAGAGGTTAGGCCGCAATACCAAGCAGAGAAAATACAACTAGAAGAGAATGCGGCCAACGTTAACCAAAAGCTACCGGTCCCTGAGCAATGCTGAGCTCCTGTGGTGAGCCTGTCGAACTATGTCGAAGCATAGTCGAAGGGCAGGATAACAGTGTGAGTTTGAAGTGTGAGTGATCAGAAAAAAACTGCTCACTCACTCTATCCACTCAAACTCAAATTTCAGCAAGAGGAATGAGCAAGAGTTTCGAGCAAGAGCAAGAGGAAATCTAAAAATTATCTCCTTGTAACTCCGTGCCTTCTCCGTGTATTCTAAGACTAATCCAAATTTAATTATGAATAATTACGTACGGATTTTGTCTTTTTACCACAGCAAACATTCTTGCGATTAATTTACAAGCTACAGCATTAAGAACAGAATAAGTTGCCTTTCCTTCATTTATTTTTCTTGAATAATATTTTTTCATTTGCGGATCATAGATCACAGCTGAATTGGCTGCATTCATTAGTAATGTTTTCATAATTTGATTTCTAAATTTACTAGTCTTTTTATTGGACACTTTTTGTCCTGAAGAGTTTTCAAAAGGAGCGATTCCTGAATAACAACTGAATTTTCTATGATTATCAAATGAGGTAAAATTGTTGGTGTATACTATAATTTGAGCAGCTACAATTATGCCGATTCCTTTAACTGAGGTGATTAATTCAAAGTTTCTATGGATCTCTTGATTTGATTTAATTTTATCTTTTATTTGCCTTTCAACTTGATTAATTTCTTGGTTTAGTTGTTCAATTTGCTTTTGACAGATTAGTATTGCTGTTTCATCTTCAGATACTTTGGATGCTATTGTGTGAGTCTTTAAACTGTTCTTATAACTAGATCTGGTTTTAATCAAATGTCTTCGAACGGAAAGTAATTGCTTAATCACAAGTAGTTCCTTAACTGGTAACTTAGAAGGCTTAAGACGTGCATTTTGAATAGCTGCAAATTCAGCAATACGAATGGCATCTATTCGATCATTCTTACCTCTTTTTATACCCTGAGAGAGGATAATCTCCTGGGCTGGAACTACCGAATATAAAAGAGATTTTTGATCCAAACAAAGCATAAGTTCAAGTCCATAATTACCTGTGTGTTCGAAACAAAACCAGTAAGAGTCGGCATTCCCCTTTTTCAGTAATTGATTAATTAATTTAAAAATGTGCTTTTGATTATTATCGATTCTTTTCTCAGAAATAATCTTTTTCGAATCAGTCTCCAAGACTGCAACATCTAACCAATCCTTGGAGATGTCGATACCTACATAAAATCTTTTCATATCTTTACTTTAATTGACTGTTGAACCAATATGAAGGAATAGCTAATACCTTTAATAAGCCTTAATGCTTAACATTCTAAATGGCGAAGCCTTCAGAAAAGAGGACAGGTCTAATACACAAAATAGTTCATGACTAGAACTCCGTTTAGTTCACCTGTCTTCCTTTGGTTCTTACTTAAAACTACTAAAAAGAATATATTGCTAATCTAAAGGTAACTCTGTGACTTCTCTGTGCTCTCTGTGTAACTTAATAGCTACACGACAACATTCACAATCTTCCCTGGCACCACGATAATCTTTTTCGGAGCTTTACCTTCTAGATATTTTGCTGAAAGATCGCTATTCAAAACCTCCTTCTCCACTTCCTCTTTCGATAAGTTGGTTGGCAACTCCAATTTGAATCTCATTTTTCCGTTGAAAGAAACTGGATAAGCATAATTCGCTTCTACCAAAAACTTCTCTTCGAATTTTGGGAATTGAGCCTTCGTCATGGTTCCTGGTGCATTACCGATTTTCTCCCACAATTCTTCGCAAATATGCGGTGCGTAAGGGGAAACCAAGATCAATAAGGGCTCTAAAATGGCTTTTTTATTACAATTGTAATCCGTTAGCTCATTCACCGCAATCATGAAATTCGACACGCCTGTATTGAAACTGAATCGCTCCAAATCATCTTGAATTTTCTTGATGGTTTTGTGCAATGTTTTCAGTTCTTTATCTGTTGCTTCCTCTTCTGTGATCGTTAAATTATTGTCTTGATCATGGAATAATCTCCAAAGTTTTCTTAAGAAGTTATGGACCCCGTTAATTCCTTTGGTATCCCATGGCTTGGATTGTTCGAGTGGGCCCAAAAACATTTCGTACAATCTCAAGGTATCCGCTCCAAATTTGTCTACCAATTCGTCTGGTGTTTGTACATTAAACTTGGATTTGGACATCTTCTCGACTTCCGACCCACAAATGTATTTTCCGTCTTTGTTTAAAACGAATTCAGCATCTCGATAATCTCTTCTCCAGTTTCTGAAGCCTTCTGTATTCAACACTCCATTATCTACCAAGCTGATATCTGCATGTAACTTGGTAAAGGAATATTCCCATTTCACATTCGACAATACCTGACTTAAATCTCCAGGAATCAATCTATTTAAAATGCTCTCTAATTTGGATACTACTTGTTTGTAATGCATGTTGAGCTTTTCATTATTCGCCCAATCATCATAGATTTCTTTTGTTACAAAGATCTCTGGAAACTCTTTTACTGCTGGCACTTGATTAGGATCATCTAATCCAGGAATGAAAAACGATACCAATTCCAATCGATAAACAAAACTTGAGTTCCCCAAAATCATCCCTTGATTGATCATCTTTTGGAAAGGCTCATCAAAAGGAACATATCCCAAATCATAGAGGAATTTTGTCCAGAATCTAGCATACAATAAGTGACCAGTCGCGTGTTCCGATCCTCCGATATACAAATCTACATTCCCCCAATAATCGATTTTCTCTTTCGAAATAAATTCTTTTTCATTGGTAGGATCTGTATACCTCATGAAATACCATGAAGAACCAGCCCAACCAGGCATGGTATTGTATTCCATTCGATCTCCTAAGAAAGTAGGCCAATTTTCTTTTTTCGCTCTTGCTAATGGCGGCTCACCATTTTCTGTTGGCAAGTATTTATCTACTTCGGGTAATTCAACCGGAAGCTGATCGTCGGGAACCATTTTTGGAATTCCATTTTCGTAATACACCGGAAAAGGTTCTCCCCAATATCTTTGTCTGGAAAATACGGCATCTCTTAGTCTGAATTGCGTTTTTCCTCTCCCAACTCCTAACTCCTGAATCTTTTGTATGGCCACTCCAATGGCTTTCTTTGCTGGTAAATCATTCAGGAAATCTGAATTGGCAATGACTGCTGATTTATCATCACAAGCTTCCTTGGAAATATCTACATCCTTGAAAATATTCTTGATTTCAATTCCGAATGCTTTTGCAAAATCATAATCTCTTTGATCTCCACAAGGAACCGCCATTACAGCTCCAGTTCCATAAGAAGCCAAAACATAATCTCCAATCCAAATCGGAACTTTCTCTCCTGAAATTGGGTTGATTGCATAAGCTCCAATGAATTCACCTGTAATATTTTTAACGTCAGACTGACGATCTCTTTCTGTTTTTAAAGAAGCAGCTTTTACATAAGCATCTACTTTCGCTTTGCAGTCTGCCGATGTAATTTTCCCTACCAACTCATGTTCTGGAGCCAATGTCATAAAACTTACTCCGAAAATCGTATCAGGACGTGTCGTAAACACTTCAATTTCTTCTTCAAAGCCATCCACCTTAAATCGAACTAATGCTCCTTTAGATTTTCCAATCCAGTTTCTTTGCTGGTCCTTAATCGAATCAGTCCAATCAATTTTTTCCAAACCATCCAACAAACGATTCGCATAAGCCGTAATTCGCATCATCCACTGACGCATCAACTTTTGCTCAACAGGATAGCCACCTCTTTCGGATACACCATCTTTGATTTCGTCGTTAGCCAAAACGGTTCCCAATGCAGGACACCAGTTCACCCAGGCATCAGCCAAATAAGTGAGTCTGTATTGCTGCAAAATGTCAGATTGCTCTTTTTCAGAATAAGCTTTCCATTCTTCAGCTGAAAATTCGGTCTCACAGGATGTGTCTGCTTTTACTTCTTTGTTTCCATTACTTTCAAACTTCGCAATCAAATCAGCAATGCGTTCTGCTTTGTCTGTTTCTTTGTTGTACCAGCAATCAAATAATTGCTTGAAGATCCATTGTGTCCACTTGTAATAAGAAGGATCTGAAGTTCTCACTTCTCTGTCCCAGTCAAAACAAAAACCAATTTTATCTAATTGCTCACGGTATCTTTTGATATTATTCTCTGTAGTCACTGCAGGATGTTGTCCCGTTTGGATTGCGTATTGTTCAGCAGGCAATCCAAAAGAATCATATCCGGAAGGGTGTAAGACATTGAACCCTTTTAATTTTTTATATCTCGAAAAAACATCTGAAGCGATATATCCCAGCGGGTGACCCACGTGCAATCCCGCACCAGAAGGGTAAGGAAACATATCGAGGACGTAGTATTTAGGTTGCTCGTTTTCTTCTACTTTGTATGTCTTATTTTCAGCCCAGAATTTTTGCCATTTGGACTCAATGGCTCTGAAATCGTAATCCATGAGTATTTAATCGTTCAGTTTTAAAACTGCTAAAAATGCTTCCTGAGGAACTTCAACTCGTCCTACCTGGCGCATTCTCTTTTTACCAGCTTTCTGTTTTTCCAATAATTTTCTTTTTCGTGTGATATCTCCACCATAACACTTGGCCGTTACATCTTTACGAAGTGCTTTGATGGTTTCTCTTGCTACAATCTTAGCTCCAATCGCTGCCTGGATTGGAATTTCAAATTGTTGTCTTGGAATTAATTCTTTTAGTTTGATGCAAATCTTTTTCCCAAGTTCAAAGGCATTGGATCTGTGAACCAAAGCAGATAAAGCATCTACTTGTTCTGCATTCAGTAAAATATCTAACTTGACAAGATCTGATCTTTTGTATCCAATTGGGAAATAATCGAAAGAAGCATACCCTTTGGAAACCGTTTTCAATCGATCGTAAAAGTCGAATACGATTTCTGACAAAGGCATTTCAAAAGTGATTTCTACTCTGTCTTGAGTTAAATACACCTGATTTTGCAATTCCCCTCTTTTATCAATGCACAAGTTCATGATCGCTCCCACATAATCCGATTTCGTAATTACCTGCGCTTTGATAAATGGCTCCTCGATCCATTCTGTTTTAGACGGATCCGGTAATTCAGATGGGTTATGAACCTGAATTTCTTCTTCATTTTTTCTTAAGAAAGCTTTGTAAGATACGTTCGGAACAGTCGTAATCACCGTCATGTTGAACTCTCTTTCCAATCTTTCCTGAATGATTTCCATGTGCAACATTCCTAAGAATCCACAACGGAAACCAAACCCAAGAGCAGCCGACGACTCCGGTTCGAAAACCAAAGAAGCATCATTCAACTGCAATTTCTCCATCGAGTATCTTAACTCTTCGTAATCTTCCGTATCCACAGGATAAATTCCAGCAAATACCATTGGTTTTACGTCCTCAAAACCTTTTACAGCTTCTTTGCACGGATTGGCAACTAAAGTGATGGTATCTCCAACTTTTACCTCAGCAGCTTTTTTAATTCCAGAGATGATATATCCTACATCTCCTGTTTTCACCACTTTTTGCGGACTCAAATCCATTTTCAGAATCCCAATCTCATCCGCCTCATATTTTTTTCCAGTGTTGAAGAACTTAACTTCATCGCCTTTTTTGATCTCTCCATTCAGCACTCGATAGTAGGCAATAATTCCTCTAAACGGGTTGAATACAGAATCAAAAATCATGGCTTGTAATGGTGCATTAGGATCTCCTTTTGGAGCTGGAACTCTTGCAATAATGGCTTCCAGAATTTTATCTACTCCTAAACCAGTTTTACCTGAGGCCGGAATAACGTCTTCCGCCGAACACCCAATTAAATCCACAATTTGATCCGTCACTTCTTCCGGCATTGCACCTGGTAGATCCATTTTATTTAGAATCGGAATAATCTCGAGATCATGTTCCAAAGCCAAATACAAATTCGAGATCGTTTGTGCCTCAATTCCCTGGGAAGCATCCACAATCAGAAGCGCCCCTTCACAAGCGGCAATCGACCTGGAAACTTCATAAGAAAAATCCACGTGGCCCGGAGTGTCAATTAAGTTTAAAACATAATCTTCTCCATCCTGCGAATAATTCATCTGAATCGCATGCGACTTAATAGTTATCCCCCTCTCCCGCTCTAGATCCATATCATCTAAAGCCTGATCCTGCATCTCACGATCGGAAATCGTTCCAGTCACTTGCAAAAGCCTGTCTGCAAGCGTTGATTTCCCATGGTCTATGTGCGCAATAATGCAAAAATTCCGAATATTCTTCATAGCCGGCAAAAATAGTGAATTCCTTTGAAATTTCGTTGGAATTTTTGATGGTTAGACTTTTCGACGATCCAAGATATCCAAAATCGTTTTTTCTTCTTCTAAGAATGAGTATCTTCGCCCCCAAATTTAGACCGAAATGAAGGTAATTGATCATATTAATCAGGCAAAAGACACCTTATTCTCATTTGAGATTCTCCCTCCACTCAAAGGAAAAAGTATTCAATCTATTTTTGATAGTATTGATCCTTTGATGGAATTCAAACCGAGTTTTATTAATGTGACTTACCATCGTGAAGAATACCTCTACAAAAAAAGGGAGAATGGATTGCTTGAAAAAGTGACCATGAGAAAGCGTCCGGGTACCGTTGGAATTTGTGCCGCCATCATCAACAAATATGATGTGGAAGCTGTTCCTCACTTGATATGCGGAGGATTTAGCAAAGAGGAAACTGAAAATGCCTTGATCGATCTTCAGTTTTTGGGAATTGACAATGTTTTGGCCTTGAGAGGGGACTCAATTAAAACTGAATCTACTTTCAGACCTCATCCTGAGGGACATGAATTTGCTGTGGACTTGGTTCACCAGATCAATGAAATGAATCAAGGAAAATACTTAATGGAAGAAGTATCCATGGCTCCAACCGATTTCTGTGTAGGAGTAGCCGGTTATCCCGAAAAGCATTTCGAATCGATGAATTTGAAAACAGATTTACACTATCTAAAACAAAAAGTAGATGCTGGGGCTGACTACATCGTAACACAGATGTTTTTCGACAATCAAAAATATATTGAGTTCGTGAATGCGTGCAGAGCGGCTGACATCAACGTACCTATTATTCCAGGTATCAAACCGATTAAATCAATGAGACACATTTCATTTTTACCAAAATTCTTCCATATCGACTTCCCGGAAGATTTAGGGAATGAATTATTGAAATGTAAGTCAGACAAAGACGTAGATCAATTAGGAATCGAATGGGCTACCCAACAATGCAGAGAATTGAAAGAATTCGGGGTTCCTTGTTTGCATTTCTATACCATGAGTAATTCCAATTCGGTTCAGCAGATTTTGAAAGGGATTTAGTTTTCTGGACTTTTCGACTTTTCGACTTTTCGACTTTGGACTTTGGACTTTGGACTTTAAACAAGAAAAAGCCAGACAAGCAAACACTCATCTGGCTTAGACAAAACTAATACTGTCTACTTGGAACTGATAACTTGGAACTATAAAACAATTTCCTTATCCTTATCATACTTCACCGAATATTCGTAATAGAGTTTTTTCGGAGTTTTGGCTCCCAATTCAAAGACCCATTTTAATAAGCCATCTTCTTCTTTAAATTCGGCTCCTCCTTTATCTAGTAGCTCCACTTTAATTTCCTCGTTGGCTGCCAATGGAATTTGATCCATGATGTTTAATTTCAAGCTCGCTAAATTCAAATTCTTGGCGATAATCTGATATTTCATGGTTGCAATTTTTTCTCCTGCTACTTTCTTAATCTTTTCCTCAAATTCGATTCGCTTTCTTTCCACAACCACTCTTTGATCTCTTCCTAAAGCCAATTCCATGGTGTCTCTTATGGATGAAGGAGCTATTCTTGTTTGCCCTACATAGGTTCCGTCAAAAAAGATATTCGCTACGGCTGGCAATAAATTCAAGTCTTCCCAGTCGGTTAGTTTGGCAATCAAAAAGGCTTCTCTTTCAATTTTAGGAGCAGCGAAATACTCATACGTAGATGGAATCGATTTACTCGCTACCGCCATTAAATGCTCTTGCCCATCGGCCGGGATCGAATGTTTGATATTCAATTTGAATTCAACCATGGTCATGTTGGACTGCATTTCCGTATAATTATCTAAATGTTTTGCTAAGTCATCGTCATTCATATCTCGAGACATCACCATCTTTTCAGTTGCTGCAGGTTGATTTGAAACCCCGTTCCCGTAATACATATTGTTATTCCCAGGAATATGCTGAATTGGTTGGTAATAATTGATATACCAAGGAGCCAAAGTGGGCTTCACATTACTTCGATTTGGATTAATTGTCGATAAGGTCACATCTACATTGTCCCAGTCTTTCCCTGTATTTTGAAATACTTTGGCTTTGTATGTAATTTTTACTGGACTCGCAACATCGTCCGCTCTTAAATCATAGGCGGGTGTCCAACCTGCTTGTTGGGTCATGTAACTTACTGTCAAACTACCTGAAGTGCTTTGATCTGCTGAAACGGTTACTACAATTTGTTGTTTTGGGCTCGTGTCTTCTACTGGCTGATGTACGTTGTTTTGCCAATTTTTTAACTGATTCAATCTATTGGTCAACCTGGTCATGATCACGTCTTCTTTTTCAATTTTCTGATCCAATTCCAACGACAGTTTATTAATGTCCATTAATTTGATCCTGTAATATTCCAAAGCATCTTTTAACAGAGGCATGGAATCATTGTCTTTTTGTCCTTTGATTACTCCACTGTTCAATAAGATTTGCCTTTCACTATTGTAAACTTCTAACTGAGATCTTAATTTTTTAAGTTTCCAGGAAGAAATGGACATAGAGTCTTCAACCAATTTATATTCCTGCGCTACTTCTTTTGGCATTACTCCCGTATTGACTTGTTGTTTGGGTACTGGATAAAAAACTCGGTGACTCACATCCAATATGATGAAATTCCCATTTCCTTTTACTTGAATATTGTTCTTGTCCAAATACTGTGTTACATCAGACAAAATAATTTTGCTGATTCCTTTTTCAACATAAACACTTGCTTTTCTTCTTACCTGTGCTCCTTGCAAAAAGACAGTCACTTCATTAATTGAAGAATTTACTTCCTTTTCTTTTTCAGCCGCATTTAATCCGCCGAACATACTTGCTATAAAAATGCTTAAGATTATCTTTTTCATTGCTTTTTCTTTTGTTTGTTTCAGCAAGCCGTACAATTTGAAAAAGCATTTGGTTCAAAAAAAATTAATTCGGAACAAGAAAAAAGATGAATAAAAGATAGATGAAACCCAGTCCTAGATAGGCAATATTGCAGATAAAGATGGATTTGAAAATACTTGAAGATTTTTCTCCTCTATTCAAAAAGAAAAGAAACCATGATGTTAATGTGAGAAACAAAATCAACCCGAGGTAAAAAACGAAATAATACATCAAAAACACTGGTGTTACTATTAAGATGAATAGTAATTCAATCGGGTTTCTGTTGGTTCCTCCATCTATGGATGCCACAAATTCTTTGGATTGATTCATGGCAAAAAAGAAGAAAGCCAAGGTCAGAATAAAGAGAAAAAGAAAATAAATGAAAAAGGCGTTGGTATGAAATGACGTCTTTTTTGAATGATTATTGCCCGATATCACTTCATAATTTCCTGCAGGCGTTGAATCACCTGTTCTAGCCATCACTAAGACAGCCAAAAGCAAGCAAAAAGACACAAATACAAGATTCCCCATATTAGCTCATCCCTTGCAACTTCGCTACATATTTTCCAATAATGTCAAACTCCAGATTCACAGTATCTCCTACCTTCAAATGTCTTAGATTAGTATGATCCAATGTGAAGGGAATAATGGCTACAGAAAACTCCTTGTCTTTTGAATTTACCACGGTCAAACTAATTCCATTCACTGTAATCGATCCTTTTTCAACTGTGATGTGATTGGCAGCGTATCGAATTGTAAAAATCGTACTCCCATCTTGATTTTCGATTCCTATACATTCTCCTGTGGCGTCTACATGACCTTGAACAATATGACCATCTAGACGATCTCCAATTTTGGTACATCTTTCAAGATTCACAATGTCTCCGATTTTCAATTGCCCGAGATTTGTCTTTTGCAAGGTTTCATCAATTGCGGTAACTCGGTACCAGTCTGCCGTGATTTCCACCACCGTTAAGCAACAGCCATTGTGTGCAACGGACTGATCGATTTTCAATTCATCCTTGAAAGGAGCTTGGATAAAAAGTTCAAGATTGGTTCGGTCTTTTTTGAGGTCTATTACCCTACCTTCTGCTTCAATAATACCTGTAAACATTTATTATTTTGGATTTCGTATATCAATCGTACCTTGGATCTCTGTAGGAATAAGACCAGCAAGTTTGATCGTATATATTTTGCAAACAAAGAAATACGTTCCTTCTGTCAGTAATTCGCCATTCTTCATATCTCTCCCATCCCACATGATATTAGGATTTTCTGTTTCAAAAACTGGCTGTCCCCAACGATTAAATACTTTAAAATCTACTTTCTCTACGAACTTGTAAGGGAAAATTGGATGGTAGAGATCATTACTTCCATCTCCATTTGGAGTAAAAACATTGGGTAAATTATACACTCCATCACAGTTATCAATACATACTGTATCTGAAGGGGTACTTTCATTTCCATATTCTGCCGAATCCACAGCTGTAATGTAGTAACATCCGGCTATTGAGCCTTTCCCTCCATCAGTAAAGGTTACATTTGAAGCACCTTGCAAGGAAGTTAAATACTCAAAGGGCTGACCGGTAAATGGAGTATAATACAAGTTATAACTCATTACATCATCCGCACAAGAATTATTCGGATTTTCCCATTGCAAATAAACCTCTTCTACATCACAATCTCCATTGATTTGTGGATTTGGTGGTGCACAAGGCGGAGTATAATCCCACGGAATTCCACAGGCTACTTGTGACCAATTTAACAGTGGATCTATCACACCGTCTTCATTGTAATGCCCATCCGACATAACCCTGTAACAATAAGTTTGTTTATTTACTAATCCGGTATCTATATAGAAAGTATCTGTGGTGATGGCAATTAAATTAAATGCTCCACTACCGGTAGGGGTTTCCCTGTAAACATAAAAAGTATCGTTGATCCATGGTACATCAACCTTCCAGGTAACATTCAGTTCATTATCATTTGGGATAGTCGAAACAAAAATGGAGCTTGCAGCTGGGGATTTACCCACCAAAAACTGACCACTATACAATTCAACGGCATAGGTATGAGCTGAATCCTGTGTATTCAAATTGACATCCACAAAAACTGTGTCTAAAAGCGTGATATCGCTATTCGTCGGACCTGTATAGATAAGGGTATTTGCACTTCCAAATCCAACATTTTTTTTAAGTTTGTAGTGATAAGGTCCAGGGAAATTAGATACATCCAACTCCTTTGGTCGCGCCCAAACAATTGAGTCCACGCCATTTGAAGCATCCGTCACATCAACCGAAACATTTGTAATAATCGGCACTTCAAAATTGAGTTCCGAACACACTTGCTCAGAAATGCAGGATTCTTCTTCATTTTGCAAAACGGTAACAACGAGATAACAATAGTTGATCCCAATAACCAGGCCAACAGAATCGACATAGAAAGTATCACTAGCATTCACCGTACCAACAAGTTCGTATCCCAGATCCTGAGGACGAATCGAACAGCAATTATCTGTATAAGACAAACTATCCGAATTCCTGAAAATTTTGTAATACCCCACATTTGAGCAAGGATGTGGATCCCAGGAAATCTGAATGGTCGTCCCAATTGGCTGAGCCTGTAAATTGGTAACCTGAGGTGCTTTCACCGATAATGACCAGGTTTCAATATCTTTCAGAGGAACATTTGGATCACTATCTTCTGCAATAAAAGTCATACTATACTCGGCTCTACGAACCGCATTACAATCGGGAGTCCAAGAAAAAGTTCCTGTCGCTGTAGTATCTCCAGATCCTCCTGTAAAAACAGCAGGATTGGTTGCAAAATTATAGGGTTCTCCGCCTCCGGTTAAATTGATATAGTGAGATCCTGGATTCAGTGGGTCTTCGTTAGCCTGTACATCAAATTCCAATAATTCTCCTGCGAAAATACATGTGTCTGACACCGGATCAATCACAGGAGGATAGTTCGCACAAGGTTTTACGGTAACCTGAATATCTCTAATCACCGATCCAATGTTTACTCCCGCACGCCACTCCAATACACGAAGGGCAAAATTGTATTCACCAACTGTTAAGGGTCCAGGATTAATCCACGCTACGGTCCCAGTAATAGGGTCTACCGAAAAAGTTCCATTATTTGGAGCATTAAACTCATCAGGATATTGAAATATTTGTGAAGAAAAATCCTGACAAAACTCCCCTTTACAAAAGATCAATTCATAAGACAAAGAATCTCCATCCGGGTCGTAGGCCAATGAATTGTAATACCAACTTTGTCCCATACATGCCAATGCTGGGCATGGACAATCATCAAATTGAACAGAATTATTGGGACTTCCAAGGAAAGGAGAAATAACTAAGACCGTTTCAACACAAAAATATTTGTCTACCGAATTCACGATGTTATTTACATCCATGTTTCTATTGGGGTCATGAAACCATATTGTATAACTACCTGGTCCTGAAAACGAATGAATCCCTATATAAGTATTAATTTTAACATCATATAAATAGTTAATGTCCTCATTGGTCCTCTGCAATGTATCTTGCTCTGTATCTCCATAATTAATTGTAAGGAAATCCCGATCAGCCTCCGATGAATTCTTCGTGCAAGTAGTGATAGTAAATCTATAGGTATAACCTCCTATGTGTTCATAGGTAATTTCTCCTGCTCGATTGTGGGTTGCAAAAACCGATTCCGACCAGATAAATAATAAAGAAAATATGAATAAAAACCTAACCGTCATTCTGTTGGAACGAAACCTCTAAATTATGGATTAATAATTATAAATCATATTAAAAAAACCTTCAATTCAACTTAAATTCTCTCATTCCTCAATATGAAAATAGAAATTGATACTTTTATAAAAAATTTCAAAATGATCAAAGCAGTTATAAATACCACTCATACTACAGACGAAAACATTGTTTATTTGGTTGAAAACGCCGAAGAATTTAACAATATTGTTTCGGATGAAAAGATTTCTTTACCTCTACTAGCAGACAAATTTAAAGACAAAGAAAACGCCTTTTTATATAATGATTTAAAACAGCAAATATTTTATGGTATTCTCACCGAGGATCTTGAAAAAAATAGAAAATTAGGCGCTAAAGCATATAAATCCTTTTCTGGAGAAGAATTAAATGTCTCTATCAAGTTCAAAGCAAACGACCCTCATATTCTTGCATTCTATGAAGGGTTGCTCTTGAGCTCCTATGAATTCAGAAAGTACTTCTCTGAAAATAAAAAACAAAAAATTGACACCATTACATTCGTTTCTGATATCAACTCCAAAAAACTGGAAGAAACGCAGCTTACAATTGAAGCGGCCTTATGGACACGAGAAATGGTGAATGAGCCTGTTTCTACCTTGAACGCTCCGCGCTTTGCAAAGGAAATCCAGGAACTTTTTTCAAACACCAATGCCAAGGTAGAAGTATTGGAAAAAGCAAAAATCGAGTCGCTTAAAATGGGCGGATTATTAGCTGTAAACAAAGGTTCAATTGATCCCCCAACCTTTACGATTATCGAATACAAACCTGAAAATCCTGTCAACAACAAACCAATCGTTTTGGTTGGAAAAGGAGTTGTTTATGATACTGGAGGTTTAAGTTTGAAACCTACTCCAAATTCAATGGATTTAATGAAGTCGGATATGGGAGGAGCCGCTATGATGTGTGGAACAACGGCTGCGGTAGTCAAAAACAAGCTCCCTTTACACATCATCACTTTGATTCCTGCTACCGACAACAGACCCGGTGGAAATGCTTATGCCCCTGGAGACGTCATCAAAATGTATAATGGTAAAACTGTTGAAGTACTAAATACAGATGCAGAAGGAAGAATGATTCTTGCCGATGCACTCTCTTATGGGGATAAATATGATCCCTTTTTAGTAATTGATGCGGCCACTTTGACCGGTGCAGCTATCCGTGCAATAGGGACTTACGCATCATGCGTAATGGGAAATGCGGATGAAAAATATTTCGACCTGTTGGAGTCCGCCGGCAAAGAAACACATGAAAGAACGGTAAAACTTCCATTTTGGGAAGACTATGGAGAAGAAATGAAGTCAAAAATAGCTGATCTCAAAAACATTGGAGGGCCTTATGCTGGAATGATCACTGCGGGAAAATTTCTTGAACACTTTACAACTTCCCCTTATATCCACATTGATATAGCCGGCCCATCATTCACACAAAGTCCGAAAGACTACGAAACCTATGGAGGCACTGGTTATGGGGTACGACTTCTCTACAATTTCTTAAAAAAATTAGCAAATGGATAAACAAGATATAAAAGTAGGAATAACAGTAGGCGACATTAACGGTATTGGACCTGAAATCATCATCAAAGCCTTAGCGGATACAAGATATTTTTCTGATTTCACTCCCATTATCTACGGTTCTGCCAAACTTATGTCTTTCCACAAAAAAGCAATTGATGATCAGTATTTCAATTTTACTTCGGTAAAAAATGCCGATGAAGCAAAACCCAAAAAAGTTTCTGTTATCAATTGTTGGAATGAGGAAGTCAAGATTACTTTAGGTGAAAATAATACTACGGGAGGAGAATATGCATTTAAATCTTTGGAAGCAGCCACTAAAGATCTGGCCGCAAACAAAATTGATGTTTTAGTAACTGCCCCCATCAACAAAAAATCGATTCAGGATGCGGGCTTCAAATTCCCCGGACATACAGAATACTTGGCCGACCTTTCCAATGTGAAAGAAGCCTTGATGCTCATGGTCTATGACAATTTAAGAGTAGCTCTTGTCACTGCTCACGAACCCTTGAAAGAAGTTGCATCGAAGATCACTAAAGAAAGCGTCACACACAAGATTCATCAATTGTACCAGTCTTTAACAAAAGACTTCGGAATTCGAAAACCTAAAATCGCAGTGCTTGGACTGAATCCACACGCTGGTGAAAGAGGAAATATGGGTGATGAGGAGATGAATCATATCATTCCAGCAATCACCGAATGCAAATCAAAAGATATGCTTGTTTTTGGACCTTATGCTTCCGATAGTTTTTTTGGTTCAGAAAACCTCAAGAACTTTGATGGAGTTGTTGCAATGTATCATGACCAAGGTCTCACTGGATTTAAAAGTATTGCTTTTGGAAACGGAGTAAATTATACTGCCGGATTACCAATTGTCAGAACTTCGCCTGATCATGGTACAGCAATGGATATCGCAGGAAAAAACAAAGCGCATGAGAATTCTTTTAGAAATGCACTATTCTTGGCTATAGATATATATAAAAATAGGGCGATGGAAAAGGAAATCACTGCGAATCCATTAAAAGTTCAAAAATCTGAACTGAAGAATGAGTGATTTTCTTTTTGTATAAAAATTATTATCCCTATCTTTGCCCTCTTAAATTTTGATGAGTGCACCGTTTTGACAAGACATTTGATATTAATTTTAGCTCTTTAAAAACTGGTATTCACGAGTTTAAGTTCGTCATTGACGATACGTTCTTTGATCAATTGGAATTAGAAAGAGATTTCAAGGAATCGAAAATTGAATTTAACATCAAATTGAACAAATCTGAGAATATGCTCACTTTTGATTTTGAGCTAAAGGGTTTGGCCAAAATGCCTTGCGGAAGATGCATGGATGATGTGGAATTTGGTTTTCAGGGAGAGTACAGACAAATTGTGAAGTTCGGAGAAGTTACCGTACAGGAAGATGAATTGTGGGTTCTGGGTAGCAATGAATATAAGATCAATATTGGCCCTTTACTCTATGAATTTGCGATTTTATCGATGCCTTCGAATGTGCATCATGAAAATGAAGAAGATTGCAATGAAGAGTACCTTGAAAGTATTTCTGAATACCTGTTGACCGAAGTACCGGACGAAGATGATTTGGAAGAAAAGGAAGAAGATACAAACGACGAGATTGACCCTAGATGGAGTCAGTTACAGAAATTAAAATATAAAAACAATTAGAGATGGCGCATCCTAAGAGAAAACAGTCGAAGACTAGAAGAGACAAAAGAAGAACTCACGTGAAAGCAGTTGCTGCAAACGTATCAACTTGTCCTACAACAGGACAACCTCACTTGTTCCACAGAGCTCACTGGCACGAAGGAAAATTATACTACAAAGGAAAAGTTATTTTAGAAAAAGAAGTTGCAGTATAATTCGTAATTCTTTGTTATCTTCCCCTCGAATTTGAGGAAGAACTAAGATATGAAAATTGCAATAGATATTATGGGCGGAGACTTTGCTCCTGATGCAAATATATCAGGAGCCATAGAGGCCCGAAAAGAACTTCCTGAAGAATGTACCATTGTCCTTTTAGGAGATGAACAAGTCATTCTAGAATCCCTTAGAAAACATAACGGTGATCCGGATCAATTTGAAATTGTTCCGACTGTTGGTGTGGTTACAATGAATGATCATCCAGCACGAGTAATCAGTCAAAAACCCGATTCCAGTTTAGTTAAAGGTTTTAAACTTTTGGCTGCCGGAGAAATCAACTGCTTCGCAAGCACCGGAAATACAGGGGCTATGCTCGCTGGATCCATGCTTGTAATCAATACGATTCCCGGTGTGATTCGACCTTGTATCACCTCCTCTATTCCCCGACCTGATGGAAAGCACAATTTGGTACTTGATGTTGGATCCAATGCAGACTGTAAGCCGGATGTACTTTACCAGTTTGCTATTTTAGGAAATATCTATGCCAAACTAATTCTTGGATTTGATAAGCCAAAGGTGGGACTCTTAAACATTGGAGAAGAAGAAGAAAAAGGCAATCTACTTACTCAATCCGCGCACAAATTGATGAAAGACACCGATGACTTCCATTTTATTGGAAATGTCGAATCTCGCTATATTTTTGAAGATTATGCAGATGTAATTGTGTGTGATGGATTTACAGGAAATGTGATTCTTAAGGAAGCCGAAGGAATTTTTAAATTAATCAAGAAGAGAGGGATTGAAGACGAATATTTTAATAAATTTAACTACGAAAATTACGGTGGAACCCCAATTTTAGGAATAAATTCCAACGTCATTATAGGACATGGTATTTCTAGTGGTAAAGCTGTAAAAAATATGTTAGTTTTGTCCTACGAAGTGACAAAAAACAAACTATCGAGTAAAATAAAAGAACTTTTCAAATAAAATGTCAAAAATCACAGCAGCTATTACAGGTATTCAAGGGTATGTTCCAGATGACGTGATGACTAATCATGATCTGGAGAAAATCGTTGATACCAATGATGAATGGATCAGGACTAGAACAGGAATTGAAGAAAGAAGAATCCTTAAAGGTGAAGCTTGTTCATATCTAGGAATAAAAGCTGTAGAAGGATTATTAGAAAAAACCGGAACAGATCCAATGGATATTGACATGGTGATTTGCGGTACGGTTACACCTGATTATGGATTTCCAAGTACAGCAAATTTAATCTGCGACAAAGTTGGGATGAAAAATGCTTGGGGTTACGATTTAATCGCGGCTTGTTCAGGATTTATATATGGATTAACCACAGCTGCTTCATTTATCGAAAGTGGTAGACACAAAAAAATAATCGTAATTGGAATAGACAAAATGTCGGCCATTCTGAATTATGAAGACCGTACCACTTGTGTCATTTTTGGAGATGGTGGTGGAGCTGCATTAGTAGAGCCAAATGAAGAAGGCTTAGGAGTGGTTGATACAATAATGAAATCCGATGGATCAGGAGTAGAATATTTATATTTGCCAGGAGGAGGTTCAGCAAATCCAGCTTCTCATGAAACAGTTGATAGCAGAATGCATTATGTACATCAAGAAGGAAAGCAAGTATTTAAATTTGCAGTAACCAATATGGCTGATGTATCTGCAGAAATCATGGAAAGAAATAATCTGACTAGTGATGATATTGATTGGTTGGTACCGCATCAGGCCAATTTAAGAATTATTGATGCAACAGCCAATAGAATGGGATTACCTAAGGAAAAGGTGATGATCAACATTCAAAAATATGGAAATACAACTGCTGGTACGCTTCCATTATGTTTGTGGGATTGGGAAAAGCAATTGAAAAAAGGAGATAATTTAATTTTGTCCGCATTTGGTGGTGGCTTCACATGGGGAGCAATCTACTTGAAGTGGGCATACGATTCAAAATAAAGTAAACTTAGAAATATGAACTTAGGTGAAATTCAAGATCTAATAAAATTCGTTGCCAAATCTGGTGTTAGCGAAGTAGAGATCGAACAAAAAGATTTCAAAATCACGATCAAAGCTGAAAACCTGAAAAAGAAAAAAGAACAAGAGCAAATTTTTGTTCAGGCAGCTCCAGCTCCTATGGCAGCGATGCCTGCAGCGGCTCCAGTTGCGGCAGCTCCGGCTCCAGCAGCAGCTCCAGCCCCAGCAGCGGCAGCACCTGCACCAGCTGATGATGAATCAAAATATGTTACAATTAAGTCGCCGATGATCGGTACTTTCTATCGTTCACCTTCTCCAGATAAAGATGCATTTGTGCAAGTTGGAGACTCAGTTAAACCTGGTGATTGTATCTGTATCATCGAAGCCATGAAACTTTTCAACGAAATCGAATCTGAATTATCAGGTAAAATCGTGAAAGTTCTAGTTGATGATGCTTCACCAGTAGAATATGATCAACCATTATTCTTGGTTGACCCAGCTTAATTGTTAGACCAAAAAAGAAATTATGTTTAAGAAGATTCTTATTGCAAATAGAGGGGAAATTGCCCTTAGAGTAATAAGAACTTGTAAGGAGATGGGCATCAAAACGGTGGCTGTTTATTCCACTGCGGATAAAGACAGCTTACACGTAAGATTTGCCGACGAAGCCGTATGTATCGGTCCTCCTCCAAGTTCTGAATCCTATCTTCAGATACCTAAAATTATTGCAGCGGCAGAAATTACAAATGCGGATGCAATTCACCCTGGTTATGGGTTCCTTTCTGAGAATGCCAAATTCTCTAGAGTTTGTCAAGAGCACAATATCAAGTTTATCGGTGCCTTGCCAGAACAAATTGAAGGAATGGGAGACAAAGCTACTGCCAAAGCAACAATGATCAAGGCAGGTGTACCATGTATTCCAGGTTCAGAAGGTATTCTAAAGGATATTAAAGAAGCGGTGAAAATCGCTAAAAAGATTAAATACCCTGTCATTCTTAAAGCAACCGCCGGTGGTGGTGGAAAAGGAATGCGTGTGGTTTGGAAAGAAGAAGATCTGGAAAATGCATGGAGTTCTGCTCGACAAGAAGCTGGTGCAGCTTTTGGAAACGACGGAATGTACATGGAGAAATTCATCGAAGAGCCCAGACATATTGAGATTCAGATTGCGGGTGACCAATACGGGAACGCATGTCATATGTCTGAAAGAGACTGTTCGATCCAAAGAAGACACCAAAAATTGGTTGAAGAAACTCCTTCCCCATTCATGACTCCTGAACTTAGAAAGAAAATGGGAGAAGCTGCAATCAAAGCAACGAAAGCAGTTAATTATGAAGGTGTTGGAACGGTAGAGTTTTTGGTTGACAAAAACAGAAACTTCTACTTCATGGAAATGAATACTCGTATTCAGGTAGAGCATACGATTACTGAAGAAGTGATCAACTTCGACTTGATTAAAGAGCAAATTAAAATTGCTTGGGGAGATAAAATTTCTGGTAAGAATTACGAACCTCAAATGCACTCTATTCAGTGCCGTATCAATGCGGAAGATCCTGAAAATGGATTCAGACCATCTCCTGGGAAAATTGAAACGTATCACGAACCAGGTGGACATGGATTGAGATTAGATACACACGTGTATGCAAGCTACGTGATTCCTCCTTATTATGACTCAATGATCTCAAAATTGATCGTTGTGGCTCAAACGAGAGAGGAAGCTATCACAAAAATGCAAAGAGCCTTGGATGAATATATCATCGAAGGAGTAAAGACTACCATTCCTTTCCATCAAAAACTGATGAAAGATGAAAACTTCCGAAAAGGAAATTTCACAACGAAATTCCTTGAGGATTTTGAATTTTAAAATAATGATTGAAAAGGAGTCGAAAGGCTCCTTTTTTTTATGCCAAATTTGATTCACATAGTATGGATATTATTCTTATTCTCTTGCCAACAAAAAGAAGAATCTAATACATCTATGGCTAAATGCAACGGAGAAGAAATTGAAATCCAATTAGAATCCCGATCTGATTCCTCTTTTCTTCTGAAACCAAAAGTGGGTTCAGAAAATGACCCAAAGAAAAACTGGGATATCCCCTACCCAGTCTACCACTGGGAAATTGCAGATATTGATGAAGATGGTTGTGATGAAATTCTTGTTGGAGTAATAAAATCCACTCGATACGATCCAAAACCAGCCAAAAGACTTTTTATTTTCAAATTGTTTGAAGGATACATCCGTCCAAAATGGATGGGTTCGCGTTTGAGTCAGCCCTTGGTAAATTTTAAGGTGATTGATCTTGACGGCACCAAAGTTTTATCCATCGAACGGGAAAAAAATGGCAATTTCCTACTCGCCCTATACTCCTATTCTTCCTTTGGATTGAAATTTGAAAATTATTTGGTTCGAGAAAAGGAAATAGAGGAGGTGAAGCTTCTATTCACCTTTCTGTAACTGATGGTTTCAACCGTCAGTTGCAGAAAGAATGGCATTTTAACTTCATCTTTAGCATCATATCTTTTGAAAATACTATTTTTGAGTACTACTAAAACTGATTATCAGAATATTAAATACTCAATTATGAAAAATCTTTTCCTTTTATTATTTGTAGTCATTCTATTTTCCTGCTCAAGCGAAGAAAAATCTTCGGATGACTCAACGGATTCGAACAATAAAGAGCAATCTGGCCAGCAAGATTCCGTTACCTCTACGCTCGAAATTCCAGCATTGGATCGATTGATGCCGGTTTCCAAAATGTTTAATAAAGGAAAGGTTGACATTTCGAAAGTGAATGTGGACGAACTAACACTTGTGGAATGCAGAATTTATCGCAACCACATATTGGCAACAAAAGGACATTTGTTCATGAAAGCAGAACTAAGAGCCTTTTTCGATGCTACAGATTACTACAATGAATTGATGTGGAAAATCTACGATGAAGATCTAAAAGTGGATCAAAAAATGTCTAAAGAGGAAGAGGAATTTGTAGCCAAACTAACAGCTAGAGAAGAAGCCTTACTGAAAAACAACTTTATTGATGGTCAAGTGAATTTAGCCAATTTGGTGAACTTATATCAATTTACGGATATCAAGCCTTCATTCCTTGAAGCGATTGCAAAAAATGGATTTGTGATCACACCTGGAAAGAAGGAACAGCTTTTTCACGTTTATGAGGAAAATGATTACAAACAAATTCCAAATTTCATTACTTCCGATATTTATCTGCAGCTGTACCACATGTATTTTTCCTACGTCTTAAAATCAATTGAACAGGAGAGTTTCATTCCAATGTTACGCGCCATTTGCAAAAATCAGTACGAATATTTTATTGCTGAAATGGAAAGTGCATCCGGTGATACGAGAAAAATTCTAGCAAAAAATGCTGCATTTTATAAAATAGGTTCCGATTTACTAATTGAAGAAGGCTTTACAAGTGAAACGCATCATGAAATATCAGAAATGGTGCAAACTGAGGTACAATTAATTCAGCAATTCCAATCGGGAGAATCACCTTTTATGAATGGGAGATTAGTGGATTATTCTCTCTATAAACCCAGAGGACACTATACAAGGAAAGATGAAATGAAGCAATATTTCAAAGCTATGATGTGGATGCAAAATGCGTTTTACTGTGGTGCTGAGAAAGACGGTCAAATAAAAGATATTTTGTATCATGCCCTCGGATTAAAGATGAATCCAGCCACGTTGGAGATGTACAAAAAAATGGATGGTCCGCTAACATTTATTTTTGGTCAACAAGACAACCTTTCCATGCTGGATGTTCTCAGTGAAATGGAAAAACAAGGTATAACAAGCTTTGACGCTATCGAAAATGCAAATATTGCTTCCTGGTCGAAAAAACTCAAAACCATGTATGACAAGAAAAATCGAATCAAATCGGGAAATGATGATGGAGAAGTGGCTTGTTACAAAGTGAACTTTATTCCTCAAAGATATTTAGCCGATAATGATATCCTTCAAAATATGGTGGATTTAATCAACAAACCAGCGCAAAGATGTATGCCGCAAGGAATGGATATGTTCGCTGCATTTGGAAATGAAAATGCTACCAAGATTCAATTGGAGGAGATGAAGGAAGGAGAGAAGTGGGATAAATACGAAGATCGATTGAAAGAGCAAACCAAGAAATTTTCTAGTAAAAGTGATTGGGGTAAAACCGTGTACGACTCTTGGATCAAGATGCTATTGGACATGGACAACCAAGACGACAAATATCCTTACTTCATGAAAACAAGTCAATGGTCCAAGAAGAATTTATATACTGGATTGGCTTCCTGGGCTGAGTTGAAACATGATGCCATTCTGTATGGAGAACAACCGATGGCTGCTGAATGTGGCGGTGGAGGTCCACCTGAACCTTATACTTTAGGATACGTTGAACCGAATGTAAAATTTTGGGAAAGCCTATTGAAATTAAGTAATAAGACAAAATTGATTTTAGAAAATAATGGATTATACAATACCGATGTCAAAGGAAAAACAGATGAAATCATCGAATCCATAGAGTTTATGCTTGCTATCAGCAAAAAAGAACTTGCAGGAACTAAATTAACCCAAAGCGAATATGAAACCATTGAAGTTTTAGGTTCTTCAATTGAATGGATGACCCTTTCTGTTCTTGAGCCTGGTTTATTTTTGGATAGTTGGGATTTAGTTCAAGGTCCTGACAAATCTGTTTCTGTAATTGCTGATATCTATACCAACAATGATAGAAAATGCGAAAAAATGGGTATTCTTCATGTGGGGACAGGTCTGGTAAATGAAATCTATGCCGTTGTAGAAATCGAAGGGATGCTTTATTTAACCAAAGGTGCGACACTTTCTTATCATGAATTCCAAAGAGCATTGAATGATCGCTTGACTGATGAAAAATGGCAAGAAATGCTCAAAAAAGGGGAAAGACCCGGAATTCCATCGTGGATTAAAGAGATTCTATACGAAGAAGGAGCACCTAAAGGAGACGAGAAAGTTTTCTATTCTTCGGGATGCTAGAAAGCAAGAGATGCGAGCAACAGCAAGAGTTTTGAGCAAGAATAGTGAAAATGATCAAGAGTTGAGATTGGAATATTAGGAATTGGACAAGCTTCCGTCTTTTCTTTGGACGTAACTCGCTCTTTTTCTGTTACTAAAGAAATGTGGTCTTTTCATGAAATAGCTCTTTGAATGAGGGATTTGAACTGATATTTTCGAATCTCACATTTAAAACAGAGTAATTATGAAATATTTACTATCAACTACACTCCTACTTATCTCATTCATATCTTCCAATATTTTTTCACAAGAAATGGGAACTTTGACGGATGAGCGTGATGGACAAACGTATAAAACGGTTAAAATTGGTGATCAAACTTGGCTTGCCGAAAACTTACGATTCAAATCTGATGCGAGTTATAGCTACGACAAAAAGGAAGAAAATGATGTCAAATATGGTCGATATTATAGTTATGAGTCTGCTCAGGAATCATGTCCAACAGGATGGAAACTCCCAAGTCAAGAAGAATATCAGGTTTTATCTGATCACTTTGGAGGAGATTATGATTCAGGAAGAAAATTGAAAAGTACTTCTGATTGGTTCTGGACAACAAATGGTGATAATAGTAGTGGATTCAATATTATTCCGGCAGGTAGTATCTATAAAGGAACAAGTGGCAGTGAAGGTGAAGAGGCCATTTTCTGGGTAAACGGTAAGAATGACAATGGTGAAGGCCTTATTCGAATAGTTACAGCAAGAGATGGAAATACAGACAAAGCATATAAATTCAGAAAAAGTGTATTCCCAATTGATAAGGGGAGTTTTTCTGTAAGATGCTTGAAAGAATAATCCTTCATTTTTATAAAATTCAAAATGGTACCTTTGACAGATGAGAAAAGGTGCCATTTTTTGTTTTATTTTTCTGCTGTTTACTTGTCAACAAGAGCAGTCTGTCAATGGAATTATTTCTACAGATGAAAATGAGGTGAGAAGTCCCATTGCAAACCCGGGTAGTAAGCTGAGTATCCTTTTTGCCGGAGATTTACTTCTGGATCGGGGCGTAAGAGATCAAATTGAAAAGAAAGGCATTGATTTCTTGTTTTCAGGCTTGGACACATTAATTAGTTCACATAATTATTTCGTGGTTAATCTAGAAACTCCTCTAACTAAGATTGAAAGTCCCTTAAATAAAAAGTACTTATTCCGATCGGAGCCAGAACACGCATTAGATCTAAGGAGGAAAGGGGTTACGCATGCTATTTTAAGTAATAACCATAGCATGGACCAAAACAAAGATGGCCTAGCAGATACCGACCTACAATTGAGAAATGCTGACATTACATCGATCGGCTATGGTGAAAATTTGGACAACTTTTGTAGCCCCAAATTAATTGAAACGGAATTTGTAACGGTTGCTCTTTACGGCAGTGTTCAGATTCCAATTGAAAACTGGTTTCAAGTAGATGACCAACCCGGCGTTTGTCAACTTCAGGGAGAGGAGTTGGAAAATCAAATTAAAACCTATCATCAAGCGAATCCTCACCATTTAATCATTGTAAACTTGCATTGGGGAATGGAATACTTAAGTACCCCCAATTTCTCCCAGATCGACCATGCAAAAAACCTCATTGATGCAGGAGCAGAATTAATCATCGGCCACCATCCTCATGTGATACAAAGTGTTCAAGAATACAAAGGAAAGTGGATTTATTATAGCATTGGAAATTTTATTTTTGATTCCACTCATCCAAATGCAAAAAATGCTCTATTAATTTCAGTGGAAATTGATGCTAACGGTCATTTGGAGCCCTCAGCCATCCCAATCCATATCGAAAATTGCCGTCCGGAAATACCCCATTAATCTGATTCAAAGTCGAATTCCCAAAATACAAACATCATCCACCTGAATAGCAGTTCCTTTCCAATCTAGAAACTCATTGTGCAATTTCTTCTTCAGATCTTTCATGGGTAAATCGGCATTTTTTGCCAGTATTTTGTGTAATCTTTTAGATGAATACTTTTTGTTATCAGGTCCTCCAAACTGGTCCTGAAAACCATCGGAACCTAAATAAATGACATCTCCCTTTTTGTAGGAAATGGATTGTGCTTCAAAATTTCTGCTCTCTTCAATCTGCCAACCCCCTATCGGATAATTGGATCCTTTGTAAATCAATAATTCCTCTCCTTTCTTAACATGCAGCATTTTACGATTGGCAGCTGAGTAGTATAATTTTTGCTGTTTTTCATCAATACAGACCAAAGAAAGATCGATCCACGGATTGTCGAAATTCACTTTATGGGCATCTTTGAAGCAAGCGATAAATCTCTTATCCACTTCTTGTAGAATGCGATTTGTTTTCTTGATCTCTTTGTTCATGACGGTATATTCAAAAAGATTCAAAGCAAGAACTGATAACAAAGAAGCCGAAATTCCATGACCAGTGCAGTCGCCTACAACAATATATTTGAGATCATGATGCTGACCCACCCAGTAAAAATCTCCGGAAACAATATTTTGAGGTAAATAAAGAGCAAAATAATCATTGAAAAGGCGCTCAAAATGTCTCTTTTTAGGCAATAATCCTTGTTGAACGAATTGTGCACTCAATAAACCTTTTTCCATTTCAGAAACAGGTAATTCACTTTCGGCTTTATTCATAGTACGTGAGTTTCTCGACAAATTTCCTAATTCTTCAACTAGTATTTAGTTAAGAAATTCTTACCAAAATCTTAATCTCGACGAAAAGGGAAAAAAGAACTACTAAATATCATCGATCAATTATCAATTACATCTTTAGTAATTCTATTTCTAATTCAATAAGTGTGCATTTAGAATCGATATTTCATCATTTTTACCCAAAATTTGATCGTTGATACTTGATAATTGATAATTTTAACCTATGTCTTTCACCCCGGAAGGAAAAGGTTGGATTCCAAAATATCACGAAATGGTCGCAAAGGGAGAAATTCCTTTGGATGTTGATCAATATGAGTTTGATCCTGAGAAAAATCTGTACCTCAATGTGCATGATACTGGATTGATCTATGGTTATCCTACCAATTTCATTTTCTATCCGGATGATATGGGGAAATGGTCGACTTCAAATTCTTACAAGCTTTTACTCTACGAAGGGTTTATTCTTTCCAATTTATTGAATGGTTCGTCTTCTGAACTCGACCCGAAGGAACTCATTGATTTTTATGAAACGCTCAACCACAAAAAAGCAAAGAAATTTGGACTCTTCAAAGGAGGCGGTGGTGATGATCATGACATCGTTGATTCCCTTCTTAGTAAGCGCTTAAACATTAAAATCCATGGAGAAAGTTTTTGGCTGAATTATTTATCCAATAGCTTTATTTATACTGATCTGATTCTTTACCACAAACTGAAAATGGGATACAAATTCCCCAATTTGGAACAAAGAATTCAGGATATTCAAAAGGCTGCTTTGCATATTATTATTGCGGCTACAACCTCGAATGGGATCATTGGCGAAAAGGAAAAAGCGGTTTTCGACATGTTTTTGGCTTCTTCGAGTTTGCCCGATTATGATAAAAATGAAATCGAGCATTTGCTAAAAGCAGGACTCACTTTCTACGATCTAGTTCTTCCCGAAGAATTGACCTGGATTGTTAGACGGTGGTTTTTGGAAATTGCTTTGATTGTTATTTTAGCAGACAACGTAATCGATCCAAAAGAACAAGATTTTTTAGAGAAACTGGCCAACAAACTGGAGTTTAGTAAATATGAGTTGGATGATGCCCAAAACTCGATTCAGTCTTTTATTCTGAACAATTTTGAAAAACTCCCCTATTTAACCGACAAATCTGAATTCCAACAAATCTATGGAAGTGTCACTAAAAAAGTAGTGAAAGCGGTTACCAACAACAAGGAAAAAATCTTACAAGAACTTTCTGAAAGCAAAGAATTGGTGGCTTTGATCAAAAAATCCACGACCAAAGAATTGTCAAGAGACGAAAAAAAGAAAGTAAGAAAGCAATTGGGAGATCTAGCTAAATCGATCCCTGCCCTAACGGTTTTCATGCTACCCGGGGGAGCCATTTTATTGCCAATTGTACTGAAACTACTGCCAAATTTATTACCAAGCGCATTTCAATCCAACAAACTCGAAGAAGAAGGGGAAAGTTAATTAGTTACTTCGTTAATTAGTTATTTTGTTATTTAGTTTCAAAGTTGTCCAGATTCCAGAAATCCAGAAATCCAGAAATCTAAATATCACTATCCCCCAGCAAGTGATTCAATTCCTCTAGTTCTTCTTTCGTGAAATCTCTGTATTCTCCGACAGGCAAATCTCCCAAAGCAATATTCATGATTCGAATTCGCTTCAACTTGGTTACTCTGTAATCTAGGTACTCGCACATTCTTCGGATTTGACGGTTGAGTCCTTGAGTTAGGATGATTCTGAATTCATTTCTACCTGTCTGCTCCACGAAACACTTCTTGGTCATGGTACCCAAAATTGGAATTCCACTACTCATGGCTTCAACAAATTCGCGATTAATCGGTTTGTTTACACGAACAATGTATTCTTTTTCGTGGTTGTTTCTTTCCCGCAGAATCTTATTTACGATATCTCCATCATTGGTTAAAAAAATCAAACCTTCAGATGGTTTGTCTAATCGTCCAATGGGGAAAATTCTCGTGGGATAATTGATGAAATCTACAATATTGTCTGGCTCCACTCTTGTGTCCGTGGTGCACACAATTCCAACAGGTTTGTGGAAGGCTATGTAAACTGGTTTTTGGTCAGATCCATCCACATTTGTTCCGTCCACACAAACCTCATCCCCTTCTTGTACTTTTGTTCCCATTTCGGGAATTTTTCCGTTGATGGTGACCCGATTTTGCTCAATCAATTTGTCTGCTGCTCTGCGCGAACAATAGCCAATCTCGCTTAAATATTTATTGATGCGTACCCCTGGGTTTTCTGACATGGGGCAAAAATACAAGATTATTGTTGATTCTCGTATTCCTCGATCCCTACTTTATAGACTTTCAGTGCTCTTTCTCGGGCAAACTTATGTTCGACCATGGGTTCCGGGTAGCCAAAACCTTCCAATTCTGGAATCCATCTTCTGATATATTCGCCTTTGGGGTCAAATTTCTTTTGTTGTTCGGTAGGATTGAAAACTCGAAAATAAGGTGCCGCATCACAACCTGTCCCTGCGGCCCACTGCCAGTTCCCAACATTGGCTGACAAATCATAATCCAGTAATTTTTGAGCAAAATAGGCTTCTCCCCAGCGCCAGTCAATCAGCAAATGTTTGCATAAAAAACTAGCCGTTACCATCCGCACCCGATTGTGCATGTAGCCAGTTTGATTCAATTGTCGCATCCCAGCATCGACCATGGGATAACCTGTGATTCCTCTTTTCCACTTTTCAAATTCTTCTTCCTTATTCCTCCACTCAATTTCGTTGTATTTGGCTCTGAAATTCTCGTGAATTGATTTAGGAAAATGATACAGGATTTGCATGAAAAATTCTCTCCAGATTAACTCACTAAGAAATACGGAGTTTTGACTTTTCACCTCTCCTACCAGCTGTCGAATCCCAATGGTCCCAAAACGTAAATGCGGACTCAAATAACTGGTTCCATCTATTGCAGGAAGGTCGCGAATTTGGTCGTATTTCTTCACTTGAGACAGATCAAAATCACGCACTTCAATCAAGGATCTTTTAAAGCCAATTGCATGCAAGTCGGGAAACTCAAATTGTTTTTGGGAAAAATGAGAAGCGGAAATAACCCCCATCGGCTGAATTGGCTCCATTTGAAATCGACTCAACCATTTATTTTTGAAAGGAGTAAAAACAGTGTAAGGCGTTCCATCATCCTTTAAAATTTCATCCATTTCGAAAATCACTTGATCTTTAAAGCTTCGAAACTGAATTCCATTGTGATTGCAAATTTCTTCAATCTTCTGATCCCTTTCTAATGCATAAGGTTCGTAATCTCTGTTGGTGTAAAGAGCTTCAGCTGAGAATTCTGTGATCAGTTGTTCCCACACTTTCTCTGGTTCTCCGATTCGGACCAAAAGTGAGGATCCCATTTTTCGTAATTCCTGGTCTAGGAAAGTCAATCGATCATAGATAAAACTCACACGGGCGTCATTTTCTGGGAGTTCCGACAAAATATTTGAATCAAAAATGAAAACAGGAATTACATTTCGAGAGGTCTTCAGAGCATTATATAAACCCACATTATCTTCCAAACGCAGATCTCTTCTAAACCAAAAAAATGTTGCTTTTTCCACAGGTGCTTTTCATTCAAACAATTTTGAGCAGAATAAGTTCGTATCTTTTGGAACAAATGTTGACGATCTTCATTAAAAGCAGAATGCGCATAATTTTAGTTATCATACTCATCCTAACTGCACAACTTGGGTATACTCAAGAACCAGATACACTGAAATCCGAAATTCTGGATAATTCAGAAGCAGATCGTTTGGCTGAATTTCCTGGTGGAGAAATGGCTCTGCAAAAGTATATCATCAACAAAGTAGAATATCAAAAGAAGCAAAAGAAGACAATATGATTCAAGGAACAGTTTATGTAGAATTCATTGTAGAAAAAAACAGTGAAGTGGTCATTTAAGAATTGTACGAGAGTCCACCCCATTCTGGATGAATCAGCTCTAAAAGCTCGAAACACCCCGATTCAAACCTGCATTGCAAAATTGATCAGTTAGGTTTACTTTTCCGGTAAAATTTAAGTTGGCTTAGTCAAACCGCCTCCAATGGCAAATAAGGTTTTTTCAGGATATTCCAATGCGGATTTCATCTCCGGGTTTTACTTCTCCATTTTCAAACAATGTCTCTGTCAAATAAGGAATTTTATCATCTTGAACTACCATTTCGTTCAACAATCCTTTTTGTACGTTGTTGATTTGATGACAAGGTTTGCGAAGACCTGTAATTTGAACTTGAGCCTCATTTCCCAAATGCAGAATCGTATTCCTTGGCAATTCCAGTCAAATTAACACCAACAGTCGTCACGTTTTCCCCCATTTCTCCAGGTTGAATGTCATACCCCTTTTCCTTCATTGCATCAAAAAGTTCTTTATGAATCAAATGCACCTGGCGCAAATTCGGGGCAGTTGGATTCTTCTTTTGATCAAAAATATGCTGAACAAATTCACCCGCATGTCGGTCACCTTCTACCCCATAATTAGCGATAATTCGAATAGAATCCTGAACCTGTTTGTTGATGTGAACTTTTGTGGATTTGTTAACTGAGAGGATGTGCATTTTATGATTTTATGATTTTATGATTTTATGATTTTATGATTTTATGATTTTATGATTTTATGATTTTATGATTTTACGAAGTTACTCAATTTATGGTTTCATGAATCCTTTGAGTAGCGCGATTTATTCAATATTTATCATTTCTCCATCATGAATCAATCAGTGAATCTTCCAAAAAATAAACATTTAAATAACAATGTAATAGGGAAAAAATAAAATTGCCTTTGAAATTAGCCTGTTAATAATCAGCATCTTAGTCCAACCAAATTAATTATTGATTGTATTGGAGAAAATGAAAAACAATATTGAAATGGCCTTTTTGTATCTCGACAATGAGCCTAAGATATCTGACCGTAGATTGGCATTTGGACCACATGTTCAAAGTAATTATTGGTATTTCTCGAAGTATTGAAAGAATCCAACCTGGGAATACAGGAGAAACTTGAATATAAATCGGGCTTATGTTTTTACCCGAAATAAAATTCCTAGAGGCAAAGGCAAATCCCCCAAATCGGTTTTGCCTCCAGAGAATATTCATCCGAACGATATCAAAGACCAATATGAAAAAGCTTGGAAATGCTGGCAAGAGACCAGAACACTTCCGGCTAAATGCAATTTTATTCATCCGGTTTTTGGTCAATTGAATTTAAGACAGGCGAGGAAATTCATTAAGATGCATACCCAGCATCATTTGGATATTATTAATGAGATTATTGTGAGTTCTACTTAATTGAGAATGCGTAGTTCGGAATGCGAAATGCGGAATTATTCTTAACCTCGTAGGTCTAACTATACTGGGCATCCGACCTGCGAGGTTTACGGAGTAGGATATGATCTTTTTAACCGCAAAGGGCGCAGAGGAGGCGCGGAGATCGCAGAGGAGTTTAAAAATTCGTACTTCGTAAATCGTACCTCGTACTTCCAATCTCATTTTTCAAATCCAGAAGTGAAGTCGGCTAGTCTTCCGGACTCTCTCATTTCTTGGATAACTTTGTCGATCTTTTCTTTGATCTCTGGATGCTCTTTGGAAACAGCGATTCCGTATTCTTCTTGGGTGAATTTTCTTGGAAATAATCTTGTGTTGGGGAGTTTGTTTTGGATTCTTTTGAGTGCACTGTAATCGGTTAGCAAGGCATCAATTTTTCCTTGTTCCAGAAGTTCGTAGGGCGCTACTTCCAAACCAAAATCTTTGGTAGACATCAATTGAGATTCTTTCAAATTCTCTTCCGCCCACTTAAAGGAGGTAGAAAATCGGTAGGCGAATACTCTCTTTCCTTTCAAATCTTCCAATTCAAACAAATCGGATTCCTGCATGACCATGATTCCTAGTCCATCGGTATAGTAAGATTCCGAAAAAAGCACTTTTTCTTTTCTTTCGTCATTGATAGTTATTCCTCTTATTGAAACATCGGCAAAACCTTCTGATACGGCTAAAATTCTTGGATCTCCTTTGCCTTCATAATTGTAATTCGCAACAAATTCATAATCCAATTGCGCATGATCCAAAATATAGGTGATTAACCTGGGCTCCAGACCTGTGGGCTGATTGGCACCTTCCTTCCAAGAATAAAAAGGCAAGGATTCAGTTCCCGGACTTGCAATATAAATCCTAATTGGAGTTGATTTTTCCTTCGGGGTTCCTTCAACATTCTTTTCCGCTGATTTATCCGATTCAGCACAAGACCATAGAAAAATGGCGAGCAGAGAGCTATAAATGAAATACTTGATCATTTAGTCTGATTTTTTTTCAAAATTAAGGCTTTGAAATGAGATCCTGGAAAACTGAACGTTAAATTCCTTGAAAACTTACTTCTCCAATTCACTCGTAAAGTCTCTTAAACGACCAGATTCACGCATTTTCCCTAAAACAGCGTTGATTTCTTTCAATAGAATTGGGTACTTTTTACTTATGGCAATTCCGAATTTTTCTTCCGTAAATTTTTGAGGAAATATGCGCATATCTAAATTGGATGCTCTTTCTCTCCTCAACCCACTGTAATCACTTAAATAAGCATCGATTTCCCCTTCTCTCAACAGTGTAATCGGATGTTTGCTTAAACCTACATCCTCTTGAGATATAATAGTACATCCTTCTAAATTCTCTTTGGCCCACTTATAGGTAGTGGAAAAACGATAAGCAAAGACTTTCTTCCCTTTTAAATCTTCCAAATCCGCCAAATCAGAAGTGCTTTGCACCATCACACCCAAACCATCAATATAATACGGATCAGAGAAATTTACTTTTTCACTTCTGCCTTCGGTAATTGTAATTCCCTGAATGGAAATATCAGCCACATCGGACATTACGGCCTGAATGCGCTCATCTCCATACCCATCCACAGGGTAGTTGAGAACATATTCATATTCCAGACCCAACTGATTTAAAACATATTCGATCAATCTGGGTTCAATTCCAGTTGGAGCCTCTTCCCCTCTTTTCCACTGAAAAACAGGCAACTGAGACATCCCAGGTTGACCAGCATAAATCCTCACTTTTTCAATTTCAATTGCACTAGAGTTTGTATTTGGTGATGTATCTTCGGAGGCGGGTGTTTGGGTATCCGAGGAACACGATCCCAATAGGTAAATTCCAAAAATAAATATGTACAAATAATGTTGCAAGCAGTAAACTTTTGTTGAACAAAAATAGTAAAATCCTTCTAACTCCTTTGTAAATAAGTCATTTAGAACCCAACAATTCGATAAAACATTGTTTTTGTTCTTTAAACCCTTATGAAATTAAAATTAGGCACGAATAATGATTATTTTTAAATCATGAAATTGACTTGGATTTTCAGTGTATTAATTTTTTCCGGGGTTTGGGGTCAGCAACTCGAATACAGTTCGTCAACTCGACTCGATAGTTTGTTGGAGGAATCATCTGGAATAGTAGTAGCAACCGACTCTACTTTTTTCACCATCAACGACAGTGGCAACGACCCGGTTCTTTTCGAGATTAATCAAAAAGGTAAAGTGATACGGCAAATTACGATCAAAGCAAAAAATAGAGATTGGGAAGATCTGGCGAAGGATGAATTGGGTAATGTTTACATAGGTGATTTTGGTAACAATAGCAATTCGAGAAAAGATCTCAAAATTTACAAACTACCGAAACAAGAATTAAGAAAAAACGAAATTCAGCCTATCGCCTATTCGATTATGTATCCTGATCAGAAAAAATTTCCTCCTGAAAAATATGAATTGTATTACGATTGTGAAGCATTTGTTGTACGAGATAATTTTGCCTACTTGTTTACCAAAAACCGAACCGACCCATTTGATGGATTATCGAAAGTCTACAAAGTTGACCTAAATACTACGAAAACAACCGTGGAGAAGATTGGTGAATTGCAGTTGTGCAAAGGGGGTTGGTATCCATGCAGTGTTACGGCAGCCAGTTATGATAATGGCCAATTGCTTTTACTTACTTATTCCCAGATTATTCGATTTAAAAATTTTGATTTTAACCATCCGGAAAAAAGTAGTTTTGATTATATCCCTCTTGGAAAGATCGAGCAATTTGAAGCCATTTGCCAAAACCCAAAAGGAGAAATCATCCTTACCTCTGAAAAGCACAAAATTATTGGTGGAAACAAACTACATAAAGCAAAAATTAAATGATCGAAGCAATACTATTTGATATGGATGGCCTCTTAATTGATTCCGAGCCACTTTGGAAAGAAGCTGAAATCAAGGTTTTTGGAACTGTTGGAATTGATATGAATGCGCGTTCATGCGAGCAAACTGTCGGGTTAAGAATTGATCAGGTCGTGGATCTTTGGTTTCATAGTCATCCGTGGGACAACAAAAGCAAACAACAAGTCATAGATGAAATACTAGAAGAAATGCAAATGCTGATCCAAACAAAAGGGAATGCTAAAAAAGGAGTGAAAGAAATCTTTCAGTTTTTAGAGGGAAAAAAGATGAAAAAAGCTGTCGCCTCTTCCTCCTACCTTATTTTGATTGAGGCTGTTTTGGATAAACTCAATCTGCGCGACCAAATCGACCTGTATAAATCGGCAGAGCATGAAGAATTCGGAAAACCTCATCCCGCCCTCTTTTTAAATACGGCCAAAGAATTAAATGCTTACCACGAACATTGCCTGGTTTTTGAAGATTCGTTTAATGGTGTTTTAGCCGCCAAAGCCGCTAGAATGAAAGTAGTAGCCGTACCAGAAGAAAGCCATCTCAAAGATCCCAGAATGATCATCGCTGATTTTCAAATTGAATCCTTATTGGATTTCGATCAATCCAAGTTGGATGCAATAAATGAAAGTTTAGTGCTAAGATGAATTTGGACTTTTGGACTTTTGGACTTTTGGACTTTTGGACTTTTGGACTTTTGGACTTTTGGACTTTTGGACTTTTGGACTTTTGGACTTTTGGACTTTTGGACTTTTAAACAAGTTCTTTTTTTCTGGACACATATTTTTGGACAATAAAAAATACTTTCAAACAATTTATTCAAACCTAGAATTCTGAATATCTCAAAGTCTGATTATCTGAAATCTGATATCTGGAATCTGAAAATCTGATAGTCCAATCAACCTACTCAAAATCTGCTTCTGTTGTCAGATTTCCTTCTTCATCGTAGAATCTCCAATGCCCAACTTTGATGTCGTCTTTGTATTCCCCAATGTATTTAGGTCGACCGTTGGGATGGAATACGACAGCGTGACCATTCTTTTTGTCGTTGAGATAGAAAATTTCCGATTGCTGCCAGCCTTGTTTGCTATAGCCTTTCCAAACGCCATTTTTCTTTCCTCCTTGATCAAAATATCCTTCTATTTTAACCTGTCCATTGTCGTAAAATTCACGATACGCCCCATCATTTTGAATTCCATTTTGATGTTGAGCTTCTTTTTTTGGCTTTTCTTCTTCCTGTGAAGCTTCTTCCTTTTTTGTTGGCTCGGTGCAAGCTGAAAGGCTAATAATTCCCAATAAAATCAAATAAAACTTCATTATTTCTCTCTTTCGGTTGTGTATTCTACCAATCCGATTAAGGACCTTTTCGCTTCTGAATTTGGAACATCTTGTATCAGCTCCAAAGCTTGATCTTTAATCTCCATCATCCGATCGTGTGCATATTTTACACCTCCAGCATCAATCACCATTTTCACCACTTCCTTTACCTTTTTCGGGTTTTCGTTGTGATTTTTAATGATATTGATGATTTTCTTTTTTTGATCCTTATCTACATTATTCAGCGTATAGATCAGGGGCAAGGTCATTTTTCTTTCTTTGATATCGATTCCGGTTGGTTTTCCAATTTTATCTCCGGTTCCATAATCGAAAATATCATCCTTTATTTGAAAAGCTACCCCAATTTTCTCGCCAAATTCGCGCATTCTCTTTTCATTCTCCTCGCTTCCAACCGAAACCGTTCCGGCTTCGCAACAAGATGAAATCAATGAGGCTGTTTTCTTTCGGATCACTTCAAAATAGACTTCTTCATCAATATCTAAACGTCTGGCTTTTTCTATTTGCAACAACTCCCCCTCACTTACCTCTCTCACCGCATTGGATACAATCTGCAGCATCCTATACTCATTGTTGTCTACAGAAAGTAAAAGCCCTTTTGACAGTAAATAATCCCCCACCAAAACGGCGATTTTGTTTTTCCAAATGGCATTCACACTGAAAAAACCTCTTCGTTCGTTGGCATCATCTACTACATCATCATGCACTAAAGTTGCCGTATGCAAAAGCTCAATCAGGGAAGCAGCGGTGTAGGTCGCCTCCTTCACTTCACCAAACATTTTGGCCGACAAAAAAACGAACATAGGCCGCATTTGTTTTCCTTTTCTTTTGATGATGTAATGGGTGATTTTATCCAATAAAGGAACTTCCGATTGCATGGCTGCTTTGAACTTTTCTTCAAAAACAAGAAGCTCTTCGGCAATGGGTGCTTTTATTTCCTTTACGGTCATCATGAGAGCAAATATACCTATTAAGTTAATGTAAACAAGGCTCTACAGTAATTAAGAAATACAGCCCAATCAAAAGGGTTTGAACCGCACTACATTAGCGCTTCTTCCCCGCTCTCTGATAAAGTAAAAATTGTCATCTTCTAATTGATCAGAATACCTTGGAACCAAGATAAAGCCATCGTCGGGAATGTTCATTGACTTTCGTTCCACTTGATTATCAGCATCAATTCGAACATATACCGGTACAACTCTTCGATTGTTAAAAAGGGTTTTATAGTCTGCACTAAGATCATTTCCCAAATCCAAATTCTTTTCAGTATCATTAAAAAACACCCAAACATTGTTCCCTACTACTCCGTAAGCAATGGATGAATAGTATCCGTTATCGTTAATGGTTGACTGGTATTTTGGGATTTTGATATTTACTACGTTCTTCTTTGCCGGATCAATTTTAGAAATCAAAACTGAATTGTAGTTATAGATATCGGTGTAACTAGAAATATTCGTTCTGGGATCAAAATACGTATCAATTTCTTTGTAATATTTTTCTCCGATCAGCACAATTTCTTCATTTTCCAGCACAAAGGCTTCGCGCAAATAAAAGTCTTCCAAATGGGTTTTTTCATCCACCTGATCCGGTTTAATAAATTTTTTCAGGTCTTCCTGAGGCAAACTTTGCACTGAAGCATTCAGCATATTCAGTTCTTCATCAAAAGTAATGGCAAAATAACCTTTGAGCATCACTCCTCTTTTCTCTGAAAAATAACCGGTAACAAAAATCTTCTCCTTTTTGTAAATAATTCGAATATCGATGATCCATTTTTCTTGCAAGGAGATCTCAAATTCATTGAGTTTTTTGGTATCATGACGATAAACCCACAAGTTAAATTTATTGTTCTCGATCTTTTTCATTTTGTTGCTGATCATGCCGGTTACATCCATACGTTTGGAAAGCACCATCACTTTCTCCTTACCATCAAAAGAAATGTCCTTGAACTCAAAATTTTTGGCTTCGTAAGGGAAATTGACCTCATCTTCCCAGATTAAATTGAATGCACCATCGTATTTTCTGAGATTGTAACCAGTGACATGACTGCGGAAAAATGGTTTGCGTGTAATCAATACAAAATTCTGATGTTGCTCTGAAACCACAACCCTAAAGTCGTTGACTTTTTCTTGGGAGCTAAAAATCGTATCAAGTAAAACCGGTTTTTCAACTTTTCCTTCGGGTGAAATAGGATAAATGGCGATGCGTCTTACATCTTCCTCCGGCATCACGTAAATGGCAGCCAAAAAGATCTTTTGATTCAAATTAAATATTTCTACAGGTTCAAAATAATGATCTCCTTCGAGTTGCGGTGTGATGTCTTTTGTGAAAAGGAGATCCATAGAATGGACATCATATTTATTCAAGAAAAGGCCGGATTTCCTTTTGGAAATAAACTCATAATCCAAGCTATAAAATCCGGATGAGTCTAATCCAATAAACCCCTCAAAAGCAGTTCGTTTTACCGATTTATATTCTTTTCCGACACGAATAGTATCTTGTGCGACTAAGCTGAAACCGAGTCCTAAAAATAATATGGTCAATAAAAACTTCACTTCTTGAATTCTGGTTGCGCCTCTTTGTTTTTATTTGCCAACTGTCCACACGCTGCATCAATATCCTTCCCTCTTGATCGTCGAACGTTCACAATCACCCCATGTTTCTCTAAATAATTCGCAAAACGGTCGGTTTGTTCAGGATCGGCCTTTTGAAAAACCTCATCATCAATCGAATTGTACTCGATAATATTGACTTTTGCAGGATTTCTTTGACAATATGCAATGAGCTCTTTGGCATCCTCAATGGAATCATTAAAATCCTTGAAAATGATGTATTCATAGGTAGGTCTTGTACCCGTTTTCTGATAAAAATACTGTAAGGCTTCCATCAGAGCATCCAGATTATTGGTCTCATTGATCTCCATCATTTGACTTCGCTTAGCATCATTAGCTGCGTGCAAAGACAAAGCCAAATTGAATTTCACCTCATCATCGGCCAGTTTTTTGATCATTTTAGCAATCCCAGCGGTTGAAATGGTGATTCTTCTTGGAGACATCCCTAAACCTTTTTCAGAGGTAATCATTTCTACCGAACGCAACATGTTTTTGTAATTCAGGAGAGGTTCCCCCATTCCCATGTACACGATATTGGTTAGTTGCTGATCGTATTCATTTTCTGCTAGTTTTTTGATGTGGTAAACCTGATCAAAAATTTCTCCGGCAGTTAAATTTCGTTTTAATTTCAGTTTGCCCGTGGCACAAAAAGTACAAGCCAAACTACATCCAATTTGTGATGAAATACAGGCCGTAACTCTGTTGGTTGTAGGAATCAAAACCCCTTCCACAATACCTGATTGCGTTCTAAAAGCAGTTTTAATGGTACGATCCGAACTTCTTTGCAATTCTGCAATGGAAACCGCATCGATGTAATAGCTTTCCTTGAGTTTTTCTCGGGTTGAAAGGGAAATATTTGTCATGTCGTCAAAGTTCTGAGCACCCTTTTTCCAAAGCCACTCATAGATCTGCTTCCCTCTAAATGCTTTTTCACCTAAAGAAGTTACTTCTTCAAGTAATTCCTCCAGTGAAAGTTCCCTAATATTTTTTTTTGCTTCCAATTAAGACTCCTTATTTTCAGAAATGTAGGGAGTAATTTCAAGTGAATCAAGTTTTTCCTTGATCGGTTTGATGTATTCCAGGTATTGCGGTACCATTTCTTTCTTCATCGGAATGGAAGACGGAAATTTCAATGCCCGGTGATCCACTTGTTTTCCATTCATCCAAAAACGGTAGCACACATGCGGACCCGTAGCCAATCCGGTGGATCCGACATATCCAATAACCTGACCCTGCTTCACTTTTACTCCCGGGCGCATCCCTTCCGCAATTTTACTCATGTGCAGGTATTGCGTCGAATAAGTTTCGTTGTGTTTCACTTTAACATAATTTCCATTTCCACTGCCATAGCCTGCTCTTTCTACATAACCGTCTGCCGTAGATAAAATTGGTGTACCTGTTGGAGCCGCATAATCCGTTCCCAAATGTGCTTTCACACGCTTTTGAACCGGATGAAATCTTTTGAGATTGTATCCAGAAGAAACTCTGGAAAACTTCACTGGCGACATTAAGAAAGGTCTTTTCATTTCTTTGGCTTTCTCGTCAAAATACCCTTTGTCTTTTTGGGTGGAATCAGCAAAATATTGGAAAGTATAGTAAGGATCTCCCTGATGTTTGAACCAAATCGCTTTGATCTCCCCAATTCCAACAATTTCCTTGTCTACTATCTTTTTTTCATAAAGTACCTTGTATTGATCCCCAGGATGTAATTTGAAGAAATCAATGGACCAGGCAAAAATCCCTGCAATCGATTCGGCCAATTCTCCCGTTATGGTAGGGTCTTTCACTTGTTGATTGATACTCAAAGTGAGATTGGAATTTTGGACAATTTCTCCACTCATCCAAACTTCTTTCACCTCTACTGGTTTTCTTTTCACATGAATTGAAAAATCGTCTCGTTTAAAGTCAATCTGCACATATTCAATTTTATTTTTAACATAGATGATATGGCGTACATCATTGGAATCATTTTTACTGGCCAGAACTAAAAATCGCTTTCCCGGAACCACATATTTCCAGTTGATGGAGCTATCTTGCGCCACATTGGCAATTTCATTAATCAAGACTTGAGCAATTCCATGAGGAGCCAGCATGTGTGAGAGAGTCCATCCCTCTTGAATCACCCCTCTTTTAACATTGAAACTATCTAGAATAAAACCATATTTCATCTCAGGAGGAGGAATTGTGGTGGTATCTTCTTCAGAATTATTCTCTGATGTTGCACTCCCTTCCTCTTGGCCACAAGAAATAAGTAAAAAGATGAAAATGAATGGAATAAGTAATTTGTACATGAATTCGGGCTTTGAATTTGAATACAAAATTACGGAAACCTTCCAACTCCTGATGATTTTTAGTTTTTTTTGTGAAAGGGATTATGTTAATGAATTCAAAACCTATCCAAGACTCTTTTTTCAATAAAAACACTTCAAGATAAAGAGGTCAGGTGAGGAAGATCTAATTCACTAAATATGAATTTTAAGTTAATTCTTAATTTATTTCTAAATTTCCTTTGATAATTCGATTTTTTTTTTCAGTTTTGAGGTTCACATTGATTATCAACTTAATAATAACCTCAATATGAAATCTATTTTTCTTTTTACTTGTATTTTTATTTTCTTTTCCAGTGCTTTTTCTCAGCAAAATTGTAGTAAAGCAAGCGATACTTATTTATATGATTTTAATCAGTATTATGGTTTTTGGGACGAATACTATTCAATAAGACCTGTGGTTAAGATAGGCGTTAATTTTGTCGTTTTTCAGGATCAATATGGATTAAATAATTACAAGGACACTATAACCGATAAAATTAGACTCAATAATGTATTAGATCAGGTTAATAACACATATATGTACAATACACCTCCATCAGATCCAATAATTCTGGAATTTATGGGATCCCAAGTTCCGGTTCCTTTTCTTCCCTCTACAAAAATTCAATTTCATCTCGATTCAATATATTACTATCAAGATTCTGCTGCAAATGCTGGAGATTTTAATTTAGCCCAAAGCATACATCTTAATTCAAACCCCTCAGCTGAAAATTTTGTCAACATATACATTATTAATCTTAACATTCAAGGAGCCTCTGGTGTAGCCACGGAAGGCCAAAATAAAGTTGGAATGGATTTTAGATGGATGCCCGATTCCCTAACTTCTACGCAACAAGATTCCATTACTTTCTTCGAACAGAGCCATGATCATTCGTTTGCAACAGTTTTGACGCATGAATTAGGGCACTTTTTAGGATTATACCACACATATATAGAAGGAGGGGGGCACGAATTACAAGTAGAAAACGATCCTGAGTATTTAGGAGATGTCTTTAACTATGGAATAAACAATAACTTTCCTCATTTAAGCTATTGGAATTGCCCTACAGATTCCAACTATATTCCGACGGATACAATTCATAATTTTTCTTGTACTAATAATATCATGGGAGGAACAAATACCCAAGTATATTTTTCTCCAATGCAAATATACAGGATGCATAAGAGACTTTCCTTGGATGACCGTTTTTATAAATATATTGTCTGTGAAGATTACGGAGACGTCCCACCAATAGAGATATTTTCATATGAAAATTGGGATTTCCCGATAAGACTATTTAACCCAATAAGAGTCAAAACTGGGACAAATCTTGAGTTAAATTGTGAATTGATTATGTCAACTAATCAAAAAATAATAGTTGAAAAAGGAGCTCGATTAACGTTAAATGGAGGTAAAATCACCTCATCTTGCGGGCTTTGGGATGGAATCGAACTTGAAGGAGAGAATACTCTTCATCAAATCGGTTTTTCTTATCCGTTGAGCACCGCAACTCAGCCACAATTTCTCAGCCAATCGGACGCCATTCTCGAAAATGCAACAATTGCAATAAAAACCTATGCTACAGACAGTTCAGGAAACATCCGTTGGAACACTTTTGGAGGTGTATTTAAGTGTGATGAGACTCATTTCTTGAATAATTGGAGATCTTTGGTTGTTATGGGCTATCAAAATTATGATCCTGATTCTACTAGTATTCTAAAAAGGTACGAAGGAGAAATAAACCGATCAGAATTTAATTGGGACTCAACTTTTCGAATTCCCGACTGGATCCCTCAACACCACATTAGTATTTGGAATGCTGATGGGATTCGTTTTAAGGGATGTTCCTTTAAAAATGATTTTTTTGATGCACCAAATACGATTAACCGATTAATTGGAATTAATACCATAGATGCTTCAATTTTTCTAGATCACTATGTTGTCAATCCAACTTCTGGTATATTTGAACTTTCAAGTTTTTCAAATTTAAATGCGGGTATTAAATCCAGTTCACCATCTGGATTAGACGTCAACACAATCCAAAATACAATCTTTACGGATGACCATATTGGAGTATACTTATTAGGTTCAGAATATACCGATATTAATCGATGTACTTTCAATGTTCCAGAAGGATTCGTGAATCCTGATGGACCTACTGCCAATGAAGGAGGACAAGGTATTCGCCTGGAGGGCTCTAGTTCTATCAATATTGAAGAAAATACCTTTAGTTTCTCTGGGAATCAGAATGGCTCCGGGGGTAGCGTTGGGATTTATTCGATCAATGCCGATCCCTTGGCACCCACTACCAATACTTTTTACCGAAATACTTTCTCAAATTTGCAAAGGTCAGTTCAGTTATCTAATGGGTACAGCCCTCTTGGAAATCCTAATCCTTACATTGGTAATATCATGACCCAAATTGACTGCAATACATTTAATGATTCCGCTATCTATTACAACTCCTATTATCCTATCTACAAATATTCAGGGGCTTTGGGAGGGCAAGGTATTTGTAATCCTGATCCTGCAGACCCTCAAGTCAATCTTTTTCAAGGAGACTATGACATTTCTCAAGGGAAAGCCCAGGTAGTCAATTTTGGGGATGCTTTTCCTTACAATACTTATCCATTCGCGAGTACAGGTATCGATACCATGAATTGGTGGGGAACAGGGGCTTCAGTTTGTAATGGCACCCCTCCTTATTCCTTTAATGATGCCTGTCCAACAAATTATCCAACAGGACCTGGTAATCCAGGAGGTCCTGGCGGTTTAGGTCTTATCATTGAACTGCAAACCCTGGAAAATGAGGCAGTGGCACAGTTTTTATCTCCTGAAGATGAAGATGAGCTTATTCTGCTTATTTTAGCTGGTGGCAATGCGTATACAATTGAGCAAGCATTATTGGAAAAAAGTCCTTATCTAACAGATCGGGTACTGAAAAGTATGGTACAATCGGCCATGCCTAATTACAGAAAAAATAATATTCTTCAACCTCAATATCCAGTCTCTGATGATGTAATTGAGGCTATGCTTACTAGTCCCTATCCAATTACTCCTTATATTACAAGAGATGCTTTGGTACAAGGTGCAGGGGTTCAAGAGCATCTTTTAATCCAATTCTTCAAAGATGAAACCCAACCTAGCTGGGCCATCGCAGAGGTTGCGGAAGCCAATTCACCATTAACAGATAGTGAAATGTTAGCAATTTTGAGCCGAACACAAACTCTTGAACCGTATCGATTATGGAAATTTTTACAATGGAATACTCCTGTGAGTTCAACCATCATGAATGCAATTCTTAGTCTGGATCCCCCAACAGCAGATTGGGTAATCAATAAACTCAATACCCATGATTTTATTGCTGAAGACCCAAACACCAGACATAAATTAAACAAAAATGCCTTACAAATTTTGAATGAAGAATTGTTGAGAATTAAAAGTAAGAAGTGGTATTATATGAACAAGGAAATAAGATCTGAATTGGATCTATTTGACTTCTCAGCCATAAAAGACCTACTTCAAAATGATTTGAGTTTGGAAGCCCAGGTAAAAATTCTTCCATTGTTACTCCAAATAGATTCTCCAGATCTTCAAATTGAACTAGCAGCGGTACAATCCTTGGCACAAGATTTATTGACCAAAGATCCAAAAGATGAAAGGGGTATTGCGCTCTATAATATCTATAATTATTACTCTATGCTCTCGGTTGCACAACAGAACACAGGTGGAATTCTTAATTTGGATGAAGGGCAAATCTCTCAACTCGTTGAATATGCTGAAAATAAGAGAAGTTTGCACGGAAAAGCAAAAGCCCTATTGAATTTTTATGAAACGAGCTATGACTATCACGAGATGGAACCCATGATTTCTATTTTTGGTTCTGAGAAAAAATCGATGGTAATCGAGGAAGAGGTAGAAGATGATCATGAAAATACTTTGGTTCTTTATCCTAATCCAAATAAAGGAAACTTTGTCTTATCTGGCAAACTAGGCCATATAGACGATGAGCTTGAACTTCGAATTTTGGATTTAACAGGAAGAATCGTTACCTTAAAAAGATTGAATGGAGGGGAGATCCAAGAATTTATCAGCCTTAAAGATGCCAATGGAACTTACCTTTATGAACTGAGAAACGTAAATGAAATACTACAAAGAGGGAAATTCGTAGTTCAAAATTGATTCAAAAAACAGCCATATTATTTTTTATTATCTTTTCTGGGTATTCTTCTTTTACCCAGGAAAGATTTAATACGCATATTCAACTTTCAGGGGCACAGACTTCAAATTTTATTGATTTTAATAGTCAAACCTATACAACTTATATTGGATCCCATGTTAGTGGAAATAAAAGATTTGTAATAAAATACGACCTTAACGAGTCAGGTAATTTTCTAGATTCAGTTCACCTTCAAATGGATGAACCAATGGGGGTTCAAGCAAGACTCCTTCATAATTCAATTTACTTGTTAGGAGTTAGAGATTCCAGTTCTCAAATAACATCTAATGAAAAAGTATACATAGCCAAATACAATACAAATTTAGATACAGTATGGACCTTGCTTTTGGATGATTTTCCTGACCAAGCGGTTCCAGCTTCCCTAATATATATAGGCGGAGATTCCTTAATTTTAGCTGGGCACTACAAAGAACAGCCTTCCCAAAAATACAAACAATTTTTATCCTTGCTTGACACCAACGGCACTGAAATCTGGAGGCAGCTTTATAATATGGGAACCAATGATCAGATCGCTTATAGTGTTGAAACTACTGATGATGGTGGGTATTTGGTTTCTGGAGGCACTAAAAGCTGGGGAAATGGTGGTTTTGATTGGTATTTGATGAAAGTTGATCCCAATGGAGTTTTCCAATGGCATAAATGGTGGGGATCTCCAACTGGAGAGTCTTGTTTTTGCAAAAGATTAGAAGATGGTAATTATGTTCTCTTTTCCGGAATAGATAATCAATGGGGTCATTTTAGTTCTTATGCGATGAAAGTCGATCCCAATGGGGATACTATTTGGACTTCCAATTTGGAGCTTAGAGATTTTGGTTCAGATGGTTTAGCTAACGTAGCTGAATTGGAAAATGGCGATCTATTTTTTGTTGGTTCAGGAGTAGACACCAATAATCTTAGAACTCAAGGACAAGCTGTTAAGGTCAATGCTAATGGCGAATTTCAATGGAGAAGGATTTACGAACTTGGACCTCAAAGTAATTACCTCGAAGGTGTCACAAAAACACCGGATGGAGGATTTGCAATGGTAGGTTACGCCAATCCACCTGTTGGGGATCAAGACGTATGGATCGTTAAAGTAGATTCGATGGGTTGTGATGTACCACTTTGCTATTTAGGAGAAAGAGAGTTGGGATTGGAACTTCCAATTTTAAAATGTTATCCTAATCCTGCTAGTTCAATTTCAACCATTGAACTTCTGGAAAACTCCAGAGAAATTCAACTGTATAATTCAGCTGGGATGCTTCAAAAGAAGTTGGAGATTGAGAATAATGAGAAAGAGTTGAAATTGGATTTAAGTTTATTTCCGCATGACATTTATATCTTAAGACTTTTGGATAAAAATGGAGTAACTATTGGGCAAGGGAAGGTGGTGAAACGATAAATCCATTAGTGGAAACTTTTAATTGGACTTTTGGACTTTTGGACTTTTGGACTTTTGGATAAATGATTCAGTAAAAACCAAAAAAAAGTCTAGACTCCAGAAATCTAGAAATCTATAAATCTAAACAACCAAAAATCAAACGACTCCTTCGTTATACAAAACAGGTTCTTTCAGTTTCTTCTCTGTGAATTTGATCCCATATTCCTCCAATTCATTTAAAACCGGAGTATAAATAGCTTCTTTTATTGGTCTTTGCACTCCCTTTAAATCAATCACTCCATTCAAGATCATTTTTCCACAAATGGCCGCTGGGAGTCCAACAGTTCTCGACATAGCCGTATGTGTGTCATCTTCTCCGATAGAAACCATGGTGGAATTGATCTCATGGTATTCGCCATCTAATTTGTACACAAATTTATGCCACATCACAATCATGTCTTTATCTCCCGGTTCCATGGCCCATTTATCTTCCAAAATCTTCTGTAAAATCTGAGCAGGTGTTGCATCTTTCAACCCGACTTTCTTCTCTCGTGAAAAAATGTCCAGCCAAACCAATTTATCCCAAAGAGTATCATCCTGATCAATTTTCAAATAATGTCTAAGTTTCAATTCAACCGAATCGTTGGGATTATAAGGTAAAAATGAATTAATAAAATCCCGATACGACATATTTTCTGAGCCCTCTAAAATATAAGAATCGTCTGTGGCGCCTAATTGCACAAAACAATCCCAGGCACGTGAAAATCCTTTTCTTCGGAAAGTACCTCTGTAAATTGTTGGAATTCCTTGCAATCCATAAACATCTCTGTAGGAAAGTGAATCTCTATTGGCATAACCTTCAAACTGACCATATCCTTCAATTTTGATCAGTTCGGTTCTTCTAAATAGCTTGTTATAGGGAATGTATTTGTACTGTCCTTCTTGGATGAATTTTGCAGTTCCACCCTGGCCTGCCAAAACAACATTTCTGGGATTCCAAGTGAATTTATAATTCCAAGGGTTGTTGTCCGATTCCGGAGCTACGAGTCCGCCCGTAAACGACTCAAAAATATACATCTCCCCTCCTTCTTTTCGAATTTCATCGATCACTTTCATGGCCGACATGTGATCAATTCCCGGATCTACTCCCACTTCGTTCAAAATGATGATTCCTGCATTTTTTGCTTCTTCATGCAAATCCTGCATTTCTTTAGAAACGTAGGAAGGAGTAATCAAATTGGTCTTTAATTCTATACAATCTTTGGCAACATCAATATGAAATCGGGCGGGCAGCATGGAAATCACTAAGTCGGCCCATTCAATCTGGGGTCTTCTCTCTGCCGGATCCAAAGCATTAAATGCCAGAGCTTCTGCACGGGAACCACTAATTTTTGAGCGGACAAAATTCAGATCCCGATCAACAACCCGAACAAACCAATCCTCTGATTCTGAGTTATCACAAAAGTATTTGATCAAAGAAGAAGAGGACAACCCAGCCCCCAATACCAGTATATTTTTCATATTGTTAACACGTAATTGAATCGTTAAAATTAATAAGATTTCAGACTTATTTTGTTTTATTTTTAATGAATATTTCAGCTAAATTTAACCTTGAGTCTAATTTGGTTCCATAATTAGTTGTGTAAACCATTTCAATGCCCTAAATTTGCGCCTTCAAATTAGTTTGAGATGGGACACAAAATTGTAGCCTGTAGGGCATCCAAAGAAATCGGAGAACGCATCGCAGCAAGACAAGGCAGGGAGTTGAGCAAGACTTCTGTGGTTGTTTTTAGTGATGGGGAATTCGAGCCTTCCTTTGACGAAACCGTGAGAGGTCAGGATGTCTTCATTATCCAGTCTACAATGCCACCAGCCGAAAATTTATTGGAATTATTGATGATGATCGATGCTGCAAAAAGAGCATCAGCTAGAAAAATCATCGCAGTACTGCCTTATTTCGGATTTGCCAGACAAGACAGAAAAGACAAACCAAGAGTAGCGATTGGCGCAAAATTGGTTGCTAAGATGTTGGAGTCGGCCGGTGTGGATAGAATCATGACCATGGATTTGCATGCAGATCAGATTCAAGGATTTTTTGAAGTTCCAGTGGACCATTTGTATGGTTCAACTTTGTTCCAGCCCATCATGGATTCTTTGAACAATGGAAACGCAATCGTAGCTGCACCAGATGCCGGAGGAGCCAAAAGAGCGAATTCGTATGCCAAAAGAATGAACGTTGGATTAGCCATTTGTCACAAACAAAGAAAAGTGGCCAATGAAGTAGCTGAAATGACGGTAATCGGTGATGTAAAAGGAAAGGATGTTTTATTGGTTGATGATATGTGCGACACCGCAGGAACATTGACAAAAGCAGCCGATCTTTTCATGGAATACGGAGCCAATTCAGTTCGTGCATTTTGTACGCATGCAGTGTTGTCTGGACCTGCGTATGAAAGAATCGAGAAATCCGCTTTAAAAGAATTGTATGTGACCAATACCATTCCTTTGAAACAAGAATCTTCCAAGATCAAGGTAATCGAAATCGAACCTTTGTTCTCGGATGTAATTTTGAGACTTATGGAGAATAAGTCGATTAGTAAGCATTTTATTTATTAATTAATATATCACAAATGAAACAAGTATCATTGAGCGGTTCTGCAAGACAGGGCGTAGGGAAGAAGGATGCTAAGGCAGTAAGAAACGAAAAGTTGGTTCCTGCAGTAGTTTACGGTGGAAAAGACCAATTACACTTTAAAGTTAAGCATACTGCAATGGAAAAATTGATCTATACAGCAGACGTGTATAAGATTGAATTGGATATCGATGGTGATAAAAGAACAGCCATCATTCAAGACATCCAAAAGCATCCGGTAACAGACAGAATCATGCACGTTGACTTCTTAGAGTTATTCGACGACAAAGAAGTAAAAATGAATATTCCTGTAAGAACAAAAGGTAGAGCTATCGGGGTAATGAACGGTGGTAAACTACAACAAGTTTTCAGAAGATTGAAAGTTATGGGATTGCCATCAGCGATTCCTGGAGAAATTGAGGCTGATATCTCTAAATTGAGAATTGGACAATCTATCCGAGTTAAAGATCTTCAAATGGAAGGGGTAAAACTTCTTGACCCACATAATGCGGTTGTAGTATCCGTTAAAATGGCAAGAGGAGCTTCTACTGCAAGCCAAGATGATGAAGAAGAAGAAACTGCTGAAGCTGCTGCTGAAGGTGGAGACGCACCAGCAGAAGGTGGAGAAGAATAAAATTATTTTATTTGAACATAAAAAAAGGGTGATCAATCGATCACCCTTTTTGTTTATCTATAATTTTTAGTTTCCTCTGTACTCCTCATAGAAAGATATTTCAGGATTCTGATCTCCTAAATCTACAATCACAGCTAATGTTGTCCATAATCCGTAAATATAATCGGGACGCTCAGAAGTCATGTATTTAAAAGCATAAGTGGTTCCTTTCTTCTTTTCAGAAATCGAATATACTTCTGCCCAAGCATCAATTCCGTTCTGAACTTTTTGAGAGCAAATCAAAATAACTTCAGTTCCTTGTAATCCAGGGAAGGAAAAGGTATCTCCTGTCATCATCATTAAAGTATCAAACTCAGCCTGTGTTCGAATAATCATCCCATTGTAAGTGGCCTTCCCCAAACTATCAGATGCCGTTGACATGTCCAGACTTACCACATTTTGTACACGGGTAATTTCGGTTTTATTACAGGAGGTTAGAAACAAACCCGATACTATCATCAATCCTAAAAAATACTTCATAGCTTCATGTTTAGTTCCAACAAAATACTATTTTAATTAAGAATTAATAATTAAAAATGAAAAATTATGCTGAGTATAAGATGATAAGCTAGTCATTAACCAAAGCCTCATTTTGCACCCTTAGGCAAGGCTCAGGGCAGGCTCTGCATTTTGCATTTTGCACTTTGAATTCTTCCTTTCTCCACCCCGGACTGAAGTCGCAGGGTTACGAATTGATATTTGGACTTCTGGATGTCTAGATTTCTGGATATCTGGACACTTGCTTTTCATCTAAATCACTAAGACTAGGTTTCAGCCGTCTCGGAATCTAGAAGTCCAATCAATTGCGTTTGAGGATTGAAATCCTCCTCGCGTTTATCTAATTGTTCATTTTTAATTTTTAATTTTTCATTTTTAATTATGAAATAGTAAGTTCCTCCACTTTTTCCATCTCTTTGACAGCTGCATCTACAAAATAACTTGCAATCATGGAGACGATCACGTAGGAGAAAAAGAAATAGAGACCGATTAAAGTAGTCGCATCTGTTTCCACTCCCGGATTCATGTTTTTGATGGAGAGATAAGACAAGAAAACGGCAACTACAAAAACGTCTGCCATAGACCATTTCCCAATAGCTTTAACCAGTTTTCTGGTGAACTTCCAGGCCGACCAATTTCTAAAAAGAAGTACAAGTATACTCAGAGTCATTTTCAGAATAGGGATACCAATTGAGAATAGTAAAATGGCATAGGCGACCAGATAATTTTTTGCCTCAAAAAGAATGGTGATTAGATCGACCACACTTTTGTTATTGTAGAAATAGAACATTTTTCCGTGAAACTCTTTGGAGATGTCTATTTTTTGCTCCGCGATTACCCCTTTAATTTTTCTCCAGAGCTGATCCACGAAGGGAATAGCATCTAAGTGCACTTCATCTTCAGCATATTGAACCACCTCAGCACCTTCAATATAAAGAGGAATTTCAAGATCCTCGCTGTACACCTGAATATCCATCATGGGGGTATAGATTCCGATACCTAAAAAGGAAAAACTGATAATTAACAAACCATATCCAATTGCCCATTTGATAGAATACTTGAAATAGAGCAACAAGCATAGTAGGACAAAGCCAATAGCAAAATAAACCAAAAGAAAGGCTTCACTAAAAATCGTGTCATAATGTGATTTAGCTTTTTCCAAATGAATCAATGAAGCTTTCTCTTTTTTACTCCACTCCCAATCTTGAACGATCCATTCTTTTGCATTCAGCAAGCGATCTTTGAAACTGAGAACGGCCACATATTCTTTCATCTCATGCACAAAAGCTTCTTTTTCTTTGATTACACTTTGCGTTTTCTGATACGCAATAATCAAAAAGACAGCAGTAAGTCCGAAAATGAGACTCAGTAATATTTGTTTTGGCTTCATAAGTTCGATTAGAATTTGCTGATTTACTCCCCAACCGGATCGATTTTCACCCGGTGCTTCTCGGTAAATTTGATCTGTGCGGCTAATATTTCCTGCGACCTTTCCTGGTACCCTTTGATCCAGTCAAAATACATTTGATCTGCCAATTCCTTTTTACCCGATTTTGAAATGGAAATCATTTTTGGTATTTCATTCTTCAGTCCGTTTTCAATATAGTCTAGTTGTTGCAAAACAGCCTGTTTAAACTCTTCTGCATATTCTAGACCTGATTCAATTTCATCTACTCGATGATGCACTGCTACGATCTCCAATTGCACTTCGGAAATAAATGAAGCCATCGAATCCAGATCCCCAATTCGCAATAGTGAGTCTGTCAAAACAAAGGCATGTGCCTGAGCTAAACTCAACTGATCATTCACAAATACTGCTTGTTCTCTCTCTTCCAAAGCTGGCTCTTCAGCCTTTTGAGGCTCATTCTTTTCTTTCTCTTTCGGAGCTTCCGTACAAGCTGTAAATCCATACAGCGCAATCGCAAATGCAAAATATTTCATCATAGTTTCACCAATTTCCCTGTATAAACCAAAGTACCCATTTTATTCATGAGGTTCAATACATACAAGCCTTCTTCCAAATCACCAATATTTACTTGTTGATTGGATGGGCTAAGCTGCTTGTATTTGACCAACTTACCTGACATATCAAAAATAGAGAGAATGAAGTGTCCTTCTTCCAAATTCTGGAATTGAATGACATCTGTTCCCGGATTTGGATAAAAATTGACCTTATTATTCACTTCTAATTCATTGAAACCGAGATAGAAATCGGTTACTGAAAAATTATCAAAACCCGCTTCAGTATAGTTTTCGAATAATCCCGTATCTCTTGTTTCTACTATCAATTGCATAGTGGCAGTTGGATTCACAAAATCTTTGACCCTAACTGAACTTTGCTCCCAAAACCCACTATTGAATTCATCTGTATTAAAATCTATCAAATGCAGTGTTGCCCCATCACTTAAATAAATCCATAGCGTATCGTCAGGAGCATTTGGCCCCCACGCATTAAAAAACCAGGTGTAAAAATTGATATGTGGATCGGTATAGGTACTTAAATTCATGACCGGAGAAACTAAAACCACATTCCCTCCTTTCACATCTTGAAACTGCAAACCATTATCTGTTGTGAAGCAATAATTGTTGCATCCGTCCGGAGCACCGTGATCAGGAAAGTAAATCAATACGCTATCCTCTGTCATTAAATTTGGTATGGCGCGCTCCCATAATCCCCTTTCGGCATTCCCATAACTGGACCACCCCAAATCAAAGCTGAAATCATCTTCATACCCAGGAAGTAAATCAATGTAAAAAGTATCATTGAGGGTGTCGAGATTTACAGTGGCACAATACATTTCATAGCCCCATTTGCCAACTTCCAGCGTATAGGATCCTGGATAAATCATATTGGTGACCGATTCTCCCAAACCGTCGGTAGCCGTTCTTTCCTCTAATATTTCGAAATCGAAAAGAATTTTTGCATCATAAATAGCATTCCCGTTTGACTGATCCGATACTTTCACATATACTGGAAACCTAGGGATTTCAGTAAGCTGAACATCTTGAATCGTGGTAACACCTGAAATCAAATTTACCTGCAGGGTTTCAGGATACCACCCAATTTTGGAGTAAATCACATCATACATTCCATCTATTGCCACACCGGAAGAATAATCTCCTGTGATGTTTGTTAAATCTATCTGCGTAACACCAACAATATCAACATGAACATTTGGAATGGGCTGTGTGCTGGCTTGGTTGGTTACTTTACCTTCTAGAAAAGAGGCATGCACGTATGTAGGAGCTAAAACAAACAAGCCTTCTTCAATATCCGTAGCTAGGATATTTCCTGAAGGAAGATAAGGATACACGCCCCAACAACCATCAGTTGAAATACCGTTAAGGGGATTGGTATCAAAATGTCCTACCTCCACTAAATTATTTGGTTTTGACTTATCATGAATAGCCACTCCATAAGAATAGTAAGAGGAAACAATAAAATCTCCTATGGTATAGCCATTATGAGGTGTAATCAGATTTCCCGGAGCGCACTGAATCTTATCCAATAATTGAATATTATTGATGTTGGATATATCATAAGAAGCAATATATCCACCCGGAATTTCATCCAAAACAAACACAATTCCAGCCGAGTCGACCCAAATTTGATGGGCAAATTGTGTAGGCGTTGTTTGTGAACCCAATTCTAAAGGATTTGCCTTATCTGAAACATCTACAATAGTGAAAAATCCATCATAAATATGAGCAAAATAGGCCGTATCATTTCTAACGTACCCATCATGACAATAATAATCATCAAAAACACCAACCTCTACCGGAGCAATTGGATTGGGATTGAGATCCAGAAGGATTACCCCACCTTCTCCCCTATCAGAACCAAATATATAGGCATAGCCATTTTCATCTATAAATAAATTGTGAGCGGAAGACCATTCATTTCCGATAGGACCGTGGTAATAATAAGTAGGCAAAATTGAACTTCCCGGCAAGGGACTTAAATCAATAATGAGCAAGCCATCTTCAGCTTCGGTAGTCACATAGGCATAATCATTATAAACTTTGATATCCCTCCATACCGAGCTGGTTCCCGCTTCCCAAAACACTTCAATCGGATTCGCAGGATCTGTGACATTCACAATAGAAGTCCCATCTACACAGCCTACAAGTGCATATTCGTTATTATTTTCATCAACATACCCCCATACATCGCTCACAAAGGTTCCCCTTTCCGCTTCAAAATCCAGGCGCCCTAACTCAACCAGGTTTTGACCATGTAGACCTAAACCTGAAAGAATGGTGAGATATAAAAAGAGTTGTTTCATTCTACTAAAATGACGAAAAGATTTGATAATAATTGTCTGATTCGGTAAATAATTCTAACTGTACTATCTTAGCGCCTTACATGCAAATACGCGAAAAAATAACGTTTTTCATTCTTTTATTGGTAGTTGGCTTTCTTTTTTTAGGAAGTCTCACTTTTGGTTCGGTAGATATTCCATTTGAAGAAATCCTGAATATTTTAAGTGGAGAAGTGGCCCCTAAGAGATCCTGGACATTGATAGTTGAAGCACGCCTGACAGCTTCATTAACCGCTATATTTGCAGGAATTTCTTTAAGTATTAGTGGCTTATTAATGCAAAACATCTTTCAAAATCCACTTGCAGGTCCGGGAGTGCTTGGAATTACTTCAGGATCCAATTTAGGTGTTGCATTGGTTTTCCTTTTTGCCGGAAGTCAGAGTAATGTGGTTGCATTAAGTGTTACCGCTGCAATACTTGGGGCTTTGAGTGTTCTTTTTCTCATTATCGGTATTAGTTTACGCGTTCGAAATAACGTTATTGTACTGATTTCAGGTCTCATGCTCTCTTATTTATGTGGAGCGGGAGTCAATATCATTTTGAACTATTCCGACAAAAATCAAATTCAGCAATTTGTGAATTGGGGATTCGGAAATTTCTCTTCAGTGCATCCGGATTCTATTTTTATCTTATTGAGTTTGTTATCAGGCTTCATAATCCTATTATTCCTCTTGTCTAAATATTGGAATGCTTTGGTTCTAGGTGAAAAATTTGCAGGTACACTTGGGGTTCCTGTATTTAGAATTCGATTGATAGGTATTTTGATAACCGGAATACTAACCGGATTGGTAACTGCATATTGCGGACCCATTGCTTTTGTAGGAATTGCCGTACCGCATATAAGTAGGATGCTGATTGCAAGAAATAATCATTTTATTATGATTCCATTGAATATTTTAGTTGGAGCAGCGATATGTCTGATTGGATTAATTTTTACGAAATACCCTTTCCCTCTACCTTTGAATGCAGTAACTTCCTTAATTGGAGCTCCTGTTATTTTGTGGATATTAATCAGTAAAAAAGCAGGATGGAAGAACGGATAAATAGTCTGGTTGTTAAGGATCTGGAAATTCATTATCAGAAAAACCAAATCTTACATGAAGTTAACCTGGAGCTTGAAAAAGGTAAGATTCACTTATTGGTGGGTCCGAACGGAAGTGGTAAAACTACCTTGTTGAATGCCCTGTCAGGTACCGTTGATTTTTCCGGAACCATCCATTTAGAAGGCAAGCCTCAAAAACAGCTTTCAAGAAAAGAATTAGCGCAAACCGTATCAATGGTTCATTCGGTTAATGCGGTGCACCACATTTTAGTCAGGGAATTTATTGAGATGTCCCGCTTTCCCTACACCCATTTTTTAGGAAAATTAAACTCAGAAGATCAAAAAATCATTAACCAAAGTGTGGAACTTGTAGGAATCTCCGAACTTCTGAATCGATCTTTACAGAATTTGTCTGATGGAGAACGAAAAAAAGTCATGATTACTGCCGCACTTATACAGGATTGTCCGATTATGCTCATGGACGAGCCTACGACTTTTTTAGATATTGGGAACAAATATCAATTTTCTAAACTCATACGCAAGATCAAAATAGAACTTGGCAAAACTGTACTGATTAGTTCACATGATCTGGATTTGGTTTTTCAGATCGCCGACTCAATTTTATTGATACAGGACAAACAAATTCAACAATACAGTTTACAGGAGGTAAAAGCGCAAAAATTAATTGAAAAAGTATTTGGTTCCTATGATGTTAAACTAGATGAAAACGGCAGACTGCAACTCTAAATAGAATCTATGGCAAAGCAATTAACCTCATCAGTTCCTCTCCCAGAATTTCCATTTGAGATCACACATCAGGATGAGATCTATAGTTTGGGTTCATGTTTTAGTGAACACATCGGCTCACTGTTAAAAAATTTGTGGTTTCCTATTCAGGTAAATCCATTCGGCACTCTTTTCAACCCCTTATCTATCCTTCATATTTTGGAAAGAAGTTTTCAGTTGGATTTATTTACCGAAGAGTCGATTCAAGAGCATAATGGCCTCTATTTTCTATGGGAAACCCATGGACGAATATCTGACACACAACCTGCGAAAGTACTTGAACGAGCCAATCAAGAATTAACTGCACTGCACAATTTTCTTCAAAAAGGAAATTATATGCTAATCACTTTTGGTACCTCTTTTTATTTTGAGCATCATTCACTAGGAAAAATAGTAGCTAATTGCCACAAACAGCCTCAAGATTGGTTTACCAGAAAAAGAGCCAACTCCTCGGAAATTGCTTTGAAATATTTAGCTTTCACAGAGAAAGTCCAAAAACTCAACCCTCATTTAAAGTTCATCTTTACTGTAAGTCCTGTACGACATGCCAGGGACGGATTTGTGGCTAACAACCGATCCAAAGCGGAACTCCTTTTAGCCATAGAACAAATCGAAGCGCAACCGAATAATTTCTATTTCCCCTCTTATGAAATCCAAATGGACGAATTAAGGGATTATCGATTTTATGCAGACGATCTTTTGCATCCCAGTCCGCTGGCAATTGAACTGATTTTTGAAAAATTCAAACAAAGTATATTGGGTATTGCAACAACTAATTTTATTGAAGAAATAAGTAAAATAAATGCACAGGAAGCTCATCGCCCCATGTTTCCAGAACTACCAGAAACTAAGCATGCAGAAGAAAAGCTAAAAGAAAAAAAAGCACAATTGCAAGGTAAAATCTGGGGTTAAATTCGACCAATTTGCCAATTTTAACAATCTGAATATCTGATACTTCGACAAATTTTATGGTCTTACCGAAATATTATTGTAACTTGTATGGTTAAATCAAGTTATAGGTTTATAAATATTTTTTTAGTAGGTGTAACTTTTGCCACTGTTAGATTGTTTTAGCTGTCAAAAGGAACCAAAAACTTTAGAAACTACTGAGTAAATTTTGAATAGTAAAGAGTACAATAGCGCCGTTCAAGAGCATTCCGGAAGACTTTTCGGATACTGTTTGAAGTTTCTGCAAAACCGAGAGGATGCGGACGATATTGTACAAGATGCTTACAAAAAACTCTGGGAAAATCGCAAAGCGGTTGATTTTAACAAATCGAAATCCTGGTTATTTACTACAGCACACAATGCGATGATTAATTTCAAGGTAAAGAAAAGCCGAATGGTCTCTATGGAGATCCTTCCTGAAAGAAGTTCGATGGCTTATTTTTCAAAGAGACTCGAAACCAAAGAAATCATTGAAAAAGCGCTTAAGAACTTACCTCCGCTTCAGAAATCCATTGTTTTGATGCGGGATTTGGAGGGGTACAATTACCAGGAGATAGGTGCGGTTTTGAACCTTTCAGAGTCTCAAGTTAAAGTTTATTTGTTCCGTGCAAGAAAGAAATTGAAGAAGCAGCTAAAAGATTTAACAGAATTAGTGGCATGACGAGCATCGATAAGAACAATATAGAAAAGTGGCTCTTCGATTATCATGAAGGTAATCTGAATCAAGAGGACAGAGAGACTCTTGAGCGGTTTGTCCTTCTTAATCCCGAGTATGAATCTGAAATGGACGCCTGGTCTATGGCATTCGTTGAGAACGAAGAGTTTGAATACCACAATACAGAATCTTTATATCAAAAGAAAAAACGTTTTGGCTGGATTGGTTGGTCTTCCGCAGCAGCTATTCTCGTTTCCGGAATCGTACTTTCCTTTTTATTTCTTGGTAAAAAATCCGAATCCAACTTAGCAAATCATCTGAGTTCACTTTCTGAATCCAATCTAAATCAGAATCAGAACTCCCTTGACAATTTAAAGTCGATCACTTCTCCCGGTATGGAATTGGAATCTTTACCCAATGAAGTAACAGGTAAAAATGGACAACCACTGAATGTCCAAGACAACGAAGAGAATTCATCGAAAAATGAGATTTCTGAAAATGGCTTTGCGATTCCGCAAGTATGGACTCCAACTGCAAATGAAAAGCGCTCTAACAAGAATCTTCAGCAATTCAACACACCAAACAAAGTGGTCCATGAACCAAGACTTTCAAATACAAATAAATCACTTCAAGCGAACCCGGATCTAGTTCCGCAAAATATGCATGCTACTGCCGATGAAAATGTAGTAGTTGCGAATTCCAACCTCCATGCAGGTCAATTGAACGACTCCAATGGGCAAAATCATGCTGAAATCATTGATTTCTCGGTGAACAATCAGAATACGGATGTGCTGGTAAACAACACGATCCAAGACGAACTAATTTCCGCTATCCCTGGAAAAAACGCTCAGATTGTAACCAACGATGAATTTGCTCATCTGGAGCCTGTTTCACCTCACCTGCAAAAAGACATCACTTTAAACCAGGCTTTAGATAAGCTCGATTATGAGGATGGAAAACACAATGGCGCATACCTTTCCAATCCTGAGTTCTCAGAAAATAAAATCGATTTATCGGAAAACTTGAAAAATTCTTCTCGAAAAACAACAACCAAATTTATTCGAGATTTGAAACGTGCATTCAACAACCCTTCTGGTGTGACCAACTTAAGAAATCCGAACTTGGTTATTCCCGGTTACAACCCATTGGCCTTTAACCCATCATTGGCTGGAGGAATGTTGAAAACAAGGATTCAAACTTCTTATATGAATCAGTGGACAGGTACATCTCAAATGCAGCACATGGCACAGTTGTCTGTAGATGGCTATGTTTACGGAATGCGTGGAGGGATAGGAATGAACATTCAGTTTAAAGATTACGCTCAGGGAACCTATCGAAATTATGACGCTGCCTTGATGTACTCTCCAAAAATCAATTTTGGAAAATTCCTTACCATCGAACCTTCAATTAAGTTCAACATGGGGGCATACACTTTGGACAAAAGCAAAATTGTTCCAGGAGGTCAAATTGAGATGGAGAGAGGGAATGTTTATCAAACTTTTGAATCAGGTGAAAGCCCAATTGGTTCGCAAAAAATGTATTATGATCTGGGTGTAGGATTATTCGTCAATACGAAATGGTTCTATGCCGGTTTCTCTATGGATAATGTATTTAGACATAAAGAGAACATCTACAGCAACGATGTTTCTAATCCTAGAAGAGCCCCATTTAGAATGAATGCCGTAATCGGGACTGATTTTGAATCACGAAACAAAAATTTCAGTGGTTCTCCTTACATCGTCTATCAGCATTTCGACAATTATGATGAATTCTATTTTGGTTCGAATTTCAGATTCTATTGGGGAACTGCAGGAGTCAGTATTTCAGACAAAGGCAATATCTCTGCTCAAGCCGGAGTTCAATTCAAAAAGTTTAAGATGTATTATCAATACGATTGGACAAAGTCGAAGTTGATGGGAATCAAAGGACATTCACATGAAATTATGTTCAGATTTACAATCAAACCGAAAAGATCATTTACCAAAAACCTGGAGTATTAAAAATAAGGAGGAAAGAATTATGAAGAGATTGATACTATTTTTAATGATTGGTTTTAGTTTGTTGCTTACCAAACAAGCACAAGCTCAGGACCCGCATTTTTCGCAGTTTTATGCGAATCCGCTTTACCTGAACCCGGCTTTAGCTGGTACTCATGGATGTCCGAGACTGAATTTCAACTATAGAAACCAATGGCCTGCTCTGTCTGGTACGTTTGTGACCTATAGTGCTTCTTACGATCAGTATTTCGATAACCTTTCCGGAGGGATTGGTGTAATTGCTACTTTGGATCAGGCAGGTAAGGGTACAATTAACACCCTGACGCTTAGTTTCATTTATGCCTATCACTTGAAACTGGGTAGAAAATGGAGAATGATTTTTGGTGCACAAGCAACTTGGAATCAAAAATTCCTGGATTGGAGTAAACTTTCGTTTGGAGATCAAATTGACCCTAGAAGAGGTTTTATTTACAACACCGGAGATCAACCCAGAGGTGGAACTCGAGGTTTCTTTGATGTATCGGCAGGTTTTGTAATCTACAATGAATTTTTCTATGGTGGATTTACCGCCAAGCATTTGAATATGCCAAATGAGTCTATGATTATTGGCGAATCGAAGCAGCCCATTAAAATGACTGCCCATTTAGGTGCCGACATCAAATTTGGTAAAGGTTCTAAATATTCCAATACCACTTCCATTTCTCCAAACGTAATTTTCCAATACCAACAAGGGTTTATGGAATTGAATTTGGGTCTTTATGTGAAGTACGGTGTGATTCGAGGAGGTGTTTGGTGGAGAACCAATGATGCTTTCATTATCATGCTGGGATTAGATACTAAAGTATTCAAGCTGGGATACAGCTATGATGTAACAATATCGAAATTAACAAACGCTTCAGGTGGTTCTCACGAGGTTTCATTGGGACTTTACCTGAACTGTAAAAAGAGGCCTAAAGGATTTAGAACTATTTCTTGTCCTTCCTTCTAATAAACAACTAAACTAGTTTAAGATTTCGTTTTCTGTTTTGGTTTGGAAAAAGTGGTTTACTCGTAGACCACTTTTCCTTTTTTAATGGTGTATTCAACATAGGCTTTTAAAATCTGATCTTTAGGTGCCTCTAGCAGATCGGCACTCAAAATAATAAGATCCGCATTCTTTCCTTCTTCCAGTGTTCCTTTCCATCCCTCTTCAAAATTGCTCACTGCTCCCCATTGGGTCATCCCTCTTAAGGTAACAATTCTACTCAAGCCATTTTTAGCTAAAAATCCCTCTTTCGGCTCTAGTTCTTTATTTTGTCTGAATACAGAGCAAAAGAAATTATAAAAAGGATTGATATCCGTCACAGGAAAATCTGTTCCTATGGCCAACATTCCTGAAGTATTGAATAACTTTTTGTAATTATATGCACCTTCTTCTAAACGATGCCCACCGATACGGTCTTCTGCCCAGCGCATATCATCCATCGCATGATTGGGCTGTACCGAGGGGATGACACTGAATTTTGAAAACAACTCAAAATCAGAAGTATTCATTACCTGAGCATGTTCGATTTTCCATCTGCAATCGTTTACCTCTTTTAGAACATCTCCATAAGCTTCCAAAACAAAACGGTTTGCGGAGTCGCCTATGCAGTGTGTATTGACTTGAAATTCATTCAAATACGCAAAACTCAAGACCTTTTTAAAACTGGAATCCAACACAATTTGGCCATAAGTAGGCTGATCAGAATAATGAGCTAACATACAAGCACCACGAGATCCTAAAGAACCATCAGCAATTAATTTAAAGGAAGAAACATTGAGTAACTCACTTTTATATTTTCCATTTTTCAGCGCGTACTGTAAACCTTCTTCATTTCCAAAAATCATAGCATAGACATCAAGCTTCAAAATCCCCTCTTCCTCTAGTTGTTTGTACCATTCTATTTGGGTAGGAGTTAAACCAGCCTCATTAATTGAAGTAATACCATATTCAAAAAGAGTTTGCTGAAACTCTTCAAATTTTGCTTTCAGTTGTTCCTTTGAAACCATAGGGCTCTTTCTATAGACTAAATCGAGAGCATTATCCATGATAAATCCTGTAAATTCCCCATTCACATATTCCACTTGACCCGGAAGAATTTCTTGTCTGTCCAAGGAGTCAAACAATTCAAACGTTTTGGAATTGATCAATGCTCCATGACCATCAATTCGAGTAAGTAGCAGAGGTTGATCAGGAAATAAGCTATCCAATTCTTTCAAAGTAGGTCGTTCCTTATTTTCCCAAAGAGATTCATCCCATCCTCTCCCAATAATCCAATTGTTTAAAGGTTGTTGTGTGCGAGCGACTTCCAAAGTTTTCTTTTTAGATCTCAGCCATCTTAGGTCTGCAAAGAAACTATCTTCCACAAATCCCAATACATGGCAATGTGAATCATGAAAACCAGGAATCACCATCTTGCCCATAGCATCGATTTCTCGATCAGCGGCATACTTATTCATGATTTCTCTTTCAGGTCCGAGTTCAATAATCTTCCCGTCTTTTATAGCCATTGCTTGATAGACCGTGCTATTTTTATCCAAACTGTAAATACGTGCATTATGGATAATCAAATCTGCTTCCTTTCCCTTAAAACACGAAGAAAGAAGAAAAAAAAGTACACTTAAAAGTGAAAGTTGTTTCATGATTTATGCAAATAGAAAGAATTGGCCTGCGAGGTGCATGTGACCACTATATCATTCAAACAAACGTGTTTAGGCGTTGTTGCCGCGTAATATGTGATTTCAGCCAAATCTTCTCCTGTTAAAGGTTCAAAACCTTGATATACCGCATCCGCTTTTTCTTGATCACCTTTAAAACGTACCACGCTAAATTCCGTTTCCGCCAGACCAGGAGCAATATTGGTTACTTTGATTCCAAAAGGCAACAAATCAATTCGCATAGCCTTTGAAAGTGAATCAACCGCGTGTTTCGAAGCACAATAAACATTCCCACTCAAATACGTCTCTTTTCCTGCCGTAGATGCAATATTAATAATGTGCCCCACCCCATTTTGTTTAAGAATCGGAATCACTTGTTTGGAAACATAAAGCAACCCTTTCACATTAGTATCGATCATTCGGTCCCAATCTTCTGTATTACCTTTATCGATGGTATCTCTACCAACCGCCAATCCAGCATTATTGACAAGAATTTGAAGGTCTTTTTTCACCTCATCAGGAATGGATTGGATCGCTTTTTCCACTTGACTTAGCTCCCGAACATCAAAATTGAGCGTGAGTACTTTTACTTTGAAACCATTCTGAATATCCTCGGCTATTTGTTCCAATCTATCTGCTCTTCTTCCAGTTATAATCAGATCATACCCTTCTTTAGCAAATTTATAGGCGATTGCTTTTCCAAATCCCGAGGTAGCTCCTGTAACTAATATTGTACTCATTTCTTGTGCTTATTTGGCTTTAAAGTTATCCTTTTGAAATCAATTATCGAAAGAAATAGCAAAATCCAAATCAAAAAGGCCGGCGTTTTATAGCGTACAATGGCACCCACAACCGGGGTAGTTGCTCCAATAATCCAATAGAATAGAAGAATAAAAATCAGACTAAAGAAAAATAGTTTTTGATCGATTAGTACTCCAGTTTTTCTATACCTCAAGGTGAACAGAATCAGCAAAAAGAGGAATAGATTTTCCAGAATATTCAGCCATTTCAGAAAAGAACCACTTTGCCAGGGAAAAGGCATAAAAAAAACATTAGCAATATAAATCGGGCTATAAACCACCAGATGTACCCAGTTATTATCAATTTCTTTGACCTTAAAATAGCTTTGTGAAGGCTCTTGCATGGAATAAAATTGGAATTCCATGTCTTTTCCAAGGACAGAATCTCTTGAATATACCTGAGAGCCAAAATCTTTGACCTCAACCTGTAAATCTTGTTTTAATCGCACGTAGTTATGTGCAATATGCAGAGCCTCTTTATTTTTAAAATCGATTCTATAGAAATGTTCGTTATCCATGAAATAGACTCCCCCCTTACCTACTAAATTGAAATCTTTTTGCTTTTGTGAAATGTATTTGGTCACATTCATTGACTCCATATAACTATTTGTCCAAATGAAAAAGACTCCTAAAATCAGCATAGAAATAAATAAGACCCCATTTTTTTTCCAACTCTTTTGGACCAGAAAATAAAATGCTAGAGCAGGAAGTATGCATAAAAGAAAATAGACCTTAGTATTGAGTAATACAAAAAGACCAATCAGGATCATAGCAAGCTTCCAAACCGGACGAGAACTATAGAAACGAAACCCGTAAAAGAGTAATCCAAAACCAAAAATGAGCAAACTTTCTTTCAACACAGAACTTGTCCAAAACAATAGAGAAGGAAACAAGAATAGAAGCAAAAAGACTTCCTTTTGGTATTTCGGAATCCAATCTTCAATTCCTTTAAAAAAGAGCGTGAGTCCGATCATTGAAGCCATAATGAAGAATAGCATGTGAACATAAAAACTATTCAGAGAGAAAAAAGACAAAATAGAATTGATACGAATAATGAAGCGGTTATCATTAAACTGATCCATTTCCGCTCGAGTCCAGTGTTCTGTGTTCTGTAGCTGTGTCTCAACAAGTTGTTGATCTCCTTCAGAAAAAAGCAAAGTGAAATAATCTTTAGGAGATTCTGAAAAAACCTGATTCAAGATCTTGCCATCATTGAAATAGTGGGCGGTATCACCAGAGAGTTCACCATCACTATAATAATAAGTGTAGATCAAAGTGAGGGCAAGTCCTGCAGCTATTTTGGCAAAAAAAACAGCTAGTACCCACGTTTTTTTTATACATTTAATCTCAAAGATCTTCAGTTTCCAGATCAAAACTGAAAACAGCAATACATAGAGTATAGCGATGATTAATTCCAATTACCTAAATCTTATTTTGATGAACAGTTTAAGACGAAGTGAAAATACTATATTTTTTGTTATTTCCGGGAGATGGAAAGCGCTTATTCTTTTACTGATGTTTCTGATCTCTTTTCTACCCGCAAGGTCTCAAAATTTAACAGACAGTCTATTTAATGAGCTCAATTTGCTTTCACAAGTGGATACGCAAAAGTTCAATCTTTTAAAAGATAAATGGGAAAAGGAATTCGATTTTACCGCTTATGACGTATGTGCACTGATTGAATTGGAAGGCAACAAATACCATTATCATGGAGATGACTACACCGCCAAAAAACTCTATCAGGAAGCCAATATTTGCTCTGAATCCAATGGGAACACAGAAATTGAATTGAGTACTCGTATTAAAATTATTTGGCTGGATTTAGGGATTGGACTCATTCAACCCAATGAAGCCATTGTTAAGATGCGCAGAGCCTTGAGTAATGCAGAGGAAGTTAAGGACACCAATCGGATGATTATGGCCTTGAATGCACTGGCTTCCTACCATATAGAAATTGGAAAAAAAGATGAAGCCTATGAATTTTTCTATCAGGCACTAAAGATTAGTCAGAATCCTAAATACTATCTGAACCGCGCAACTATCCTCAACAATTTAGGTTTGCACAAAACAGGTTTAGGTTTAAATGACGAAGCACTCAAAGATTTTAAAGAAGGCTTAAAGCTCATAGAGAATAAGAGAGAATATAGAATACAAACCCGTCTCATCAATAACATTGCGTTTACCTATAATGGGGATTCCGCCAAAAGAGATTCCGCATTTTATTATTTCAACAAAACATTGGAATTAGGGAAAATCATACAGGAACCTCAGCTGTATATCGTTGCCTACACCAACATTGCAGTGTATTACAACTTAAAGGGAGACTATCAATCTTGCCGCCAATATTATGATTCTGCACTTACCGTTATCGACAATTATAATATGGTGGGCATTCGAGGAAAAATATATCTGGGACTGGCCGAGTTTTACAAAAGGCAGAACAAATATAAAGAAGCTTTAAGCAGTATGAATGAGGGATGGGAACATATTCAAACAGAGAATTATCCGAAACTGGAAGACCTGACTCAATATGAACGAGGATTTTCTCAGTTGTATGAAATACTGGGACGATACGATCAGGCCCTAATCCATTACAAGAATTACAATAATTATAGAGATTCCTTACGAGAAGTAGACAATCAAAAATTCCTTGCTGAATTGAATTTGAAGTACGAAGATGAAAAAAGACTAGTAGAGATTGAAAAGCAAAAATCAAGAGCTGATCTTTTGGAAAAAGAAAAAGAAATTATTCAAACCGAATCCTCTTTGAGTTTGCTGAGATATTCTCTCGTGTTTAGCGGATTGATCTTAATTATTGGTTTGATTTTTTCCATCTATGTGATTCGGAATACCAATGCGAAAAAGAGAATGGAGCAAAAATATTCATCCAATTTAATCTCTGAAATAGAAGATGAACGGAGGAGAATTTCAAGTGATCTTCACGATCATATCGGATTGAATTTAATCATGATCAAAAACGAGTTAAATGCGAATCCATCTAATGATAAACTAGTAAAAGAGGTAACCAATATTGTTGAAGATGTTCGGAAAATATCGAGAAATATTTACCCGAGTGAATTGAATAAATTGGGTGTAAAAAAGTCGATCGAGGCCATGTTTGATAAAATTGAAAACTCGACAGGAATTCTCACAAGTTATGAATTGGAGGATCTAGAAGAAGTGAATTTCAACAAAGGCGAAGAATTAATTTTATACCGCATTGTGCAAGAATTAAGTAATAACTCCATCAAACACAGTAAGTCCAAATCAATCCGATTGGTTGCGCAAACCACTCTGAAAAAATTAAATTTGGAGTACAGAGACAACGGAATTGGATTTGATAAGTCTAAGATAATGGAGACCTCTAAAGGAATGGGTCTTAGAAACATCATCAACCGGGTAGAGAAAATAGGTGGAACCATTCAGTTTGATACCAGAAAGAACCAGGGAGTGCGAGTTTTGATTAGTTTTGACAGAAGAAATTGAAAAGCGAAAAAGTAAATAAAATACTTGTTGCCGATGATCATCCCATTTTTAGAACCGGGATGATGGCCACTTTGAAGCAAAGTTTTACGGATTGGGATTTTACGGAAGCCCACGACGGTACCGTGGCGAAGAATTTAATCAGTAAAAAAGATATTGAAATCGCCATATTGGATATCGACATGCCCGGATTGAACGGCATTCAGATTCTGAAATGGATGAATCAGCAAAACAACCTTTCGACCAAAGCCATTGTTCTTACTATGCACAATGACGAACACATTTTCAATGAAGCCTTTGATCAGGGGGTGCAAGCCTATTTGGTCAAAGACAATTCCATTGAAGAAATCGTTTTCGCCATCAACCAAGTACTCGCAGGAAACACCTATGTAAGTCCCATGTTACAGCAACACATGCAAAACCGGACGGATTACAAACGAAAATCCAAAAACTTACATGAAGCCATTACCCAGTTAACCCAGACTGAGATCAAAACATTAAAGCTCGTTGCTCAAAATAAATCCAGTAAGGAAGTCGCTGACCTGCTGTTTGTTACCAAGAAAACAGTTGAGAATTATCGATCCAGAATATGCAAAAAGCTAGATCTTTCGGGGGAAAGTAATGCTTTGCTCAAATGGACGAATGAAAACAAGGACTTGATCGACAAACTGTAAAAATTTTCCGATAAATGAAAAATTGAGGGGGCAACCCTCCTGTTTTGAACTTGAAAATCTATTAGATTTGCTATAGGTTTTAAATTTTTCATAGTTAACAGTGATTTTCATAGCACGGTGTTGTTAAGGGATAATGGCGATTATCCCTTAATTTCGTTTTAGACCTTTCCTATTTTCAAAAACCTCCTTAAAATATGGGAATGCCAATCGCATTCTAGAGCCATACCAAGAGAAAAGCTCTCCATCAACAAGTAAAATTTTTGCATCCGGAAAAATATCTTTGAAGGATTGTACATCGGACTGTTTAAACGGATATGGTTCCGTAGAAAGAAGTACCCAATCCGGTTGAATTGTTAATCTATCCCTATTTAATTCAGGGTATCGCGGCCCTAAATCTTGTCCTAAATTCTGAAGTCCTGCCTCCTCCATCATTGAATGAATAAACGTTTGGTTACCCACAACCATCATGGGATCTTTCCAAATAAAATACAAGGCTGTTTTTTTTTCGGAAGGAGTAAATGTATTTCGGACAGACTGGATTGATTTGATTAAAATGTGGGCGTTTTCCTGAACACATAAGATTTCACCCAGATCTTGAATCATATTTATAGCTTGATCTAAAGTGACTATATCAGACATCCAAACTGGAAATTCTGCCCTTAATTCTTCGATTTGCTCTTTGGTATTTTCTTCCTTATTGCCGATAATTAAATCAGGTTGTAACTTCCTAATTTTTTCCAGATTCAGATTTTTCGTACCTCCAACATGGCCTATTTTTTGAATCAAGCCATTCGGATGGACGCAAAACTTGGTTACACCTACTAAACGATCTGCACAGCCTAAATCAGCAATCAGTTCCGTTTGAGAAGGAACGATAGATACAATCCTTTTAACTGAAGTAAGGGCAACTTCGAATCCCGTTTGATCAATGAAAACCAAAACTTATTTAATCACAGAAATGATATCGAAACGCGTGATAATGTGATAATCCTCCTCACCTAACTTCACCAAAACAGCTTGATTCTTTTCAGTAAATAGTTTTGAAACCTCTTCAAAAGAAGCGGATTTATCGACCACAGGAAAAGGCTTGTTCATCACTTCCCCAATGGTTTTATGCTTGGCTGTCTCATCTTCCAGAAGGGCATCAAAAAGATCTCTTTCCGTTACCGAGCCTACGAATTCATTATCCTTAACCACTGGGATTTGGGCAATATCGTAATCTTTCATCTTAGCAACTGCGTGTGATACCAATTCTTCGGTACCTAGTTTGATCAGACTTTTATCTCTGTGTTTAGCAATCAGATCTTCTGCGGTTTCTTTTTCTTCTTCGAGGAAGCCTCTATCACGCATCCAATCATCATTGAACATTTTACCAACATATCTTGAACCATGGTCGTGAAACAGCACTACAACAATATCTTCCGGGTTAAGTTCTTCTTTTAATTGCAACAATCCTTTTATCGCAGAACCGGCTGAATTTCCAACAAAAATACCCTCTTCCTTCGCTAATTTTCTTTGCCAAACCGCAGCATCTTTATCCGTAACCTTTTCAAATTTGTCTATAACCGAAAAATCAACATTTGCTGGAAGGATATCTTCTCCGATACCTTCAGTAATGTAGGGATAGATTTCATTTTCATCAAAAACTCCGGTTTCATGGTATTTTTTAAACACCGAACCATAGGTATCAATTCCCCAGATTTTTATGTTTGGATTTTGTTCTTTTAGGTATTTCCCAACACCTGAAATGGTTCCTCCAGTACCTACACCAACGACAAAATGAGTAATCTTCCCTTCTGTTTGTTCCCAGATCTCCGGACCGGTTGTTAAATAGTGAGCTTTTGTATTGGATGGGTTATCATATTGGTTTACATACCAAGAATTTGGAATTTCTGTGGCCAATCTTTTAGAAACTGAATAGTAAGATCTCGGATCTTCGGGAGCCACATTGGTAGGGCACACATGCACCTCCGCACCAACAGCTCTTAAAATATCCATTTTCTCTTTGGATTGTTTATCACTTAAAACACAAATCAACTTATATCCTTTAATAATTGCCACTAGAGCAAGCCCCATTCCCGTATTACCAGAAGTCCCTTCAATTATAGTCCCTCCTGGTTTCAATCTTCCATCTTTCTCCGCATCTTCGATCATTTGCAATGCCATACGATCTTTCACTGAATTTCCTGGATTGGTCGTTTCGACTTTCGCAAGAATAGTGGCATCTATGCCTTTTACAATTTTGTTTAATTTCACCAAAGGAGTGTTTCCTATGGTTTCAAGGATATTGTTATAATATTTCATTGTGATCTGAATTTGGTGCAAAAATAATGGAATTTTCAGACTTTGGTGATATCGTGAGACGGATTATCAGACTTTCAGATTGTCAGATTTCAAGATTGTCAGACTTTTAGATTGTCAGACTTTTAGATTGTCAGATTGCAAGATCACCAGACTTTCAGATTATAAAAAAAAGTCTTGCATCTTGTGTCTTGAATCTTGGATCTAGAATCTATCGTCTCATTCACTCATGTTTTACGCAAGATTTGGGAATCCTCCGAAGCTCAGGATTCTCAGACTTTTAGATTGTCAGATTGCAAGATTATCAGACTAAAAGATTGTCAGAATTTTAGATTGTCAGATTGCAAGATCACCAGACTTTCAGATTATTAAAAAAGTCTTGAATCTGGTGTCTGGTGTCTTGGATCTAGAATCTATCGTCTCATTCACTCATGTTTTACGCAAGATTTGGGAATCCTCCGTAGCTTTGGATAGCAAGACTGCAAGATTATCAGATTGCAAGATTGTCAGACTTTCAGACTTACAGATTACAAGACTGCAAGATTAATAGACTTAGAATACTAGATTTTTAAAAAACAGACTTACATCTTGTGTCTTGAGTCTAGTGTCTTGAATCTAATTCACTCCTGTTTTGCTCAGGATTTGGGAATCCTCCGCAGCTAGGTCTTTTGTCTGGAATCTTGGATCTAGAATCTAGTGTCTCATTCACCCCTTTTAAACTTGGGATTTGGGAATCCTTCTCAACATCGTCCATAAAAAAGAGAGGCTTGCACCTCTCTTCTCTGCTAATGAAAAAAACTACTTATCTGCTTAAAAATAAAGCAGCTAAACAATCACTACTTCCTTTAAAGGTAAGAAAAATTTGTGATTGTGGCAATAAAGGTGGTAATAATTAGACAGAATTATCTCTTTTGGCTACTAATAATCTCAGGATTTATACCAGTCTAAAAGTCATTTGTTAAAAAACCCTATGAATATTAGTTTTTATACCTAGAATTCTTTAAATTGGAAGAAAGGAAATCCTCTTGGTAGGAAAATCATTTAATAACCCATAAAAATCAATTCACTATGAAGATTGATATTCAAACATTGCACTTCACGGCATGGGAACCGTTGAAGGAGTTCATTCATAATCATGTTAGCAAATTAGATCATTATTGGGATCAGATTAACATGGCAGAAGTTACATTGAAAACAGAAAAAGATACGGCTGAATTCGAAAACAAAGTTGTGGAGATTCGGTTACATGTTCCTGGAAATGATCTTTTTGCTCAAGATAAAGGAGGTACGTTTGAAGCTGCGGTAGACAGCGTATGTCAAAAATTAAAAAAGCAGATCCTAAAGACGAAGGATAAAATGTATGCGCATTAATTGATTATCATTTTAACTATAAAATGGGGCATCGATTTGATTGCCCCATTTTTTTTTGCCTAAATTCAACCGTTCAAAACAAATTACAGATGTCAATAAAAATAGTACTCGGACTTTTGTTATTTCTTTCAGTTTATGGAAATACTCAAGAAATTCAAGCCGGTTTCGATATAGAGGAAATGTATGATCTTTTAAATATTTCCGCTCATCAATTCGATCAAAAAAAATGGAAAGACATGAAAGACCTCCCCGAATTGCCCGAGGGTTTTGAGCTTGCTTACCGGGCGCCAGTGAGTGGATTGCAAAATTGTTGGGACTTATTTACTAATGGCAATACAGCGGTGATCAGTATTCGGGGAACCAATGCTACACTTGATTCCTGGATGGAGAATTTACATGCTGGAATGGTGCCAGCTCAAGGAAAGCTAATCTTGCCGGATTCCACAATTTTTGAGTATAAACTGGCTGATCATCCAAAAGCACTGGTGCATGTTGGTTGGACTTATGGAATGGGGAGTATGACTTCAGACATTGTTGAAAAAATAAATACGTACTATGCCAAAGGATACCGTAATTTTTATCTCGTCGGATTCAGTCAGGGAGCAGGAATAGTACAACTTTTGGATTCCTATCTGCACTATCTTCCAGAAAACGCTTTGCCCAAAGATATTCGCATAAAAACCTATGCCTTTGCCTGTCCCAAAACGGGAAACTCTTTCTATGCCAATGACTATAGTTTGATTAATCGAGGGGGCTGGGAATTTCGTATTATCAACATGGAAGATTGGGTTCCTCAGGTTCCATTTACTGCTCAAAAAACAGCTGATATGCCTGTAATCAATCCCTTTGTTGGTATTAATAAAGCCTTTAAGAGCTTGAAACCACTGCAAAGGATGGTCATCAAAGGGATCTACAACAAACTTAATCGAAAACTTAATAGGGCTGCCGATCACTTATCCAAAGTACTTGGAGCGCTGGTAGGCAAATTTGTCAAAAAACGACATCCTAAGTTAGATATAGGAACATACGCTTCATCTTTCGATTACCATCCTGCAGGATCCACCATCGTTCTTTCGTCAGCAGAGGTTCCCGATTCTTTGTCTGCTACTCAGCAGCTCTTTTTTCATCACATGCCCATCATGTATCTCAAACGTGTAAGAGCGAATTTTGGGTTGGATTAATGTGCCATTGAAAAGTGAACATCTGCCAGTTTATTTTCGCCTATAGCGAGATAGCAACTCCCCAAAAATTTGTGGATTTCTGCTTTTTGTTTCGGGTCAAAAGTCACTGGGATTAATCTTTGGAAGTCCTTTATGGCATCCTTAAAGTTTGCTGTAGCCATTTCAATTCTTGCTTCGTATATTTTCCCTTCGAGCAAGACATTTGCCGATTGATTGACTTTCATAATCCACTTTTTAGCCTCTTCGTATTTTTGAAGGTGAAACAAACATTTCCCTTTCAACAATTGGTAGGTAGGCTGATCTGCTCTGTATTTTAAGCATAATTCTACATCAGATAAGGCTTCATTGTACATACCCAATTCAAAATAGGCATGAGCCCGTTGGTTTCTCAACTCGTGTTGATCAGGAAAGTTTTTAATTTCATTAGTCAACCTTATAATTTCTGAAGCTGCTCTGTCCATTTCATTCTTTTTGTTTTCTTCCGGAGTGATTAATTTCATTTCCTCCACTAAATGAGTGGCTCCAGAATACTTATCGATCACCCATAAAACGTAACGAATATCTACCGTAATATTTCGGCATACATTTGGGTCGAACATAAAATCACTCATGGTACTTTCCCATGAACGGTCAAAATTGATTCCGATCAAATTCCCTTCCGCATCAATCACAGGCGACCCTGAATTTCCTCCTGTAGTGTGGTTTGAACCTGTAAAGCAAGTCCACAACTCACCGTCTTGGGCATAGGGTCCATAATTTTTAGTTTTAATCGCTTTGATCAGACTTTCAGACAATTCAAAATCCGGATTCCCGGTCATATATTTTTGGTAAATTCCGTCCAGAGTAGTGTGTGGTTTGTAGGCCATCCCGTCTCTTGGTTCCGAACCTTCCATTTTCCCCCAGGTAATCCGCATGGTACCGTTTGCATCTGGCCAGTGAATCAGATCCGGGAACATTTCAAATTTTCCTTCCAAATAAATTTTCATTTGTTCGTTCATTCCTGTGTAGTAGTGTCTCAAATTGGAAAGTAATTTCGTTTGAAATATGTCTTCACAATCCTGATAAATCAAATAGCCAAGATCTTTTTCCAATTTCTTTTCCAGTGTTTTTTCATTTGATTTTTCTATAAAATCCAAAAGAACATTTTCATCAACTAATACAGAAGAAGTATAAATTTTTTCGGCCAACTTCGCCAACTCTTCCTTCTCAAAAGAAAGCAACTGATACTCTTGTGGCATCAATCGGATAAATTCAGGTGTGAGAAGTTCAAAGATTTTCCTATCTGTTGCGAGGTCATAATCTTTAAAAACTGATTTCACTTTTGCCATAGCTTTTTCTTTTGCGGCAGCAATTTTAGCCTCATCTTTTGATTCAAATGCCTTTTTTAAATCTGCAAGAATACTCGCATTCTTCAAAAACTCCGGACCATATCCATAAAAGCAGTATTCATTTAGCAAAACGTAAGCTTCATCATAAGTCTGATACATTCTTTGGAGATCTGAGAACATGGTAAGTGCATCCGCATATTTTTTCCATTCTGATTTAGTTGCCGCCATCTTCAGATATTTGTCTTCATAATTCTCCTTTACAGCAATGGCATCGATGTTTGTGAGCCCAATAAGCTGACCTTTCCATTTCTTCCATGCATTGGCAATTCGGGCTTGCTTAGCCGCATACTTCAAATTCAGTTCATCTCCCGAACGCATAGCTGCTTTAATAACCGACATGGTTTTGTCTCTCATAGCAATCCGATTAGGTCTTTCCGTTTGCATAATATATTTCAATCGGGCAGACGAAATGTATTCTTCTGTAGAACCAGGAAAACCATAAACCATTGTAAAATCGCCAACTTTTTTAGGAAGTAAGGAAACCGGAAAATAATGAAGAGGTTTGTAAGGAACATTGTCTTTACTTGGTTCAGCCGGTTTATTGTCTTTACCTACATAGATTCTAAAAACCGAGAAGTCGCCTGTGTGTCTTGGCCAAACCCAGTTATCTGTATCTCCTCCAAACTTTCCAATTTCTGAGGGTGGTGTCCCCACCAATCGAATATCTTTAAACACTTCCTGAACAATTAAGTAATAGGAATTCCCGTAATCATAGGATTCAATCTCGGCTTCGAAGTGGTTATCTTTCTTGGCATTATCGATAATTTTTGAGTAGTTTTCTCTCATCTTCAACCTGTATTCGGCAGATTCCATATTGGCATCTAAACCATTGAGAACTTCGGAAGTCACGTCTTCAATTCTCACGATTCGAGTACACGTCATTCCTTCATTCATTAGTTCCTGATCCAAACTTTTCGCCCAAAAGCCATTTTTTAAATAATCATTTTCCAAAGTTGAATGCGATTGAATGGCACCAAATCCGCAGTGGTGATTTGTTAGTAACAAACCTTTTTCAGAAACGATTTCAGAGGTACAACCACCATTGAAATGAATTACTGCATCTTTCAAACTACTTGAATTGATACTGTAGATTTGTTCCGGAGTCAGTTTTAACCCATCGGCTTGCATTTGAGGGTAATACATTTTGATCAGACTCGGAATCCACATCCCTTCATTCGCCTGAAGGAAAGTAAAGAATAGAGTAAGCAGAAGTGTTGCCAGAAATTTCTTCATTTTTTTCAAATTTTTATCAGAAAACCAAAGATAGCAATCTGACTGAAAAATCATTTACCGTTTATACATTCCTATGAAGATCCAGAAGAATATTTAATGCATAAATCCATTAGGAGAGTTTCGTTAAATATTCTTTATTTGCAGCTACAACACCATGATTTTCAGAATAGCAATAGCGTTTTTGATGTTTTTCGCCTTAAGTGTGAACTGGGGGCAGAATTTGTCTTACCAAAAACTGGGAGAAGACGAGTTGTCGGGTGTGGATATCTACAGTATTTGCCAGGATCTCGATATGACTATTTGGATGACTTCGAATAAAGGAATCATTAAATATGATGGTTACGGATATACCTTTTTAAATACAGCTCATCTCAAGGCGATGTCCGCTTTTGGCATTAAAGCAAACAAACGGAATGAGTTATTTTGTTTCAATCTATTTGGACAAATACTCAAAATAAAAAACGACAGTATTGATTTATTTGCAGAGCTTCCCGACACATTGATATTCGGGCGGTATGACATGACTATATTGGAGGATTCAGGAATCTATCTGGCCAGCGAGAAGAATATCTTTATTTCCAAAAACAAAGAAATCCGAGTGGTTCAAAGCAAAATTCCTAAAACAGCCTACAACAGTGTTCTAAAAGGTCATTTACAGGTTGATCGAGTAAGTGAAAAGACCCCATCCGATCTGTTTTTTAGCCCCAACCTTTTCGTGTTGTATCAGTGGGATGGTGGGAAAATGGAAGAAATTCGGATGCAAAGATCTCATATTCCTTTGAGGGTAGTAAGTCACATGGTTTACAGAACACAGGAAGATCATTTCATTTTTACCCTTCGAAGTGGCGGAGTGTATATGTTTGATAAAAAAGGTCAACCGCTATATGGTGGCAATCGCATGTTTGAAAACTATCAAATTGGAGGGTTTTTGGAAGATTATGAAGGCAATTTATGGCTCCCAACATTAGGAAAAGGAATTTTGTTGATTAAAAATCAGAAGATTCTATCCATTAAAGATCATCCTTTACTTAAAAACCAAAACATCATTGTAAGCCGTTACCGTGCGGATGGTTCCTTGTTTCTTGGTTCTGAAAGCGGAGATATTTTCAGGGTAAATAAGCAAAATGAAATAGAGGATGTGTTTTCCAATGGATCCGTGAACATTCATTTTATTGAATTTTATAAAAATTATTTATTATCCAATGGAGGATTGACCATAGAGCGGATTGATCCTGAAAAAGGGATAGCTGCCGAACTGGAGAGCATTGCATCGGTAAAGGAATCCAGAAAAATAGGCGAAGATGAATTTCTATTGGCCACTTCCAAGCATGTATATCACTTAAAAATGAACGAAGAAGATCGGTTTGACATTCAAAAAATTTATCTTTTAGGTCGATGTAATGCCGTACTTCCTTTGGCAGACAACCAGCATCTATTAGTTTCTTCTGTTACTGGTTTGTATCATGTTTTTGGTGAACAGAGCGAAGAAATTCAGTTTGAAAAAAGTAAAATAACGAGTTCCGGACTCGAAAAGCGCGGGAACACCATTTATATTGCAACCACCACGAAAGGAATTTTGATATTTGAAAACAATCAGATTGTAGGTCAACTCACTACTAAAAATGGCCTGTTCAGTGACCGAATACAACGGATTAAAGCAGAAGATAAACTACTTTTTATTCATTCCTCCGGGGGAATGCAGGTATACGATATGGATCAGAAAGTATTTGTTCTTCCCCATTTACACTCGACTATAAATGGGACACGGATCATGGATTTTGCTATTTACCGCAACCAATTATTTGTGGTGACCAACAAAGATCTGCAAATTATTGATCTTAACGCTTTGCGGATTAACGACACTCCACCGTATATTCAGATTGTAAAAATGTTGGTTAATGATCAGCCGAGTGTACTTGATCAGGCAAACCAACTTGCTTACAATCAAAATAAAATTGAGTTTCATTTTATTGGTAAATCTTATGGGCATCATGGCAAATTAAAATATAAATACCGCTTACTCCCGGTAGAGGAAAATTGGGAAACCGCCACCTTTACTAACAATAAGGTGAAATATGTATCCTTAAGTCCCGGCTCCTACGTTTTTGAAGTCAAAGCGATTAATGAAAACGGGGTTGAATCTGAAGTCATTTCTTACCCATTTCAAATTGAAAAACCCTTCTGGGAAACCCTTTGGTTCTATTTAGTCATCTCCATTTCCTTATTGATCATTATCGTCTTAATATGGCAAAGACAATTGCGTAGAATTCGCATCAAAAATGAAAAAGAGAAAGAGTTGATTGGTTCGAAGCTTACGGCTCTAAAATTGCAGATGAATCCCCATTTCATATTCAATGCTTTAAATTCTATTCAGGATTTAATTTTGAAAGAAGACACCGAAAATTCTTATGACTATATCGTGAAATTTTCCAATTTAGTTCGGCGGATCCTCAATTATTCAGACAAGGATTTTATTGAGATTGATGAAGAGATTGAGATTTTGCAATTGTATTTAGAGTTGGAAGATTTAAGGTTTAAAAATGACTTTGAGTTTGAAATTATTGACCATATTGAACAAGACATTCGCATCCCTTCTATGTTGATTCAGCCTTTTGTTGAGAATAGTGTAAAGCATGGATTATTGCACAAAGAAGGACAGAAAAAAATTCGAATAGAATTCCAGTTGACCGATGTGGTTATTTGCACCATTGAAGACAATGGCATTGGAAGAAAAAGATCTCAGGAAATCAATACTCGTAAAACCCATAAACCAGCAAGTGTCTCCATCAAATCCATTGAAAACAGAATGGAAATATTGAAAGACTATTACCAATCCAAACTCGGTATCAAATTTGTGGATTTATTTGATGCGCAGGGTAAAGCAATCGGCACGAGAGTAGAACTGAGACTGCCCTATGAAAAACTATAGACGATGACAAAAAAAATCAATGCCCTAATTGTAGATGATGAAGAAAGAGCAAGGGATGTATTAAGCATTTTATTAGAAAAACATTGTCCGGAAGTGCATTTGATAGATCAATGTAAGAACGTGATGGAAGCTGTGAAGAGCATTCACCTTCACCAACCTGATGTTGTTTTTTTGGATATTGAGATGCCTGAGCATGCCGGATATGAACTTGTAGATCATTTTAAGCAGATTGATTTCGAAATCATTTTTGTTACCGCCTATGATCAGTATGCCATCAAAGCTTTTGAACTCTCGGCCATCGACTATTTGCTTAAACCTGTAGAAATAAAAAGGTTGAAAGAGAGTGTAAATCGAGTAGCCAGCAAACTGGGTGCCCGAAAAATGGAAGAAAATTATCGAATTCTGGCTGAAAGTATTCAGAAAGATCAGGTAGAAAAACTCATCATTCCCCACAAAGGAGATCAGGTTATTTTGCCCTTAGATACTATTTTTGCTTTAGAAGCCAGAGAGAGCTATAGTGTCATTCATTGCGCAAATGAAAAAAGCTATATGGTAAGTAGGAATTTAAAACATTTTGAAACCATGCTGGAAGATACCGTATTTTTTAGAACGCATAAATCCTGGTTAATCAATTCGGAAAAAGTAGCCTCCTATTCTAAAAAGAATCTAGAAATCAAGTTAACGAATGGCTTAATCTGCAGACTATCCAAATATAAAAAAGGGGATTTCGAAAATATTTATTCAGGTAAATAACAGATGCTTTGGAAAACAGCTTTTTTTCATCTAAATTGTTCTTTTAAAGCCAGATTGTGTCCACAGAGATTGAAAAATTAAAAGCTCAGATTAATCGCCTTAATGAGGAAAACAAAAAACTTAGGGCAGGCTATTCAAACTTTGTTACTAGTGGACCTACCGTAAATGTACCTGATGCAATCCGCCCCATATTTGACCAAGCTGAAGAATCCGTTCGTAGTTATTTTAAGAATATTCTGGCACGTCCATCCGAAGGAACTATTGAAATAGATGACGAGCGCTATGTATTGTTAAGGGCTTCTTCCCTTTCAGTTGGATTTTTTAAAAAAATAAAAGATTTGTATAGTGACAAAGGAGAGGAAAAATCCTACACCATAGGTAGAAATTTTCTTTTTGATGTTGCCCATGTACTTGGTTTGGAGGACGCTAAAAATTTTCATCAAAAAATGGATCTAAAAGACCCCATACAGAAATTATCTGCCGGTCCGATTCATTTTGCCTATTCGGGATGGGCCTTTGTGGATATTGATCCCAGCAGTAATCCAAGTCCAAATGAGCATTTTTACTTGAAATATGACCATCCTTTCTCTTTCGAAGCTGATTCCTGGATTAAAGAAAATAAAAAGTCTGAATTCCCTGTTTGTATCATGAATGCCGGATATTCATCAGGTTGGTGTGAAGAAAGCTTTGGGATTCCCCTTACCGCAGTTGAAATAAGCTGTCGGGCAAAAGGAGATGATAAGTGCACATTCATCATGGCTCCACCAGATAAAATCAAGGACTATCTTCCTTCTAAAAACGAAAAGATGGATGCACTGGAATACGAGATTCCTTCCTTTTTTGAACGAAAGAAAACAGAAGAAAAACTCAAATCAACCATTGAAGAAAAAGAAGTCTTATTGAAGGAAGTGCACCATAGAGTCAAGAACAACTTGCAAGTTATCTCCAGTCTGCTCAACCTTCAATCTTATTTTATAACTGACGAAAAAACCAAGAATATATTTCGCGATACCAAGAACCGTATCAAAACGCTTGCTTTAGTTCATGAACGGCTTTTCAATTCTCAAGATATTGAGTATGTAAATTTAGGCGAATACATCAAGTCCATTGTGGATCTTTTAAGTTTTTCTTATGACAAAGAGTACATTGAGATTGAATTCGATTTTGATCAAAATATCGTAGGAAAATTTGATATTGAAAAGGCGATTCCCATTGGATTGCTGGTGAATGAAATTGTATCCAATTCCTTCAAATATGCTTTTCCAAACATATCCAAAGGCAGCATTCAATGCAGTATTTTGACAAAAGAAGGGAAGTCTGAACTATTTGTGAGTGATGATGGCATTGGATTCCCGGATGATATGGTGATCGGTGAAACCAACTCCTTAGGAATGGAATTGATTCAATCGCTTTCTTCGCAGATAGAAGGGACACTAACCATCGATCGTGACCGCCAACGAGGAGTGAGTTATAGCGTGGTTTTTTAAATCAATTTGCTCAAAAATATTAATTCAACCAACTGTTACCGATTTGTTAAGATCGTTTTTTTACTGCCGAATTAAACCTTTTGAATTTACATTTGTCCAAGAAGTAACAATCAAAAATTAGCAACATGAAAAATCTATTAAGTATCACATTTGCCGCTATCTTTCTTTTTAGCTTGAATGGATTTGCTCAAGGTCCAAAGCAAGGAGGATGGGATTTACTAGGAAGCCGGGTAGTTAATTGGGGCATTGACAAAGATATTATCGCGGTTGGTCCCAATACAGGAGGCTACACCAAATTAAAAATCAAAGTAACCGGAGGATCCATTAATATGCATCGAATGGTGGTTACTTATGGCAACGGCGAGAAAGATGAAATTCCTTTGAAGCACAACTTTATGAAAGGGGATGATTCAAGATTGATTGATCTTAAAGGTGGAAAAAGACAAATTAAAACGATTACTTTTTGGTACGACACTAAGAATGGAAGCGGCAAGAAAGCCACCATCCACGTAGCTGGAAAGAAAGGATAAAAAATTCAAGAAGTTTCAGGTAGTTCCTTGCAGAACCACAATGATTCGTGACATAAGCAACAAGTGCAAAAAGGCATCCAGACGGGGTGCCTTTTTGCGTTGACAATGTTAAAAAACTTGACGGCATTACTATTTTCCCTAAATTTGGTTACTTGAAATTAAGGCACTACATAGCATTTATCCCTTTATTCCTTTTTGTGACCATTGAAGTTCACCAGGCCGTGCTTTGGTACACACTGCAAATTCAGAAGGAACAACGAAGTGGTTATTATAAGCCCAAAAAGGAACATTTACCCAGCATTTATGTAGGGAGTCAAAATGAATTAAAGGCGCTTTCCTGGATTTCGAAAAATGAAATTCATTATC
>JAWKMJ010000009.1:0-134054 GCA_041392305.1 Crocinitomicaceae bacterium
ATTCATTTCAACACAATGGATGAAGATATTGCAGTTGACTTGGTCAAAGTTACGGATTCGGAAATGGTTGTATTATCTAGTTATGTTGGTGGGGACAGTAATAATAAAAAGATCGCATTGCTATATAAGATTGACTCTTCTAGAAACATAGTCTGGACTAGAAAGTACAGCATAGGATCGGAACATCACAATGTCTATGATCTAGAAAAGACAGATGATGGTGGATTTGTATTTACGGGATTCGTTTATCCTGATGGAGTGCATGGTCAAGATACCTGGATTGTGAAAGTAGATTCTATGGGTTGTGATGTACCTTTATGTTATTTAGGGGAAAGAGAACTTGGTTTAGAAATTCCATTATTAAAATGCTATCCTAATCCTACAAACAATATATCCACAATTGAACTTCCAGATGATAGCCAAGTCCTTGAACTTTATGATATGCAAGGAAGAAAAATAAAGGAATTCAATTTAGAAAATCACCTTACCCAATTCCAGATGGATTTAGCTCCATTCAATAATGGAATTTACATATTAAAACTCTTTTCCAAATCCGAAAAAGTCATCGGTCAAGCAAAGTTGGTGAAGAGGTGATAAAAGAACTCCCTCAGCTATATAGGAGAAGAGGATAAGGATTTTCCCATTCATTTTCGTAACTTTACATCCATATGAAATTCAAATCGGTATTTGCATATTTCCTTTTAACGCTCTATATGTGGTCTTACGGGCACGCAATGAGTACGCATAATATCGTTTACGAAATTCAAAATCATACCCATAATCATACAGGTCATGCTCATTCTCACGAACACCCAAATGGAGATCATGATCATATTGAACATGGGGATCACGTAGATTACAGTTTATTGGACTTGATCTTCTGCGCGCTATCAGATTATGGCCATTTTCTATGGGATATCGAACACGGAGAGCACGGTCAGCACTTTTCTTTGGGGCTTTCTCATCAGGATCTAATGAAAGATCTTGCCAATGGAACAAATGTGATTCCGGTTCACCCTGTATTTGTTCAGTTTGAATTTCCTAAAGTTGAAACTTCCCTTGAAGTTGCTATTGAAACAATAGATCGATTTAGAGATAGGTCGGTCATACAGATTACCCAAACCCCTTTTAGAGGTCCCCCAGCATTTTCTTGTTAATCCAAAATAGTTGATCAGATCAGCTGTTTTTTTATTCGATTCAAAGGAGTCGGATAGTCATTTTTTATAACAAGAAATTTTAGCATACATGATTCAAAAAATCATTCAATTTTCAGTTCAAAACAAACTGATCATTGGTTTATTTACAATCGCAATAATCGTAGGTGGAATTTGGAGCGCCAATAAGGTTCCACTGGATGCGGTGCCTGATATTACGAACAATCAGGTGCAGGTCATCACGCAAGCACCCAATTTGGGAACGGAAGATATTGAGCAATTTGTAACTTATCCGGTGGAGTTGTCCATGGCAAATCTCCCAGGGGTAGTCGAAATTCGCTCGGTTTCCAGATTTGGTTTGTCGGTGGTGACCATCGTTTTCGAAGACCACATGGGAACATATCTTCCCCGCCAATTGGTCGACGAAAAACTGTCTCAGATCAAAAAAGAAATCCCTAAGGAATTCGGTGAACCCGAAATGGGACCTATTTCTACTGGTCTGGGAGAAATCTATCAATATACCCTCGAGGTAGATGAGGAGTTCAAAGGAAAGTACAGCGATGTTGACCTAAGAACAATTCAGGATTGGATTATCCGCCGACAAATGGCCATGGTGCCAGGTGTGGTGGAAGTCAATGCTTTCGGAGGGAATATCAAGCAATATGAGGTGGCAGTGAATCCGGATAAATTAAGGTCCATGGATTTGACCATTTCGGATGTTTTTACTGCTTTGGAACTCAATAATGAGAACACGGGTGGAGCCTATATCGAGAAAAACCACTACGCCAACTTCATTCGTGGAGAAGGTCTGGTAAAAGGTTTGGAAGATATCGAGCAAATCGTGGTCAAAAACATAAATAATGTACCGATCACGATCAAAGATGTGGCCACAGTACAATATGGAAAAGCTGTGCGATATGGAGCTTTAACCAAAGACGGAGAAGGAGAAGCAGTAGGGGGAATAATTCTCATGCTGAAAGATGCCAATTCCAATGAGGTAATCAAAGCGGTAAAAGATCGAATGGAACTCATTCAGGAATCTTTACCTGAAGGGGTGCACATTGTTCCTTTTCTGGATCGAAGTGATCTGATCGGTAAAACAACAAGTACGGTTTCCCAAAACTTATTAGAAGGGGCTTTGATTGTTATTTTCGTTCTGGTTTTCCTTCTTGGAAACTGGCGCGGAGGTTTAATTGTGGCATCTACCATTCCTTTGTCGCTACTTTTTGCTTTTATTCTGATGTATTATTTCGATGTCTGGGCCAATTTAATGAGTTTAGGAGCCATCGATTTTGGAATTATAGTAGATGGAGCGGTGATCATTGTGGAAGGAACGGTTTTTCTTTTTCATGAGAAATTGGTTAAGCAGTTGAACATACAGTCGGAACATCGAGATGAAATGGCAGAAAAAGCGGCGAGTCGAATGATGCGTTCGGCCTTTTTTGGTCAGTTGATCATCTTGATCGTTTTCATTCCAATTTTAGGTCTGCAAGGAGTAGAGGGGAAAATGTTCAAACCGATGGCATTGACTTTCATTTTTGCCATGATTGGAGCTATGATTCTATGCTTGACCTACGTTCCAATGATGTCTTCCTGGTTCTTGCGAGCAGGTTCTTTGAAAGTTTCCTGGGGAGATAAATTCATTCTTTGGTTGGAGAAAATCTATGAGGGTGTTCTGAAAAGAGTCCTTAAGTGGAGTGTCGCAACAGTCGCGATCAGCTTGGTATTTTTGGTGATTGCTGTTTTTTCATTTACAAGAATGGGAGGAGAGTTCATGCCGAAATTAGATGAAGGGGATATTGCTTTTCACGTCATTCTAAAACCAGGAAGTTCCCTTTCCGAAACAACAGAAACCACAACAAAAGTGGAAAAATTGATGATGGAGTCCTTCCCTGAAATCGAACATATTTTCTGTAGAATAGGTGTGGCAGAAGTACCTACCGACCCCATGCCCATGGATGTAGCGGATGTCATCGTAAATCTCAAACCAGAAAGCGAATGGGTATCGGCTTCTTCCAAACAAGAACTCATTGAATTGATGAAAGCCAAAGTGATGGAAATTCCCGGTGTGAATTATGAATTTACCCAACCCATTGAAATGCGTTTTAATGAGCTGATCACAGGAATTCGAGAAGATGTGGCGATCAAATTATTTGGAGAAGATCTCAATATTCTAGAGCAAAAAGTCAATGAAATAAGTGGGATTATTGGTGGAATTGATGGAATTGGCGACATGAAAGTGGAAGCTACGGGTGGATTACCGCAATTGGTGGTTCGCTACGAAAGAAATAAAGTAGCCCAATATGGTTTGGAAATACACGAGCTCAATAATCTCATCCAAACGGCTTTTGGTGGAGGAATGGCTGGTGTGATTTTCGAAGGAGAAAAGCGTTTTGATCTGGTTGTTCGATTGGATTCCGCGCATCGAAGAAGTATAGAAGATTTGAGAAACATCTATATTTCAACGGCTTCTGGAGCTCAAGTTCCGCTGAAAGAAGTGGCACATATCGATTACGAAAATGGTCCAATGCAGATCAGTAGAGATAACACCAATCGCAGGGCCTATGTCGGAATCAACGTTCGAGGTCGTGATGTGCAGTCTTTGGTGGAAGAAATCAAAGCCAAACTGGATGCAGAGCTGGATTTACCTCCGGGATACTACATTCGATACGGTGGAGCATTTGAGAATTTAGAACGTGCCAGTAATCGACTCAAATTGTTGGTTCCAGTGGCTTTGGGGATGATTTTTCTCTTGATCTTTTTCGCTTTAAAATCCATAAAACAAACACTTATGATTTATATGGCAATTCCATTATCGGCCATTGGAGGAGTCTTTTTTCTACTGATTCGAGACATGCCTTTTAGTATTTCGGCTGGAGTAGGCTTTATCGTGCTTTTTGGAGTTGCGGTACTAAACGGACTCGTATTGATCAACGGCTGGAACGAACTCAAAGAAGAAGGAGTAGAGGATCTAAATGAAAGAATTCGTTTGGGGGCCCGAAGAAGAATTCGTCCTATTTTGCTAACGGCATTGACGGATATTCTAGGCTTTTTACCCATGGCGATTTCCACTTCTGCTGGGGCTGAGGTCCAACAACCTTTGGCTACTGTCGTGATTGGTGGAATGGTTTCAGCTACTTTTTTAACGCTGGTCATACTACCGATTTTGTATAAATGGACGGAGAAAAAACAATCGCTTTCAGTGAGTCCGAAAGTTGTTGGAATCGGACTGATTTTACTAACTTTTGGCTATTCACAATCGGGATGGGGTCAGACGGATTCTTCGATGACTTCTCTTGAAGAAGTGATCCAAATCGGAATGCAAAATAACAACAGTGTGGCCATTGCCGAATCTCAAATGCATTTGTATGAGCAACAGAAGAAAGCGGCCTTCAATCCGGGAAAAACAAATTTTGACATCGAGTATGGGCAAATCAATAGTTTTAACAATGATTTCACCTTTGCTTTTAGTCAAACTTTCGAATTTCCAACGGTCTACACTTCCAGATTGAAAAAAGCCAAACAAGAAGTTCAAAGCGCTGAATTACAGTTGGAGGTAGTCAAGAACAAACTCAAGTTTTTGATTCGACAAAATTGGTATTATTTGGCTTATTTGAAGGAATACAAGGAGATTCTAGAATATCAGGATTCTTTGATGCAAAGGGTGGTACGCGCAGCGAATTTGAGGTATGAAGTGGAAGCGACCAACCAGCTTGAAAAAGTATCTGCAGAAACCAAATTGATGGAAATTCGCAATCAAATCAAAATGGTGGAGGCTGATATGCTTATCAAGCAAAGAGAAATCAGCATTTTATTGAATGATTCCTTGGGCTTGAATTTTAGTCCGACAGCCTTTGATAAAGCCGACCTTTTGATCAGCATGGATTCCGCAGAGATCGCAAACAATCCTGACTTGGCCTACATTCAGCAGCAAATCAATGTCGCGGATGCCGAGATCAAGGTGAATTCGAACAAACTCTGGCCGGATCTGAAAATTGGGTATTACAATCAATCCATGATCGGAACTCCAACGCCCTCTGGTGGAGTGGCAGACATGAACGATCGCTTGCATGTTTTGCACGCAGGGATCACGATTCCTTTGTTCTTTGGGTCTTACCGATCGGATATCAAATCAGCAAAAATTCAAAAAGAGATCGCAGAATTCAACGCGAAAAGCTACGAGATCAATTTGAATAGCCAGTTTGAAATAAAAACCCGAGAAATGATCAAGAGTCGTGACAATTTGAAATATTACCAGGATTACGGTTCGAAACAATCTGAATTATTGATCAAAAATGCACAGAAAAGTTACGAATCAGGTTCGGTCGATTACATGACATATTATCAGACCTTGAATCAAGGAATTCAAATTAAAAAGGAATACATAAAAGCATTAAGTGAATACAATAAGTCGGTAATCGATTTGGCTTATTTAGTTGGAAAATAGTTATTGGATATCTGGGTAGCTGGATAAAATGAATTTATAAATAAAAAGAAATGAAAAATCTTAAAATATACAGTGCAATGCTTTCTTTTCTGCTCATTTCCTGTGGAGGAGAGGCAGGATCAGAAGCACAACAAGATGGACAAGCACATGATGACCATCATCATGATGTCGTATTATTAAACGCCAAGCAGGTTGAAGTTTTAGACTTGAAAATGGCAGCAATTGAAGAGCGCAATATGGGTTCTTATGTGCAGGTAAACGGACAATTGGAAGTGCCACCAAAGCACGAGGCTGAAATCACAGCTATTATCGGGGCCAATGTGCAGGATATTAAAGTGATTGAAGGTCAGCAAGTGAAAAAAGGACAAGTTTTGGCGACCATTGCCCATCCAGATCTGATCGAACTTCAATCGGATTATATTGCCAAATGGAATGAATTGCAATACCTGAAAACCGAATTCGAACGGCAGGAAAAGCTGTACAAAGAAAAGGTGAGTTCTGGCAAGGAATTTCAAAAGATCAAATCAGAATACAATGCCAAACTAGGAATTGTAAATGGACTAGAATCCAAATTGAGTTTGTTGGGTATCAGCAAAGAAAGTTTGCAGGAAAACAAGATCCATCAAATCATTCCCGTACGCAGTCCAATTGACGGATTCATGCGAAAAGTGGAGGTTAGAGTAGGTCAGTACGTGAATCCATCCACCCCAATGTTCGAAATCGTAAACGTCGAACACGTGCATGCCGATTTAATGGTGTTTGAAAGAGATGTACATAAAGTAAAAGAAGGTCAGAAAGTACTTTTTTCTGTCGAATCTCTACCGGGAAAAGAACTCACAGCTGAAATCTACGCCGTTGGAAGAAACTTCGAAAGCGAACCTAAAGCCGTGCATCTTCATGCAGAATTGGACAATAAAGAAGGCGTTTTAATACCGGGAATGTACGTCCAAGGGAAAATTTATGTAGAAGATGCCAAAGTGATGGCCTTGCCCGAAGATGCTGTGGTGAGAGACGGAGACAAATATTATGTTTTTAGAGCCTACAATCACGGAGAAGATTTCGAATTTATTCCTACGGAAGTAGGCGTAGGCACCATGGACAATGGTTGGGTTGAGATCAAATTCTTAGAAACATACAAGCCAGAAACAAAATTTGCTTTGAACAATGCCTATAAGATTTTGGCTGAACTACAGAAAGAAGGAGTGGAACACAGCCATTAGGAGAGTGAGGATGAAAGTTTGAGAGTGATAAGGGGAAAATGAGATCGAAAGAAAAGAGCATTTTATTTTTTCGGTTTTGTTTTCCACTTATTGAAAATTTACTATTTTTGCCGTCCGCTAAGAGCAAAATGCCCAGGTGGCGGAACTGGTAGACGCGCTGGATTCAAAATCCAGTTCTTTCGGGAGTGAGGGTTCGATTCCCTCCCTGGGTACTAGACAGAATGAGAAAGAAAGCGAGAATGAGAGTTCTCGCTTTTTTTGTTGAGAAAACGTGAAAAACCCTTTGGTCAATATTAAGAATCCAAGAACTGGTAGACGCGTCCCGATGCATCGGGATTCTTTCGGGAGTGAGGGTTCGATCCATGAGGATTTCTAAAAGAAATGTCATGGTGCTGACCAATAGCGTCAGCATCCCTCCCTGGGTACAAGACAGAATGAGAAAGAAAGCGAGAATGAAAGTTCTCGCTTTTTTTGTTATCAAAATTTCTTGTAAAAAATACTAGAAAATAGTATATTTAAGCTAATTAATTGATATTCAAATGGCAAAAACCACCTCATATATACTGGGAGAACAATTTGATCAGATGATTCGGGAAGAAGTTGAATCTGGAAAATACAAGAATGCCTCGGAAGTGGTACGCGAAGGCTTGCGATTACTTTTTGAAAAGAAAAAGGCCGAGGAACATTTAATATTTTTGGTAGAGGAGTCTCAAAAAGAAGGTTATGATGAAAACTTCGATAGAGAAAAATATTTGGAAGACTTAAAAAAGAAGTACAGCCAAAACCCCAAAAAATGAAAACTCCCCATTTCCTCCTAAGTCACCCCGCCCAAAGAGATTTAGAAACCATATTTGTTGAATCATTACATTTTATTGAAGTGAGCATGGAACAAGCCATTGCCTATCAAGAACTGTTATTGGATAGCATGGAGTGGATATCATTGAATCAAAATGCAGGTCAATTGATTATTCCAGAAAAAGGCATATACAAATGGAGTGTAGGTTCTCATGTTTTAATTTATACTCAGCAGAAAAGTCATGTTTGCATTGAGAGAATTGTGCGTCAAAACTCTTGGTTCATGCAGAGTTTAGTGAGCTAGTTGTTTTTGATAGTTTTCCCATTTCAACCATCTTAAAACAAAATGATTAACTTCATAGCGAAATGTGATGATGGTCACATAAAATGAACTGAAATACTGTAATATTTGTTATAACAATAAAATAAGAAATTATGAAAAAGAACATGGGATCAGTTGATCGAATCGTTAGAATTTTAATCGCTTTGGTTATCGGTGTGCTGTATTTTATGGAAGTTATTGAAGGAACCTTGGGAATTGTATTGGTTGGTTTAGCCGCTATTTTCCTTTTGACCAGCTTCATTAGCTTTTGTCCACTTTACTTACCCTTCGGAATAAAGACCTGTAAATCCAAATAGATCATACCAAAATATTTTAATTCGTGAAGCACTTCAGAGTTGAGGTGCTTTTTTATTGTAAATCTTTTTAAAATTATGCAAGCCTTGTAATTCGGATAGATTATTATCTTTATTGAAAATTAAACTACAATTATGAAAAAATTATTTTTAATTCCTGTTTTAGGAATGGTATTATTGTCATGCGGGGCAGAAGATGAAAAAGAGAATGCAAATTCTTGGGATGTTTGTAAGTGTCATACTGAAATGGAAAAAGTTGAAAAAGAAATAAGAGAAAATGGTGGCTCTGAGGATTTGAAAAATCGAACTATGGAAATCGTGGAAAACTGTAATAAAATTCAGGAGGAAATGGGAGCAGAGGCTTTTGAAGCGAAAAGGGCAGAGTGTTTGAAATAAATTTAGGGGGCTCTAATTAAAAATAGAGCCCTTTTTCATTTCAAAAATTCAGGTTTTTCTTTTTGGAGGATTTGAATCGCTTTCTCAAAATTCAAATATTCTCTAGGTTCACCAGTGTTCTCTCTAGGAAACCATCTTAAATAATAAAGAGACTCCTTGTTCTTATCATAATTAATCAACCGTTGATCACCCAAAGAATCATACAGAATGATTTCCCCATTTGTGAGGATGTAATCGATTAATTCTTGCTCTGTTTTCATAAAAATGAAGATACAAAAAAACAGAAAATCTAATCAAACAATTTGAAAGCTGTGACACGGGGATGCACGGAGAACCACGGTGATTCACGGTGCGCTTGTCCAAGATAAACCTCTCCGTGTATCGCCGTGGGTCACCGTGAAACTCCGTGTAATAGCTATAGTTATACACAAGTCAGGAACCTGAATATTAAAAATTCTGTTGATCTGATAATCTGAAAATCCGATAGTCTGAAAATCTAATTATAAACTATCTCTTCTTCCTCCTATTCCCGTTCCCAGGTTTCTTCTTCCGATTGTCGAAATATTCCTGCCTTTTGCGCATCTTTTCCTTGTTCCACTCTTTCTTTTCCTTTGCCGTCATTGGCTTTTCAGTTTGTGGAAATGGATTGTCTTCAACTTCTTCTAATTTTTCTTTAGTCAGCCTTTCAACGGCTTTAACGTACACATTTTCTTCTGGCTCTGAAATCGCAATCGCAATTCCTTCTTCACCAGCTCTACCGCATCTTCCAATTCGATGCACATAAGTTTCTGGTTGATCAGGAATGTCGTAGTTGATGACCCATTTGAGTTTATCAATGTCGATCCCTCTGGCTGCAATGTCGGTTGCGACTAAAACGGTCAACTGGCCATTTTTAAACTGACTCAAGGTTTTTTGCCTCTGATTTTGAGCTTTATCTCCGTGAATGGCAGCTGCTTTTATGTCTTTCTTATTTAAATCTCGTGCAATGCGATCAGACCCATGCTTGGTTCTCGCAAAAACCAATACCTGATCCATTTCATTATCCTTGATGATATGTCTTAACAAATTCTTTTTGGTGTCCCGATTGGTGTAATAAATAAACTGCCTAATGGTCTCTGCTGTGGTAGCTGCCGGAGTCACTTCTACCTTTTCGGGTTTGAACAAAATCTCCTGTGAAAGCTTCAAGATATTGTCGGGCATGGTAGCCGAGAAAAACAGGGATTGCCGTTTCCTTGGAAGCAATTTCAACACCTTTTTGATGTCATTGATGAATCCCATGTCCAGCATCCGATCGGCTTCATCCAAAACAAATATTTCAATATCGGCTAAATGGATAATGCGTTGTTGAATCAAATCCAATAATCTTCCTGGAGTAGCTACTAAAATATCGACTCCTTTACTTAACCGATTGACCTGCGCCCCTTGTTTTACGCCACCAAAAATAACAGTGTGATTGATTCGGGTGTATTTGCTGTATTCCTTAATATTTTCTCCAATTTGAATGGCCAACTCACGTGTGGGAGTCAGAATCAATCCTCGAATTTTTCTGTGTTTTTGGCCTTCGGGAAGACTCGCTTGCAAATTTTGGATCATGGGAATGGAAAAGGCAGCTGTTTTACCTGTCCCTGTTTGTGCGCATCCCAAAAGGTCTTTCCCTTTTAAAACTAAAGGAATTGCCTGCTCCTGAATGGGCGTGGGTTCCTCATAATTTTTTTCTCGCAAAGCATCTTGAATAGGTTGAATGATGTCTAAATCTTGAAATTTCATTGTATTGTTTTTTGAGACCAATCGTTTCAACCGAAGTATTCAGAAGGGGAATTGAAATCTATTATACAAAGGTACGGGGAATTTGGGGATTTGTTTCTAATTACGAATGTTGAGAGTTGTTACACTAAGATTCACAAAGGAATCCCAAAGATGCACGAAGAAAAAATTCTACACTCAAATATCGCGGATGAACAGAGTTTCAATCGGGAAGGGATCTTTCACTTTTTCACCCCTCCTGTCCCCTAAAGGGGAAGCTTTATTTATTGAAAACTCATCCCCTTCAGGGGATTACAGGGGTGAAATAATTTCAATACCCTAAAATCTAATTTTTCATTGTTCATTTTCAATTTTTCATTGATTTCAAATGAAATCACACTGTCTTCGAAAAAATAGGTCTTCCATCCTTTGGAGCATTTTCATGCAGTTGCAGGTCAAAAGCCATACAGATGTTTCTTACAAATGGTTTTCCTTTCTCCAAAACTTGTATCGAATTCCCTTCAATCACCAAAAGTTCATCTTTCAAAGGTTCTGCCAATCTTTCTTTGATCTTTTCGATTTCTTCTGTTGCAATTCCTGAGAAATCGGACTCGAAGTGACACATTAAATCTAGAATCTTTTTACGGATTAGTTCGTCTTGTTCACTTAGAATATGACCTCTGAATATAGGCAAGTCACCAGCTTCCACTGCCGCTTTGTAATCTTCTACTTTCTTTTCGTTTTGGGCAAAGCAAGTCCAGCTATCTGAAATGGAACTTACTCCTAAACCAATCATCAAATCGGTATGTAAAACCGAATAACCCATGAAATTTCGGTGCAATCTTTTATCCGCAAATGCCTTGTACATATTGTCTGTTTTCAAGGCAAAATGATCCATTCCTATTTCTTCGTAACCGTTCTTTTCAAAGAGTTCTTTTCCTCTTTCGTACAAGATTCTTTTTTCTTCATCCTTTGGCAAATCTTCTTCGGAATATCCTCTTTGACCTGGACTGACCCAAGGCACGTGTGCATAAGAATAATAAGCAATTCGGTCTGGTTTTAAGGTATTGATCTTCTCAATCGTATCTTCAATGGAATCGATATGCTGATGGGGTAAACCAAAAACTAAGTCGTAGTTCACCGAAGTGTAACCCACAGCTCTCGCGTTTTCATCTACTTCCTTCACCATTTCAAAAGGTTGAATTCGATTGATGGTTTGTTGTACGGTCGGATTGAAATCCTGAACGCCACAACTTACTCTTCTGAATCCTAAATCGTATAGAGTTTGCAAATGCTCTCTGGTGGTGTTTTTTGGATGACCTTCAAAGCCCAATTCTGCTTCCGGGTGTAGGTCTGCTGTTTTATAGATTTCTTCCAGTAAAAACTTCAAACTTTCCGGAGAGAAGAATGTTGGGGTACCTCCACCCAAATGGATTTCTGCAATTTGAGGTCTTTCACCGTCAAACAAATCCACATACATTTTCCATTCCTTCAAAAGAGTTTCGATATAAGGCATTTCAACGGCATGGTTGACGGTAATCCGTTTGTTACAACCACAAAAAGTGCACAAACTTTCGCAGTAGGGCAAGTGAATGTACAAGCTGATTCCTTGCGTTTTGTTCGTCTTTTTGAAAGTGTTTTGAACATGCTCTTTCCATTGTTCTTTGGTTGGATTTACCGCCCAAAAAGGAACAGTGGGGTAAGAAGTATATCGAGGTCCGGGAATATTGTATTTACGTATGAGTTCTTTGTCCATCAATTAAAAATATAGGCTTTCAATTGTTTTATGTCTTTATCAAGGGCGCGAACAATGTCTTTTCGACTGATCAACAGGAACAAATAATTCCATTTGTAAGCCACATGATCCAGATTTTTCTTGAAAGTGTAGGCAAAGATACCTGAAATTGGTAAAGAAATCATAAAGATCATCCCTCTAAAAAAGATGAGATCAAAGATATTGACCACCGCATAGACAACTCCAAAGTAATAAATTGGATAAATGATACCGCTTAAAATGATGGCCAACGGAGCAAAGTATTCGACGTCTTTCGAAATTTTTGGAACCAGCCAATCGACCAATTTGTAGGGGATGAAATTGAAAAAAAGTCCGTAAATAAACAGAGGGAAAAAGAGAATAATCAGCAACATCGACCAGAACAGTTCTCGGATTACACGTCCTTTCCGGATGCCTTTCTCCACGAACATGGTTTTCAGATGCAGTTTTTTTAGTTTGAAGTTGATCTTTTTCGCCAAATATTTGATTTCATAAACCTTCCAAGGCTCTGATACTTCCAGTTCTTGTAGTCTGTTCGAGATTTCTTTTACTTTCGAAATACGATTGGCGACTCCTTTGGAACGAGACAAGTTTTTAAAATCCTGTATGCTTAATATATCGTAAAGGTTTTCCGTAATCTGATCGTGCTCTTTATCCAATGTAGTGGCCAATACTTTTTCCAAATTGGCTCTAATTTTTTCAGTAACCTCTTTGGAGGCTGTAGTCGGATTTTGGGCATACTTTTCTTTCATGTCCTTTACCTCAAAAGGCTCAGAAATAGACACCAAAATGCGACTCTGAAATCGTTCCGGCATGGCATAATTAATTCCCACCGTTACTATTTTCAAACCTAACTCAAAATTGTTTCTGTTTTCAGTCTCCAAAGCAATTCGAGCCGTTCCAGATTTTAATTTTCGAAGCACACGCTCTTTAAAACTGGTGCCTTCCGGAAAGATCACTAGGAATTTTTCATTTTCCAATAATTGATAGCAGGCTTCAAAAGATGCTTTGTTGTCTACTCCCTCTTGTCTTCCTTCATGAGCTCTATTGATAGGAACCATTTTCAAGGAAGTCAAAAGTCGACGCTTGAATCGTGTACTGAAAAAAGTAGCTTTGGTCATGTAATAAATCGGTTGCTTGCAAATCATTCCAATCATCCAGGCATCCATTAAGGTGTTTGGGTGATTGGCGGCAATGATCAATGGCCCTTTTTTAGGAATATGCTCTCTCCCCACAACTTTGATCTCCTTGTAGTAAATCCGAATCCCAATCGAGATGATGAATTTGAGAATGTGGTACAGCATTTTCTAAAGGTAAACAATGGGTGGGTTATTTCATAATTAGATTTTCAGACCGCTTCGCTCAAAGATGAAAGACTGCTCGTTCCTCGCTTAAAGACTTCTTCTTTTTTACATTTCTTCGAATTTACTTTTAGGGCTTCATAAAAGAATCAAAAGTCATGCATCATAAAATCATAAATCAGTTCTTTCAGACTTCTAAACATCTAAATTTTTTCGTAATCTGAAATTTTATGCCAAACTTTCTTCCAGTTTTTTGACGCTTAAATGTTCTGCTTGGAGAAAAATTTTCTTGCCTGGATTATTTTCAATTAGTTCAACTACTTTTTCTGGAGTAAGATAATTGGAATAATATTTTTCAATATTTAAAACCATTTGATCGAGCTGAGTACGATCCATTTGATAGGCTTCATGAATCTTATTTTCAAGATCCTCCAAATCTTCAAAAATGAGGGCCGTTTCGAGGTGAGTCAGCTGCGGGGTGAAAAGATTTGCATACTCTTTATGAATAATTGGAATGGTACCCGCTGAAAGACATTCAATCACGTTGTGTGAGAAAGGCATGATGACACCTGGTAAAACCAAATAAAAATAGAATTGATTTAATCTTTGTCGCAGCTCTTGAATAGGAACAGGTGTCTTTTTGGAGTCCAAAATGATGCACTGATGATCCGATTCAGATGAGAGAAAAGTGCTTAGTTGATCGGTGTTATCTATTGGTGCAACTAAATTTTTATTTTTTAGATGATCTACTACCTGTACCCGACTCGGCATTTGAAAGGGCGTTTTTTCAAAACCTGAATAATGCTCTCGTGTAAAATTCCCAACCATGAAAACAGATTTTCTTCGAGTTTTAGTTTGATCGAGAGGAGTATTCCACAAGTTGAGATGGTAGAATTGAGGATGCAAGCTCATGGGAATGTGAATAAATTCTGAGTTCATTTCCATGAAATAGGGTTTGAAAAAATTGGCATCCAATTGACCTAAATCGATGTCGATATCAACTTTTTTCTTTTTCGGTTGCGCCCCAAAAACCAACAAACCTTCCTTGTAAACGAGATTGTAATAATTCCAGGATTCCTGATGTTTTTGATAGACCTTTTCTTTGAAAAAATTAAAATCAAAATCGGGAAAATAAACCGTGTAACCAGCCAGACTCAAAAACTTAACAAAAGTGTAAAAATACCGATGAAAATCAGCAGGATCCTCGTAACGAATCACAGCCTTTTTTGGTTGTATTTTAGCATTGAAATGGCTGCTTTTTTGCAATATTTCTTGATATTCCATCCAATCCTCACCCGGATGATCAGGAATACTTTCCGTCTTTTTTTTTAGTAAAAAATTTCAGCATCAATAAGCCCAACTAAATCATAAAATCATAAGGTCATAAAATCATACACCATACAATCATACATCAATAACCTACTGATTCGCAGGCTTATAATGATCACATTCTTTCACTTTCTTAAAATACTCCTCCTGATCCATTTTCTGAACATAATCACAACCCTCAGGAACTTCTCCAGGCTTTGTACATTCGCAGAAATCTGTTTTCTTTTCTTCTTTTTCTTCTCCTCCACATGAGGTAAGAATCACGGTGCTCATCAAAGCAACAATCGCTATATTCTTTTTCATATTCTTTTGGTTTTTATTCGTTCGATTCAATTTCTTCTGAGATATCTTTTACAACAAGAATCTTATAAGATCCATTTTCCTTTCCGATTTCAAAATAACCCATGGCCGGAGCAGGAAAAGCAATATCCATTTTTTCGAGGGTTTTCACTTTAAAAACTCCCTCTTCTTCAATTAAACTTTTGATTTCAGTTAATTCGTACCACCCTTTTTCGGTGTTTTCAATATACTCATCAATATGCTTCAAAGCACGCTCTTTGGTGTATGGTTTGAACATTAAATAATTGCAATGATCACTCAGAATAGAAGCGATTTTCTCCTTTTCATGGTTGCTCATCCATTGGTAATAATTAGCAAGTAATTCACGTACAATTACTTCAGGATCTCTAGTGTCTTCTTGTTGTGGAATTTCCTGTTTTACTTCTTCAGCTGGTTTTTTTTCTTCTTTTTTGTCTGATTTGTTCTCCCCCTCACATCCAAACAAGGCAATGGAAGAAAAAAGAAAAATGTGTACGAGTATCTTCATGAACTAAAAATAGAAATTTTTTGACGACTAGGCAGTTAGATGTATAGATTACTGGATATCTGGAAACTGGACTTCAAAAGTACTTTATGCATCAAAGATCAAAATAATTCAATCAATCCTATCCTCTCCTCTTGCACTTGCTCAAAACTCTTGCTCACCCCTCTTGCTCTTGCTCACCCCTCTTGCTCCCTATCACTTCTTCTTCCCTCTAGGTTTCTGACCTCTTTTCTTCGGCTTTTTGTATTTTTTCTTCATTTTTTCAGCCTTGGTCACTTTTTTGTTCACCTTCTTGTTCTTTTCTTTTTTCTCATGAAAAGCAGGACCTCTTTCTTCGATGTTTTCGAGTTTGACTTCCACAGGTTTCATGTGGATTTTAGGTTCTTCTTCAAAAATTAAGGTGTTGGAAACAGGAACATGTTCAGGAAAATCCAATTTAGGAATTTTCATGCTCATCAAGCTTTCCACCCGATTTAGTTGCTCTTGCTCTTGCTCCGTCGCAAAAGAAATGGCTATACCTTTCTTATCAATTCTACCTGTTCTACCTATTCTATGGATATAATTTTCAGCTACTTCTGGCATGTCAAAATTGATGACATGAGAAACTTCAGAAATATCCAAGCCTCTGGAAATCAAATCAGTGGCGATTAGGATTTTTATTTCTCCTTCTTGAAATCCAGCAATTGTATTTAGTCTGTAATTTTGCGACTTATTGGAGTGCATGACGCCCAAAATCTCATCAAAATCGCCTTCCAATTCTTCAAAAACCTTATCAGCAAATTTCTTGCTTGAAGTAAAAACCAGAATCTTGGCTTCCATACCTTCATCATCCAAGTTCAAACCAAAATCATACGCATCCGGATTCACCAAAATATCCTTTAATAAATTGATTTTAGTATTGAAGTTTTTAACCTGAAATAAAGACTGACTGATCTTTTCAACAGGTGTTCCCGGAGGTGCGGCTTCTACTTTTTCCGGGCTTTTGAAAAATTCATGAGTAATCGCTTCAATTTCCTCATCCAATGTTGCTGAAAACATGGCATGTTGCACTTTTTCCGGAATCAAATCCAAAACATTTCGAATCTGGGGTCTGAAACCTAAATTCAGCATTTCATCTACTTCATCTATAATGATTTTTTTGATGGATTTGAAACGCAAAGAACCCCGATAAGCTAGATCTAATAGTCTTCCAGGCGTCCCAACAACAATATCCAATCCTTGCTCTACTTCGGCAGCTTGAGTATTGATGTTGGTTCCTCCGTAAACACCCACCGTCGTCACATTCATGTATTCGGTCAATTTCTCAATTTCAGACACTACCTGAACAACCAATTCTCTGGTAGGAACCAAAATCAGAATTTGTGGATCTCTGTCTTTCGAAAACTTCCATTGTTGCAAAGCTGGAAGTAAATAGGCAAGTGTTTTTCCCGTCCCCGTTTGTGCGATTCCAATAAGGTCTTTTCCCGACAACATTACTGGATACACCTTTTCTTGAATCACAGTGGGTTCAATAAATCCATTATCGGTTAAGGCGTTCAGTAAAAACTTGTTGAGATTAAATTCCTGGAATGTCATAATGCAAAGGTAGTTCTAAAATAAAAATTATCAATTAAGAATTAAGAATTATGAACCGAGCGATAACGAGCTCAATGACCGATAGGGAAATAATTATCAACGATCAATTAAAATAGGGGAAAGTAGCCAGAAACCAACTTCTCTTAAAATCATAGAATCATAAAGTCATAAGATCATAGAATCAACCAATCACAAACCCAACAATACAAACATCATCAATCTGCTCCAGAGATCCTTTCCATTGATAAAACATTTCATCTAAGTATTCTTTCTGTTCCTCCATAGATCGTTCTTGAATAGATAAGATTAACTTTCTCAAATTCGACGATTTTAGTTTTTTACCAGCCGTTTTAGAAACTTCATGATTTTCTCCGCCAAACTGATCTGCATAGCCATCAGAGTACATGAAAAAACGATCATTATCTCCGAACACAATTTCATTATTCTCAAAAGGAATGTCGACTTTGTACTTCCCAACTGGTCGCTTGGTACCTTTAATATTATCGAGTTCAAATTCATGATCTGTATCAGTTACAGCCCGGACGTGGACAAGGGCAATATTTGCTCCTGCAAACTCTAGTTTCTGTTGTCCTTTGTATATTTTACATATTCCAATATCCATTCCATCATTCACGCTTTCTTCACTTTTGTCAAACGTGGAGATTACGATGTCTTTAACTCTTTCCAAAATAACAGATGGAGCGCGGAGCCCTTCTTCCAAAACCGCTTTGCTCAATGCATTTGAACAAACTACAGAAACCATGGCTCCTGGCACCCCATGTCCTGTGCAGTCGGCAACAGCAATGAATTTCAGATCCTCTTTTTCTAAATCTTCAAACCAATAAAAATCTCCTGCAACAATATCTTTTGGTTTGTAAAGAATAAATGCATCTTTGAAAGCCTGTTTTATTGTCGAAGTCGAAGGGAGAATTGCATTTTGTAGTCGCTTTGCATATTGAATCGAGTCTAAAATTTCATTGTTCTTTTCTTCCACGATTAGTTTTTGCTCCTCGGCTTCATACTGAGCTTTTTTAGCTTGATCTCTTTGTTTTTCTACTTCGAGTTTCTGACTCTCAATAATGCGATTATCTCGTCTTTTTCTTTGGTAAGCAACGATGAGTAACACGGCAATAATCAGCAAGAACCCAAATCCTCCAAAAAGTAAAAAGCGTTTATTTTTTTCATCGGCTAACTGATTTTCATATTGAATTCGCACGAATTCTTTTTCAACGGCCGATTGAACAGAGTCTTTTACCATTTGTCGTTCATATTCAATCTGGAATTTACTGCTTAAAACAGCACTTTTATTTTTTTCATTCTGAATCTTGTCCTTCATTAAAGTATATCTTTCATGTTGAAGAAGGGCTTCTTTATAATCGCCTTGAAGTTTATTGATCTCATAAAGCATTTCAGCTCCTGCTTTTATGTCTTCTGGAATAGCTAATTCCTCATTGATCTCTTGCGATTGTTTTGCGTAAGCTTTGGCCTGTTCAAGGTTGCCTTTATTTCGATAAAAGCGGCTGAAACTGATATACACATCTGCAATTCCTTTTTGGTTAGCAAGGCTTTTGTACAGAGTAAGAGCTTCATTCAGATAACTAATTGGGTTCTCTTCCGATTTTGCCTCAACAATTGCATTTGCAATATTATTTAAGCATCCAGCAACCGAAAGTTTGTCGCCATAAAGTCTCAGGTATTTGAGGGATTGATTATAATAGGAACGACAAGTCTCGTATTGACCTTTTTTTAGATAGATATATGCCAGATTGGACTGAGTTCGTGCAATGGATTCTTTATCAGAACTGTTTTTAATCAAATCTAAAGATTGCTGGTAGTGCTCTAGTGCATTATCAAAATCTTCTTGTTTCTGATACAGAATCCCAATATTGTTCAAACAAACGGAAACGCCCATTGTATCTTGTAATTCTTCAAAATATCGTATGGCTTTTTCATAATAATCCACTGCTTTTGGGATATCGCCTTTGGTTTGATAGACATAAGCAATATTGTTTAAGCTTTGAGCCACACCATTTGTATAATGGATTTTTTTGCGGATTTCCATTGATCGTGTATAATATTTCAAAGCATTTGCTAAATCACCTCTAAGATCGTAGACATAGCCAATATTATTTAGTGTAGATCCCATGCCTGCTGAATCATTGGCTTCTGTTCTGATCTCTAAGGCTCTTTCATAACTGGAAATAGCTTCTTGATCTTTCCCCAAATGATTTTGAACATAGCCCAAATTATTCAGTGCTGTTCCCAAATCAATTTTGCTGGATGTCCTCTCAAGATACTTTACAGATTCTTCATAGGCTTTTTCGGCCTCCTGATTCTTTCCTTCAAAATCCAAAATATCACCTAGACTCAAGTGGTATCTTCCAAGGAAAAAATCACTTGGATTCCGATCGCTAATTATTTTTAGAGAGTCGAGATAGGCATTGGCTATTTTCAGGTCTGTAAATGCATATTCTTCAAGAAAAGCGGTGTAAGCATTGTAAATGATGGTGTCGTTCTTAGAATTCCGTATTTCCCAATTTAAAGAATCCGAATAGGCTTCTGGTCCTGAGAAGGGATTCTTACCGGATTTCACGGCATTTTCTTCTCCGGAACATCCTATGAGTAATAGCCCTAAAGCGATATGTAGCAGGTGTGCGTAGCTCAATTATTCATTTTCAAAGTGATTTAGAGTGGTGCCTATAACTTTGAATGTCTTCATCGCATCGTTTGCCGAATATAAGAATATCTTTTTGAAGAATTTTATTGAATTATCTACTTGATTTATGAATTCAAGCTAAAGTCCTAAAAATGAAAAACATGAGATGATTATAAAATGAATGACTAAATGCTTACTTCAAATTCTTTGGAATCAAACAAACAGGAATGGGCTGCATTTTGTGTTGATTGATTCGGTTTAGCCTCTGATAGATGGAAAGCACTTCTGCCTGTCTGGTTTTTAGTTCAGAAGCATCTCCTTTAAATTCCATAGCCCATTCTAATTCAGCATAAGTGGCACCAATCTGATCTTCATCTGTTCGGTCGTCATTCCAAAGTCCATCCGTTGGCGGGGCCTCTAAGATCATCTTACTCACGCCTAAAGCTTTCCCAATTTCAAAAACTTCTGTTTTATACAGGTCAGCAATCGGACTCAAATCTACTCCTCCATCTCCATATTTTGTGAAAAACCCAATTCCAAAATCTTCAACTTTGTTACCGGTTCCTGCTACTAACATTCCTCTAAGCTGGGCGAAATAATACAAGGCTGTCATTCTCATCCGTGCTCTTGTATTTACTAATGCCATTTCCTGTGATTCAGTGCTCTCATGCTTGGGAAGTTCTTGTATAAAATTGTCGAAAACCGGAGTTAACTCCATGTCGATTCTTGAAACATTGGGGTAGTTGGAAATCAACCACTCAATATGATCGACTCCTCTGTTTTCCTGATTTTTGTTTTGATGTATCGGCATGTTTAAACAAATCACATCCAATCCCGTTTGCGCACATAGTGTGGAAGTTACGGCAGAATCTATCCCACCTGAAATTCCAACGACAAAACCTTTCATTTTGGCATTTTCACAATATTCCTTTAACCAGGAGCTGATATGTTCCGCAATTTTTAAGGCTTGCATCTAAAACATGATTCCAACTTTCAAAAATAACTGATTTAAGTTGGATTTTAGGGCAAAGTATTCAAAATTTGAATTCATCAAAGACATATTCTTTTGTTCATCTCCTGTCCAGGCATTGCCATTGTGCAAATTTGAAAAGCCGTAGAAAAAGGAAATCTCTGCATAAAATGCATTTGAACTAGTAAAAAAATACTCGAATCCACCTGCTACTCCAACCGCACTTTTAATCCATAATAAATCGTTTTTCACTTTGAGCTTATCGTAAGTAACTTCGTCAGGATTGGTTTGGGTAGTCAGTAAATTATCGTATTCAAAACCCTTATCTTTCACAGTCTGGTTGACTACAAAGCTGGTGCGCAAGCCAAATTTTCCGTAGTACTTGAAATACCCGATCAAATTGGTTTTAAAGATGAGCATGGTTGGAATAGATATACTTAAAGGTTTGTATGTCCTATCAGTAACTCTGAATCCCGGAGCTGTTGAGTTGTTGTCTTTTTTTCTTAAAATTTCAGAAGTTGTGTGTCGATAGTAGATTGAATCCGTAGCCTCAAAATCAGCATGATACCAATCCCAATCAAACTCAAGCCCTACTGAAATCCCTACATTTTTTACAAACATATAATTCATATTGACACCAAAACTGAATGTTGCATCCTGACCTTTTGTGCCTAAAACGGTAGACTGTGGTCTGTACCAGGATAAGGCTGAAGCAACTGATAATCCCGCCTGAAATTTCTTGTCCTGTGGCAGATCTTGTCCATTTTCAGCAACTATCTCTTTGTTCTTTTTTTGCTTTTCCTCCTTTTTGTCTTCTTCTTTTTTCTTTTCTTCTTCTTGTCCAAAACTTGTTGAAAGAATAAAAAGGCCAAAGAGCAAAATTGTTATCTTTTTCATAATTTTGGGTTCTACTAAGCAAAATTAGGTAAAAACAGAGGATGAGGTTTCACCCAACAATCATAATATCAACAATATTCTTTTCACTATTTTTTTCCTGTAACCAAAATAAGTTGGATGTAGATGTTTCCGGGATCGATATTGAGATCAACTATTTCAATTTGAATAAGGAATTGTTTACTACTAAGGATTTAAAAGCAACCAATAAAGAAATGTATGAAAAATATGGGGATATCTATGAGATCTATATTTCAAATTGTTTAAAAATGGGTTCGGCCACACAAATGGGAGTGGAAGACCGATTAAGAGCCTTCGTTTCTAATGCCGATATGCAATTGGTAGCTCAAGATATTGAGAAAATTTTCGGGGATTTATCACAAGTAAAAAAGAGAATCAATGAAGCCTTTAAGCATTTGAAATACTATTATAATGAAGGGAAAATTCCAAAGAATATTTTGTTCTACAATTCAACCTTTGAGTATGGAGTGATTTCCTACAAAGAAAATATTGGAATAGGTTTGGAGATGTATCTGGGTTCCAATTCAGAGGTAATTAAAAGATTGCCCCCAATCGAATTTCCAGAGTATCAAAAAGAGAAAATGACCGAAGAATATATGGTTGTAGATGTCATGCGTTCATGGTTCGAATACCACTATATGGATGAAGAAGTTCCTGAAGATTTTATGGGAAATCTAATCCATTATGGAAAGATTATGTACATGTTGGATGCTATTATTCCAAATGAAAAAGATTATGTGAAAATACGCTATTCCCGAGATCAATTGGAATGGGTGGAGGGTAATGAGAATAATATCTGGAAAGTGATTGTGGATTCAGAAATTCTCTTTACGACAGATATTAAAGTGATTCGAAACTATTTTGGGGAGGGGCCTTTTACCCCTGGTCTTCCCGAAGGTGCTCCGCCAAGAGCAGGAATGTTCATTGGTTGGAAAATGGTTCGCGATTTTATGGAAGAAAATCCGGACATGAAACTTCCGGAACTTATGGCTATCAAACCAAATGAATACCGAAAAATTTATAGATCCTATAACCCAGAAAAATAAAAATGAAAAAGTCGAGGATAGAAGTGCAGATTGACCTAAACGAGAATAAGGTGCCTAAAAAAATGATGTGGAGTGCTGAAGATGGTGGGATCCAAAACCAAGAAGCCAAAGCCATGTTACTTGCACTTTGGGATGAAAAGGAAAACAATACAATGAAAATCGACTTGTGGACCGATCAAATGAAAGTGGATGAAATGAAGATCTTTTTTCATCAGACATTATTGACCATGGCGGATACCTTCGAAAAAGCCACGGGTGAGCACAATATCTGTGAAGATCTTCGAGACTATTGCCACCATTTTGCTGATAAAATGAATATTCTACCTCCAGATCAAGACGAAACAGGAGGGGTGCTGCAATAGGAGTTTGATTTTGAATTGTGAGTGACCAGAAAAATTAAATCTAGGAGCGAAGCGGTCCAAAAGTCCAAAAGTCCAACACCCGATCACTTCCAATGTTTATTGGTTTCGGTGATAAAATCTAGAAAAATCTCTTTTCCGTAGCCTGAACTTGCACTTGATTTAAATATCGGTGGAAGGGATTCCCATGTTTTCAGCATTTCTCTTTTATAAGCCGCAATATTCTTCTGATACGCCGAACTGGATAGCTTGTCAATCTTAGTAAAAACTATCACAAATGGAATGCCATTTTGCCCTAAAAACTCCATGAATTCCATGTCAATTTTTTGAGGTGTCAATCTTGAATCAACCAAAACAACCACACACATCAAATTCTCTCTTTTTAGCAAATACTGATTAATGAATTTCCCCCATTTTTCACGGTTCTTTTTCGATGTTTTAGCATACCCGTATCCAGGTAAATCAACCAAATACCATTCTTCATTAATGATGAAATGATTGATCAGTTGAGTTTTTCCAGGTGTCGACGATGTCTTCGCAAGAGATTTTCGATCGGTGAGCATATTGATCAAGGAACTCTTTCCAACATTGGATCGACCTATGAAAGCATATTCAGGTTTGTCTGGAGAAGGACATTTAGAAATATCCGTATTGCTAATTACAAATTCGGCGGATTTGATTTCCATTTGTCTGGGTTTAAAGAATGGACTGCAAAGTTAATACATTTTTCAATTGACGAATCAGAATTTCAAAGTGGGTTAAGAACAATAAATCGTGAAAAAATATCCCACAATTTACCACCAAATTATCAACATTTAAAAATCCTTTATTTGTAACGTTTTAGCAGGTTTTTGCTTATATAAGTATATCTAGTTTTTGGAAAAGTTATCAACAATCCATAAATTGGGTGGGGAAAAGTGGTAATTAATAGGTAGTTTTACGACTTTAAAATTCTTAAAAACACGAGTTAAATGCCTGGTTTAGTTGGAGAATACGAATGCAAGCTGGATGCCAAAGGGAGGTTTTTGTTCCCTTCGGATCTACGTAAGCAATTGGAGCCAACAGCTCAGGAAAACTTCATGTTGAATAAGGGTTTTGAAGACTGTTTGACCATTTTTCCGATGAATGAGTGGGAAGTTTTAAGTCAAAAGCTTTCCAAGTTGAATTTGTTTAAGCCGAAAAACCGAATGTTCTACCGGTTATTTCATCAGGGCGCGAAACGGGTATCATTGGATAATGCAGGTCGAATTCTGATTCCAACCATGCTCATGGAAAGAGTGGGTTTGAAGAAGGAAGTGATGTTGATTGCATACAACGACCGGATCGAGATTTGGGATAAGTCCCGATACTTTGATCTGATCGAAAACAATATGTCTGATTTCGCTGATTTAGCGGATGAAGTAATGGGAGGGGAAGAGGATGTTGAATGATGATTATCATGTATCCGTTCTTTTAAATACTTCGGTTGAAGGTTTGGTAATTGATCCGTCCGGAACCTATGTCGATGTTACTTTCGGTGGGGGTGGGCACTCCAGAAAAATCTTAGAGCTCCTCGATGAAAAAGGGAGGCTGTTTGCTTTTGATCAGGATGCCGACGCTGCGAAAAACGCCATTGATGATCCAAGGTTCCATTTTATTGCTTCAAACTTTTCGTTTCTGACCAATTTCCTCAAAGTAAGTGGGGTGAAAGAAATTGATGGGCTCATCGCTGACTTAGGGGTTTCTTCTTTTCAGTTTGATGAGGAGTCCAGAGGTTTTTCTACTCGAATGGATGCTCGCTTGGATATGAGGATGAATCAAAGTCAGGAGTTGGACGCCTATAAAGTGGTGAACGCTTACGATGAGGAAGAACTCTATCGCATTTTCAGAGAATACGGAGAGGTGAAAACACTTCGAAAATTGGTGGAGTTGATTCTGAAAAACAGAGCAAAAAACAAGATTAAAACCACTGGTGAGTTTGTCAATTTACTAAAAACGATAGCTCCAAGAGGAAAAGAAAATAGGTTTTATGCTCAAGTATTTCAAGCGATTCGCATTGAGGTGAATGATGAGATGAAAGTGTTGAGGTCGCTTTTGGAACAATCAGCAAAAATGATCAAACCTGGTGGGCGACTAGTAGTGATTTCTTACCACTCTCTGGAAGATCGATTGGTCAAAAATTTCATCAAAAAAGGAAAGTTTGAAGGGGAAGTTGAGAAGGATTTTTTCGGAAGAGAAATCAAGCCTTTCAAAGAGGTGACCAGAAAGCCAATTATTCCGGATTCCGAAGAACAAGAACGAAATACACGAAGCAGAAGTGCAAAACTTAGAATTGCTGAAAAAGTAGCATGGGAAACGAATTCATAAATAAGGAACAACTCGAGGAGCTGAACAAAGCTGCAGCCGAAGAGAAGCAACCGAAAAGGAAGGCAAGCCGAAGAAAAAAGAAAACGGCTGACGAGCGAATTTCGGAATCTCGTACGCTGAATCAGCTCATGAATGGGGATTTTCTGACAAAAAAGTATGTGTTGGATAATTTCCCTTTCCTGGCATTTGTAGGGGTTTTGGTGGTATTGCTCATCGCAAAAGGCTACTACATGCAGGAACTAAATAACAATATCGAAAAAACAAAGACGGAACTGGGGGAGATCAATGCGCAAAAAGTGACTTACGGTTCTGAATTGTACTGGAAAAAAAGAAGACCAAATATGGTGAGAAATCTCGAGCCCCTTGGATTGAAGGAGTCGGATAAGGAAGCACCAAAAAAAATACTAGCGGAGTAAATTGGCTGACACGGAAAAAAATAAAACAATCTTTTTGAAGATGTATCTCTACTACATCTTTTTCGTGCTGTTCATGGTAGCAATCGTGGTCAAAGTATTTGCCATTCAATATGATTCTATTGGAGATTTCTTGAAGGATGATGATCTGGAGGAAAAGGTTTTCGAAATCCCTGCTATTCGAGGAGATATTTTGGCGGAAGAAGGGGAGATTCTGTCTACTTCTGTTCCGATTTACGAAATCCGAATGGATGTAAAAACGGTGAAAAAAGAACTACTGGATGAAAAAGTGGATTCTTTGGGAATGGTTTTGACCAATCTGCTTCAAATCAAAACCCCAAGAGAGTGGGTGACCTATATCCGTGAAAATAGAGACAATCAGTTTTTGCTGATTAAAAGAAAAGTGCCTCATGACATCAAAGGTGAACTGGAAAAAGCGCCCATTTTTAGTTTAGGACCCAATAAAGGTGGCTTCATTGCTATTCCACAAATCATTAGAAAAAGACCAAATGGAGCTCTAGCGGCTAGAACTGTCGGGGTAATACGTGAAAGTGGAGTGAATGTGGGTATCGAAGGGGCATTCAATACTTTCTTAGCAGGAACTCCTGGAAAAGAACTGCGCAAAAAAGTGAGTGGAGGATGGAAACCAATTCCAAACGAGATTCAACAAGATCCGGTAACGGGATACGATGTGTGGACGACCATCGATTTGACCATTCAAGATGTGGCGGAAACGGAGTTGGAAAGACAGTTGCAGGAGCAAGATGCAAAACTCGGTTGTGTCATCGTAATGGAGGTGGAGACAGGGAAGATCAAGGCAATTGCAAATCTTTCCAAAGGGACGGACGGGAAATATTATGAAGATTACAATCATGCGATTGGAAGGTCTACTGAGCCTGGTTCAACATTCAAATTAGCTTCGATCATGGCTCTTCTGGAAGATGGAAAAATGTCTTTGAATGACTTGGTAAATGCTAAAGGCAAATACAAATTCTATGATTCTTATTTGCACGATTCCAAGCCAGGAGGTTATGGCATGATCTCGCTTAAAAAGGCTTTTGAAGTTTCTTCCAATGTGATTGCAGAAGCTGTCAATAATGCGTACAAAAACACTCCTCAGGATTTTGTAGATCGGATCAAGTCTTTTGGTTTAGGAGATCCACTTGGAATTCTGTTGAAAGGAGAACCGGATCCCACAATTCGAAATGCGGGGGATGAAGGTTGGTCCGGAATTTCAATTCCATGGATGAGTATCGGATATGAAGTTCGACTCACGCCTTTGCAGATTCTCACTTTCTACAACGGAGTGGCTAATAACGGGGTGGTGATGAAGCCTTATTTTGTGTCCAAGGTTATGGATGGGAATAAAACCATTCAAACTTATGGCTCTGAAATCCTGAACCCAAGATTGTGCTCACCTTCCACACTGGTGGCAGTGAAGTCTTGTTTGGAAGGAGTTGTTGAGAATGGTACGGGGAAAAGTTTGCAAGCGGCAAGTTTTAAAATTGCTGGTAAAACGGGTACGGCTCGTATCGCTCAAAATTCGGCTGGATATGGAAACGATAAGGATGTAAAACACCAGGCTTCTTTCGTAGGCTATTTTCCTGCTGATAATCCAAAATACTCTTGTATTGTAGTGATTGCGGCTCCCAATAAGGACATCTATGGATCCAAAGTATCTGGAACGGTATTTACAAAAATTGCCAATAAAGTAAATGCAACTTCTCTCAATTTCCACGAAGCGATCAATGACCTTCCAAATGTGAATTCTATTCCAAAAATTAAAAATGGAAGAGTAAGCGACTTGAAATCGGCTATGAAAATGGCACAGATCAAATACGGTGTGGAAGGGTCGGATTTCGATTGGGGTGTAAGCAATGAATCAGATTCTAAAGTGAAAATCGAGAAAAGATATATCGGTCCCACTGTCCCCAATGTAGTAGGGATGGGATTGAAAGATGCTTTGTATTTACTCGAAAACAGAGGTTTAGTGGTTGTGGCAAGTGGAGTTGGAAGGGTGACGAGTCAGTCTGTGGAAGCTGGATCAGAAGTAATAAAAGGAACAAAAATTCAAATTGAACTGAATTGAACGCATTAACGGACATATTATATAAAGTACCAATCCGAGAAACAGTGGGAGACATGGATCAAAGTGTAAGATCCATCCAGTTTGATTCTAGAAAGGTAGAAAAAGGTGATTGTTTTGTTGCGGTAGTTGGTGCTACGGTAGATGGTCATGAATACATGCAGAAGGCCATTGATATGGGGGCGGTAGTAATCGTGGCGGAAAGATTACCTGAGACCATGAGCGACGGAGTAACCTACATTAAAGTAGAAGATTCTCACGAAGCGCTCGGACAAATGGCTTCCAATTTCTTTGACAATCCATCTAGAGAATTACAGCTGATCGGAATTACAGGGACCAATGGTAAAACAACGACGGTTACCCTATTACACGAATTGTTCACCTTGATGGGGTACAAAGCGGGCAAATTGTCTACCGTTGAAAATAAAATTGGAGATGAAGTGATTCCTTCCACGCATACAACTCCAGATCCGGTTTCCTTAAATGAATTACTCGCTCGCATGGTCGAAGAAGGATGTGATTATTGCTTCATGGAAGTGAGTTCACATGCGGTGGATCAAAGAAGAATTGCAGGTTTGGATTTTGATGTGGCTGGCTTTACAAATTTGTCACGTGATCACTTGGATTATCACCCAACTTTTGCCGACTACCGAGATGCAAAAAAGCGATTTTTTGACGAACTCAAATCTGGATCCATTGCTCTATTCAATCATGATGATAAAAATGGATCCATCATGGTTCAAAATACACACGCAAAGGTGCTTTCCTATGGATTAAAATCATTGTGTGACTTCCACGGGAAAATTCTGGAAAATGGATTCTCGGGATTGGTGATGAATATCGATGGACAAGAATTCTGGTCCAAATTGATCGGAAGCTTCAATGCTTACAACTTGCTATTGGTTTACGGCGTGGCAGTAGCATTGGATTTTGATAAGCTGGATGTCTTGACTCATCTGTCAAAATTAGGCTCAGTAGAAGGAAGGTTTGAATATTCAAAATCTAAATCTGGTGTGATTTCCATTGTGGATTATGCTCACACTCCCGATGCACTTGAAAATGTATTGAAAACCATCAAAGATATTCGAACTCAAAATGAAAAAGTGCTAACCGTAGTCGGGTGTGGTGGAGATCGAGATAAAGGAAAAAGGCCTCTTATGGCTAAGATTGCTGCGACTTTAAGCAATCAGGTGATTCTGACTTCGGATAACCCAAGAACAGAGAATCCAGAACAAATCATTCAAGACATGAAAGCGGGTCTCGATGTAGTGGATCAATCCAAATCACTGGCCATTACCGATAGGAGAGAGGCAATTAAAGTGGCTTGTACAATGGCACAACCGGGAGACATCATTTTGGTAGCTGGAAAAGGACATGAGAAATACCAAGACATCAACGGAGTGAAACATCACTTTGACGATTTCGAAGAACTAAATAACACATTCAAACAACTTGATAAATAATGTTTTACTATCTATTTGATTACTTAGAAGAATTAGGTTTATCCGGAGCAGGAGTGTTTCATTATATCTCCTTCAGATCAGCCATGGCGTTGATTACTTCCCTTATCATTTCCATGCTTTTTGGGAAAAGATTGATCAATGCTTTAAGAAAATTACAAATTGGTGAATCGGTTCGTGACCTCGGATTGGAAGGTCAGAAAGAAAAAGAGGGAACACCAACCATGGGTGGATTAATCATTCTAGGTGCCATTTTAGTTCCTACTCTCCTTTTTGCCAAACTGGAAAATATCTACATCATCACCATGTTGATCGCAACTGTATGGCTGGGGTTAATCGGATTTCTGGATGATTATATCAAAGTTTTCAAAAAGAATAAGGCTGGACTGGCTGGAAAGTTCAAGGTTGTCGGACAAATTGGAGTTGGAGTAATTGTCGGAGCAATTCTCTATTTCCATCCTGATGTAAAAGTGCATGAAAAAGTGCCGATTGATAAAGAGATTTCAGGAACAGAAGTAACCGATTTACATGAATTCTGTGAAGATGGAAACTCTAAATGGATAGAAAGAAAGGACATGACCACCACCATTCCTTTTGTGAAAAACAATGAATTTAATTACAACTGGGTCGTGGGGGATCAAAATAAATCCTGGGGATGGCTATTCTACATTCCTTGGGTGATTCTGATTGTAATTGCAGTTTCCAATGGGGCAAACATGACGGACGGATTGGATGGTTTAGCTACTGGTACTTCAGCCATTATTGGTTTGGCTCTGGCGATACTAGCTTACGTCTCAGGAAACATTAATTTCTCGGATTACCTCAACGTAATGTACATTCCGAATTCGGGTGAACTGGTGGTCTTCATTTCCGCCTTTATCGGAGCCTGTGTTGGGTTTTTATGGTACAATGCCTACCCAGCCTCTGTTTTCATGGGGGATACGGGCTCTTTGGCTTTGGGTGGAATCATTGCTGTATTCTCGATTGCAATTAGAAAGGAATTACTAATTCCAGTTTTATGCGGGGTGTTCTTGGTAGAAAACCTCTCTGTAATCATGCAGGTAGGCTGGTTCAAATTCACTAAAAGAAAATACGGAGAAGGAAGAAGAATCTTCAAAATGGCTCCCCTCCATCATCATTACCAAAAATTAGGATTACACGAAGCAAAAATTGTCGGTCGATTCTGGATTGTGGGAGTAATTCTCGCTGTAATCACCATTGTGACACTGAAATTAAGATAATTGGCAGATGTACTAAACATAGCAATCATTGGAGCAGGAGAAAGTGGCGTGGGTGCTGCTCAGCTTGCTAAATCCAAAGGGTTTGATGTTTTTGTGTCGGATTTTGGTTCGATCAAAAAGAAATACAAATCTGTCTTGGAGGAAGAGCATATTGCTTTTGAAGAAGGTACGCATGACTTCGAACGAATTCTAAAAGCAGACTGCATTGTGAAATCTCCTGGAATTCCTGAAAAGGTAGCCATCATTCAAAAGGCGAAAGAGGCTAAAATTCCAGTAATCTCAGAGATTGAATTTGCGGCTCAGTTTACGGATGCCAAGCTTATCTGTGTCACGGGTTCCAACGGTAAAACAACCACAGCAAGTCTGATATTCCACATCATGAAAAAGGGAGGATTGGATGTGGTGCTTTGTGGGAACGTGGGTGAAAGTTTTGCAGCGAAAGTGGCTGAAGGAGATCATGATTATTTCGTGATTGAATTAAGTTCTTTCCAGTTAGATGGAATGTACAAAACCAAACCATTTATCTCGGTTCTCATGAACATCACTCCGGATCATTTGGATCGATACGATTACGATTTTGACAAATATGCGAACTCAAAAATGCGCATTACCCAAAATCTGGATGAGCATTGCTGGTTCATCTACAATTACGATGATGAAGTGATTCGAAATAAAGTGGAGGCTATGGACCTGCACACCAATCTGGCGCCTTTTTCCCTTGTGGAAACTGAAGGAATGGCCGGATTCCGAAATAACAAACAAATAACAATCAATATAAACGATCAATTAAACATGTCTATTTATGATTTGGCTTTGAAAGGTAGCCACAACACACAGAATTCCCTGGCCAGTGGGATAGCCGGGAGAATCTTAGAAATCAGAAAAGAAAGTGTTAGAGAATCACTTTCTGACTTCCAGAATGTAGAACACAGACTGGAATTTGTAGCGAGTGTTCACGGAATTGGATTCGTAAATGATTCCAAAGCAACAAATGTGAACTCTACTTGGTATGCGCTTGAAAGCATGGAAAACCGAACTGTATGGATCGTAGGAGGAGTCGATAAAGGAAATGACTATTCTGCCTTGGAAGAAATGGTTGCAGAAAAAGTGTCTGCGATTATCTGTCTGGGTAAGGAGAATCAAAAAATTATTGATGCGTTTGATGGGATTGTTGATACGATTGTGGAAGCAAGTTCAGCTACTGAAGCTGTTGCTTACGGTTACCAATTAGCAAACAAAGGAGAAACTGTTTTGTTGTCTCCCGCTTGTGCGAGTTTTGATCTGTTTGAGAATTTTGAGGACCGTGGCAACCAGTTTAAGGCAGCTGTAAGAGCTCTTTAAACTAGGGTCTATGGAAAAGAAATTTGAAACAGTTGAGTTTGAAAAATTAGTCCAGGCTCGAGAAAATCAATTGGCCCAATTTAGAAATGTGCCCAATAAACTTGAGGTAGTTTGGGAACAAGATGGGAAAGTGATTTTGAATAATGCGAGTTCTACGGACATCGAATCTGCTCTGGAAGCTATTTCGGCGGTCAGAGAAAGAGTAGTATGGATCACCGAAATGGATTATTCGGAGATCAATTTTCACGGAATTTTAGGCGGACTCCTAAACAAATTGGATAAAATCATACATGTTGGTGAAAACAATCCTTTTGAAAAATTAGGTTCCGGTGCGGTTCATGTTCCTTCTTTGCAAGATGCTGTAAAGCTGGGATGGGAAAGTCTGAATGACAATGCTTATTTAGTGTATGCCCCCGCAATTCTTCCTGAAAAGACAATCCGAGAAAGAGGTGAATTATTTAGAAATGAAGTAACCAAACTTTGGTCATAATTTGCAACGAATATTAAAATATCTGGAAGGTGATAAGGTGATGTGGATTCTCACCTTGTTCCTGTCGATCGTGTCTATCATTACGGTCTTCAGTTTTATTCCGGTATTAGTAAATACAGAGGGAGGAAGTCCGATTAAATACATGTTCAAACATATCTTTTATCTGATTTTAGGTTTGTTTGCTATGTACCAAATTCATCGGATCGACCCCAAGTATTTCATTAAATTGTCGAAATTTGGATTCTATCTGGCAATCGCCTTACTCATCTTCACTTTCTTTTTTGGAGTGAGAGTAAATGATGCCGGAAGATGGCTTAAGATTCCTTTCTTGCCATTTACCTTTCAAACTTCCGATTTCGCCAAAGTTGCATTGGTACTTTATCTGTCCAATATCCTGGCAGTAAAAAAGTCCAAGATCAAAGATTTTAAAGAGGGTTTCTGGCCTGCCATGGGTCCAGTTTTACTGACCGTAGTGCTTATTCTTAGAGATAATTTCTCTACTGCTGCCATGCTATTTGTGATTTGTACGGCGATCATGTTTTTGGCAGGTGCCCTAATGAAACATATACTGGCGGTTGTTGGTGTTCTGGTGGTTTTGTTTTCTCTACTGATCACGGTCGAACTCACCACCAACGTTGGGATATTTCCTCGTGCGCATACTTGGTACAACAGGGTTTTTAGTAATGATGAATCAGAAAATCTTGCAAAAACGAATCCCCAGGTCGAGAATGCGAAAAAGGCCATCGCTTCTGCACCATTATTGGGGAAAGGTCCAGGAAACGGAGAATTAAAATACTATATCGCAGAAGGATATGCGGATTTCTATTTCGCTCTTTTTATCGAAGAATTTGGTCCTATTTTAGGCATGCTGATCATCATGGTCTATCTCATTCTCTTTTTTAGGATGATACGGATCGCCCTTAAAACAGAGAAACTCACGGAGTCCTATCTGGTCATTGGGCTTGGGATGATCTTTATGTTCCAAGCCATTGTAAACATGGGAGTATGTACTGGAATTTTTCCGGTTACGGGACAAAATATGCCCCTACTTGGTATGGGAGGTTCTTCTATGGTGATGACTTGTGTTTCTCTGGGAATTATTCAAAGTATTTCCCGAAAATATAATCCGGTAGAGGAAGAGTCTGAAACAAACAATATTAAAACAAACGACAATGAGCTCGAAGTTGCATAAAGTGATCATTTCTGGTGGAGGTACTGGCGGACACATTTTTCCCGCCATTGCGATTGCCAATCGAATCAAGGAAGAATACCCTGATGCGGAAATTCTCTTTATCGGTGCCGAAGGAAAAATGGAAATGGAAAAGGTTCCAAAGTCTGGATACAAGATTATTGGTCTCCATATCCGTGGTTTGTCGAGAAAATTATCATTGGATCTCATCAAGTTTCCTTTTATGGTGATGAAAGCGGTGAGCAAAGCCAAAAAGATTATCAAAGATTTTGGTCCTGATGTAGTGATTGGAGTGGGAGGATACGCTTCTGCACCTACTTTACGTGCTGCAAACTCATTGGGAATCCCGACTTTAATTCAAGAACAAAATTCATTCGCAGGAAAAACAAATAAATGGCTTTCGAAAAAGGTGAAAAAGATTTGTGTGGCTTATGACGGAATGGAGAAATTCTTCCCCAAAGAAAAAATCGTGATGACCGGAAATCCTGTTCGAAAAGAAGTGGTAACAATTGAAGGTAAAAGAGAAAATGGATTCAAGGCCTTTAATTTAGATCCGAATAAAAAGACTTTACTTGTGATAGGCGGATCTCTTGGGGCAAGAACCATCAATAAAAGTATTCTAGCTGCAAAGGATAGCCTATTGGAAAAAGATATTCAGATTATCTGGCAATGCGGTAAATTTTACATTGAGGATTATCAAAAACTAGTACCAAATCATCCTAATATTTTTCTTTCAGATTTTATCTACAATATGGATGAGGCCTATGCTTGTGCTGATTTTATTGTGAGTCGTGCCGGAGCTATTTCCATTTCTGAATTGACCATTATTGGGAAACCGGTCATCTTGGTGCCTTCTCCAAATGTGGCGGAGGATCATCAAACGAAAAATGCCTTGGCACTCACCAAAAATAATGCGGCCCTTCTAGTAAAAGATGTGGATGCAGAAGCCAATCTAGGTAAGGAGATATTGAGTCTTTATCAAAATGAAGATCAACAAAAAGAACTAAGTAAGAACATAAAAGAAATGGCCTTGGATCATGCTACGGATTTGATCCTGGAAGAAATTAAGCAAATCGTTTAAGTGGAATTAAAGAAGTACCATAACATCTATTTTTTAGGTATCGGCGGAATCGGAATGTCTGCCCTGGCGCGTTATTTCCACAACCAAGGTTTTCAGGTTTCAGGCTACGATAAAACGCCTTCTGAACTTACGGATGAATTAATGAAAGAAGGTATTCCAGTGGATTTTGAGGCGAAGTCGGATTTATCTTCTTTTTCACCGAATACTTCCTTGATCATTTTTACCCCAGCCATTCCAAAGGATTTTTCTGAATTGGTTCATTTTCAAAATTCTGGTTTTGAGGTTTTGAAAAGGTCGCAAGTTTTAGGATTGATTACAAGAAATTCAAAAGGAATCGGTGTGGCAGGTACGCATGGAAAAACAACAACTTCAACCATGCTTGCTCATGTGCTTCACGAGTCAGAATTAGGATGTAATGCCTTTTTAGGAGGAATTTCTTCCAATTATAATTCTAATTTGATCATTAATAAAGACTCCGAATACACGGTTGTAGAAGCAGATGAATTTGATCGATCTTTTTTACAATTGAGTCCGTTTTGCTCCATTCTGACTTCTACCGATCCAGATCATTTGGATATTTATCAGGATGATGCAACAATTAAAAAGACTTTTCAGGAATACATCGATCTTACTAATGACTTAGGTTGTTGTGTAATCAAAAAAGAACTGGACTATCATTTTCACGGAAGGAATTTTACCTATTCGATACACGAACCTTCAGCTGATTTTTTTGGAGAAAAGTTTAGATATGAAAACGGTAAATTCCAATTTGATATTCGAGACAATCTGAATGGAAATAAGATCAAAAATGTAGAATTAGGTCTGCCCGGAATCCACAATGCCGAAAATGCACTTGCTGTTTTCGCCATGTCAAAATTTCTGGATATTCCTGAAGCAAACATCCTGAAATCTTTAGCTTCTTTTAAAGGAGTGTACCGAAGATTCGACATTCACTTAAGAGCTCCAAAAGTCTATATTGATGATTACGCCCATCACCCAAAAGAAATTAAAGCTTTTCTAGAGTCTGTCCGCTTATTATTCCCAGGAAAAAGGGTGAGAGCAATATTTCAACCGCATTTGTTCAGTAGAACCCAGGATTTTATGGATGATTTTGCAGAAGAACTTTCCAAATCAGATGAGTGTTATCTCATGCCTATTTATCCAGCTAGGGAATTGCCTATTCCAGGAATTACAAGTGAAAAATTATTGGAAAAGATCCAATGTCCTGGAAAACTGGTACAAAAAGAAGATGTGCTGAATGAGATAAAAGACAATGATTTTGATGTGCTTCTTACCATGGGAGCTGGAGATATTGATCGATTTGTAAAACCCATAACGAATCAGTTGAAGAATGAAAAAGTTTAAAAAATACATACCTTATTTTGGATGGAGCTTCTTCATTGTTCTACTTATCCTATTAATGGGATTCGTGAAAAAAGATCGTGAGGAAATGTTGCTGTCGAAGCCGGAAATTAAACTGGAGGCTCCAGAAAACATGGTCTTTCTTACTCAAACTGATGTCTTAAATCGACTGCAAAACATGCATTTGGTTTGGGAAGATCAAAAATTCAAGGAACTGGATATCGATAAGGTAGAACTCGCATTAAATGGAATGCCTGAAGTGAAGGCTGCCAAAGTGTTTTTCAGGTTAGATGGAAAATGGGAAATCAGCTGTGTGCTCCGAGAACCCATCGTACGATTAATCGATAGAAATGGAGAGAGTTTTTATTTGGATTCTGATAAAAAGGTGATGCCAATTTCCAGAAAGTTTTCTGCAAGGGTAATCCCAATTACAGGGGAGTTTGAAAAATCCGATTTTGAAGATGATGTAAACATAATTCACAATCAAACTTTGATAAATAAAAATATTGTGGATGAAGTCTATGAGTTATCCGATTATGTTTGTAAAGATGTAGAGTTGTCTTCTTTAATCACACAAATTTATTTGAATAAAGAGGGTGATTTTGAGTTGATTACCTTATTGGGCGACCAAAAAGTGATCTTCGGGAAAGCGGAAGACATACCTGCAAAATTTGAGAAACTAAAGTTGTTTTACAAATACGGGATCCCAAAAACAGGTTGGGATAACTATAAAGAAATTAACGTTCAGTACAAGGATCAAATCGTTTGTACAAAAAAAGAATAACTATGGCTGAAAATACAGTTGTTGTTGGATTAGATATCGGAACTACCAAAATCGCATGTTTGGTGGGTCGAAAAAATGAGCACGGTAAAGTTGAGATTTTATCTGTAGGTCAAACGGAATCGATTGGTGTAACTCGTGGAGTAGTCGCCAATATTGAAAAAACAGTGGCTTCTATTAAAGAGGCGGTAAGACTTGCGGAAGAAAATATCGACGAAGGACAGCTTAAAATTAAAGTGGTCAACGTGGGGATTGCGGGTCAGCACATTCGTTCGTTACAACACAGAGGTATCTATACAAGAAAAAACTCGGAAAACGACGAGGTTTCTCAGTTTGACATTGATCGTTTGATCGAAGATATGTACCAATTGGTGATGAAACCTGGAGAGGAAATCATTCACGTACTTCCTCAGGAGTATATCGTGGATGCTGAACAAGGTATCAAAGATCCTATCGGAATGTCGGGAGTGAGATTGGAAGCGAATTTCCATATCATTACCGGACAAGTGTCTGCTGCGAAAAACATTCAAAAATGCGTTTCCAAGTCGGGTCTGGAAGTGGATGAAATCATTTTGGAACCAATTGCCTCATCAGAAGCCGTTTTATCTGAAGAAGAGAAAGAAGCGGGTGTGGTTTTGGTTGATATTGGAGGTGGTACAACAGATATTGCCATTTTCCAAGATGGGATTATCAGACATACTGCAGTTATTCCTTTTGGTGGAAATGTAATTACAGAAGACATCAAAGAAGGATGTACGATCATGAAAAAACAAGCTGAAAAGCTGAAAGTTAAATTCGGTTCGGCTTTGGCGAGTGAATCTCAGGAGAATGAAATTGTTTGTATTCCTGGATTGAGAGGTCGTGCACCAAAAGAAATTTCTTTGAAGAATTTGGCCAACATTATTCAAGCCAGAATGGAGGAAATTATTGAACATGTACACTACGAAATTCAAAATTCTGGATACGCGAAAAAGCTTATCGGTGGTATCGTGGTAACAGGAGGAGGTTCCCAATTAAAACACATCACCCAGCTATTCGAATATGTGACTGGAATGGATGCGAGAATTGGATATCCCAATGAACACTTAGCTGCGACAGCGAAATTCGACAATTTGACCTCACCAAAATACGCAACAGGTATTGGTTTAGTAATCAAAGGATTGGATAAATCTGAAAAAGTGGAAAGTGTAAAAGAAGAAACTGTGAAACAACACTCTAGAAAGAGAAGCTCTGGATTTTTTGATAAAATCATCAATAAATCGAAAGAGTTCTTTGAAGCTGGAGAGGAAGAATAAATTATAGCAAAACAAACAAACAACATAATTATGAGTAACCTGGAATTCGATTTACCAAAAGATCAATCTTCGATCATCAAAGTGATTGGAGTTGGTGGTGGAGGATCCAATGCGGTCAACCACATGTATAATCAGGGGATCAAAGGAGTGGATTTCATCGTCTGCAATACTGATGCCCAGGCTTTGGATGCAAGTCCAGTGCCTATCAAAATTCAATTAGGTGCCAGCCTTACAGAAGGTAGAGGTGCGGGATCTATTCCTGAAATTGGAAAGAATGCGGCGGTAGAAAATATCGACGATGTAAAAGATATTCTATCAAAGAATACAAAAATGGTGTTCATCACTGCCGGAATGGGTGGTGGAACTGGAACAGGAGCAGGGCCAGTTATTGCTAAGATTGCTAAAGAAATGGGAATCTTAACGGTGGCTATTGTAACGGTACCATTTACTTTCGAAGGTAGAAAAAGAAGAATTCAAGCGGAAGAAGGGCTTGATAACTTAAGAAGTGAAGTGGACACTATTCTGGTAATCAACAACGATCGATTACGTGATATGTTTGGAAACTTGACTTTAGGAAATGCTTTCGAACAAGCAGACAACGTATTGACTTCTGCAGCCAAAGGAATCGCTGAAGTAATTTCGGTAACAGGAGCAATCAACGTCGATTTCAATGATGTAAACACGGTGATGAGAGATAGTGGTGTGGCCATTATGGGATCTGCCGTTGCGGAAGGTGAAAATAGAGCTCATGAAGCAGTTTCTAAAGCACTTTCGTCTCCATTATTAAATGATAACGACATCGAAGGAGCGAAATACGTTCTGTTGAATATCACTTACGGAGAAAAGGAGATCTTAATGGATGAAATCGCTGAAATCACGGATTATATTCAAGATGAAGCAGGATCATCTGCAGATGTGATCTGGGGTCACGGAAAAGATGAAACTCTAGGAGAAGGAATTTGCGTTACTTTGATCGCAACGGGATTCCAATCGTCTCCAATTACTGGTTTCGAAAGAGCTCCTGAAAAGAAAAAAATGGTGCTTGAAGAAGAACCAAAAAAAGAAGAATCTATTCCTCAATCTGCAAATCAATGGTCAGAAACTTCTACAGAAGTAGAAAATTCTGTTGAAGAGGAAATGGAGTCAGAACCTTTCTTGAAGACGAAAGATGAGACAGAGGCAAAAGAAGATAAATCCTCCATGGAACAAGGAAGTTTCAATTGGAATTTAACTTCTAATGAGAATGCTTCTGAATCCACTGAAGAACAAGAAGAGGTAACTAGATATTATTTGGAAGATGATGAAACGGAAGAGGATTCACCTTCATTGAGTGTGCAACAACCAAAGACTGTATTGTCGCAAGAAGAGCAGCAAGCGAAATCTCAAGAAAGACTTAATAATATCAGAAATTATACGGATAAATTAAAGTCGGCTGATGGAGTGGATTCCTTGGAGTCAGAACCAGCTTATTTAAGAAAGAATGTCAATTTGGACGATGTGCCACATTCTTCTGAAAATAATATCTCAAGATTCACTTTGGGTGAAAATGACGAAGGAGATAGCACGGGTCTGAAAAGCAATAATTCATTTCTTCACGACAACGTAGATTAATCATGAGTTTAACTGAAAAAATCAATGCAGATATCAAGGCAGCCATGCTTGCTAAAGAAAAAGAGAAATTGGCTGCATTAAGAGATATCAAAGCAAAATTATTATTGGAAGCCACCTCTGGAAATGGAGAAGTTTCTGAAGAAGTCGAAAATAAAATCGTTCTGAAACTGCATAAACAAAGATTGGATTCATACCAATTGTACGTTGAGCAAGGAAGAGAGGATTTGGCGGCTGATGAAAAATTTCAAGCGGATATCATTGAAGCATATCTCCCAAAAATGCTTTCAGATGATGAGGTGCGGAACGAAGTTCAAAAGAAAATTGCTGCCGTGGGTGCCAGTGGTCCGCAAGACATGGGAAAAGTAATGGGTCCTATGTCTAAAGAACTAGCAGGAAAAGCTGATGGCAAAGTAATTTCAATGATTGTAAAAGAAGAATTGGGTAAACTATAGTTTTTCTGTTTCGTTTGTTTTGAAAAGCGGCTTTTGGGTCGCTTTTTTTAATTAATACTATTGTAAATCAGCAAGATTCCTATCTTTGCTGAAAATTGCAAAGCATTGTTGTATGTATAAAAGTTGGATCACCTTTATAGGAGTATTTATTCTTCTTGCTTCTTGTTCGAGTGAAGAGAAGAAAACTGAGCAAAATCAAGAACTTCCTCCACCAAAAGAAATGTTTCTGGATAAAAATGCAGAAGAAATTTTGGATAAATTAACTTCCAAAATCGGAGAACTGAATTCCTGTTCATTCACTCTTCATTCTGCTGAGTTAGAAGCTGGTGATACGGTCTTTCAACCAACCAAGGAATTTGATATCTATTTTAGCGATTCGAATAAATTACATTTGCACTGTAGAGCAATCGATAAAGAATATGGGGTTTGGTATAATGGGAGTTCTTTAGAGTCCTACAATTATTTAAACCATACCTATGATTCTCTTTCTGCTCCATCTTCAACTTTGGGGATGATTACCAAACTAAATGAAGAAAAAGGACTGAAATTCCCTGCCGCGGATTTTTTCTATCCAACTTTGACCGACGATTTAATTCAGTTTTCAGACTCGATTATTTACCTAGGAGATACCACAATTTTAGAGGTTCCTTTGGATGTAATTTTAGCTAAAAATAAAGAAACAGACGTTTACATTTTTATCAATAAGAATGAAAATTTGCCCGGAGGATTATTCATAAGATACAATGCAACAGGTGAGAAATATAAATCCATGTTCAAAAATTGGCAATTGGATCCAAAATTACCAGAAAGTATGTTTGAATTTAGTCCCCCTGCTGATGCGGTAAATGAACCTCTTAAAAAATTGTCATGATGAAAATATCTATTAGTATAAGTTTGATTCTTTCGCTTTTTCTTATTGTAGAAACAAATTTCACGTTGGCTCAAAGATTTGGCCATGGTGGAGGTGATCGAAGTGGAGGTGGATTTTCCCGTCCCGCTGGTGGTGGTGGAGGTGTCTCCCGACCTGCTGGAGGAAATGTGAATGGTGGTTCTTTCAAGGCCCCAAACCGAACTCCAAGCCAAAATTTTCAAAAACCAGCCAATAATAATATCCACTCTAAACCGAATGTGAAGCCGGCAAATCCCTCAACACCTAATCGTGGCGGTTCAAATATTCAAAGACCGGTGAATAATGGAAATGTCAGACCAGCTAATGGAGGAAATTCCAGACCTGTGAACAATGGTAATGTCGGCAATAAGGTGAATATCAACAACAAGAATGTCAATGTGAATAGAAATGTGAATGTGAATCGAAATGTGCATGTCAATGTGCATCATTCCAATCACTATTATAATGGCTATCGTGGATATCGCCCTTATTATTATCACCCGTACAGACCATTTTACTATGGTACATTTTGGCATCCGGTTGGCTTTGTACTAACTACTATGGTGGCTACTGCTGTAATAGTTGAATTAAATAATCAGAAGTATTATTATAATGAAGGGGTCTATTATGTCGAGAAAAACAATCAGTACACAGTGGTTGAAGCTCCGATAAATATCACAATAAATGAAATGCCAAATGGTTATGAAACAATTACCCTAAATGAGAAGGAGTATTTATACTTTGGTGGCGTGTTCTATGAAAAAAATGATAAAGGGTTTACTGTGGTTGAAGCTCCTGATGGAGCCGTTGTTACCAATATTCCTGAAGGAGGTGAGGAACAGGAAATCGAAGATCAAATTTATGTTTATTACAACGGAACTTATTTTCAGCCCATCGCACAAAATGGTAAGGATGTTTATCAAGTCGTGAAAATGGAACCTGTTGAAGGAAATAAGTAAGATGGATAAATCGAATCAAATAGGAAATTTTGTCTTTGCCGGATGTATGTTCGTTGGTGGAGGAGTTGGATTTTATACGAATAATTTAGTTGCTGGTGGAGCAATTGGGATGGGAGTGGGATTTATTGCCAGAGCCATCATTCTATCCAAGCATAAAGATTAAATGAAGCTCTTTTTTTTGCTTCTTTTTGGATTTCTGTTATACTCTTGTAATTCCGGCAAGGATATGGAACCTAATTGGGAAGTTAAATATGAATTCGTCGTATTTATTGCTGAGACAAGCAATGCATCATTTCAAGATAATTCTGTGTCAACATTAGGTTTTGAATCTTCCGATTCTAAAAGGGCAAAAAGATTAAAAGACTTTATTAATAATAAGAGACATACCAGACTGAAACATGTTATTCTAGAGAAGTATCCCAATCTCAAGGATAAAGAATTCAAAATAGATTTCGTACCTCTTAACGGAGAAGTGAAAGATGGATTTAAGTTTGAACTTTACGCCATGGAGGATGAAAATTGTGAAAACTTATTAATGGATTATGTGACTCGTTGCGAAAATGAATTTCATTACCTCAATCATACTACCAATGGTCAAATTCGAGATGAAATCAATTTCAAATTGGATAGCTTAAAGCAAAAAATGCAAGCGTTTTTAAAGTTGCCGGATGAGGAAAGAGATGTAAAAGAAATAACAAAACTAGAAAAAACTTACACCCTGCTGCTTGAGAAAAAAGCAGAATGGGAAATTGCAGCAGCGGGTCAGTCTAACAAAATCTTTTTTTACCTAGATCGAAGACCCAAGAAAGTCAAAGTCAATTAGTTTTATGCTATTTCCAACTTAAATCCAACCCCATGTACATTGGATATGGAGATACTCGGGTCTTCTTTCAAATACTTTCTAAGCTTTGTAATGAACACGTCTAAGGATCTTCCAACAAAATAATCATCCTGACCCCAAACAGAGTTCAAAACAATATCTCTTGGCAAAACTTTGTTTTTGTTCTTGCAAAGTAATTTTAAAATATCGGCCTCTTTTTTAGTCAGTTTTTTCTCAAATTTAGGGTGAGTCAGCTGATAATTATTGGAATCAAAATGATATTCACCTATTTCAAAAATATCGGCATCTTGTTCCATTTCTATATTGGCCCTTTTTAATAAAGCTCTTATTCTTAGAGTCAATTCTTCTGCACTGAAAGGCTTGGTTAAATAATCGTCTCCACCTACTTTAAAACCTTCTATTTTATCTTCGATCTGAGACTTGGCTGTCAAAAACAAGATGGGAACATCTTTATTGATTTTTCGAATATCTTTTGCCAAACTAAATCCATCCTTCTCAGGCATCATCACATCTAAAACACATAAATGATACGTGTCTGAATTAAACTTTTTCAGACCTTCTTTACCATCGGTCGCCAAATGAACTGTAAAACCATTCATTTTTAATTGGTCCTGGATCACAAATCCTAAATTCAGATCGTCTTCAGCTAATAATATTTTCAACGTGTTCATGCGCCTTGTTTTGGTAAATAAAAATAGAACTTACTTCCTTTCCCAGGAGTTGATTTCACATGGATGGTTCCTCCGTGTTCTTCGATAATTCGCTTTACATAAAATAATCCAAGTCCAAATCCTTTAACATTATGTACATTCCCAGTGGGAACTCGATAAAACTTTTCAAAAATATACTTTAAATTTTCTTTTTTTATCCCAATTCCATGATCCATAATCTCAACTACAATGCCTTCTTTACTGTCTCTTGTAGAAACTTCAATGTGACAAGGGTCTTTAGAGTATTTGATGCCATTGTCAATTAAGTTGTAAATAACATTTCCGATGTGCACAGGATCTACAAATAGAACTGGATTTGTGGCTTCCAAATGAATTTCAAATTTTCCATTTTCTTTTAACTGATTCGTTTCAAAATTTTCCTTTGCCTCTTCAATAAATTCATGGAGATCAAATTCTTCTTTTGCAAGTTTAATCTGGTTCTTTTCTAATTTGGTGATGTTCAATACTCGTTCTACTTGCTTCTCAAGTCGTTTATTTTCTTTGTAAATTATCCCAGCATATCTAAGAACACGATCTTTGTCTTTCAGCATCTCTTCGTTGAGTAAAGTTTCACTTGATAAAGAGATTGTAGAAATCGGCGTTTTCAATTCATGTGTCATATTATTAATGAAGTCATTTTTGATTTCTGATAACCTCTTTTGCTTCAGTATGATATGAAGAGAAAAACCAAAAAATCCAATAAGGATAACAACAATTATTGACAAGTATATCCACGGAGTAATATCGGAAGGAATTTCGGTTAAGGAGGTATTCTGAAGATCTGGAAAAATCACTCCAAAGTAGTGTCCATTTTTATCCCAGTTAATCTTATGATCACTTACGTCAAACGACTTTGTGATCACCGTGTCACTCTCTATTTTTACTTCATTACCAAAAACAATTGAATCAGTAAAACAATCATAAATTCCGTAAATAAACTTTTCTTTGATTCCTTGCTCATCAAATTCTCTTATTAAAAGACTTTCTAAAAAATAGGGGTGTAGGGTATCATTTATTTCTACTGTAAAAGAATTTCCAGAAACTTGCTTTACACGATTATATAAATCGATCGGGTCATTATTGATGCGTTGAATTTCTTTAACAACATTGGCTAATGATATTTTAGCCTTGTTTACGAATTGCTGATAGTTCAAACTGTCCTGACTTTGAGCTACTTCAATCTTTATATTCTGAATTTCTATCGTTTTATTAATCCAATAAACTTGAGTAAGTATAATACTCACAAGGGCAAGTATCCCAAAGGCGACAACAAATCTGAATCTGGTATTGTTCATGAATCCAAAATAGGAATTCTAAAGATAAGGATTAGACCAACCAACACAAGAAAAAATAACAACACCTTAACAAAACAAAAACCCTAACGGGGTTAAAAAAAGCAACCCCAAAGGGGTTGAACAATCATACCAACCCTGAAGAGGTTGAACAAAAATAAAGACTGCCAAAACAAGTCTGACAGTCTTTACGAGATATATAGCCGTTCCGCACTACCCGCAATAGCGGCAAGATTGGATCGTCAATGATGCGATTACATCATACCAGGCATTCCACCAGGCATACCACCACCCATTGCGGCAGCCGATTCATCCTGTGGCTCTTCAGCAACCACACATTCTGTGGTCAAGAGCATAGAAGCAATTGAAGCTGCATTTTCCATTGCAATACGTGTAACTTTTGTTGGATCAATTACCCCTGCTTTATAAAGGTTTTCATACTTTTCAGTTCTCGCATTGTAACCAAAATCAGCTTTACCTTCTCTTATTTTTTGAACAACAACAGCACCTTCTCCTCCTGCATTTGCAATGATTTGACGCAGTGGTTCTTCAACAGCGCGTGTGATGATCTTAATCCCTGTATTCTCATCTTCATTCGCACCTTGGAGTTTCTCTAAAACAGCTCCAGCTCGAATTAAGGCTACTCCTCCTCCAGGTATGATTCCTTCTTCAACAGCAGCTCGTGTAGCAGCTAAAGCATCATCCACTCTGTCTTTTTTCTCTTTCATTTCAACTTCAGTCGCTGCACCAACATAAAGAACAGCAACTCCACCAGCTAATTTAGCCAATCTTTCTTGAAGCTTTTCTCTATCATAGTCAGATGTGGTGGTTTCAATTTGTGCTTTTATTTGGGCAACACGGGCATTGATTTCTTTTTTATTTCCAGCACCATTGATGATAGTGGTATTGTCTTTATCAATCTCGATTTTTTCCGCTGTTCCCAACATGTCTACTGTAGCTGTTTCCAAAGAAAGACCTCTTTCTTCCGAAATCACTACCCCTCCAGTTAGGATTGCAATATCCTCCAACATTGCTTTTCTACGATCACCAAATCCAGGAGCTTTTACTGCAGCGATTTTTAAAGATCCTCTGATTCGATTTACCACTAAAGTTGCCAATGCCTCACTTTCAACATCTTCAGCAATTATCAAAAGGGGTTTTCCTGATTGCGCAACAGGCTCCAAAACAGGAAGTAAATCTTTCATGTTAGAAATCTTCTTATCGTAAATTAGAATCTGGGGATTCTCTAATTCTGCAACCATTTTTTCAGTATTCGTCACAAAATAAGGTGAAAGATATCCTCTATCGAATTGCATTCCCTCAACAGTTTTTACTTCGGTCTCCGTTCCTTTTGCTTCTTCCACTGTAATCACTCCGTCGTTCCCTACAACTTTCATCGCGTCAGCAATTAAACTTCCAATAGTTTCATCATTATTTGCTGAAATTGTTGCAACCTGCTTGATCTTATTATTGTCCGAACCAACTTCTTTAGACAGTTTCTTAAGCTCTGCAACTACTGCTTCAACTGCTTTGTCAATTCCCCTTTTAAGATCCATTGGATTCGCCCCTGCAGCAACGTTTTTCAATCCGGCATTAACGATAGCCTGTGCGAGTACAGTTGCTGTTGTTGTTCCGTCACCGGCAATATCCGCTGTTTTCGAAGCGACTTCTTTTACCATTTGCGCCCCTATGTTTTCAATTGGATCAGCTAGTTCAATTTCTTTTGCAACTGAAACCCCGTCTTTTGTAACATGTGGTGACCCAAACTTCTTTTCTAGGATCACATTTCTTCCCTTCGGTCCCAAAGTTACTTTTACTGCATTTGCTAAAGTATCTACACCATTTTTTAGCTTGTCTCTAGCGTCAACGTCAAAGTGAATTTGTTTTGCCATTTTTTTCTAATTTTTTTGATTATAAAATTCCGTAAACATCCGACTCTCTCATAATAAGAAAGGTCGAACCATCTAACTTAATTTCTGTTCCTGAATACTGACCATACAAAACTTGGTCACCTTTTTTTACTGTCATGGGTTCATCCTTTTTACCCTGACCGGCGGCTACTACTTCTCCTTGTAGTGGTTTTTCTTTCGCCGTATCAGGTATGATGATTCCACTTGCAGTTTTTTCCTCTGCTGGAGCCGGCTTAATCAGAACTCGATCTGCTAAAGGCTTGAATTTTGTTGACATATTTATTTCGTTTTTTTGTTAAACAATCTTTCGGTTTAGGCAATCACTAATTTTGTGCCACATGGAATACCTAGAAAAAATGGCATAAAAAAGAATTTCTAGAGCAAAAAAAAATGTCAGTTCCATGACAGACTGACATTTTCAAATTTATTCAAAATGAATTTTATTCGGTTGGAATTTGGTTTCCTGTCGGTGCTCCTTGTTGAATTGGAGCTGCTCCTCCTTCTGTTTCTGTCTCCTGAACCTCTCCCGTGGTTGGCAACCACATTGGAGAAATTAATGCCAACACCACTATAAAAGTAGCAAGCGACCAGCTGGCTTTTTCCAAAAAATCAGATGCTCTTCTCACTCCTCCTAACTGAGATGCTGAACCAAAATCAGTTGAAAACCCACCTCCTTTTGGATTTTGCATTAAAATCACAAGGATCAACAATACACTTGCAATAATGATCAATGTATAAATAACTCCTAACATCTTGTTCTAATTTTTCTTTTCTAATTCGGAGATCTCCTCCAATTTTTTTGCAAATAAACTCTTTTTTTCCGGAAATTTCAAAATTAATTTTTCATAAAGCTTCTTGGCTTTTGCATAGGACCCCTGATAAACATGTAAATCGGCCAATGTTTCAGAAACTATTTCCATGTCATCTTGTAAACTTTTCTTGGCATTTTTTGTTGGTGAAAAGAATTCTTTTTTTGATTTTGAAATTCTTGGTTCGTCTTCAATGAACTTTTCTATAAGCACATCACGTTGGATTACATTCGCCTTTTTTTGACGTTCTTCTTTTGGTGATTGGCTATTTTTGTTCGCCTTTAACCAATCAAGAAAAGTCATTTCCGTCTTTTCATTTACCTCGATTCTTACAGGTTCCTGAAACGAAGAAGAAGTTTGTTCTTCTTGAAATTCTTTTTTTAAATCAGAAGAAGTTTTTTTCAATTTTTTCTTTGAAACATCTGCTTTTTTTTCAGGATCTGGATTCACTAATTTCATTTGCAAGTCTGTATCAACAAGCTCCTCTTCTTCCACTTCATAATAAATTGGTTCCAAATCTGAAAAATCAATTTCCAAATGATAATAGTCTTCGTCTTCTCCTTTGTATTTTTTAAATTTAAAGTGGGTGTTTTGACTTTGATTGACTAGAGCATCATGAATTTTATCTTCATCTCTAATAATTGTTGTGGAATCTAGTTCTTCTCTATCTTTACCTAGCTGTTCAAAAAGCTTTTTCTCTTTCTTTTTCTTTTTATGCTTTTTCTTCTTCTTTCTCTTCTTTTCCTGATATTCTTTTAAATCATCTCCTAAAGAACTATCAACTTCCTTGGTTTCCTGCTCTCCCAAACTCCCTTCTTCCGCAAAAGTTAAATCCTCCAGTTTATTTTCTTTCGGTTCTGCTGAAATCTGGTCTATTTCTTCCTTAATATGAGGATCATCTTCTAAATGAGTCTTTTCCTTGGACTGAAATTCATTTTCTGGATTGACTTCGCCATATTTCTTTTCTATTTCGGCTATGATTCTAAGAGTTTCGGGACTTAACTCAATGCTTTTTTGAGCTTCTTTGATGGTCGCTTTATTAGAATCTGTCAACTCGATGTTCTCTTCAGACTCTAAATTTTTGTCTTTCTCATCACTTGCTATTGGCTCAAAATTTCCTTCTGATATTACTGGATCAGAGAGATCATCAGTTTTAGTTTTTTCCAATATTGGTTCCTCTACATTCAATTCTTTCGCGATAACCTCCTTAGTCTGAGTTTCTTCAGTTTCATCTTTGATAGATACTTTTTGTACAATCTCCTCTGTTGTTGCAAGCGAAATAGATTCATTGGCTTCTTCTTTGATGAGATCTGCAGTAGAATGAATCAAAGGAATTTCAGGTTCTTCTAGATACTTTTCTAAAACAGCGCGATCATTAACTTGTATTGCTAGCTTTTTTAATTCTCCTTCAAAATGAACATCCTTGGTCGATTTCAACCCTTTCAAAATAATCATTGGAAACAAAGAGGTATATGGAAATTTTTCATGCAATTCCAGTGCCTGCTTTAATGTGTCCGAATCTAATATCGAATGATTTTCTAAATGTGCTATGATCTTACTTAGGTTCACTTACCAGTTAGAGTTTAGTTTGTTCAATATGTCTTGTGTGATCTGTTGATTGATTTCTTCAAGTAAAGCCGACTGAACTGAATTGATATCCTGATCCGATGGGTAATCAGCAAATCGACTAAATGTTTGATTAAAGCTCAAACTATCTTTTAAGGCATTCTTGTGAATTACACTGATTGAAATGGTCAGTCTGTTTTGTGCTGCATTTTCATCGTTTTGAATAGATACTGGGCTGATATTATAGCCTGTTACTTTCCCTTCAAATTGTAAATCCCCTTCATTTCCAACCAACTGATATTTGGTTCGATTCAATAAGGCATCTTTAAGGTCTTCAGTGAAAATTTGGCCGTAATTTACAGGAGCATTAGGATTTGAGTTTTCAAAAATAGATACCGAAAATGTTTTACATTCTGTACATGCTGGTGTCCCATCGGTGAAACCATAGGTTACCTTACAAGAATTCAACAGGTAAATTCCAGCAATGAAACTAAATATGATGAAAAGACTTTTCACTTTAAATTGTACTCCTTGATTTTTCTATAAAGGGTTCTTTCTGAGATCCCCAATTCCTGTGCTGCATATTTACGTTTTCCTTTGTGTTTTTCCAAAGCTTTCGAGATCAATTCTTTTTCTCGATCTTCCAAGGACAAAGATTCCTCTACTTCAACGTGCTCTTCGATGTTTTCTTGTGGAGCATCCGTATAAACATGCGTTTTAGGATGAATATAAGGAGAAGGCTCTGGTTTGCCCGCAGGTAATAATTTAGAGGCACTTGGACTATCCGAATAAATTCGACTGATTAAATCGGCTTTTTCATCAGTTAAATCTACATTCCCTCCATTTTTAATCATGTCCATGACAAGAGCTTTCAGATCATTCAAGTCATTTTTCATGTCAAACAAGACTTTATACAAAATCTCTCTTTCCGAAAAATCGTTTTTCGTTTCACTGTTCACTACTTGTGGCAAATTCGATTGAACCGGAGGTAAATAGGAGAGAAGCGTATGTGCATCCAACAATCTGTTTTGCTCTACAATGGAAATATGCTCCGTTATATTTTTCAATTGACGCACGTTTCCTGGCCAGTTGTAATTGGTTAATGCCTCTATTGCATCTGGATCCAGTTTGATTGCTGGCATTCTGTACTTTTCAGCAAAATCGGATGCAAACTTTCTAAACAAAAGATGGATGTCTTCTTTACGGTCTTTCAATGGAGGCAATTGAATCGGAACCGTGCTCAGACGATAAAACAAATCTTCTCTAAACTTTCCCTTTTTGATCGCAATCTGCATATTCTCGTTGGTTGCAGCTACTACGCGAACATTCGTTTTGATTACTTGGGAAGACCCTACTCGGATAAATTCACCAGTTTCTAAGATTCTAAGTAATCTTACCTGTGTCTGCAAGGGTAATTCAGCTACTTCATCTAAAAAAATTGTTCCTCCGTCCGCGACTTCAAAATATCCCTTTCTTGATCCGGCCGCTCCTGTAAACGATCCTTTTTCGTGACCAAATAATTCGGAATCGATAGTTCCCTCAGGTATTGCTCCACAGTTTACTGCAATATAAGGTCCGTGTTTTCTGGAACTCAATTGATGAATGATTTGAGGAATTATTTCTTTCCCTGTGCCACTTTCTCCAGTAACCAAAACAGAAATGTCGGTTGGAGCCACCTGAACGGCAATTTCCAACGCACGATTCAACATTGGAGTATTTCCAATAATACCAAATCGCTGCTTTACTGATTGAATATCCATAATTATTCTACTATTTCACTTAAAAGAGTCGCGGCTGTACAGTCATAAGCTTTCACTGTTACATAATCTCCTGGTTTCTTATCCTTTCTTGGAAAAACAAATACCGCATTCTGAGAATTTCTTCCAAACATGTGCTCTTCAGATCTTCTCGAAACTCCTTCTACCAATACTTTATATTCTTTATTCAGATATTTCTGATTGTTTTTCAAACTAGATGCCTGCTGTAAATCAATAACTTCAGTCAACCTTCTCTTTTTTACTTCTTCAGGTACATCGTCTTCAAATTTTCTTTCTGCTAATGTTTTTGGTCTTTCCGAATAGGCAAACATATAGGCATAGTCGTATTCCACTAGTTTCATCAAACTAACAGTGTCTTGATGCTCTTCTTCAGTTTCACCGCAAAAGCCAGTTATGATGTCGGTTGAAATTGCACAATCCGGAATTCTTTCTTTAATCGCCTTGATTCGATCCAAGTACCATTCTCTTGAATATCCTCTGTTCATTCTTTTTAAGACTTCTGTGTTTCCAGACTGAACAGGTAAATGAATATAATTACAAATATTTTCATGTTTCGCCATGGTTTCAGCAACCTCATCTGTTAAATCTTTTGGATGAGAAGTGGAAAACCTAACCCTCAAATCTGGTGAAACCAAAGCCACTTTTTCCAACAACTGTGCAAAGTTCACTGTGGGTTGTGCTGGATCAATGATTTCTTTCTTACTGTTTACATTCCATCTGTAACTATCTACATTCTGACCCAATAAAGTAACTTCTCTGTAACCTTTGCCGAATAATTCTTTTGCTTCTCCAACAATGGTTTCAGGATCTCTGCTTCGCTCTCTTCCTCGAGTAAATGGAACCACACAAAAAGAACACATGTTATCACATCCTCTCATGATTGAAATGAATGCAGTAACTCCGTTTTTATCTAAACGCACTGGAGAAATATCCGCATAAGTTTCTTCTCTGGATAATAAAACATTGACAGCTTTCTGACCTGTTTCGGTCTCTTTTACCAAATCTGGTAAGGATCGGTAGGCATCTGGTCCAACCACAATATCAACTAGCTTTTCTTCCTCCAATAACTGCGATTTCAATCTTTCAGCCATGCATCCCAAAATACCTACTTTGAGCTCCGCGTTTGTGTCTTTTTTCTTTTTGAATTCAGTTAATCTCTTACGAATTCTTTGCTCCGCATTTTCTCTGATCGAACATGTATTTAAAAGGATGACATCTGCTTCATCTACATTCTTTGTCGTATTATATCCGTTTTGAGACATGATCGAAGCGACAATCTCACTATCGGCAAAATTCATCTGGCAACCATAACTTTCTAAATAGAGTTTTTTAGAATTTGTTTGCTCTCCCTCCACCATCGTTGCATCTCCTTGCATCGATTCATCTATTTCTTTGTTATAATCCAGTTTTGAATCCATTTTGATCTTTGAAAATTAGACTGCAAAATTACGGATTTAAACTCTATCTGACAAAATGACATAAACCTATTACTAGGATAATTAACTTTTTTTGTCATAATTTTGAGGCGAATTTCAATTCACAAAACTGATATGGCTAAAAATCTAGTGATCGTAGAGTCACCCGCAAAGGCAAAAACAATCGAAGGTTATTTAGGAAAAGATTTCACCGTAAAGTCGAGTTATGGGCATGTAAGAGATCTTTCTTCAAAAGGTATTTCTGTAGACATTGAAAATAATTTTGAACCGAATTACAGTATTAGTTCGGACAAAAAACAAGTTGTTCAGGAATTAAAAAAACTTTCAAAGGATGCTGAGACTGTATGGCTCGCAACGGATGAGGACCGTGAAGGGGAGGCTATATCTTGGCATTTGAAAGAGGCCTTGGGATTGAAAGACAATAATGTTAAAAGAATCACTTTCAACGAAATCACAAAATCTGCAATAACCAAAGCAATTGAAAATCCACGTCAAATTGATGTGAATCTTGTAGATGCTCAACAGGCACGCAGAGTTTTAGATCGATTGGTAGGGTATGAGCTTTCTCCTGTTTTATGGAAAAAAGTAAAACCATCGCTTTCTGCGGGTAGAGTCCAGTCGGTAGCTGTAAGATTAATCGTTGAACGGGAAAAAGAAATTAGAGATTTTACGCCGGAATCTTTTTATAGAATTCAGGCCTTATTCAATATTAATGGTACCGAGGTAAAAGCAAGTTTGCCTACGGATCTAAAAACAATAGAGGAAGCACAAAGCTATTTGGAAAAATGCCTAGCAGGTGGATTCCAAATTGATAGTGTGGAACAAAAGCCTGGGAAGAAGAGCCCAGCTCAACCTTTCACTACTTCTACATTACAACAGGAGGCTTCTCTTAAATTAGGTTTTTCAGTTTCCAGAACAATGATGGTTGCTCAACGATTGTATGAGTCTGGAAGAATCACCTACATGAGAACGGATTCGGTAAATCTTTCGGATCAAGCTTTGGATCAGGCAAAAAATGAAATCATTGCTTCATACGGTGCAGAGTTTTCTAATCCGAAGAAATACAAAACGAAATCTGAGTCTGCTCAAGAGGCTCACGAAGCCATCAGACCTACTGATTTTTCCTTACACAGATTAACGGAAGATTCAGACGAGGCGAGATTGTATGAGTTGATTTGGAAAAGAACAGTGGCTTCTCAAATGAGCGACGCGAAGCTGCAAAGAACCATTTTCAAAATTGATAACGGAAAAGTGGACAAACCTCTTCAAGCAAAAGGAGAAGTAATCACTTTTGAAGGTTTCCTTAAAGTTTACTTGGAATCAAAACATGATTTTGAAGACGAAGAATCAGAAGATACCATCCTTCCAGATGTGAAAAATGGAGACCCTTGCGATCTGCTTTCAGGAGATGCTTTGCAGAAGTTTTCCAGACCACCCTATCGATTTTCGGAGGCTTCTTTGGTTAAGAAATTAGAAGAATTGGGTATCGGTCGACCTTCTACTTATGCTCCAACCATCTCCACCATCCAGAAAAGAGGATACGTTGAAAAAGGTATTCTTGAAGGGAAGGAAAGAACGCTTACGAATTTGATTATCGAAAAAGATCAAATCAAGAAAGTAGAACGAACTGAAGTCTACGGAGCCGATAGAAATAAATTAATGCCAACCGACATAGGATTTGTGGTAAACGATTTTCTTGTGGACCATTTCAAGGATATCATGAATTATGATTTTACCGCACAGGTAGAAAAGGAGTTTGATGATATTGCTAAAGGAATGTTGCAATGGACTGAAATGATCAAGAAATTCTACACTCCTTTCCATACCAATGTAGAAGATACGCTTGAACACTCTGATCGAGCTACAGGTGAAAGAGAATTGGGAGTTGATCCTAAATCTGGAAAACCGGTTATGGCAAGAATTGGAAGATTTGGTCCGATGATCCAGATAGGTTCCCAGGAAGATGAAGAAAAACCACAATTCGCTTCGTTGAGAGCGGGGCAAAGTATATCGACCATCACTTTGGAAGAAGCTCTTGAATTGTTTTCATTCCCTAGGATTTTAGGAGAACATGATGGGAAAGAGATTAAAGTGAATATTGGAAAATACGGTCCTTATGTTCAGTACGATGGTAAATTTGCTTCTATACCAGCAGAGGAGGACCCGGGGTCGGTTAGCTTGACTCGAGCGGTAGAGATCATGGAGGAAAAGTTAAAAGAAGATGCGAATAAAATTATCAAAGTATTTTCTGAAGATGACACCATGCAGTTGCTGAATGGGAAGTATGGGCCTTATTTGAAGATTGGAAGGAAAAACTTTAAACTGCCAAAAGATGTAGAGCCTGCAAACCTCTCTTATGAGGAATGCGTAGAGATTTCCAAAAATCAACCCAAGCCCAAAAGAAAGGCAAAGAAAAAATAAGAGTTTTTAACAGCTTACTTTTATTAACATTTAATAGACTCAAGGAAATTCCTCATTGGATGACTTAATTTTGTTAGATTAAGCATTATTGGTTTTCAAATGAAAGACATTTCCATTTATTTCAAACCGATTGAGAATTACAATCAAAAGGATCAAAAAGGTTTTCTCAATAGTCGGATTCAAGTACACACCGAAAATTTTTTTCCAGACATTGAAGCAAATGACTTGGTACTAATCACAGTTCCTGAGTTTCGCCGTTCCAATGTAGCATCTGAAAACCAAGGGGAATACCCAAACTTTCGAAAAGCACTTTCTGAGTTATCAGACAATGGAATGAATTCGAACGTCTTGGATCTTGGAGTACTTGAGCCAGGAGAAACCATAGACGATACCTGCTTTGCACTGAAGTCTGCAGTGGCTGAAATTTTAAAGCAACAAGCGATTCCAATTGTTGTTGGAGGTTCCCATGATCTATTGTTACCCCTTTATCAATCCTACGAAGAAACAGAACAAATCATCAATATATGTACTGTTGATTCCAAAATAGACTTGGGGAACCCATCCGAAAAAATAGAGGACAAAAGATTTTTAAGTCATTTGTTGATGCACCAACCTGGTCATCTCTTCAACTATAGTATAGTCGGAACGCAAACACATTTTCTAAAAACAGAAGAACTCGAATTATTTGATCGACTCTATTTCGATGTTCTTAGGTTAGGGGAGTTCAAGTCAGATCCAAAGAAAGCGGAGCCCTATATTCGAAATGCAGATCTTTTCAATATTGATCTAGATGCCATGAAATATTCCGATTTTCAAAATCACGATGCATCTCCGAACGGAATTTCCTCAGATGAAATCTGTCGTATCTCTAGATATGCAGGTTATTCAGATAAAGTAAGCTCCTTTGGGTTGTTTGGGTATGATTCATCCAACGACTCAAAATTGCAAGAAGCCAATCTTTTAGCGCAAATTGTTTGGTATTTCTTTGATGGTCATAAACAAAGAAAGAAGGATTATCCTATTGGAAGTAAAAGGATGTACAGTAAATATACGGTGAGCATCCAAGAGATGAAAGACGATATTGTTTTCTATAAAAGTGATAAAACTGAACGCTGGTGGCTAGAAGTTCCTTATCCGCCAGAAAAAGGAATTAAATTTGAAAGACATTATTTAATACCCTGTGATTATGAAGATTATGAAAAGGCCTCAAGTAATGAGTTACCCGATTTATGGTGGAAGACTTACAGGAAATTGATATAAGGAATTGATTTTTTGAAGATTATTGTAACTTTTTTTTACATCCTTCGTTTACCGGAAAATGATGAAATAGTATTTTAAACATAGGCGTGTTGATAAGGATTAAATAAATAATGAAAAATTTCCTTTTTATAAATATTTAATCTATTTTAGCGACCTATTGGATAAAATGCCCTTTCGTTTGGGTGATTTTTTAATAGCATAATTTTAACCTAGTATGAGGAAAATATTACTTACTATTAGTTCGGTTTTCTTGTTGGCTACAACCACTGTAATCGGGCAGCAGGATAGAGCTTTGACGCATTTTACTTATGACAAAATGAGTTTCAACCCTGCTGCGACTGGAGTGAAACCTGGATATTGTGGAACATTGATATATAGAAATCAATGGGACAAATTTGTGGGTGCTCCCAATTCGTTTGTGTTCAACGCGGAAGGGAATTTTGCCAATTTTAACTCAGGAATTGGTTTGTCTTTTGCCCATGACGCGATTGGATTCCAAAGAACGAATAAGTTGTACTTGAATTACGCTTATCATTTAGCTCTTCCTAAAATTGGAGGAATTTTAAGTTTTGGAGCAGGTATTGGGATGATCAACGTGGGTTGGACGCCAGAATGGGTGACTCCTTCCGGTTTGGCTCCAGATCAAGATCCTGTTCTTGGTCCAAATGGTCAGAAGAATTCTGCAACTACTTTTGATATGAATTTAGGGGTGTATTTCTCCGGGAAGCAAGGTAATAACGAGTATTGGGTGGGTATTTCTACAACACACCTTACAGGTTTGGAAATGAAACAATTGAATTTTAAAAATCAATTGCACTTTGTCGTTATGGGAGGATATATGATTAACTTGGGTCAGTCTGAATGGGCAGTTCAACCTAATGTAATCGTTCAATCTGACTTTGTAAAAACTTCTGTGAATATTCAAGCTTTAGCTTATTGGAAAAAGAAATTGAGATTTGGTCTTGGTTACAGAATACCTGAGTCTCTTGCGATTCTTGTCGGATGGAAACAACCAATTGGAGGGAATATGGCGATTGATGTTGGGTACTCTTATGATATTACAACTAACAGTACACTTGCGACTTACAGTAAAGGTTCGCATGAGTTAATGGTGAAATTCTGTTGGATTAAACCTCCGAAGCCAGTTGAGCCAACGAGAAATCCAAGATGGTTGTAAGAGTGAATTCGTTAATTTGTAACCAAAAAAAGTTTAAAGCGTTATACTAATCCGTAATCATTGTGTGTGAAAGGTGATCTGATTTTAAAACGAGGAAGTATGAAAAGTTTGGTGATTATTTTATTAAGTGGATTATTTATTGTGTCGTGTAGTGGACCAAGTGGTCACTTAATAGGGGTTCAAGGTAGAGCTCCATATATTCCAGAGGTGCCGCTGGGAATGTTGTATATTCCTTCTGGTGGATTCAATATGGGTCAGAGTGATCAAGATGTTCCTTTCTTGCATCAAACAAGATCTAAAACTGTTTCTGTTCAGGCATTTTACATGGATCAGACGGAAATAACAAATAACGAGTATCGCCAGTTTGTTTATTGGGTAAGAGATTCAATCGCTAGAGAATACATTTATGATGTAAACGATGCGAACTTAGGTGCTGGTGGTCCAGAACCTATTGATGCTGAAGAGCAAGCAGAATGGTTAGATTATCGTGATGAATGGTTTGATGAAGCAAACGTAGCATGGGTGGAATTTGATCCTACTATGAAAATGGAAAACCGTGAAAAATTTGGATTCAACTGGAGACAAAAGTTAGATTATAACGATCGTCAGTTGATGCCTTATTTAACAGAGATGTACCTTCCAGATTACGAGAGATTTTATAAGCGTAGAGAAATTGATACACGAAAGTTGAAATTCAAGTATGAGTGGATTGATTTAATTGAAGCAGCCAAAAGAGGTAGATACCATATCATTAGAGATGGGTATAATAATAAGCAAAAGCTTGTTAATAAGACTCACAGAACATTGAAGAATCCTCCACATCCATTTACTGAACAACCTGATGGAATGGAGAAAGATATGGGGTACTTCAACAAAAAAGGTCAAAACAACTCCTTAAGAGGACATGATGATCGTTCAAGATTCATTATCCAGGAGGTAATAAATGTTTATCCGGATACTTTGTGCTGGGTAAGAGACTTTACTTACTCATTCAATGATCCAATGACGAACATGTATTTTTGGCATCCAGCATACGATAACTATCCAGTAGTTGGTGTGACTTGGGTTCAGGCAAAAGCATTTTGTGTATGGAGAACTCAATTGTTGAATGTTTGGCTTGTTCAGAACGGTGACCTTTATGTGAATGATTTCAGACTTCCAACAGAAGCAGAATGGGAAAGAGGTGCAAGAGGTGATTTGGAATTATCGGCATACCCTTGGGGAGGTCCTTACATCAGAAACAGCTCAGGGTGTTTCTTAGGGAACTTCAAACCTATGAGAGGAAGATATTTTGATGATGGAGGTTTTCACACTGTGAAGGCATACTCTTACAATCCGAATGGTTGGGGTCTTTATTGTATGGCCGGAAATGCAGCTGAATGGACTGAAACTACTTATGACGAGTCGGTGTATGAATTTGCTCATGACTTGAATACGGAGTACAGATATTATGCAATGGACTGGGATCCACCTTCAATGAAGAGAAAAGTAATTAGAGGAGGATCTTGGAAAGATGTTGGGTACTATCTGCAAACTGGAACAAGAACTTATGAATATAGAGATACAGCGAAATGTTATATCGGATTTAGATGTGTGATGACACACCTTGGTAGAGGAGGAAGAGATTTCTCTAAAGAAGGTGGGGAGGAAATAAAATCTGATATACAGTTGAATTAATCTATTCGGATTACAAATAAATAAACCAAAATAAAAATCAGTTAATTAAATTGTTAAACTAAAAAAGCAAGGAATACTATGAAACCAGGAAGTAAAAGATGGAAACAGTTTATGGCAAAGTTGTACGGATTTGGTGCAGCAGTTGTAATTGTAGGAGCGATGTTTAAAATTATGCACTGGCCAGGTGCAGGGATTATGCTTGTAGCAGGTCTATCAACGGAGGCATTAATCTTCGTTTTCTCGGCATTCGAACCAATTCACGAAGATCCAGATTGGACTTTGGTTTACCCAGAGTTGGCTTTAGGTCATGACGATATGGATCACGATGAATTACCTGAAATTACCTCAAGAGGAAGAGGAGGTTCAGGAGGTTCAGGGATTACTGAATTATTAGACGAAAAATTACAGGAAGCACAAATTGATTCGGCTTTACTTGAGAGACTTGGAGAAGGAATGAGAACTCTAGGGGAAAATGCTTCTCAATTGAAGGCTGTTTCTGGAGCTGCAGCAGCAACTGATTCTTATGTGTCTGCTTTAGAAGGAGCTTCCGATAAAGTATCTAAATTAACAGAGTCGTATGAAAGAGCGTCTGAGTCTCTAACAGGATTGACTTCAACTACTGAAGAAGGTGCTTCTTTCGGAGAACAAATGCAAAAAGTATCTAAGAACTTAGCTGCTTTGAACAATGTATATGAACTTCAATTAAAAGGTTCTTCGCAACATCTTGAGGCTACTGAGAAATTCCAAACTCAGGTTACTGAAATGATGCAGAATCTTTCTGATTCAGTTGAAGACACTAGATTGTACAAAGAAAATATGGCTATGCTTACTAAGAACCTTACGGATCTTAACCAAGTGTACGGAAATATGCTAAAGGCCATGACAATTTCCAGAGACTAATTAGTTAAGTTACTAATTGGAAATTGTGAATTAATAAGATAATTATTAACGAAAAAAATTAATTCAATATGGCAGGAGGAAAAGAAACCCCAAGACAGAAGATGATCGGAATGATGTACCTTGTACTCACCGCTCTTCTTGCATTGAACGTTTCCAAATCGATTTTGGAAGCATTCGTATCTATGGATAACAACATCCAAGCTGGTACTAGGTCGATTCAAGCTAGAGGAAATGAAGCATTTGCTGACCTAGAGCTTGTGAAGACTGATGCCGAAAGTAAAGGAGAAAAGGCGAGAGCCGAGGCAGCTCAAGAATGGCTGGATAAAGCAACAAAAATTAGAGAATTAACAGCTGCCCAGATAGAGGTCATTCATGGAATTAAAGATGAATTGATTCAACAAGTTGGTTCAGAGCTCGGTAAAGTAAAAGTTACTGATGAAGCAGGAAACGTAGTTTATGACTGTGCGCAGATTGATGCGAAAGATAACTATGATGTACCTATGACTTTAATGATTGGTCCTGGTGCAGATATTAAATCGCCTTCTGAAAGTGCGAAAGGGATGGAGTTATGGAATTCGCTTATCGCTTATAGAGACAATCTTGTGACTGAACTTGCAACTTACAAGAAAAATACTCTAGATGCTTCAAAATTACCTGGTGAAGGTGATTGGACTGAAGATATGTTGAGTACAGTGAACAAGGAAGATCGAGCGGTTGTTAAAGCAATCTATATGCAATTAACAAAACAAGAACGTGCAGATACTCATGGTGGTGAAAATAAAGATATTCACTGGGTTGGAAGAACTTTTGATCACGCACCAGTGGTCGCAGCTCTTGCACAATTGTCTTCTTTGGAGCAGGATATCAGAACTGCGGAATCGAATGCTTTAGCACATATCAGAACAAAAGTTGGAGGTTCGGATTATTCATTCAACAAAGTACAAGCATTAGCTTACTCACCATCGAATTATTACAATTCTGGTGACAGCGTTGAAGTTCAGGTGTTTATGGCTGCTTATGACTCTTATAATCAGCCAATTGTAACTTATGCTGACAAAAAGGAAGGCAAAGACGTAGAAGTAAAAGATGTTAAAGAAGGGAAAGGTTACTTAAGATTTAGAGCTGTTGCTTCGGATACATTGAAAGGAGTTCTTAAGGTAAAGAAAAAGGATGGATCACTTCAGCCTCTGGATTGGAAGTTCCCTTACACTGTTGGTTCTCCTTCAGGTGTGGTTTCTTTGCCTGAAATGTTTACTTTGTATAAAGGTTATCAAAATAAAGTTATCGGTGCTGTTACAGGTTATACTGATTATAGATTAAGTATGACTGGGGGATCTATTTCAAGATCTGGGAAAGAATGGATTGCATCACCAGCTCAAGGAGTTAGAAAGGCGACAATTTCGATCACTGGAATTGCCCCGGATGGTTCTTCTGCTGCACTTGGTAAATTTGATTTTGATGTAAGACAAATGCCATCTCCTAATATTTATATTGGAAAGAAAACAAATGGTGAGACTGCCACAAAAGCTGAGATTATGCAAGGAATTGGGAAGTTATTCGCAAGATACGATGAGTCCATTCCTCTTAAAGCATCTTTCTCGATTACTAAATGGGAGGTTTATGTAGAAGGAGCTAGAGCCCCAGTAAGAGGTACCGGTGCAAATGCTTCAGCTGCAGGAGCACTTGTTAGAGGTAGTGCTAAAGGTGGTGTAGTAGCCGTTAAGGCATGGGTAAAATACCCAAGTGGTTTGGTAAAACCATTAATGTCAAGTGTAACAGTACAATAAGAATAATTTAAAAGATAAGTCATGAGAAATTTTCTTTCAAAAGTCACTTTATCTTTATGTGTGTTGAGTTTTAACTTTGCCTTATCCCAAGGAGGAGTGAACAATGGAGAGATGTTAGGTCCTGTACCTAATCCTGCACCTGGTGTTTTGGATGGGGTTTATGTACCTGAACATATTCCTACTAAAAAGCTTATCCCATGGGAGCATGTAAGAGAAGCTGATGCGGTTTGGAGTAAGAGAGTATGGAGATATATTGATTTGAGAGAGAAAATAAATCATTCTTTGTATTATCCTTTAGATTTCATGGATGCGACAAGTATGTATGATTACAATTGGATAAAACACCAACGAAGATGGTCTCTTTGGACAGTGATTCTTAGTAACGTGATCAATGGAAATTTAACTGTTTACTCTCCTGAGCACCCGATTTATTTTCAAGAAATAAAAGATGGTGATTCATTTAAATATCCAATTGTGCCACCTCCAGGAAAAACAGTAACGGATTCTGTTTTCTGGGGTGATAAACTTGCAAGATATGTTGGGTATGAGGAAATTTGTGATCCGATTCCAGTTTTGGACCAATATGGGGATGATTCTGTTCGAACAAATCCTGATGGTACACAAGAGGTAGTTACAATGCCTTGTCCTTATTATTTCTACCAGTCAGAAAGTATAGTACAATACAGATTGAAAGAAGATTGGTTTTTTGACAAGGAGAGATCAGTGATGGACGTAAGAATTATTGGAATTGCCCCTACAGCCTATGAGAAGTCTAAATCTGGACAAATTACTGGTTATAGAGAGTTGTTCTGGTTGTACTTTCCTGAATGTCGTTATGTGTTTCAGAACTATTATGTTTACAACACACACAACGATTCAAGATGGTTTTCGTATGATGACCTTTTCTGGAAAAGACAATTCAATTCAGTAATCTATAGATCTTCTAATGTTTATGATCGAAAGATTGAAACATTTAGAGTGGGTGTAGATGCATTACTGGAGTCAGAAAAGATTACAAATGAGATCAGAATGATTGAACATGATGTTTGGAGTTTATAAAAACTTCTTTACAATACTTTAAAGGGTCTCATTTGAGACCCTTTTTTTATTTTTGTATTTATGGTTATTGTTGAAAACATGAGTTTACATCTTCCTCAAGGATTTTTGTACGAGGAAGTATCTTTGCAGATTAAAGCAGGCGAAAAAATTGGTTTAGTTGGAAAAAATGGAGCTGGGAAATCCACCTTTCTTAAACTAATTTCTGGAGAAGCTAAGCCAACTTCAGGGAAAATACATTTAAGTAAAGATCAGAAATTAGGCTTTTTAAGTCAAGATATTGAAATCTATTCTGAAAAGAATGTTTTTGATTTTATAAAAGATTCTAACGAAACATTAAATTCTCTTTTTCAAAGAATTGAATCTATAAATAAGGAATTGGAAATACGTACCGACTATGAATCTGATTCTTATGCGAATTTAATTACGGATTTAAGTGACTGCCATGAAAAATTGAATCATCTAGGAGTAGATACTTGGGAAAAAGATATAGAGCAAACTTTATTCGGTTTAGGTTTTTCAAGAGACGATTTTTCTAAAGAAACCAATGCACTTTCAGGAGGATGGAAAATGCGTGCAGAATTAGCTAGGATTTTAATCAATCAACCAGATATACTTTTATTGGATGAGCCTACAAATCATCTGGATATTGTCACTATTCAATGGTTAGAAAGCTACTTGAAAACTTTTAAAGGAATTCTTATTCTAATATCTCACGATCGATTGTTTTTGGACAATGTAACTACCAGAACAATAGAAATTATAAATGCCAAGATAAAGGATTATCCCTTTCCATATTCGAAGTACAAAGTTGTAAGAGAAGAGGAATTATTGAATTTGACTGCTCAGAAAAAGAATCAGGAGAAGGATATCAAACACACTGAAGAGTTAATAAATAAGTTCAGAGCGAAAAAGAATAAAGCTGCATTTGCTCAATCTTTGATTAAGAAACTTGAAAAAACTGAACGCATTGAAGTTGATTCTGATCACATAAGACAAGCAAATATTAATTTTCCCATAAGCCAAGAATCCGGGAAAAAAGTATTAGAAGTGGAAATAGAATCAAAAATTTATGGAGATAGCAAGATACTAGATCGTTTAGAATTTATACTCACAAAAGGTCAAAAAATAGCCTTACTCGGGGCTAATGGTACAGGTAAATCTACACTGATTAAATGCATAATGGGCGAAACGGAATTTAGAGGACGAATTGATTTAGGTCATAATGTAGAGATTGGTTATTTTGCTCAGGATTCAAGTAAGTATTTAGATCAAAGGGATTCTGTCTTTGATGTAATTGATAAAGTTGCTGTTGGAGAAAAGAGAAAGGAAATCCGCTCTTTACTTGGTGCATTTTTATTTAGTGGAGAAGACATTGATAAAAAAGTTAGTGTGTTGTCAGGAGGTGAGAAAACGCGTTTGGGATTGTGTAAATTACTGTTTTCAGATTCTAATTTTCTTATTTTGGATGAACCCACAAATCATTTGGATATTCAGAGTAAAAATGTGTTGAAAAATGCATTGCAAAACTACAAAGGTACTTTCATGGTGGTTTCACATGATAGGGAATTTTTAGAAGGACTGTATGATGAGATTTGGGAAATCAAAAATGGTAAACTAAAGATTCATTTCTCGGAGATTAAAGAGTTTCTAGCTGAAAAAACTAAAGAGCAGGAGGCAAAAGCTTACAATGAAGTGAAACCAAAAGTTGTTAGCTCATCTGTTTCGAATAATCAAAATTCAAAAGATCAAAAGCGAATCAAAAATAAAGTACGGAATCTTGAACAGGGTATCGAAAAATTAGAAGAAGAACTTGAAGAAGCTAGAGGAGCTCTCTATCTAGAGGAAAACATGAGTGATGTAAACAAGTTGAATGCACTTGATGAACAGATTAACAAAATCGAAAAAGAATTGGAAGAAAAAATGGCTGAATGGGAAGAACAATCTTCATTATTGGATTGAATCTTCTATAATTGCAGCCCCATTTTTGTATAGTCTGTTATAAATAGTATCCCCGTTCTGACTAAATTTCAAATATCGCCCGTCATAGCGATTATTTTTGTGTGGAATGGAACTTTCTAAATTACCATTTGGATGATAGTTGTAAAAATCTCCGTTCAATTTACCATTCACATATTGTCTTTTGGATTCAAGTTTGCCGCCTCTTCGATATAATACGCACCAGCCATTATAGGGAGAATCGGTTCCACCTATATGAACAATATTTTTCTTTTCATCAATTTCCAAAGCCTGGCAATCACAAAGCGTGTCATTTAGCATTTGATCAGACCGAACTTTTGATTCATTTTGAACTTCATTTCTCTCATGCTTGTCAGAAGAGCAAGAACCTAGATATATAGTTAAAATAAGAATTCCTAATAATCTCATAATCCAAATTTATTATTTCATTGTCTAGTAAAAAAATCAAACCTGTTAATTTGTTTAAAAAATTAACTCATTTAAAGGTTCTCATTTCTTGCTTAGGAGCCAGAAAGTAAAATGCTTTAAAGTGGTTTTAGTTAAAATGAAAAAAGCCAGTGAAGAACACTAGCTTTTTTTGGTGGCGGGAGCCAGACTTACTGATAGCTTTCATCCAAATCTACACTACGTTCCAATTTAGATTCAATGCGTCGACATAGACTTCTCGTCTGGCTAGTTCTATTAAAGTTTTGAGCAAAAAAAACGTGTCAGTTGAAACCAACACGTTTTCTTAGTTAGTGGTCCCGAGAAATGGGGAGAACTGACGTCCGACCGTCTTTTGACGGTTATGACCCCGACGAGTTAGTGGTTTATAATTTTGGAACGAATGAATTGTCTGCCACGAGAGGATTCGAGTTGTTTTTCTCTTTTCAAAGCTTAAGATTTTGTAGGATATTCTTCAGTATAAAGAATTATCCAAGGTCTAAACTCAACAGTAAAACCTTTTGTAGCAAGATCATTATGGGACTTAAATCTGTCCTCAAGATCTGAAGTAATTCCGATGTAAATTTTGTCAAATGAAGGTGAGTACAAAGCGTAAACAGTGTACATGATGATGATTTAGGTAAATAAAAAAGCCGATGATTTCTCACCGGCTTTACTTGGTAGCGGGGGCCAGACTCGAACTGACGACCTTCGGGTTATGAGCCCGACGAGCTACCAACTGCTCCACCCCGCACTATAATGTTTTCAATAATTCAATTTAACTAGACTCGAACTGCGTCCGTCAGCTGACGGATATGAGCCCGACGAGCACTCCCGAAATTCGGGACTCCACCCCGCACTATAATGTTTTCAATCTAAAATTCTAATTCAACCGTTGTTGAGTTTCCAAACTTAGTTTAGCCCAAGGCCTTGTAAATTTTGGACTGCAAATATATTATTTGTTTCTTTGCAATCAAAATATTTCAGGAAGAAATGTCTTATAAATCAGGTTTTGTAAACATTGTTGGATACCCAAATGTCGGGAAATCAACGCTTATGAATAAATTCATGGGTGAAAAGTTTTCCATTATTACTCCAAAAGCTCAGACTACTCGTCATCGAATTATTGGAATTTTGAATGAACCTGATTATCAGATTGTTTTTTCTGATACACCTGGGATTGTTAAGCCATCTTATAAATTGCATCAGCAGATGTTATCCTACGTCGACTCATCGATTCAGGATGCGGATATTTTGTTGATTGTGATTGATGTGGCAAACGATAAGGAATTCGATCCAAATTTGGTTAAAAAAATCAATCACCTAGAAGTGCCAAAGATGCTTTTGATTAATAAGATCGATCTGTTACCACAGGATCAAGTAGAGGAGAAGATTTCAAAATGGAAGGCTCTTTTTCCTGATGCGGAGGGCTTGGTTATTTCTGCCTTACACAAGTTTAATACGGATGTTTTGTTGGATCGAATTAAGGAACTTCTACCTGAGAACCCTCCATTTTATGGGACAGATGATTATACAGATCGACCCATGCGATTTTTTGTAAGTGAAATTATTCGTGAAAAGATTCTTTATCATTATGCCAAGGAAGTTCCATATTCATGCGAAGTGATTGTGGATGAATACAAAGACGAAGGAGATTTGGTGCGTATTCGGGCATCTATTGTTGTAGAAAGAGATTCTCAAAAAGGAATTTTGATCGGACACAAAGGAAAGAAGCTAAAAGCGGTGGGCATTGATTCTCGAAAAGACATGGAGAAATTTATTGGAAAGCAGGTTTTTTTGGAGACCTTTGTAAAAGTAGATCCAGATTGGAGGAATTCTGATCAAAAATTAAAAAAATACGGATATCAGTAATGTCGAATATTGTAGCGATAGTAGGAAGGCCAAATGTAGGGAAATCAACTCTATTTAATAGGTTGACGGAATCCAAAAAAGCCATTGTGGAAGAGCAAAGTGGGGTGACTAGGGACCGCATTTACGGGCGATCTGAATGGAATGGGAAAGATTTTTCTGTTATCGATACGGGCGGATATGTGAAAGGATCAGATGATATTTTTGAGGGTGAGATTAGAAAGCAGGTTGAGATTGCTCTTGAAGAGGCTAATTATGTTTTGTTTGTTCTTGATTGCACTGTAGGGATAACTGATCTTGATGAAGCAGTAGCAAAATTACTTAGAAAGAATAAGAAAAAGAAAATATTTGTTGTTGCCAATAAAGTAGATAATCCTAGTAGAATTAATGATACTTATGAGTTTTATTCTCTAGGATTGGGAGAGATTTATGGGATTAGTTCCGTAAATGGTGCTGGCACCGGGGAATTATTAGATGCCCTTACAGCTGAAATGGAGTCCTCAAATGAAGAAGAAGAGGCAGAATTGCCTAGATTTTCAGTGGTAGGTAAGCCCAATGTTGGAAAGTCATCTTTGGTAAATGCTTTGACAGGACAAGAAAGGAATATTGTTACGGATATTTCTGGAACAACAAGAGATTCCATTAATACTCGATACAATGCTTTTGGCTTTGATTTTATTTTAGTAGACACAGCTGGTATTCGGAAAAAGAATAAGGTTCATGAAGATATTGAATATTACTCTGTTATAAGATCGGTAAATAGCATTGAAAATTCGGATGTGTGCATTTTTATGATTGATGCCACTGAAGGGTTGCAAAAACAAGATTTGACCATTTATTATATGATTGAAAAAAATCACAAAGGAGTAGTGGTTTTGGTGAATAAATGGGATTTATTTGAAAAGGAAACGAATACTATGAAGGAATATGAGGAAAAGTTGAGAGCTCAATTGGCTCCTTTCAATGATGTTCCAATCATTTTTACTTCGACAGTGAATAAGCAGAGGCTGCACAAGGCTTTGGAAGAGACGATGAAAGTTTATGAAAACAGAATTCGAAAGATTCCAACTTCTACCTTGAATGAAGTGATGCAGGAAATTATCGAGGAGAATCAACCTCCATCTGTGAAGGGGAAATTCATTAAGATTAAGTATGTGACACAGTTGCCAACTCATGCCCCCTCTTTCGCTTTCTTCTGCAATTTACCTCAATACATACGAGATTCCTACAAGCGATTTCTTGAAAATAAGCTTCGAGAAAATTTTGACTTTGAGGGTGTTCCGGTTCGTATCTTTTTCAGAAAGAAAAACTAAAGGTGATTCATCGGATTGCTGGCCTTTTCGATTCCAATAGAAGTTTCTGGACCATGACCACAAAATACAATAGTTTCATCCGGTAATTTAAAGAAAGTGTTGAGAATAGAGTCTTTCAAGGTATGAAAATCTCCTCCAGGTAAGTCAACTCTCCCAAAACTTCCTTGAAAAAGAATGTCTCCTGAAATCATAAAATGCTCTTTTTCTGAATAAAAGGCGATGTGACCCGGACAATGACCTGGACCAAATAATATTTTAAATTCAGAATTCCCGAACTCGATGGTATCATTTTCGTCGATAAATTCAGGTTTTGGAGAGGATTTGTAATTGTTGAATCCGTATAAATGACAATAAGAATCTACGCTTTCCAATGTAACTAAGTCTTTTTGATGTATTTTGGGAGTAAGGCTATATTTCTTTGCAACTGCTTGATTCCCTAAGACATGGTCTATGTGACAATGTGTGTTCAGGAGATGTTTTACAGTTAGCTGATTTTGGTCAATGAAGTCAAACAATTCCTTTTCTTCAAAACTTTCGTAGCATCCTGGATCGATGATAACAGCTTCTTGAGTTTCATCAAAAACAACGTAAGTATTTTCCTGAAAGGGATTGAAAACAAATTTTTTGACTTGCATACTATAATTTTGTAACTTGAATTTCGTTCAAAGGTAGTGAACTTTAATGCCATTAAATTAATTACTTTTACGTAAATTAAGTAGAACTTGAACAAAGCGGTAATTCTTATATTTTTTCTATTCCTTTCCATACCTATGTTTGGGCAATTCTACAATGGTTCACAACAAGATTTTGGCAAGAGCCGAGTGCAATACAGAAAATTCAAATGGAAGGTCTATAAATTTCAGCAATTTGATGTTTACTTCTATGATCAAGGTACAGAAATGGCCTCTTATATTGCTCAAAAAGCCCACCATGATATTCAGAAAATTGAGAGACTATTTGACTATGAGTTTGGGAGTAAAATAGAGATCATCTGTTACAATTCACTTACTGATTTTAGACAAAGCAATATAGGGATCACAGGAGAAGAGACTCAAGCTGGAGGCAAAACACAAATCATTGGGTCAAAAGTTTTTATTTATTACGAGGGTACTCATGAACAGTTAAATGAGCAGTTAGCGAGTGCTTTAATGGAAGTATTCTTGAATAAAATGATGTGGGGAGGAAGTTGGAAAGATGTGCTCAAAGCTAACCTTTTAATGGATTATCCTGAGTGGTTTATTAAAGGATTTCTCAGTTATATTGGAAAAGATTGGGATCCAGAACTCGAAGCAAAGATTAAGGATGGAATTTTAACCGGAAGATTCAAGCGATTCAATGATCTTGAGGGTGAAGATGCGGCTTTAGCAGGACACGCTATTTTAAAATATGTGGAGGATAATTATGGAAAGGAAATGATTCCTAATATTATTTATCTAAGTAAAGTATCCAAAAATATTGATCGGGCATTTAAGTACAGTATCGGAATTGGAATAGCAAAATTGTCCTACCTCTATGTTAAGTACTACGAGACTATTTTTTGGGCAGATGTGGCGAATCAGGAGGAAATGAAAGGGGACATTCTTCAAATTAAGAGCAAAAAAAATCATCACTATTATCAAACCAAATTGAGTCCAGATGGTGAAAGACTAGCTTATGTTGAAAATATAGATGGGAAATACCGCATTTTTGTTTATAACAGTTTTACTAGGAAAAAAGAAAAAATTTATTCCGCTGAAGCCAAAGTCTCAAGGATTCAAGATCGTAGTTTTCCGGTTATTGAATGGCATCCTTCCGGAGATTATTTGAGTTTTTATAACGAAAGGAAAGGAAAGGTCTGGTATCATTTAGTGGATTTAAATACAAAGGAACACACCAAAGTTCAAATATCTAAATTGGAAAAAGTTCTATCTTATAATTTTTCGCATGATGGACGGAGAATCGTATTGTCTGGCGTTTGGCATGGTCAAACAGATCTTTACATTTATAACATTACAGGAAATTCAATAAAGAAATTAACAGATGATATTTGGGATGACATAGATCCCAGATTTGCTGAGAACTCGACTCAAGTCATATTTTCTTCAAATAGAGACACGAACTATATTAACATGTTGAAGAAGCCAGAAAACAAGCCGTTTAGTAGGCGATTTGATTTGTTTTTGATGGATTTGAAAGAAGAAGACCAACAGGTTAAGATATTGGAGCAATTGACCAATACACCTCTAGCGAATGAAACCCAGCCCTATCAAATTGGGAACAAGTCATACGTTTACCTTTCAAGTTCAAATGGAGTGATCAATCGACATATTGCATTTAAGGACAGTGTTATAAGTCATATCGATACAATAATTCATTACAGGTATTTATTAAACAATGGTGCTCAAACGAATTATGTAACCAATATATTGGAACAAGATGTGCGCCCGGAGGTTGGGAAAATTTTGAATTTGTATTTTCAGAACAATCAATATAAATTTTATCTGGAAGATTTTTCTGGACGAGATTCATTGAAAGAACTGACCGATACGTATTACATGCGTAATCTAAAGAGAGATTCTCGAAAGGCGATGAAATCGGATCCTTCGAATACTTTGAAAGTGGATCTTCCAGTAAATCAGAAGGATGACCAGATAAAAAATGGTAAGGAAGAAAAGAACAGAGACCCTTCAGTGATTGATATTCATGACTACACGTTTCTAGATGAGGGGATTAAAAACAAGGAGGCAGAAAAAAACTATGAAAAGAAAGTTATAATACTCAGAGAGGATGGAAAGAAGGATGGAAATAATGAGATAGTAGATAATCAAGATTCCACAAAGAATATTAGGAGAGGCGGCTTTGAACCTCCGCATGAATCTTTGTACAAGACGAATTTTGCAAAAGATTATGTATTAACCCAATTGAATAATGATTTTCTTAACCAAACTTATCAGCGATATTCAGGTCCTGGGGCCATTTATTTCAATTCTGGTTTCAGTGCTTTGTTCAAAATTGGGTTTAGTGACTTATTTGAAGATTTCAAGTTGATAGGAGGAATGCGTATTCCAGTCAATTTTAATAGTTCAGAATTTTTGGTAGGAATGGAGTTTTTACCGAATCGATTAGATCATAAGGTGATTCTATATAGAAGTTCATATAAAAGTGTAGAAAGCAACTCTGGGGATTATATAAAATGGAAAACTCATGAGGTTCGCTATCGAATGTCCTATCCTTTTACGGAGACCTTTAGTATTCGTGGGACATTTACATATCGAAACGATCATAAAGTATTTTTGTCCTATGATGATATTTCAATAGGTCAGCAATCATTAAATATTAGCCAGGGAGGTGCAAAATTTGAATTGGTTTATGATGATTCCAAACCAATTCAGTTAAATATATGGGAGGGCTTTAAATTGAAAGTTTTTGGAGAATATTTGCAAAGCTTCGATTCTGGGTTTAAGGCAATGTACAATATTGGGTTTGACTTAAGGTATGCTCTTAAAATCCACCGAAATTTGGTGTGGGTGAATCGACTTTCTTTCGCTTCATCAATTGGGCAAAACCGTATTTTGTATTATTTAGGAGCTGTAGATGGTTGGTGGCAGTATAATGATGATAAACGTTTTGATCGATCTATTGATGTTGATCCAAATCAACCTTATGCTTACCAGGCAATAGGGACACCCATGCGAGGGTTTAAACAAAATATTAGAAATGGAAATTCATTTGTTGCCTTGAATTCTGAGATTCGATGGCCAGTTTTCTCTTATTTTTCTAAATACCCCATCAAATCGGACTTCCTGAAGAATTTTCAAATTGTTTTGTTTGGAGATGTTGGAACAGCTTGGACAGGTCCACATCCGTATTCAGACGAGAATTATTTCAATAAGCAAACAATCTATCAAAAACCATTGACTATTGAGGTATACAATGCAAGAGAGCCCATTGTTGGCGGGTTTGGATTTGGAGCCAGAGCTAAAATATTTGGTTATTTTTTAAGATTTGATTTAGGATGGGGAATTGAAAATGGGGTAATAGGCAAACCCATCCCTTATTTCACTTTATCCACAGATATTTAATGACCATTAATACTATCATCATATTGGTTTTTATTGGTGTCGCAGCGGGTATTTTAAGCGGTTTTGTTGGGATTGGTGGTGGAGTAGTTATTGTTCCTGCATTGATTTATTTTTTTGGGATGAGTCAGATGGAAGCTCAGGGTACAAGTTTATTTTTAATGTTGCCCCCTATTGGTATTTTGGCAGTTATGAATTATTACAGGACAGGCAATGTAAATGTATGGTATGGAATAATTATAGCCTGTACTTTTGTTATAGGAGGATATTTTGGTTCAAAGATATCTTTAAGAATTTCTCCCAGCACGGTTAAAATTATTTTTGGAACATTTATGCTTTATGTTGCGTTTAAAATGATCCTATCCGGATGGCAAGGTATACAGTCAAAATAGAATGGACATTCAGCAGGAAATAGCACAAATATTTGATCAGATTGTATCGTGGAGAAGACATCTTCATGCAAATCCTGAGTTGAGTTTTCAGGAAAAGGAGACCAGTAGCTTTATTGCATCACTTTTAACAGAATGGGGCATAGAGTATTCTTCTTGTTTTGGGGGCTACAGTCTTGTTGCAACGTTAAAGGGACAGCGACCTGGGAATAAGTGTATTGCTTTGCGTGCAGATATTGATGCACTGCCCATTCAGGAAGAGAATGATGTAGATTACAGGTCTAAGCAATCAGGGATTATGCATGCTTGTGGGCATGATGTCCACACCGCGAATTTACTGGGAGTTTTGGCAATCATGAAGGAACAAACGGCCGAATTTGGAGGAACAATAAAATTTATTTTTCAGCATGCGGAGGAAAAATTGCCTGGTGGTGCGAGTATAATGATTGAGAAGGGGGTATTAGAAAATCCGAAAGTAGATGAGATTTATGGTTTACATGTTTTCCCCGAACTTGAAGTGGGAAAAGTTGGATTTCGATCGGGAATGTACATGGCAAGTTGTGATGAATTGTATTTTACTGTGAAAGGAAAAGGAGGTCATGGAGCAATGCCCCATAAAGTAATTGATCCAATTCAAATTAGTGCGCAGATAATTCAAGGACTTCAGACTGTGAATAGCCGAAGATATGATCCTGCAATTCCTTCAGTAGTTTCAATTGGTAGGATTGAAGGAATGGGAGCCACCAACGTGATTCCGGATGAAGTAAAGATGCAAGGAACCTTTCGCACATTAGACGAAGAATGGAGGAAAATGGGGCATAGATTTATTCAGGAGATTGCACAAGGTATAGCAAAATCAAATGGAGGCGATTGTGAAGTTGAGATCATCAAAGGTTATCCTTATTTGGAAAACCATGAGGGGATTACTGATGAAGCCAAACGAACCGCTATTTCTTTACTCGGAGAAGATCGCGTGGTCGATCTACCCATTCGGTTGACAGGAGAAGACTTTGCTTTTTATTCTCATAAAATTCCGGCCTGTTTTTTTAGATTGGGAGTGCGAAATGAGTCGAAAGGAATAATTCACGGTGTTCACAATTCAAGGTTTGACGTAGACGAGGCGTGTTTCCAGACAGGCGTCCTAGTGATGTCAGGAATATTATTGAGTCGTTTGGCTCAAATTTAATTGGCCATTTCACTCATAAATTTGATCCGCATCAATCTCAGCTCTTCCTCTGTATAATCCCCTTCAAATTCTTCATAAGCGTGTTGAATGTCGTCGGTTTCGGCCTCTGAAAAGTAATCATAGATTTCTTCCTGATGTGATTCATCTAAAATTTCATCGATATAATAATCGATATCTACTTTAGTCCCGGACGCAACAATGGCTTCAATTTCTTCAATAATTTCTTCTAGATCTTTACCTTGAGAGCTTCCAATGTCTTCCAAAGGCATTTTTCTATCAATATTTTGAATTAGATGCACTTTCATCCCCGATTTGTTGACGATAGATTTCACCACATAGTCCATTGGGCGATCGATCTCATTTTCGGTCACGTATTTGGAGATTAATTCCACGAATTCCCTACCATATCTTTTAGCTTTACCGAGGCCAACACCCTGAATATTTGTCAATTCCTCAATGCTGACGGGATATTGAGTTGCCATATCGTTAATGGAAGGCTCTTGGAAAATCACAAATGGAGGGATATCCTTTTGCTTGGAGATTTTTTTTCTGAGATCCATAAGCATATTGAATAATTCTTCATCTGTTGTAGCTCCACCTTTTTGGTTTACCAAGATATCGCCGTCAACTTCTGCGGAATAGTCTCTTTCCAGAACCAATTGAATTTCTCTGGGGTTAGCCATGAAATCAAGTCCTTTTTGAGACAATTTAATCACGCCGTAACTTTCAATGTCTTTCGATAAATAACCTCGGACAAGTGCTTGTCTTAAAACGGCATTCCAATGGTTTTCATCTTTATCTTTTCCGGATCCAAAACCTGGTAATTTATCATGTTTGTAGGTTTTGATCTCCGTGGCTTCAATTCCAGTAAGAAATTTGCAAATGTGCTTGGCCTTCTGAGTTTCTTTCATTTCTTCTACGGCCTTGAGTGCAAGTAAAAGATCGTGAGTTCCAGGGTATTTTTCTTTTGGTGTTTTGCAATTGTCGCACATACAACTACAATCCTGATCATTGAACTCTTCTCCAAAATAATGAAGAATGTATTTTCTTCTACATACCGAAGTTTCAGCATAGGAAGTTACTTCAAAAAGCAATTGTCTTCCTATCTCTTGTTCCGAAACTGGTTTTCCCTGAAGGAATTTTTCTAATTTTTCAATATCCTTGTAACTGTAGAAAGCCAAGCAATGTCCTTCTCCACCATCACGACCGGCTCTCCCCGTTTCCTGATAATAGCTTTCAATACTTTTTGGAATATCATGATGGATCACAAATCGCACATCCGGTTTGTCAATTCCCATACCAAACGCAATGGTCGCAACGATAATGTCAACTTCTTCCATCAAGAACATGTCCTGATGTTTAGCTCTGGTAACGGCATCCATTCCTGCGTGGTAGGCCAAGGCACTTATTCCGTTGACTTGTAAAACTTCAGCTAATTCTTCCACCTTTTTTCTACTCAAGCAATACACAATTCCTGACTTTCCTGAACGTTGCTTGACGAATTTAATAATCTCTTTTTCGATTTCGATCTTTGGTCTGACCTCATAAAAAAGATTATCCCGGTTAAAGGAAGCCTTAAAAACCGTTGCATCGGTCATGTTCAAGTTCTTCTGTATATCAGATTGTACTTTAGGAGTAGCAGTAGCGGTGAGAGCAATTATTGGAACTTTCGATATTTGTTGGAATATTTCTCTTAACCTTCTGTATTCCGGTCTAAAATCATGTCCCCATTCTGAAATACAATGCGCCTCATCAATTGCGAAGAAGGAAATCGTAACGGTATTGAAGAACTCAATATTCTCTTTTTTTGTGAGAGATTCGGGGGCAACATAAAGCAATTTCGTTTTACCAGCAGAAATATCAGATTTTACCTGATTCAACTCAGTTTTATTCAAAGAGGAATTTAAGAAATGCGCAACTGCGTTGTCCTCGGAGACTTGTCGAATAGAATCTACCTGATTTTTCATCAGTGCAATCAGCGGGGAAACAACGATTGCAGTACCCTCCTGAATGAGAGCCGGCAATTGATAGCACATGGATTTACCTCCACCGGTAGGCATAATTACGAAAGTATTTTGACCATTTAGGACATTTTCGATAATCGATTCCTGGTTTCCGCGAAACTTTTCGAATCCAAAATATTTTTTTAAGGAAGCTTTTAAATCCAGACTTTCAATCACGTTTCAATGATTTATGTTCACTAATAATGATATTAAATTTAAGGATAATTTTTACAAAACTTAAGCCAATGGAAATTTAATTTCACATTTTTTTTACGAAAAGAAATCTCAAAGTACTCGAATATAAACAATGATGAATTAGGCTATTTTGAGTCAATCATTTACTTTTGCAACCTGATTTATGGAGGAAGAGAAGAATATGTCTTTTTTGGATCACCTTGAAGAATTGAGGTGGCGGTTAGTACGTTCGAGTGTTGCAATCGTGCTTTTCGCTGTCGTTATTTTCATTTTTAGGGAATGGTTAATGGAAAATGTTTTTCTTACCTTGAAGGATACGGATTTTCCAACTTATGCACTTTTATGCAGTTGGTTTGGTATTTGTGTTGATGAAATTAGTTTGAATGTTCAGAATATCAATATGTCTGGTCAGTTTTCTTTGACATTAATGATCAGTATTGTTGGAGGAATAGTTTGTGCTTTTCCTTATATATTTTGGGAGATGTGGGGTTTTGTAAAGCCTGGATTAAGGCAAAACGAAGCCCAAATGGTCAGAGGGATTACCTTTTTTGTTTCTGTTTTGTTCTTTCTTGGAATTTTGTTTGGTTACTACATTATCGCCCCTTTGACGGTTCAGTTTTTTGGAAATTGGAAATTATCAGAAGATATCAGCAATAACATTACCATTGCCTCATTTTTAACTACGATTGTGTCGACGGTTTTTTATACCGGACTTTTATTTCTTTTACCAGTTGTCATCTATGTCTTTTCAAAATTGGGAATTATGACACCTTCCTTTCTAAGAAAATATAGAAGACACGCCATTGTTATCGTTTTGATTCTTGCAGCCATCATTACACCTCCAGATTTCATCAGTCAAATCATTGTTGCGGTACCAATTCTAATTCTTTATGAAGTTGGAATTCTTATCTCCGCGCGCGTTGAAAAAAACCGAACAAAACTGTAATTAACACCTCATTATTCTTAGGAATATTTCTCTATATTTAGCTCTGTGTTGCGCATCATTACTATTTGTATTCTACTGATTACCTTATCAGTTTTTAATTCTACCCTTCACGCTCAGGCAACGGTAGTAGAAGGATTCGTGCGTGATGGTTCCACCAAAGAACGACTACCATTCGTAAATATTCAATACAAAGGAACTTCGGTTGGGACAATGACGGATACCGCGGGCTATTATTTGATAAAATCTAAACCGCCTTGTGATTCACTTGTATTTTCCTTCTTGGGTTATCAATCTGTTACAATTAAAATCGAAGAAGGAATAACTAATAAACGGGATATTTTTCTTTTTGCTGATGATGAAATATTGGAAACCGTAGAAGTTAAAGCCCCTGAGATTGATCCTGCCTATTATATTTTTGCCCGGATTATTAAGCACAAAGATGAAAATGATCCACAGAAACTAGATTTTTATCAGTATGAATTATATAACAAAATTCAAATGGATTTAACGAATCTTACTGAAAAGTTCCAAAATAGGGGTCTGGTAAAAAAGTTAGATATGGATCAGTACGTAGATTCGACTAAAAATGGATATGTATTGCCAATTATGTTAACAGAAACCTTGTCCGACTATTATTTTAAAAAGAATCCAAGACAAAAAAAGGAGGTGATTAAAGCGAGTAGAGTAACTGGGGTCGATAATTTACAAGTGGGACAGTTTTTAGGCGATATGTATTTTGATGTAAACGTTTACGACAATTATTTAAAATTATTTAATAAAGACTTCATTTCTCCAATAGCCAATTTTGGAAAGGCGCATTATCGCTATTATATGATTGATACTTTAGAGATGCAAGGGCGATATTGTTATCAGATTAAGTTCTTTCCAAAGCACAAGGGAGAGCCGGTTTTTATTGGAGATATGTTTATCGATACAGTTGATTATGCAGTAGTAAGAATTGAGTCGGCTATTTCACCGGATATCAATATCAACTATCTAAATGATATCTGGGTGATCCAGGAATACGAAAAAATTGATTCTCTCGCGTGGATGTTGGTTAAAGAAGAAGTTAAAGCCAAGTTCAATATTGTAAGAAAGTCGAAGTTATTTGGATTTCAAGGTTACAAAACAACGACTCGATCCAACTTTGTATTTGAAGATTCGCTTCCCAATAATTTCATGACTCTTCCTGATGAAGTGATTGTAAATCCTGATGCAAAAGAAAAAGGAAATGCCTATTGGGATAAGAATCGACATGTTGATTTAAGTGAAAAGGAAGAAGGAATTATACAAATGACGGATTCTTTGGAAAACAATAAGACGTATAAGTTTCTCAAGTCCCTAGGAACAGCGGTTTATTCTGGCTATTGGCCAGTTGGTCCGATCGAAATAGGTCATTTTCATCGATTTGTAAGTTTCAATCAAATTGAAGGATGGAGATTTGAAGGATCGCTTAGGACATCCAACAAATTCAGTAAAACATTTGAGATTTCTACTTATTTGGCCTATGGATTGCGGGATCAGAAATTTAAATTTGGAGTAGGTGCACGTTGGAAATTAGATCCGAAAAAAAGGTCAATGCTAGCTGCATATTTCAGAAGTGATATTGAGCAATTAGGTCAATCTGAAGATTCTAAAGCACTAGGATCAACTTTAGGAACTATTTTACGAACCGGTCCTCTAACCAAACTTACTTATGTCAACAAAGCCGGTCTGACGTTCGAGAGAGATTGGTTTGATGGATTTATTACTTTCAATGGTATCGAATGGAAGGAGTATATTCCAACAAGAAATGCAGACTACAAAAAAGTGGATGAGCATGGTAATATCGTTGATGTTCAGAAAATTCAAACCACTGAATTGTTTTTTCAAGTGAGATATGGACAAGGAGAACGTTTTATAAGCGGACAATTCGATCGCTTGTCTTTAGGATCTAAGAAACCCATTATCAGCATGAAATATACCCTTTCCGCAAAAGGGTTTTTAGGATCCGACTACACGTATCACAAATTTGAAGTGGATTTAGATCATCGCCCGAAGATTGGAGTCTTGGGTCGGTTAAGGTATAATATTTATGCGGGATACATCATTGGTAATATCCCGTATCCGTTTCAGAAAGTTCATGAAGGTAATCAGTCCTTGTATTCGCAAATCACAGCATTCAACAATATGAATTTCTTTGAATTTGTGAGTAATCGTTATGTCGGATTTAATTTTGAACATCACCTTATGGGGTTGATTTGGGATAGGATTCCATGGATCAGAAAAGCACGTTTGCGAACTGTTTGGGCATTTAAGATGGTATATGGAGGTTTAAGTCGACCAGATCCTAGAATTATGTTGCTTCCGAACAATATTTATACTTTAGAAAAGTTACCTTATATGGAAATCAGCGTGGGCTTAGAGAATATCCTTAATTTTGTCCGTGTGGATTTTGTTTGGAGATTAACGCATTTAGATAAACCAGATGCCGTTCCGTTTGGAGTTCGATTTAGGTTCCAAGTGGATTTTTAAGATATGGAATTAAGAACAGATGATATTAAAAAGACCTATTCCGGCAGACCGGTAGTTAAGGGGGTATCCGTTTCGGTTAAACAAGGTGAAATTGTTGGATTGCTTGGTCCAAATGGAGCAGGTAAGACAACTTCTTTCTACATGATTGTAGGGTTGGTTAAGCCCGATTCTGGAAAAGTTTATTTGGATGACAAAGAGATTACCAAAACACCTATGTATAAAAGGTCTCAATTAGGTATTGGATATTTGCCTCAGGAAGTTTCTGTATTCAGAAAATTGAGTGTGGAAGACAATATTATGGCCATTTTAGAGATGACTAAACTTAATAAAAGGGAGAGGAAGGAAAAGCTGGAAATGCTTCTGGAAGAGTTTAGTTTGACTCATGTCAGAAAAAATCTGGGCAATCGATTGAGTGGAGGAGAAAAAAGGAGAACAGAGATAGCACGTGCATTAGCGACCGATCCAAAATTTGTTTTGCTGGACGAGCCTTTTGCAGGAGTAGATCCAATCGCAGTTGAAGATATTCAATCCATTGTAGCTCAATTAAAAGAGCGTAATATTGGAATTTTGATCACGGATCACAATGTACAGGAAACACTTTCGATTACAGATCGTTCTTATTTACTCTTTGAAGGAAGTATTCTGAAGTCAGGAACATCGGAAGAGTTGGCTGCGGATGAAACCGTTAGAAAGGTTTATTTGGGTCAGCATTTTGAGTTGAGAAGAAAGAACATTGTTGTCAACAAATCAGAAAATCCTACAAGTTAGAATCGCCGTATCATCTATAAAATCATTTTTACCTTTCCATTCTTCAAGTTTTGAAAATAGAATGTTATTTAAATCCTCCATTTTCAGTGGGTAGAAATTTTTAATAATTTTCAACAAGTTTTCGGTCTCAAATGGTATTCCTTCTTTGTTTTCGAGTTCTACTACACCATCAGTATACAGAACGATAGTAGTGTTTGGATGAATTTCAATTTCTTCGGATTCAAGAAAGGGGAGTTCATCAAGCATTCCTAATCCTGGACATCCAGCAGCCAGTTCCCTTGTTTTATTTCCAGACACCAAAAGTGGATAATTATGACCCGCATTGATGTATTTTAATTTTCGAGTTTTTGCATTGTATTTTGCAATAAAAAATGTAATGAATTTGTCTCCATTTGAAGCTTTGATAACCTTTTCATTGAGTTCTTTGATAAGGTCTTCCAAGTCAAAATTTTGATAGTGAAACAGTGTGCGAATTGTGGCTTGAAAATTAGCCATGAGCATCGCTGCTGAAATTCCTTTTCCTGAAACATCAGCAATGCAAATCATAAATTCATTTTCATTAATTTGAATGAAGTCATAATAATCACCGCCAATTTCATGACGAGGCAGAAATTTAGCTGAAACGTCAAGCTTTTGATTGGAAGGTAATTGAGCGGGGAATAATTGTTTTTGAAGTTCAACGGCCACTTCCAGATCTTTTTTCAGTCGCTCCTGCATAATCGTGGCATTAGCCATTCTTTTATTTTCAATGGCAACGATAATAATATTTGTGAGTGTTTGGATAAAGGACATATTCCGAATAATTCCACCCATTTTTTCTCTATCCTGAAGTAGGCCTCCGATTAATAAAAAAGCCAAAGGTTTACTTTTGTGAAAAACCGGAACAATCACATCAAATTTATTAAGGGAAGATTTGTGTGAGGATTCAATAACGGTTACATCCTTGAAACGCAATAGATCCTTTTCAACGGAAATATCCTTTATTTTTCCTTTAATTCCTATTTTTAAAAAGATACTCCATTCATCTTCTTCTTTCGAGAAAAGAATGAATTTATCTAAGCCTAATTGTTCTCTTAAAACAAATTCAAATATTTTAGTCAGATGATTGATTGGCTGGTTGGTATTGATAGATTTCGTGATCTCCAATAAGGAATGCAGCTTAAAATCCTTAAGCTTAATTTTCTCTTCCAAATTTTTGACTACATCTTCTTGCATCTTATAATTTTTCAAGTAGTAAGGGCAGTTTTTTTATCGCAGCCACTTCCCGCATTTTTAGTCTGGCATCTGTAGCTGGAGCGCCCCAATATACCCGTCCTCCTTCAAGGTCTTTATTCGTTCCGGTTTGTGCTAACAGGGTTGCACCTTCTCCAATTCTGACATCACTAGCGATTCCAACCTGACCCCAAAGCGTAACATGGTCTTCGATAATTACGCATCCAGCAATACCCACATGAGCCGCAAACAAGCAATTTTTCCCAATAACCGTATCGTGCCCTACATGTACGTGATTGTCAATTTTTGTTCCTGCACCAATAATCGTATCACCCGAGACACCGCAATCTATTGTTGTGCATGCGCCAATTTCAACTCGGTCTTCAATCAGTGTTCTTCCACAAGTCTCCAATCGAATAAATCCTTCAGGTTTCTTTTTGTAGTAAAATGCATCATGCCCTATTACTGCATTTGGTCCAATCACAACATCTTCACCAATATGGGTATTATCGCAAATAACTGCACCGGCACATATTTTAGAATTGGCTCCAATGGTGACATTATTTCCTATTGAAACATTTGGAAAAATTGCGGCAGAAGGATGGATTTCTGGTCGGCTATTTGTAATCTCCCAGGTTTTTCTTACTCTATGATGTGTAACAATTTTATTAAAATCATCAAAAGGGGTTGGGCTTAGAATAATGGCCTTTCCTTTGGGATAATCAACTTTTTCAGTAATCAAAATAGTGGTTGCGGCCGAGTTGAGTGCCTTGTTGAAGTATTTCGGATGGTCTACAAAAACGATATCGCCAAATTCGACTTTGTGAATTTCGTTGATTCCTGTTACTTCGTGATTTTCCGGCCCTTCATATTCTCTTCCTAAAAATGCAGCCAGATCTTTTAACTGAATTGATTGATCAAATTTCATTCATCTATATTATTACCCACCTTAAAAATACTTTATTCCGAAAAGGGAAAATGGGGAGGTGGGTATGATTTATCAAACGCAATATGTTTATTAGCTTCGTACGCAGTTGAATTTTTCTGGCGGAAAGAGTATTGTGTAGTTAGGAACGATTCAGTTTTTGTTTGAGAAGTTCATTTTTATAAAAATCATTCAGGTCTTTGAATAAGTAATAAATAAATCCATTTTTGATTTTCAAATTTTCCGGATAGGCATTTTCCTCCATTAAAGTTCCAGGTAAAAGTTTTCCTGTTTTTAAATCTATTGGATGTGCTGTGTAGAGTCCATTTTCCTTGAAAAAGGTAACAAAGCATAATGTTGTCTTATCAAATAGAATGAGGTTGATCCATTTTCTGGATTCATGATAAGCAATAGCGATTTCTTTTTCTGAATCTAACCATTGTATTTTATTATTAGTATGGTCGAAAAGAAGCAACGTGTCGTTTAGATTAAATATGGGGGAATATATGGGTTGGGTTAAAATCTTATCGTAGAAAATAATCATTTGATTTAGTGTAGGAGTTTCATTCAGTTTTTTCATGTCTCCATCCCAAATACCTCCATAGATTACATTGTCGCCATAGGATACAGAAGCATGATAAAGATTGATGATTTCGATATAGAACTGTGCAGCTACTTTCCAGGCATCTATGTCAAGAATTTCTAGGTTTTTTATGCTCTTAGAGGAATCTTTAGGGAACAAAGTATATTGGATTGATTTATTATGATTTCCACTGCTTTTGAAAACGTAGTACGAGTTGTTTTGTGTTAAACAGGGAGCGATCAATTTGTTATAATCAACCAGACTGAATTGGTCTATCAAGTAGAATTGCTGATTCTTAAAAGCCATTTGATAAACTGAATCTTTTCCCTTAATTTGTATGTTTCCAAAGCAATCTATTTCAAAGGATTTTGGTCGAAATGGCAACTTATATTGCACTCCTTTTCCGGAATATTCGTTTTTAATCTCGATAAAGTACCCCAAATCAACACTTTCTTGTAGAAGGAGAAGGCTATCCCCAAAAAAATTAAAATCGAGAATGTGTAAATTGTCTTTGGAGATCACTTTTTTCACAGGAGAAGCGCTAACTTCTACTTCAATGATTTCCTCATTCTTGGATTCAAGGACAATATCAAGTTGGTGATTTTGGGAGAGTTCAAATTTGGAGATTTTTATTATTGTGGTAGCATAACCTATACAACTTATTCTTAGTTCCAGGTTTTGTTTTTTTACTTCCAAAAAGTACTTGCCTTGGTCGTTGCTTGGAGCTCCTTTTTCTTGCAAAGTTTCGAAGACATTGGCTCCCACCAAGGGTTCTCCCTGCTCATTTTTAACTGTCCCGTAGATAATGATCTGAGAGTTTAAAGAATGGGCAAGAAATAAAGATATGAGAATTAGAAGGGTTCGCATATTTGCTAGATGATAAAGGTAGGGAAATTGCATAATTTTGTTCCAAGTTCCAAGTTCCAAGTTCCAAGTGGTGCCCTGAGCTAGAGCCGAAGGGTTCCAAGTTCTAGGTGAACTTTTCATTTTGGAAATTTAGAACTCACTTTTTTGTGGCTATTTTGAATTCTAGTGTCACATAAGTGTAAATTCCATCGGACGGGATGATTCCTGGACCCGGGTAGCTCGTTGCTCTTCTGGTAAAATATTGGTTATTGGTCAGGTTGTTGACTCCAGCTTCAATTGCAAACCATTTTTTGAAGCGATAAGAAGTAGAGAAATCTACCACATAATAGGCTGGAATTACCCCATAAACAGCAGTTGGTGTGAATACTGAGTTAGTTGCATCGGTGTATTGACTCGCAACATAGTTGAATTGAGTTGAAACCGTGAATCGATCGTATTTGAATTTGATTCCTGCTCGAATGGTATATTCAGGAACATTTTCAATTCGATTTCCATCGAAAGCGCTAACATCAGAAGAGACGTACTTGGCATCGATATAAGAAAGGTTAGCAAACAGAGATAGACCTGATTTTCCTTCAGGTTTGAAGCATTTTAGGAAGTCGAATTCGGCAAAAAGTTCCATTCCAATGTTTCGGGCGTCTGAGATATTTGTTCTGATTTTATACAATTGATTGTCCACAACCTTTTCACCAATTTTATCATTGTATTGCAAATAGAAAACACTGAAATCGTAGTAAAAACATTTGTTTACAATTCCTCTGATTCCGATATCGGCATTGAAACCTTTTTCGTCTCTGATTTCTGGATCTACTTGAATATTTTCATTGATGATTCGAATGTCAGAAAAATTGATGGCTCGGTAATTTTGAGATATGTTGGCGTATAAGTTTAGTTTTCCATTTATTTTCTCCCCTTTCGGTTTGTAACTGAATCCGAGTCCCATTAAGAAAACGGGTCTACTTTTCCTTAAAGTATCCGTGTTGGTTTGTACATTTAAGATTTCACCGGTTAAAGGGTGTTTGGTGTATTGTTTCCAATAACCTTCTGAGGAAGTCGTAATGTATTCGAATCGTATTCCAGGGGTGATGGAAATTTCCTTTGTAATGAAAAAGATGTTTTCAGCAAATGCAGCATAGTTTTGAGAAGGAAAATTGTAGTCCGAACCAGCTAAATCTGCATCTCCATTGATGAATTCAAAATCGGGTCCGTCTTGATCGTTTGCCAAACCTTGTCGGTTGTTGGTATGACCCACATAAGCACGAGCACCAAACAAAAAGGCACCATAATTTTTCCCTAGTTTGTACTTGTGAAGAATTCGAGCTTCCACACCGATATTTCTGAATTTCCCTTGAATGAGATCTCTTTCTGTACCTAAATCAGGTCGATCGATTCTTCCCAACCATCCCAAAGCCGAACGAGAAGAAATGTTGGAAAAAGCTCGAATGTTCAGTTTGGTAGAATTAGAAAAAGCCCAGTCAAAATTAAGCGCGATGAGGTTCCAGTTTACTTTGAACCAGTTTCTGTTTCTGTTGGATTGTCTCGGATCCGAATTAAATTGAGCGTCAGTTAAACCACCTGCTTGACGTGCCAAATAATTCATGAAAGTATATTCCACTCCCAAACTAATTTTCTCTGTAAATCTGTAGTTCAGCTGAGTGAAAAACTGATGTTGGTCAAAGTTCGAATTGGCGCGGTAGCCATCTGCCATTTTATATTGGTAATACGTGTTGTAACTAAAATTTTTAACCGTTCCTGCAATCCGATTAAAGGTTCCGAAATACCCATACATTCCTCCCGTGTTTCGAGTGGTAAATTCAAGGAAATTTTTTGGTGGTGATTTGATTCTGAAATTGAGCAATCCTCCAAATTGAGAACCGTACTGCAAAGATGCAGCGCCTCGGATAATTTCGATGGCATCTAAGGCTTCTGTTGGAGGGGAATAATAGGATTCCGGATAGCCCAGGGCATCGGCAGAAATATCGTAACCATTTTGTCTGGTATTGAAATTTGCAGTTCGGTTCGGACTCAATCCACGACCTCCGATTCCAAGCTGAATTCCGTATGAATCGCTTTCCCAAATATTCAGACCTGGCACCTTGGCGTATAGTTCTCTGGCAGTTCCAGATGACTTATTCCCACTGAGATGTTCCAGCATTAAAATTTCATGTTTTTTCCCGTCGTAAATTACGGTTCCTTTGATGGGTGGAGCATAGCCAATACCAAATTCTTCCTCCATGTTTTTGGCAATTACTTCGATGGTGGAATCCAATTGCACACCGAATTCTTCCAAATCAAAATTGAATTCTTTTTTTCCTTTTTCTTTGATTTCTATTTGGGTTGAAATGGCATTAAAACCGTAAGCCTGGATTTTTAAAGAGTGGATTCCAAGACTCACATTTTGAAAGGAATAAGCTCCTTTGTCATCAGTCTGAGTTTTTTGATCATCTAAAGCAACAAAAGCTCCTGGGATGGGTTCACCCTCGGAGCTTTTGATTTTACCCTGGATTTCGAACTGTTGACAAAAACTTGTCAGTTCGACAAACAAAAATAATATGTGTAAATAGATCCGTATCAATCTCCGTCGTTACTATCAAATTCGATCAATAAGCCAAGGGCAGAAGACATGTCCGTTTTCATGTACAAAACTTGAGTTCTGATAGAAAAATACAGATTGTCAATTTGAGAATAATTTGTGCTTAATGCATTCGAAAGTGGGTCTGGTAGACTCATCATTTCAGTTTCAAGATTTGAGAACTGGTTTTTAATAACTACAGATAGATCTTCTGCACCTCTTTTTGCGCCAACAAAATCCAAATAATCATCAAAACCAACTCCGTCGTTTCCATCTAGATCTCGTCCTAGAAATACATCTTCGATGGAAGTCATGTTTTCTCTTGCCAAATGGTTCGATATCCCAGAATACAAAGCTTCAACATAAGTAGGTCTCGCCACATCCAAAATATCTTTTCCAAGAGGAATACCATACTTAGCATTTTTGATCAATTCAAGGTCGAAGATCAGTGCATTGTATAAATTATTGGTCGAGCTCCCACTTGCAGATCCGGTTGAAGCCACAAAAGAATTTCTGTAAGAATTGGTCCATTGTGTAAGTACCAAATTCACATCCGTCGCCATTTTCTCAACTACATCTACAAGATATTGTCTGAAGTTGGCAGATGTAGCAATTCGGTTCAAAATATTCGCATCAGAATCAGCATAAAGAAGGTAATCTAAAGCAGGAAAACCAATCGCTTGAATATTCCCCAAACTACCTAAAGTGTAGGATCCGCTTGTAATATTAGATTCAATCAAGGTGGTATCCGTTGGGAAAGTATTCATCGAAGATCGCAAAGCATAATCTGAGGCAGGACCAATCTCAAATACCTTGCAATATTGCCATTGAGAATAGGATTGATACCAATAGAATTTCACTGAATCCAGCCAAGTTTGAGTCATGTTGGCATTCAAAGAATCCAAAGAAGCTTTCAGTTGATTAAGATCAGTGGCCATGGCTTCATAATTGGGAATGATGATGTTATCCGCAATATTGGTTAGCATGGGAACTCGATCGTAATCCTGTACATCTTTATTGTTCTCTTTACAAGAAAACAGGAATAAAGCAATAAGAATAGTTGAGATTAGTTTATTCATTTTTTACAAATTGTAAGTTGTTGTCAAAGTTGTTTTGATTGCATTCAGATCATTCAAAGTAAGGTTCCAGAAATTGGTTCCGAATTGACCAACAAGGGCATCCACTTCCGTAGGAGTCATTTTTCTTGTGTTAACTGGAGAGTATCTGATGATATTAACAAAAGCCCATGCTTCCGACATCACGTGTAAAAATTTAGCTTGATCAGTTCCAAAATAAGATAATCCTTCATCGAGATATCTCACTGCATTTGCGGCAACCAGTTTCTCCATGTTTTCTTGAATAATCAATCGGTTGGCATCACGCGTATTCATATCATTTTGGGTAATGGCATACCTGCCTTCAAGAAAAGCTTGCATCAATAAGGAATTTGAATTGATGGCAGAATTAACAGCATTACAATATTTCCCCCAAAAGCGAATTCCATTGGTGTTTGAAGGGAAATCAATTGGAACTCCGAAATAACCAAAAGCTTCATCGAAGTGGTGTTCCATAGTTGTGTAATATTCACCATTTGCTGGATCCACAGCTGTGGTATTGTCTACATTCATTTTTGAATCGCTTAGGTAAACGGAATTCATTTGATAATAGAAAACAGCTCCCATAATCGTTTTTTCAATAACCTCAGAATATTGAATTCCATTGGCAGAGAACAAATAAGTAGAAGTTCCAGAGGTTAAAATTCCCGCTTGACCATTCGAAGCTTGAGAAGCAAAACTTGCACTTGCAAGGGCGATGGAATCAAAATAGCCCATAATCGTTGTGGTGTCTAACGAGTAGCATTTTGATTTGAGATCTTTGGTAGAAGTAAAACTAAAGTTTCCGTTTCCGTTTCCTCCAGTGTTGGCAAACATGTCGCTCAGAATGGATGCTGAAATTGGAGTAGTTTCACCAGTCTCAGCATAGGCGATTAATTCATCTAACTGATTTAATCTTTCTGTTTGACCACCAAAAGAAACGGTATTATTTCCAGCCTCATCTGTAAACATATAGGAAGAAGGAGCTTTGTATTCACAAGATCCATTGTCTTTTTGTGCATCGTGGTTGTAGTTGGAGGCATTTTGATCCATACATCCTTCTTTCTTACATGAGGTTGCAACTAAACCGATAGTTAGTAAAGCTATAATTGAATTTTTCATTTGCTTATCCTTATTTAGATTTATTTTAAATAAAGGGCAAATATATTTGGAGCGTGAAGAAGTGGCAATACCATTTTTGTGGTATTCTGGAGGGAAAGACTTATTTACAGATAAACAACAAAACCAAAATCAACTCCCCAAGCCCATTGATGGTGCTCGTGCTGATATTGTTTTTCGTAGGTATTGAATAGCATGTAGCGAATTTCAGGTGCCAAGTAAAAACCTACGTGTTTGGTAAAGTTAAACTGCATACCCAATCGCCCAATAGCCATCATGTTGAATTGATTGTATTTGTTGTCTCTAAAAGTGAGTAGTTCTTCTGTTCCTGTACCTGTTATTGTAGTGTATCGTAAATTTTGACCTTGATTAATGAACATCATTGGGATAATTCCTCCACCAAAATAAAACCTAACCGACTCACCTCCGAAAATAGCATTTGCCGTTAGAGGTACACCAAAATATCTATACTTATTGATATAAGAATAGGAAGAATCAGAATTTTCATCTTCATAGGTGTATTGTTCGCCTTGTTCGGTGTAAGAAAATCCGAAATCCACCATAAAGTACTTCCAGAGGATCGCTTGCATTCCTGCTTGAGCGCGAACCGAAAAGATCATCTTTTCATCCACTTTCTGGTTGATTGGCTTTGAAAAAAAATTATCTGCTGGCTTTAAAGTGCGGTAGGACTGACCCAGAGTTACACCTAAATAGATGTTTCTTCCTGTTATTGCAAGAGGTTTTTTTGTTTTCGATTTATCTTTTATTTCTTTCTCTACATCATCTTTCATCTTTTGCTCTTTCTTTCGGTCATTTTCATTTTTATTACCGATTTCAATCTGAGCCAAGGATGGCGCCGAGAAAGCAAAAAATAGTATCAAGACATAAATGGATTTCATCATGGTACAAATTTAAGGAAATATTTAGCTTTTTGATGCATGTTCTATTTGGAAGCGGATTTCATTGAGAATATGGTTGAAATGGTTTAGTCTTCTGAACTTTTAGGGGATTCAAGGTTTTATCAAATATGATGTATATTTGGGCAATCGAAAACAAAATAAATTAAAATGGCTATTAGTGCGAAAACTTTGGAATTCAATAAGAATGATGACGATATGCGTCTGAAAATCTCGAATCTGGAGCGTAAATTATCTAAAATCTACGAAGGAGGAGGGAAGAAAAAGATCGAAAAGCATCATGAAAAAGGAAAGCTCACGGCTAGAGAAAGAATTGAAAAACTAGTTGATCCGGATACAAAAACTTTAGAAATTGGTGCATTTGCGGGCGAAGGAATGTACAAAGAATACGGTGGGTGTCCATCTGGAGGAGTAGTAATTAAGATCGGATATGTAAGTGGAAAACAATGCATTATTGTAGCTAACGATGCTACAGTAAAAGCAGGGGCTTGGTTTCCAATTACAGGAAAGAAAAACTTAAGAGCACAGGAAATTGCAATCGAAAACAGATTGCCAATCATCTATTTGGTAGATTCAGCGGGCGTATTTCTACCAATGCAGGATGAGATTTTCCCAGACAAGGAGCACTTCGGAAGAATTTTCAGAAACAATGCGGTAATGTCTTCCATGGGGATTCCTCAAATTGCAGCAGTAATGGGATCTTGTGTTGCTGGAGGAGCTTATTTACCGATCATGTCGGATGAATCTTTAATCGTAAATAAAACCGGAACCATCTTTTTGGCGGGATCTTATTTGGTGAAAGCCGCGATAGGTGAATCCATAGACAATGAGACTTTAGGTGGAGCAAAGACACACACAGAAATCAGTGGCGTGTGCGACTACAAATCGGAAAATGATGAAGAATGTTTGAGTACCATTCGCGATTTGATGGATAAAATTGGTTCTTATGAAACGGCTGGATTTGACAGAAAAGAAAGTCACGAGCCAAAGAGTCCGGTGAAAGAAATTTATGGCATCCTTCCAAAAGAAAGATCTAAGCCTTACGATACACGAGAAATCATTAAACGATTGGTGGATGAGTCAAAATTTACTGAGTATAAGAAGGAATATGGGCAATCCATTATTACCGCTTATGCCCGAATCGATGGATGGTCAGTTGGTATTGTAGCCAATCAAAGAGAATTGATGAAAAATGCCAAAGGAGAAATGCAGTTTGGTGGAGTGATTTACAATGATTCGGCAGACAAAGCCGCTCGTTTCATCATGAATTGCAATCAGAAAAACATTCCATTGGTGTTCTTGCAGGATGTAACTGGTTTTATGGTGGGATCAAAATCCGAGCATGCCGGAATTATCAAAGACGGAGCAAAAATGGTGAATGCCATGTCGAATTCTGTAGTTCCTAAGTTTACCATCGTGATGGGGAATTCCTACGGAGCTGGAAATTACGCCATGTGTGGAAAGGCATATGATCCAAGGTTGATCGTGTCTTGGCCAACTGCAGAATTAGCGGTAATGTCAGGTGCAGCGGCTGCGAAAACCCTGCTTCAAATTGAAGTGGCAGGAATGAAAGCCAAAGGAGAAGAAATTACGCCAGAGGCAGAAAAAGAATTGTTTGACAAGATCAAAAGCCGATACGACGAGCAAATATCCCCTTATTATGCAGCTTCCAGATTATGGGTAGATGCGATTATTGATCCAGTGGATACCAGAGATTGGATTTCCATGGGGATTGAAATGGCCAATCATAAAAAGGCGGAAAAACCATATAATGTTGGAGTTATTCAAACATGATCAACTGGGAAATTAAACATTACAAAGATTTGTCAGTAGACGAATTTCACGACCTCGTTTCATTAAGAATCGAGGTCTTTGTTGTTGAACAGGATTGTCCTTATCAGGATTTGGATGGGAAGGATAAAATTGCCTTTCATCAAATTGGGAGAGATGATTCAGGTGAGATTGTAGCCACATCAAGAATACTTGGACCAGGAGTTTCTTATCAGGAAGTTTCCATCGGCAGAGTCGTAGTGTCTCAGAAGGTCAGAGGTCGAGGAGTAGCACATGAAATGATGGAAAAATCTAAGGAATTCGTCAAATCAGAATATGGAAATGTGCCTATTCGTATTTCGGCTCAGGAATACTTGGAGAAGTATTATTCCGGGCATGGATTTGAATTCACAGGAAAGAAGTATTTGGAAGACGGCATACCGCACATGGAAATGTTGTTTCAACCGAAAAATTAATCTAGTATATTTATCGACTGAAAATAAAATCGAGGAAAATGAAAAAACAATACTTAATTCTTACTGCTTTAACAGCGTCACTTTTAGTGTCTTGCGGAGGCGAAAAAAAGGAAGAAGAGAAAGGGAAAGGAGAAACTAAGGAGGAAGCGAAAGCAGCTCCAATGAAAAATGAGTTGTCCTATATGGATTCAACTATCCGACCACAAGAAGATTTCTTTCTGTTCTGCAATAACAATTGGATCAAAAACAATCCGGTTCCATCAACCGAGTCCAGATGGGGAAGTTTTAATGAATTGGATGAGGCTAACCGAGCAAAATTAAGAGTGATCTTAGAAGAAGTCGCTGCCAATCCAGGTGAGAAAGGATCTTACAATCAAATCGTTGGGGATTACTACAATTCCTTCATGAATATGGAGAAGCGAAATGAATTGGGAATTACTCCAATTAAGGAAGAATTAGCCGTTGTAGATGGAATTACAGATAAAGAATCTTTAGTTGCAGCGATCACTAAATTGCATGCGATGGGTGTGGGGACAATGTTTGGAATGGGTGTGGATTTGGATCTTAAAAACCCTAATATCAATGTTTTAAATGCTGATCAGGGCGGTTTAAACCTTCCAAACAAAAGTTTTTATGTAGACAAAGCAAAAGAAGAAATTCGAAATGAATATGTGATGCACATCGATAAGATGTTTGACTTGGCCGGACTTGGAAAAGGAAAAGGGCAGGATGTGTTGAATTTCGAAACCAAGATTGCACAAGTTTGTAAGAGTCAGGAAGAGCAAAGAATTCCAGAATTATCTTATAACAAATATTCAAAAGCTGATTTTGCGGCCCTCAGTCCTTCATTTAGTTGGGATGCGTACTACGAAGCAAATGAAATTGGTGTATTTGATACTTTAATTGTTGGAACGCCAAAGTACTTCGAAGGTATGGAAGCACTTATTTCTAAGGAGCCGATAGAAACGTGGAAGAACTATTTGAATTGGTGTGTGATTAATAATTACTCAGATGCACTTACTCAAGAGTTTTTAGATCAGGATTTTGCTTTTTACTCTACCGTCTTGAAGGGTCAGAAAGAAATGAAAGAAGACTGGAAAAGAGCTATTGGGGATTTAACCCACAACTATATTTCCGAGGCACTTGGGAAATTGTTTGTTGAAAGACATTTTTCTGAAAATGCGAAGAATAAGGTGAATGTGATGGTAGATAATATCATGGCAGCCTTCAAAGAAAGATTGAATGATTTGGAGTGGATGTCTGTTGAAACCAAAGAAAGAGCTTTACACAAACTAGAGTCTTTTGGGAGAAAATTGGGCTTCCCAGAGGAGTGGAAAGATTTTTCCGGAATTGATATTTCAGCTGATGCTTATGCTCAGAATGTGAAGAATATCAATCTTTTTGCTAAAAAGGAAAATGCAGAAAAATTAGGAAAACCAAAAGATCCAAAAGAATGGGGAATGCCTCCACACATGGTGAATGCTTATTATCATCCATTATTTAATGAGATTGTTTTCCCAGCAGGAATCATGCAACCACCTTTCTTCGACGAGCACGCATCTGATGCAGTGAATTATGGAAGAATGGGAATGGTTATTGGGCATGAGTTTACACATGGATTTGACGATATGGGATCTAAGTTTGCTGCAGACGGATCCTTTTCAAATTGGTGGTCTGAAGAAGATTTGGAAAAATTCAAAGAAAGAACAGAGAAATTAGGGAACACTTATGCGCAGTTTTGTCCATTTGATGATGTATGTGTACAGCCACAAATGACCATGGGAGAAAACATTGCGGATTTAGGTGGAATTACTTTGGCCTACTATGCTTATTTGAAAACAGATGAGTATAAAAAGGGGGAGAAAGTTAATGGATTTACTCCAGATCAGGAGTTTTTCATTGCAGTTGCTCAGTTGTGGAAGATCAATTATACGGATGAAGAATTAAAGAACAGAATTGCAACAGATTATCATTCACCTGGGATGTACAGAGTAAATGGTCCATTAAAAAATTGCCCTGAATTCTGGCAAGCTTTTGATGTAAAAGAAGGAGATCCGATGAGAAACCCTTCAGATCAGGCGGCTAAAATCTGGTAGAATTTGATTTCTGGGTACCTAGATTTCTGGATATCTGGAATAATTAAAATATGGAAAAAAGGAAGAGGGAGAAATCCCTCTTTTTTTGTGATCAGAAATTTGGAAAAGGTTCGTATCTTTGTTGTCCGTTTTTTGAAATCATGGGGCTGACATGGATTTGACAGCGATAGCGTTTGTTAAGTAAGCATGTAGAGCTTTGAGGTGTAGCTCTTTAATCTAATGTCTCACAACAATAATCGACAACGATTATAATTACGCACTTGCAGCTTAATTCCCAAAGGGAATATAGCTTAATCCACTCCGAAGTATAGTAAGAGGGACAAGTAATTCCACCGGTTTGCGTTTGATAGAACCGGAATCTGGAGTTTCATTATATCGAACTAGTCTGGATATTGCTTCGGTTGAAGGGCGAAATTTTAAGAAGCTAAGTCTCAGGTAGGGTGTTTGTGTCCGGCCTGTTATCGAAAATCAATCGCAAAATAAACATGTAGAAGGCTTAATGGATCGTCGTTTGGACGAGGGTTCGATCCCCTCCAGCTCCACTGGAGAAGCAAGAGTATTGAGCAAGAGCAAGAGAATAGAAATGAGTCTATTTGCTCTTGCCTTATTTAAGAAAGTCGATTTATCATTGCAAAAAGCATTTTGGAAATTTCTTCAAGAATGTTGTAAAATTTTTTAAACTCTTCTTCCGTTGCCACTTTTTTGTTTTTCAAATAGATAAATACTCCAGCGCATTCAAATGTTGAACCTCTTGAGATAACAAAAAAATGTCTTTTATCTTTCGGAGTCCTCCTCCCAGAACCTTCTGAAATATTGAGCATGATACTCAACGAAGCTCTTTTTAGTTGATCCTGAGTTGTGAAATCAAGTTTTTTGGAATCAAGGAATTCATCCAATTTAATATTATAGGCTGATGTTTTATGGAATACATCCAATTTCTCAAAGTCAAACATGGTATATGATTTAAATGGTTGGAAACAAAAGTATAAATTTTTGGAAATACCAAAACCAATAAAATAAATAAAAAATACCTTTTAAGCTCTTGCTCTTGCTCTTGCTCTTGCTCTTGCTCTTGCTCTTGCTCTTGCTCTTGCTCTTGCTCTTGCTCTTGCTCTTGCTCTTGCTCTTGCAAAAAAAAAGGAGACCGAAGCCTCCTTTCATAAAGATATCAATTAACGTTTTATTTTCCTGCAGCCTTCTTCGCTTCAGCTTTAAAAGCATCAGAGGCTTCTTTGTTCGCAAACTGACAGAACATCCAATCAATTTTATCAGATGACTTTGTTCCGCTAGAGCAATAGTGTTGATCTTTTACTCCTGGCTTGTCAGTACGTTTGAAAGAAGTACCAAATGATAATTGGTGTGCAGGATTCCCCATGTATCCAGTAATGGACTCTTCCTTACTTCTCGACTCAAACATGTTGTTGAAAGCCCAGTTGATTTCAGAAAGTGCCATGTGAGATTGGGTAACCATGTAAACGGAACCTTCTTTGGTATATACAAGTGTAAAATAAGCTTCTCCATCTTTAATTCCGGCGTACCATTCGTATATTGTACCTTCTGCACCGGCTTTTACATCAGAAAAAACTTTTTTACCAATAAGATCTACCGAATTTGTTCCACAAGTAGCTTTTGCTTGTCCAAACGTAAATGCTGAAACTAAAGCAAAACTTAGGGTTAAGAATAAACTTTACATTCTATAAATACTGAGAAAGTTTAATAGTTTTACCACACATGCTATTGTCGATTGTAAAGATCAATCCAGTAGCCTTTGACCCGTTTGAATGAGAAATTTTTCTTCCTTCTTCACAAGAAACGGAAGTTGAACCTCCACCGTGGATCAATTTTACGTGACCTGAACCTGTGTGAATTTGAAGATCTTCTTTTGTGTCGTTAACGATTTTAACAGAACCACCTTTGAATTCCTCAACTGATACTCCATTGTTTGGTGTTGGATTTACTCCAGAAATTGAAATGCTTGTAAAAGCAACCATGGCTAAGCCAATAAAAAAACGTTTCATAATTTTAAATTTTTTAAAAGTTTAACTGAAAATAAATAATAAAGAATTTGGCCTGAATTCCAGTTTATAAATAGCCAGTTTTAATTCATTAATGGCAACTTTTTTAAATCAAAGGTTTCTTTCCGAATAAATGTATTTTTTTGTCTATCTGAACTTTGGAGGCCTCTATTCAACTAAAAAGCTAAGAATCTTATTTCCTCTCACACCGACAACAATTCGGTTGTTAATAGCCACAGGAGAAGACTCAAAAGTGTAATTTGTTTTTTCCTGAAAGATCAATTCTCCTGATTTCCCATTTATTAGGTAAATTGATCCTTGTACATCAGTGAAGAATAGGTACATATTTCCAATATTATCATAGAGGTCGAGCGGTGATGCCCAGGAATATGCGCGCAATAGAAAGGAATATACCTCTCTACCTGTTTCCTTGTCGATAGCAACAAGTTCGGCTTGGTTTTTCTCATTCATTCTTGAGAATATAACATAAACAAGATTTTTGCATTTCTTTTTGCCGATTAAAGGTGTAGCTAAAATCCCTCCACTGTTGGTTTTGTTAGCAATTGGTGTGCCTCTGCAAAGGCGTTGAATATTCCATATTTCTTTTCCATTTCGAGCATCTAATTTTCGAAAGGAGGATATGGCTTCAGGACCGCGAAAATCTACTTCATTTCCTACGTAAAGAAATTTTTGATCACCTTCATGATCGATTACAATTGTAGCATCCGTATCATCTTCGTTTTTTTGATTCCAAATTGGAATTTGATTGATTAAATCCATGCAAAATATGTTGCCACTATTATCTGCAAAGAATCCAAATTTCCCGTCTGCGGCCATACTGGATTCAAGTCCGTGTCTGGGCATGTGATTATTGGTGTATTTCCATTTGGATGCAATTCCTATCTTGTTGGGGTTTTCGCTGTTTAAGGTATAGATTAGGCCATTTTCACTTGGCCAAAACACCCTTCCAGATATCCTATCAATGAGCGGATTGCTGTCAAATGCTCCCCATTTTCTATAGGCATCTTGATCTCTTCCGGATTGATGAAAAACCACTTCATTTTTAATCATATCGATTACATACGAGCCAAACCGCATCCCTTTATCTATTCCCTGTCCAACATAAAGCAATCCATTTAATCTGGGATCTACGGATGGAGTTCCTTTTATGGGGCCGTCTAGTCGAATCGAGCTTCTTGTGCTATCTCCTGTTTCTAAGTCCAAAAAATAAACTTCACCTGAAAGCGAGCCTATAATGACTTCCCGAGCTTCCATATTTTGAAGAAATTTTTGGTCGTAAATCTCCAAACGCTTCTTCATTTCCTCAGACCACTGAATAATCAAAGGTTGTCCCGTCCATCCTGTTCCACCACCCCAAGTTCCAAAACGCGTGCTGCCGGTGTCCTGCCTTGTTTTAAAAATCCAATCCAGATTTATCTTTGTTGGTTTTTGGACTAAAAGACCTCGAGAAGGTGCATTTCTATATGTGTTTCCTCGAAAACATAAAATATCATTTTCATTTTCGCAGTATTCATTTCCAAAGCCAATAAAATTATTGGAATAGGCGTTTCCTTGGATAAATTCCCAACGGAAGTCATGATCCAAAAACGGCATAGGATTGAAACGAATGGAATTCATTTTATGCATGTCTGTTTCTTCTTCGGAAAACGACTTTTTTGGTAGAGGTTTCACTTTCATTTCTCCAAGAGCAAATAAAATATATACTCCCAATAGAAAAAGAAGTAAACCAATTTGAAATAATCGATTCCAGAAGTTCATTCCTGAAGAAAATAAGGCAATTTATGAAATTTAGAAATTTGAGAAAAAAATGCTGACTCCCTTTTGCTATATTTAAACAAATATTTAAACACAATACTTATGAAATCTCTTTTCTTATTTATCTTCTTAGTCGTTTTGGGTTGGACAACAAATTCCATTGCTCAGGATGATTGGAGGGGTACTTACACTTATTCTCGTGGAGAAGCAACCTATGAAATCGAAATTTATGGTCCTCCCGGAGAATTGGAGGGCGATTTCAAATGCACTAGTGAAGGAGGAAGCTATAAAATTTCCTTGAATTTGATCGAAGATGGGAGTACACTTCGAGTAGAAGCAGTTAAAGTTTGGGAAGGTTCATGTCCAATAGAAGAAAGAATTATGGAGAACCCAATCATGTTCAAGCTGACCCATGATGGTGAGAAAGTAATAACAGAAATTGGGAGTCATCATCTCGGAGGATATTCAAAAGGCCATAAAGAAGCTCTTTTTAAGAAGTCCTAAAGCGCATTGGAAATATTTGATTTTACCATCCCTCTTCGGAGGGATTTTTTGTTTTCTGGCATAGTTCGTGAAGTAGTAGGAAAAAACTATATTTGAATCGAACTAAAAATATTGATTATGAGAATATTGATCGTACTAATTAGCATTTTGTTTTTGTTGCAATCGAATGCCCAGAATTGTCAGGGAATTTCGGAAACCGTATTTGTTCCGAAATACAATCAGGTAGTGACTCAAAATTCAGACAATTATAAGCTAAATAAAGCCATTGTTGTTTTTAGTGGTCAGTGCTTAACTGCAGACCAGATCAAAAGAGTGGCCATGCTTTTTAGTCAGGATGATAAGAAATTGGAATTTTGTAAAATAGCTTGTCAAAATCTAGCGGATTATCTCAATAGGTATTATATCTATGATGCTTTTAATTCTTTTTCAACAGTTTTTCAGCTACATGATTATTTGAATGCATTGCAAACAGGCAATACGCCTCCACCTCCGCCTGCACCACCGGTTGTTCCAACAATGACATGGCCAAATTATGTATATCCTTCTACAGTCAATTACAATGGGAGAAAAGGATGCCAGCAAATTATTGATGATCAGATGTTCAATACTTTTGCATATCAGGTGAGTCAAAAGAGTGGAACAGATCAGTTAAATCATATTCGAAATAATGCGAAATTTTATTGTCTTAGTATGACACAATTGATGAAACTCGCAAGTTTGGTTCAAAATGCAGATAGTCGATTAGTAATTATGAAAGAGTTGTTCATGAATTGTTATGATCTGGATAATTATCCCTCAGCTACGGCTGTTTTTGGGTCGGCTACTCGACAAACCGAATGGTTGCAATATTGCCAGAAAGAGTTGGATGCCACGACTGCTTGTACTACCTCTGATGCTGAATTTGGTGATATAAAAAATTCAATCAAGCAAAAAACCTTCACCAATGATATGTTGGAACATTCCCGATTTTTTGCTCAGAATAAATGTCTCAGTGTAAAGCAGGTTACTAGTATAATGGGACTTTTTATTTCCGACAATGACAAAGTTGAAATTGCAAAGATTTTTTATGACAAATGCACAGATAAAGGGAACTATTACAAATGTATAGATGCCCTTACTTTTACTATGCAAAAAGATGAATTAAGAAACTGGCTCAAAAACAAGTAAGCCTATTTTAATTTTGTTTTTTTACCCAATTTCAACTTCCCTGTTGAGTCTACGGAATGTGTCCATGAGTAGGTTTCTTGTGGCCCATAATCCAAACCATAATCTGTTTCAATAGATTTTTTAGAATCTAATTTGAATGCCAGGTCAAGGGAGGACCCATTTTTAGTAATTTTCACCGTCAGCACTCCTTCATCCATTCCTGCACCTCCTCTAGTGTAGGCAAGGTCTGTGATATTTTCCAATTTATAGGAGCCCTCTTTATAGATTGCAAAAGAATATTCATCCATGTGCGAGGGAACCGGAACTACAAGTGTTGAGTACATAAGTAAATAGATTCCTTTCGATAATTCAACTTTTCCAGCCGCCCCAATGTGCATGCCAAACCCTTCATCATCGAATCCACCCATACTCAGAATTTTCTCTTGCATTTCTGAGGTAAGAGCATTTTGTTCAGGAGATTGAATTCCATTATCTGAATTGGTGAATTCAACAGGTAGAGATACATTTTTAAAAAGATCTAGACACGCTTTTTCGAGTTTGGATTTGTCTTGAGCTGTTACAATTGTTCCAAAACCGAAAGCAAGGAACACAAGGAATGCGAATTTCATTTTCATTGTATAAAGTTTTTGGTTGTTTAAAAACGAAATTAAGAAATAATCTTATAAAATATGAGTGAAAAAATCGTCAATTGAATGAATCATCCATTGATTTTTTGCACTTGTTTCTTTGGATTCTTTCGCCGCCGCTCCTGACCAATAAAAAGGAATTTTGGGATACATTTCAGACAAGTCATTTTTAAGATGCAGAAAATCTTTTATATTCTTTCTTGAAACAACGAATGCATAGACTCCGTCAGGATCCACTGAGTCAATAGTTTGTGTCAAACTTTTAAATGGGACTCTTGACCCTAAATAAATCACTTTATGACCAAAATACCGCAATAGGTAATTGATATAGAGCAATCCAATTTCATGTTCCTCTGATTCAGGTAGCCAAAGAACAAAAGTTTTTCCTGATCCTAAACTCAGTTTGGCAGTTTCTACAATAATTCGATCTCGAATCAGGCAAGAAGTGAAATGTTCTTGGGCTGGAGAAAAATCGCCGATTTCCCATAGCATTCCTACACGAATCAAGACTTTGTGCAGGACAGAATGGAAAGCATTTTTAAGCCCAATCTGATCGATCATTTCATCCATGGCCTTCTGAAACAAGTTTTCATTCAACAACATTCCTGCTTCAATCAATTGATTGATATAAATGGCTTCAGAATCTCCAATAGAAAGTTGGTTGTTTGTTTTTGCAGAAAGGATTTTAGTTTTATCCTCTTCAGTGAGTCCTACGATTTGGGAGATTTTATAGCCTAAATCCTGTAGAACTTTTATTTGAAGAACCAGTCTTACATCTTCATCATTATAGGTTCGAATATTAGATTCAGAGCGATCTGGATTGAAGATTTGGTATCGTTGTTCCCATATTCGGAGTGTATGTTTTTTGATCCCCGATATTTTTTCCAATTCTTGAATTGAGTAGTGAGCCATTCTTAATTTGTCTAAACTATTGAGGAGGAAAAGTGAAGTAAAGTTAAACAAATTTTAAATTCCCAGATAGAGCCCAACAAAAAAGAAGAGATTAATGAAAAACAGATATTTGAAAAGGCTTTTTTTCTTTGTAGTATTCCATAACAGCCATTGCATCAAAAAAGCCAGTACGAACCAGCAAATGTAATTGAAGAGTGGCGGTGTACCCTCTTGCCAGGACCACAGATTGTATGCAATTGCAACGGGTTCGAGTAAAGCATCAAACAGTAACATGAATAATGATCCTAGTAGGATATTGGCACTTTTGGAAAGATTAAAATGTTTGAAAAACGACTGGATACCAATACTCAAACTCAGCCATAGAATTCCGATGATCAAAGGGGTTTCCAAAATTTTAATTCCGAGAGAATCACTGTAGGTATATTCCCCGAAAAGATACCCTGTGTTGACACCAATCATTTCTGCACAAAAACCGATCAAATAGACAGAGAGGTAAGGCACCCAGTTTTTTGAAATGGTTTTAAATTCAGGAGCGAAGCAAAGTGCCGAGCTGATCAAAATGATCCAGCTGGATGAAGCCATCAAATCGGTATTTTTACCAATTAAAATTTCATACAGACCCACTATATGCAGAATTAAGATAATTCCAATGGCAAAGGGGCCGTACCAGTAGGGTTTCATTTTTTTTAGGGTAAGCTCCATAGTTAAGGAAATTTCGCCAAAACCCCATCGATTAAATCGACCAATTCCTGATCAGATGAATTTTGTTTTTTATAATCTAATAAGACTTTTTTGTCTTCTGCAATATTCGTATTGTATTTTAGAAATTTCGGAGCATTTTTTTGAACCGCATATCGTACCAGACGTAAATCTGCATTTCCGGGGTATTTTGCAATTGCTTGATCTAATTTTGTACGACCTGTTTTGAAATTCTCCATTTTCTTGTGAACCCAAAATACATATTTTGCATTCATTATATAATAAAGACATTTGTACGCGTAAACCGTTGGATTGTCAATGTTGGTGGATTTTGTAAGTTCCCATAGTTCAGAATTATATTCCTCACTGTAGTGAACTTTCGTAAATAAGGATCTGATTTTTTTTTGGTAGGAGCTTTGACCAAAAGCTAAAAATCCAAATAAGAAAGAAAGAGTTAATATACTTGAGCGCATGACTTCCAATTTTTGATTTTGTTTAACTCTCTAACAAGAAAGTCGCTCAAAAGTTTAATCAAAAAGCAAAAATTAAATTATTTCTTTTTCCTTACAATAATTGATTAGCTCTGTAGTGTTGTAGGTATTAGTTTTGGCAAGCAATCTTCGCCGGTAGGTGTCTACGGTGTGGACACTTATATGCATTTTATCAGCAATAAGTTTACTTGGCAATCCTTCCATCAAATATTCCAATACCTCCAATTCGCGATTTGTAAAATTATTACGCTCTTTACCATTGATTTTTACACCAATCACACAAATGTCATCAACCTGTTCAAGATCTCCTTTCCAAGATTCAAATTTCTGATCAATAAGGTCACGTTGAGCGGTCATATCTTTATCAAAGTTTTCCAGAAGAATTTCTCTGAATTGCTGGTATTTGAATTTTTTCCCACGACTACCTCCAAACTGATCTGCCAATCCATCAGAAAAAACAAAGATGCCATCTCCAGGCATTAAGTTTATCGTATTGGATTTGAATTCTTCTGTGCTGTCATTCAAACCAATATGTTTTTTAACTCCTTTGAATTCATGTAAAAATCTATCGGGAATATGTTCCAGAGAATAGGAATTGTAATCCGATTCAGTATCTAGTTTTTCCTTTGTTGAAATGATCCATAGTGGATTATTTGCCCCAGTAAAATACAAGATTTTTCTACCAATATCTAAACCGCACAAAGCAATATCCATCCCATCCATTACTTTATGATCACTTTTCTGAAAGCTTTCTACAACCAAATCAGAAACTTTCGTCAGAATTTCCCCTACATCCGACAATTGAAATTCGTTTACTGCTCTATTTAGTGCTCCAGCGCAAATCACGCTTACCATTGCCCCTGGCACGCCATGACCAGTACAATCAGCTGCTGCAAAGAAAGTAATGGAACTTTGCTTGTCATCGATCTTGAAATTTGCAGTTTCCATCCAATAAAAATCTCCCGAAACAATTTCTTTCGGTTTATAGAGGATGAAGCTATTCGTTAGCCATTCTTTGACCAGTTTTTGAGGTGGGAGAACTGCTTCCTGTAATCGTTTTGCATATTTAATGGAATCCAGTATTTCTTGATTTCTTTCTTGTAATTGCATCCGGTTTTCTTCAGCAATCAGGTAGTTGTTGTGAGCACGATCGCGTTCGAGGGAAATTTCATTTTTTTGATTCAGAATAACTTCCTTATCTCTTTGTTTCTGCCTGTTATTTCGGTATAATAAAAAGATGACCACCAAGGCAAAAACGCCCGCACCAGATAAGTAGTAGATTTGATTTCGAGATCGACTAATCTGAAGATCTTTTTCAAGCATTTCTTTATCTGATTGTTCTTTAATGAGGGAAGTATTCAAGCTATCTTTCTCTTTTTGAAGTAAGAGTTGTTTTTGATACTCCTTGCTGAGGATTTGTTGTTGATTTTTGGTGTTTTGAGTTTTGTCAATTAATTCATAGTATCTGAGTAGGTGTTTGAGGGCATTTTTTGCATCCCCCTTTTTGTTGTAAATATTAAACAAGATTTCGTTAGCAGAGCTTTCATCTTCATTGAATTCACTTTGAACAGCCAAATCAAGAGCCATTTTCCCAAACTTTAACGCTTGGTTTAATTGATTGATGCGAGTATAATAAATAGCCGTTTGGGCATAAGCATCCGTCATAATCGCTGGGTAGTCATAATAAGAGGAGTCATTTAGCACTAGATTCAAATAGTAAATGCTACTATCCAGTTGATCAATGTGGTCCATGAGTAAAGCATATTCCGTCACAGCTTCTCCAAAATTCAAATAATTTCCAATCCTTTTCGAAATCGCCATGGATTTTCGATTCAATTCAATGGCCTCTTCAGTTCTTCCGGAAGCATTTAAAAAGATGGATTTATTGAGATAAGCTGCGGAAAGACCGATATCATCACCAACTTCTTCTCTGATCGCAATACATTTGTCAATAAGCTCCAAGCATTTTACTGTATCGCCCATTTCAGCCAGAACATTTGCTAGGTTGTTAAAGGTTGTCGAAAGATCATTTTTGTATCTGGGATATTTTTCTTGAATTTCTCTGGCTTTATTGTAGTATTCGTATGCTTTTAGAATGTCCCCTTTCTGGTCATAGATATAGCCAATATTATTGTATTGAACCCCGTATTCCACTTCATTTCCTTTTTCCCAATTTAGGGCCTCCTTGAAATAATAAAGCGCTGAATCCAAATTTCCTTCTTCTTTGTGGGTGAATCCAATATTATTGATGCAAACAGAAGCATCATGTGTTTTTCCTAATTTGGTATAAATTTGAAGTGCCTTTTTATACAAGATCCGAGAATCGTTATAATTGCCAATAATGTCAGTATAAAATCCTTGGTTCAAATAACAATGCCCTAAATAATACTCCAATTCTTTTTTTCGTTCAAGGTCTGTTTCTCTTTTCATTTCAGATTGAACCAAATCAAACAATAAATCACTGTACTCGATCCAGTAACGCTCGTCAAATAGTTGATCGAGCATCTCAGAAAGATGTTGGATTTTCTCGATTGGATCCTTGGCTTTGTGATAAGCTTTAAGAGATTCACGTACGACCATACGGTCATTTTCAGACATGGTTAGTGTATCTACTTTTTTGTTTAGTAGAAAAAATGTTTCTGGCTGACCCCATAAATTAGTTGTCAGCAGGAATCCAATTAAAATCCTAAAAATGATGTGCATTCAGCGAGTTTTCCTATTTGCAGTATTCTTTGTAGAGATCCATATATTCGAATATAGAATTTTGTGCTTCAACTTTCATGTCTTGAACAAGAGCTTTGTTGATTCGAACCTCATTACATACTTTCCAGCAATCGCACCAGTCCTTATCAAAATCACTTTGAGCTTTGATTAAAGCGTAAATGATATGGGCAGTGTAAGAGTTTTTCATTTTACTTTTTGCTGCTTCAGCTATACTGAGAGCTTCGTCGACAGTGAAATAATTGTCCATTACTTTGATATAAGCTAAACAAACCAGATCATCTCCTTTTAATTTTTTCATGTAGTTAGATGACTTAATTTTTTTGTTTTTCATCAAATAATTGAATGCGATATCAAAATTGTTTTTCCCGTTAAAATTCCAGCTTAAAGCATTGATAATGGCCACTCTAACTCCCAGTTCATTTTTTTTATTGAAAATGAAGTCGCAAAATTCATCGGTAAGTTTTCCATCTGATTCAAGTGCTTTCTTCACAAGGGCTTCTTCCTTATATGAATTGGCAATATCTGTGCTGGTAATAGGGGAATCGGCATGAGTAAAAGGAGCAAAAAAGCAAATCAATGCCACAAAAAAGAATCTCATAGTTTCAAGTTTTAGTTGTAAATCCAAAAATAAGGAAATAATAAAATTGAAGATGAAAAAATTTTAAAATCCGTTTTAACTGGTGCGCGTTTGCAACGCGCACTGAACTTCCTGGCGTTTCTAACGCCAAAAAAAAGCAATTTGGGATACTATCTCCTCCAAAAACAAGAACTCAAGAGATTAAAGAAGCGTATTGGAAAACTTAAATTTTGCTTGAAAACCCGTATATTTGTTAAAACCACAAATCATGATTAGAACATTTTTAATTGACGATTCAACAGAGAAAAGCAAGGAACTTTTGGAATATCTTTCCACCCTTGATTTTGTCCGGGAAGAAAAAAAATCCTACACGCTTTCGGATGATCAAATTTCAATTGTAGAAGAAAGAAGAATGAACCGACAGAGTGGAAAGTCAAAAACAAAATCCTGGGAAGATATTAAAAAAGACCTAGGATCCTAGTCAAGATTTTCTTTACCACTAGGTCACCAAAATGCCACCACCCTTTCAAATTAGAGCTAGTGCGCGTTTGCAACGCGCAATTTACTTCCTGGCGTTTCTAACGCCAACTAAAATAAAGTCTTCGCTTCCTCAATCGCAGGTTGCAATCCAGCGGCATTCTTTCCACCAGCTGTAGCAAAGAACTTTTGACCTCCGCCTCCACCTTGGATATGTTTTCCAGCTAGGTCTCTTACAATCTTTCCTGCATCCAAATCTTTATTGGCAACCAAATCATCGGTGATGGCAATGCTCAGAACTGCTTTGCCTTCTTCTTCGGTTCCAATAATGGCAAACAAATTGTCTTTTTCTGCTTTGAGTTGGAAAAGGATATTCTTTACTGAACCGGCATCCAAATCCGTTTTTATTCCAAGGAAATTCACTCCGTTTACCTCCACAATTTTATCAGCCAAATCCTTCTTAAAAGAACCTGCTTTCTCTGCTTTTAATTTTTCGATTTCTTTAGCAAGCGCATTGTTTTTGTCGAGCAATTCCTGAACTGATTTCACTACATCTTTAGGATTCTTCAATAATTCAGCAACTTCGGTTTTGATGTTTTCCGCTTCTTCAAAATAAGCAATGGCTTTTTCCGAAGTGATGGCTTCAATCCTTCTGATTCCTGCAGCGATGGCTGATTCAGATTTGATCTTGAACAACCGAATTTCTGCAGTATTTTGAACGTGAATTCCTCCACACAATTCCCTGGAATCCCCAAACTGAATCATTCGAACAGTGTCGCCGTATTTTTCTCCGAACAAAGCCATGGCGCCTTTCGCTTTCGCTTCTTCGATGGCAATTTGTCTGTATTCATTTAATCCAATCGCTTCTTCGATCATGGAATTGACCATGGACTCCACTTTTTCAATTTCTACCTCTTCCATTTTTGAGAAATGAGAGAAGTCGAAACGTAAATATTCTGAATTCACCAAAGATCCTTTTTGCTCTACATGTTCACCCAAAATTGTTCTCAAAGCATGGTGTAATAAGTGAGTAGCTGAGTGATTTCGAGCCGTCAACTTTCGTTTATCTGAATTCACAACTGCATGGAATTCTGCATTTAGATTTGTGGGCAATTTTTCGGCAAAATGGACGATGAGGTTGTTTTCTCTTTTGGTGTCAAAAATGAAAGTTTTCTCTCCGCCTTTTTCAATGTATCCTGAGTCGCCAACCTGACCTCCTCCTTCTGCATAGAAAGGGGTTTTATCGAAAACCATTTGGAAAAATTCTTTGTTTTTCTGTTTTACTTTTCTGTAGCGAACAATTTTGATTTGTTCTTCAGAATGGTCATAACCTGTAAAAACTTCTTCTTGAGTGGAAATAAGTTCTGTCCAATCACCTGATTCAATGGAAGTCGCTTTTCTGGATCTATCTTTCTGCTTTTGCAATTCAGTTTCAAATCCTTTTTCATCCACTGAAAGTCCGTTTTCACGAGCAATTAGGGAAGTTAGATCCACAGGGAAGCCAAACGTATCGTACAATTCGAAAACTTTCTCTCCTGAAAGCACAGATGAACCCTCTTTTTTCGTGTTTTGAATCAAGTCATTGATCAATCTCAAACCTTGTTCCAGAGTTCTAAAGAAAGATAATTCCTCTTCTAAAATAACTTTGGTGATGATGTCTTGTTGCGTTTTCAATTCGGTAAAAGTTCCACTCATCATCTCCACCAAAGTCGGTACCAGTTGATTGATGAAAGGTTCTTTTAATTCCAAAGTTTGATATCCGTATCGAATTGCTCTTCTCAAAATTCTTCTGATCACATAACCTGCACCGGTGTTGGATGGTAATTGTCCGTCTGTTATTGAAAAAGCAATAGCTCTGATATGATCTGCAATTACTCTAAATGCGATATCTGTTTTTTCCTGCTGACCGTATTTTTTACCTGAAATCTTTTCCAATTCCTTGATCAATGCCTGGAAAATATCTGTATCGTAGTTGGAAGTTACCCCTTGGATCACCATGGCCAATCTTTCCAAGCCCATTCCAGTGTCTACGTGTTTTTCAGGAAGTAACTCCAAAGATCCATCCGCCTTTCTATTGAATTGCATGAAAACCAGGTTCCAGATTTCAATTACTTGAGGATGATCTTGGTTGACCATGTCTCTACCTGGAATCTTTTCAATTTCTGATTGTGAACGAATATCCATGTGGATTTCAGAACAAGGTCCGCAAGGTCCCGTATCACCCATTTCCCAGAAATTGTCTTTTTTATCGCATTTCAGAATTCTTGATTCCGGCACGTGTTTTTTCCAAAAATCAATGGACTCCTGATCTACAGGTACACCGTCTTTGTCGTCTCCTTCAAAAACTGTGATGTACAATCTTTCTTTGTCTAAACCGTAAACATTGGTCAGTAAATCCCATGCCCAGTCAATAGCTTCTTCTTTGAAATAGTCTCCAAAAGACCAGTTCCCAAGCATCTCAAACATGGTATGGTGGTAAGTGTCCACTCCAACTTCTTCTAAGTCGTTATGTTTTCCAGATACACGCAAACATTTCTGAGTATCCGCAATCCTTTTCTCTTTGGCTTCTGTATTTCCAAGGAAGTATTCCTTAAACTGATTCATACCGGCATTGGTAAACATCAGTGTAGGGTCATTTTTGATCACCATGGGCGCGGAGTCCACTATTTGGTGCCCTTTCGATTTGAAATATTCTAAATATTTTCGTCTTATTTCCTCAGTTTTCATACAGTTACGAACTATCTGCTATTTGTTAATACGTGTTAAAGGAATTGCAAAAATAGATTAATTCGGTAAATTTGCACCTGTAAACGAAGAAATCGTTGGTATGAAACAGAAATACAAATACAATCCCAAAACCCTTTCTTACGAGAAGGTGGAGGTTAGTTGGCAAGAGCGATTGGTGAAGGTGGCGCTGTTTGTAGGACCAACTTTATTAACTTCTGTTGTATTGGCTTTTTTAATTGCTCCTTTCTTTAAATCGATGTCGAAGTCGGAAATGGAAAGAGAAAACGACAAATTGAAAGCTGTAAATGCCCAAATGCGTGAAGATGTAGAATTGATGTCTCAAGTTTTGAAAGATATTGAAACAAGAGATGAAGGAATCTATCGTGTCGTGTTTAACGCAGAGAAATTTCCTACTGAAATGCGTGAATTGGGAACAGGAGGTTCTGAGAAATACAAAGATTTAGATGGGTATGAAGCTTCTGAAATAATGAAGGAAACAGCCTTGAAAATCGACATGGTTAAAAAGAAATTGTATGCCCAATCACTTTCCTTTGATGAGTTGGTAAAACTTGCAAAAGAAAAAGAGAAAATGTTGGCTTCTCTTCCTGCGATTCAGCCAGTAAACAACAAAGATTTGCATAGAATGGCTTCTGGCTATGGTTGGAGAATTGATCCCATCTACAAAACGCAAAGAATGCACTGGGGAATGGATTTCACTGCAGATAAAGGTACGGATGTATATGCTACAGGAAATGGAATTGTAGAAGCCTGCGAAGAAAAAGCATGGGGATATGGGAAGTCTGTTATCATCAATCATGGTTTTGGGTACAAGACAAGATATGCGCACTTGAGTAAATTCAATGTGAAACCAGGTCAGAGAGTGAAAAGAGGTGACTTGATCGGATTTGTAGGTTCGACAGGAAAGTCTACTGCGAATCACTTGCATTACGAAGTTGAGAGAAATGGTCAGAAAGTGAATCCGGTACATTATTACCATTCGGATCTTTCTCCTGAGGATTATGAGAAATTGATTCAGATGTCCAATCAAACCAATCAATCGTTTGACTAATGAAATTTATTGAAAATAGCATTGTGAAGTCCCTTTTGTTGGGACTTTTCTTTTTTTCGGGCAGTTTGTTTGCTCAGAAGTCGACTTACGTGGAGTACTTTCTTGAAAAGACAGGGATTCAAAATGCTAAGGATTTGGAAGAAGCAGCGAATAATTCTTTGGATCAGCTAGAACTAAAATATCAGGAAGCCCTGCAGAAAATTCAGCAAAATCATCCTGGAAGTATACAGAATAACATTACACTTTCTGCCATGAATAAGGTGGAAGAGAAAACTAAAAACGAGGTAAAATTGATTCAGTATATCTCGGAAAAATGTTGGGCTGATAAAGGATTTGATCCTTTGTTCTTCACCAAAAACACAGAACATTTGGCAAAAAAGAGAGATACGGCCATTGGGGATTATGCCTATTTCGCTACCATGCATCATTCCAAGAAAAAATTGATTTTCGACAGAGACAAATACGATTTGAATGCGGATGAAGGAATTATGGATGGAACCAAAAAACTAGAGGAAAGAGATCGTGACTTAATTCTTGCAATTCACGCCATGTACTTGACACCTTCAGGGATGGGGACAACGGATTATAATGAGCAGTTGGCAACTTTTAGATTGATTCAATTAGAGTACAAGCTGATTCAATTGTTGATCGCAGAAAATCATAGCAAAGAGCAAGTAGATCTTGATTTTGAAAAGCGAATCAAAGAACAATTGAAATCGGAATATGGGAAATTGGTGGAATTTCGAGAGCAAGTTCGATTGGATTCCACAAGAAAAGCAGAAGAAAAAGCAAAATTGGATTCAATTGCCAATTCGAAAAAGAATAGAACTTATCATGTAGTAGGAGTAGGAGACATGATGTTAGGAACCAACTTTCCGAATGAATCTTATTTACCTCCTTCAAATGTGAAATTATTGGATCCAGTAAAAAAATATTTGCAAAATGCGGATTGTACTTTTGGGAATTTGGAAGGAACGGTTTTGGATAAAGGAGGAGATGTAAAACATTGTTCAAATCCGAGTATTTGTTACGCCTTTAGAATGCCTGTGAAGTATGTGGATGAAGTTAAAGAAGCAGGATTTGATTTGATCTCAGTAGCAAATAACCACGTGGGGGATTTTGGTGAAAGCGGAAGAACAAGTACCACACAAGTTTTAAAAGAAAAAGGCTTTTGTTTTGCCGGATTGCTTTCCAGACCGTGGGATACACTCACAATTAATGGATTGAAATACGGATTAGTGGCCTTCTCACCGAATACTGGAACAGTAAGAATAAATAATTATCCAGAAGCGGTTCGAATTGTAAAAGAATTGGATAAGATGTGTGATGTTGTGGTGGTGTCGTTCCATGGGGGAGCAGAGGGAAGCAAGCATCAGCACATGCCTAAGCAAACGGAGATTTTTTACGGAGAAAATAGAGGGAATGTATACGAATTTGCTCATTTAATGATTGATAACGGAGCTGATTTGGTATTCGGTCATGGGCCTCACGTAACTCGAGCCATTGATATATACAAAGACCGTTTTATCACTTATTCAATGGGGAATTTCTGTACTTATCACAGATTCAACCTAAGTGGAGTATCTGGAATGGCGCCGATCTATGATATCGAAATTAAAAACGACGGAACATTCGTAAAAGGAAGGGTGATTTCGACACGACAATATGGAGAGGGTGGTCCGGTAGTTGACTCTCAGAAAAATGCTTTAAGACTAGTAAAAGAATTAACCGCATCAGACGTTCCAGAATTGAAATTGAAGTGGGATGGGGAATATTTTACTCTCCCAGAGTAAAATCCTTCATTCTCATTCTGAAAGGGAGTTCCAAGTTCCAAGTTCCAAGTAGTCAGTTTTGTTTACTGTTCACTCAAACTTCAAACTCGCACTTTTTTTATTTCGCAAAGTGACGCAAAGGAGTCGCGAAGTTTCTCGAAGGAAAATTGTAATTCTTCACCCAACCTTCAAAGAAAGCATACTCAAAGATCCTCCAATAATTTGATCATTGAAGAGATGTACGTTTTCTTTTTCATTTTTGAGTCCGAGAGTGTACAGCAAGGGGAGGTAATGTTCTGCAGTTGGAATAGACTGAAGGAAAGCTTCTCCTTGTTTTGTGTAGTGGATTAGATCTTTATGGTTGCCCGATAAAATAAGAGACTTCATTTTTTCATTGGCTTCTTCTGCCCAATCCCAGGCAAAGGGATCTTTTACCTTGTCCCAGGCTATTTTTCTGAGGTTGTGAACGATGTTGCCACTTCCAATAATCAAGACACCATGATTTCTTAAAGTATCAAGTTCTTGAGCCAATTCATAATGGTATTGAGGCGCTTGAGAATAATCCAAACTCATTTGAATCACCGGAATATTGGCTTCTGGATAAAGATGCTTGATAACCGTCCAGGCGCCGTGATCCAATCCCCATTCGTGATCCAATTCAATCTCTGTTTTAGAAATTAAATCTTTGGTTTGTTTGGCCAGTTCAGGACTGCCTTTGGCTGGATACTGAACATCAAACAATGCTTGAGGAAATCCCCCAAAATCATGAATAGTTCTGGGCGTTTCCATCGCCGTAATTTTGGTGCCTTTTGTTTCCCAATGCGCGGAAATACATAGAATGGCTTTAGGTGTCTCTAGTTCTTGCCCTAATTTTTTAAAACTTTGAACAAATTCATTGTCTTCTATCGCATTCATTGGATTGCCGTGTCCTAGGAAAAGAACGGGCATTTTAGAGCTGAGAGGAAAGGCATCCACCAGCTTACCTAAGGCATTTGCTTTCATGGTACAACCTGCTATTGTGAGTAAACTTAAATTTCTTATGAAGTCAATTCTTTCCATAAACTGACTCCAAAGATAAGATATTTGTTTAAACAAATAATAATACCAGGGCCAAAATAATTCCAGCGGCTGTAAAGTACATTCCTTTTTTGAAGATGTCAGATCCTGGGAAGAACATCCAGAAAGAAGAGATTACAAAAAACAATAGGGAAACTCCAAAGATGATGTTCAGCCAGAATATGGGGCTTTCGGTATTGGCTTTGTGCAAACGTGTCATCTGTTTCAGGACATAGGGCAAATCCTTTTTGGTAAATTTCACTTCACCGGTTTCTTTGTTGTACTGTCCATTTTGAAAGTAAAGAATCCCATTTTCTTCTTTGGTGATTTTTAAATTTCTATTCCGTACTTCACGACCTAGTTGGTTGGCCTCTAAATTTGGAGCAATCTTTTTCTCAATAGTTTGTTCACTTTTTAAGAAATCTGTTTCTCTGAAGATTAGTACGATTCCGCTGAGGGCATAAATAGCCATGATTCCTGCAAGAAAGAATCCCAAATAACGGTGAATGATGCGCATTTTCATAATTATGTGTGTTTAAATGAATGAGACAAAATAGGATGAAGAAGGTTTAATCCAACAGTTAAAAAAAGACATATTTAAGAATGGTACTTGCTCCTGTAATCAAAATCAAAGAAAGCACCAAAACTCTAAATCGCTCCTCAGGTATTTTATCTAAAATTTTCTTTCCAATAAAAGTTCCAATGATGCTAGCGCCAATTAAAAATGGAATCACATATAAATCATCCGAATGCATGTAACCATTTTGCCAATAAACCACGCTTCTACCCGCATCAACGCCAAAATCAATGATGGCCGAAGTGGCAATGAAAATTTCTGGTTTGAGTCGGAAACTGGTCAAAGTCATCCCGCGGATTGCTCCCCCAGTACCAATCAAACCTGCTATCCCTCCCGAGAAAATACCTCCCAGAATGGCACTTGTATTGGTGGGTTTGATCGAGAAATTTTTAAAAATCAGAAAGACAATACTCATGACAATTAAGAAAATAGCCAAGCCAATTTCCAGTCCATCCGAAGCTACAAACTGACTCAAATAGGCGCCTAAAATCACAAAAAGGATGGCTGGAATTCCCATCGACAACACCAATTTCTTGTCGAATCCTTTTCGAAACATGGTGATTTTTGTAAGATTACTTGAAACATGAAAGATGGCCGTAATCCCCAAAGCAGAATAAAAATCAAGGAAAAATGCCGCAATAGGAATGAAAAATACGGAAGAGCCAAATCCACCAATCGTCCCTAAAATTTCCGCAATCAGGGCTAGGAAGATGAATAAGGCTAAATGATCCATCCAGATTTAGTTATTGGCATTTGGTCCGCATATTGGACATGGTTTTAAACGGCCCATCCACAATAAATGAATTAATAATTCCTGAAGGAATACTGCCTGCTGGATCACCATAAGATTGATAAATTACTTCAATATAGCCGTTTTCTTTTGGAGTAAGTTTCCAGGAGCCTTGAGCATCTTTAATGCGGATGAATCCCTCTTTTTCTTTGATGTAATCCGGTTTGGAAGTCAGTTTGAAAATCACTTGACCAGAAGTATAGCTCGTTTTTTTGACATGAGTCACCACATCACGATCTGTTATAGGCCAGGGAACATCTAAAGCATAATAGATATACCTTTCAGTTGAACTAATCTTTTTCAAGGTTTTGGAACTCGTGATATTGGCTTGCCATTCAGGATAATTTTCCACGTTTTCAATCAGATCAACCAACTTTTGCATGGTTGTTTTGATCTTGACAATGGCTTTGAATTCTTTGATTTTTTTGCCTTCTGGCTGGCGCGTGTAAACTAGGACGCCATCTTTGTTTTTGGCTAATTTCCAAGGTTCATCTGCGAGGATAATCCAGTCATTTTTTGGGGTGAATGAAAGTAATAAGAAACCCAAAAATAATACAGTGTACTTCATTTTAAATAACGGTTTTTCATGTGCACACCTAAGATACTGAAAATTATGTTTTGCAAATTGTTATTTCAAAGAATTCAAAGACCAGTTCATTTAATTATGCATACAGTAACCTAGAGTATGTAATCTGTATACAGCAATAAAAAAAGATATTCCGAAGAAAATAATTGTTGCAGGAATTTCTTTGTATTCCTTCTTACGAACATGATAAGTCATGGCAAAAAGCATAAATAGTGCAATGGCAAATCCAGCAATTGGAGTTAACAAGGGAAGGATAGAAAACGCCATAGGAAGTATGAGTCCTAGTCCACCAAGAATCTTGGAAGTACAGATAAAATAGCGCATTTTATCGGAGTAATGACTTATCCAACTCATCCGTGAAGAGAGCTTTTCTTTGTTGCCAAGTAAAATGATTAAAGCAGAAGTCGTTAAGGCTATCGCAACGACAATCTGCAAAGTCCAAATAGTTGTGTTCATTGTATTTATTTTTATTGATTACTGGGTTTTAGAATTTCCAAAATCGCTTGCCTTTGGAAAACAATTTTAGACTCGTAGGTGAGGTTATATTTGTCTGCAATTTTTAGAAGATATTTTTTTCTGGTCCAAAAGCGACCTCGAAAACTCACGAAAAATTTCCAGAAGAAATAAGTGTAATTTTTCCATGAAAAAGGATATTGCCAAACATAAATAAACGCTTTCCAAATGCGAAAATCCCCCTTTGGACTCAAAACAAGAATCTGTCCTTCCTTGTGCAATATATGAAGTGCTTGTCTGATCTGTTTTTCAATTTCTTTTTCAGTCAGCAGGTAGAGCATAGAACAAAAGACAATATTTCTAGGTCGCTCTATTTTGGAAGGAGCGTAAGTTTGAAGGGTCTGTTGCAACCACTGAATCTGTTGCTTTTTGTCTTGTTTTTTTGCAAGTCGGATCATTTGTGGATCAGGATCAATTCCAATGATCGAAATAGTTGGATGTACCTGCTTTAACATTAAGGGCAAAGTTCCCGGACCTGTTCCTATATCTAAGGTAATACCAATAGGTCCAGAATTGATTTCAAGAACAACTGGTTCTAGGAACTTGCTGTACCATCCGCATTGGGTAGCATGGGTAAAAATAAACATTGTATAAATAGTTAAACTAAATAAAAAGTATATATAGATATGTTTAAAAAAAATTAAGTCAGAATATCTTGAAGTGTAGCTTTTTTTAATTCTTCTTTCATAGTGTTTTCGGCCTGCAAAAGTTTTTCCTTCAATCTTACCTGTATTTCCATGGGGCGTTTTGAAGTAGATCGGATATCGAAGTTTGTCTGAAAAAGTGGTTTTGGACTTTCAATCGCCAAAAGAATAGCATGCAGGGTAATGTCTTTAGGTGCTTTTGCAAAACGAACCCCACCATGGATTCCTTCTTTGGAATCTAGTATACCTGCTCTAACCAGATTATTAAAAATTAAAGCTAAAGTGGGTCGCGGAATATTTAAAAGTTCCGAAATTGTTTTCGCCGAAATATAGTCCGTTTCCTCTCGGGATATTTTATCAGAAATAAAAGCGAGAACCAGAATTGCTTTAGAATAAGATAATGAATAAGCCATAACTATATAAACATCATATAAAGATTACAAATATATGATAATTATATTTACTTCTTCAAATAAAAATGAAAAAAAAATGAATCCGTTACTACCCAGTTTCTATTTCAATGCCTTCCCTAAAGTTTCAGCCTGGTCAAGCCACTTCTGTATTTGGTCCGATTTTGAATTTCGAACCGGGCCAAAAGTTTTGATCTTTACTGGTTTTATACCGCAAAAGCCCAAAATCGATCTTTTCATGGAATTATGTCCTGGTCTTTTGAATACCAAAGAATAAAACCAGTCTGGTGTATCTGTGGTGACGAGTAAACGGGCTGTTTTTCCTTTCAATAGTTTTTTGGGTAGGGGCGACTTTTCTTGATATTCAAATGCAAATCCGGGCAAGAACAATCGGTCAAAAAAACCTTTCAATAGTGCCGGATAGGTTCCCCACCAGTTCGGGTAAACAAAAACTAAATGTTCTGCTTCTTGGATTTGCTCCCAAACGCGTAAAAGATCCGGTTCTAACTCAGTGCGTTTTCGATAGCCATAGCTAAGAACGGGGGAGAATTCAAGATCTGTTAAATTTACTAGTTCACAATTGGCGCCTACTTGATCTGCTCCTTTTTTGTATTGTTTTGCCAGAGAAGAGCACAAGCTTTCCGGGTCTGGATGCCCATTTATAATTAGAATTTTCTTTGACATTGCTTATTCAATCAAATCAAAATATTTTAACAAATACTCGTATTTGGAATTACTAATAGTGGTAGGCGAGTACGAACTGTCATTTTGCTGGTTTGACTTCCTTTTGTCATCGACTCAAAAAAGCCCATTTTATGAGGAACCATTACCAAAAGATTGGCTCCAAATTCTTCCAATCCAGTTTCAATACCTTCTCCAATTTTGGAGTTGGAAACATATCTGAAATGGTGTTGTAAATCATTGAGCATGGTATTGATTAATTCTTCGAGAGCTTCATTCTTTGGATTCTCTGAATGATCTGTAACAACATGTAATACCTCAAGATCAGCTTGGCATGCTTTTACAAATTCTTTGAGTACATCCAATCGGCAGTTCTCATTGAGGTAAGAAGTTTCACAAGCATAGGTGATTTTTTTGATACCTTCAAATTTAATGTCGTTGGGGACAACTAATAGTGGGAACTGCATCAATTTAATGGCTTCAGTTGTGGTGTTCCCAAATAGTTTGTATTCGGTTAAATTACTTTCGATACCCATTACAACCAAATCTACAGGATGACTTTTTGTATATTGTTTTAAACTTTCTACGGTATCGATTTCACCTGTTTCGGAACTTGTTTGTACACCGTATTTATCTCCGATTTTAATGGCATGGGCGCTCAATTCATCAGCATTTTGCTTTTTCATTTTTTCTATATGAGCAAGGGAAGAAAAAGAGTTGCTGGCGTGTATGTTCATTTTGTAAACGTTGAAAAGGGTCAATTCGGCTCCAATGGTTTTGGCCAATTGAGCGGCAAATTCAACTGCATTTTCAGCTGGAGCGGAATAATCGGTTGCGACTAAGATTGTTTTCATAATGTATAATTTGAGTCTTCCAAATTACACTTTATTGGTGGTAGGGACTGTTAAAAATTTGTTAGTTTTTATGTTAAAATGATTGGGACCTTAGCTTTCAAAAATCCACATCCAGGCATTGCCAATTTCTTCATCTTGAACAGTATTTGAAAAGACAAATCCTGATTTTTCCAAAATTCGTGTTGATGCATTCGGCTCAGGAGCTGTTTTTGCCGTTACTCGAATATTTGGATTTTCTCTATGAGCAATCATTACTAATTCTTTGCATGCAAAAGAGGCAACCCCCTGTTTCTCATAGTCTTTGAATGTCCAGTATGCAATTTCCACAACTCCTTCTTTTGGCGGACCAACAAAACTTGCAGAGCCCACAATTTGATCAGCTCTAAAAATAAAATATCCAATCCAGGGAGGGGTGAATCCAAATTTCGGATAAAAATCTTCATAGGCATCAATTAAGTTTTGACAATCCTCAGTAGAATAAACTGGCAAATGTCGTTCTGTTTTCAATTGGATGGCCTTCAATATATAGCTCATTTTTGTGAATTCAATTTAGATTTAAGTCTATTGCAATCCTCCTCATTAAAACCACCCAAGCGGATCCTTTTTCCATTTTTGAGATGAATTTTCACTGTGTATATATCGGGGTAACATCCGACATCATTTTCGTAAAAATTACTTTGTTCATTTTTAGAGATGCTTTGAATTTCATCCAATTTGAATTTCAATTTTGCTGAGGTCAGAGGTCTTTTTTTGAAGGAAATTAGATCTTTCTCAATGCTTAGAACCGATTTACGGTTAAAAAGTAGATAAATAGAAAGAAATACGCTTACTCCAATTAAAACTAATTGAGCAACTCCATTCAACTTTAAGATTTTCAAACCTATGATTTCATCCAGATTGAGGTAGAATCCCAAAAGATAAATCCAAAGCATGATGTTGATGAAAACAGCGATGATATCGAAAAAGCTCAAGCGGTACCAGTAAAACATAATTCCGTTTGAAGTAGATTTTTCTTTGAGATATTTCCCTAATAGCTTCATTTCAAGCGAATTTAAGAAAATATAGTGGGCTTTTATTTCTGATGATCTAATTCTTGGTCATAAGCTTCCTTTTCCTTTTCAATTTGGGTTCTAATCTGGTCTCCCGTTACTTTGTTGTCTTTTGCTGATCCATCAAAGAAATTAATCAGCATCCTACCAATTTTATAAATTCCGATTTCAGTATTGTGTTGCTCCTCTTTTGGGAAAAGGGGAATGACTATTTTTAGGTCTCGTAAATAAAAGGAATCTCTATGACTTAGTGATCTCGAATTCAATCGATTGATTTGTTCCAGTTTGATCCAATATTCAGTGACAATTACGTCACCAAAATCAGTGGGTTGGGCATGAATATCATTTCCTTTAGCAGCAATACGATCCGCTATTTTTAAGTAATTGATTTGTTCCTGAGTCAAATTGAAAGTGTTGGAACTATCGGTTTTCCATTCGAATACTCCTTCCAGTTTATCGGCTTTTTGACTGATTTTTTTTGTGAGATCATTATGTCTGCAATACACCTGTTTTTTCACTAGTTTTCCCGGATGCTCGATTTGAAGTTCAATTCTTAGCGACAGAACATTCTTTTCATCGGTTAATTCGAGAAAGATAAAATTGTGAGATTGCCTAAGAATACGGTGGTGTTCTGTTTTCAACTGATCATCCATTTCCGTTTTTATTTCTTCAAGAAATTCCCAATAAGGTTGAAGATTATTGAGGAGGTTTTGGGTTGATAATTTTTGCGATTGCCCAAAATGAGCAATTCCAAGAAGACAAATGAATAATATGAAGGAATTTCGGATCATAAATTAGAGAGATGTTGAAGATTTATAAATTCCATATTTCTTTTTTGTGATTTGGGTTTTTCCAGGGCGTTGCGCTTATTTTGGGATCCTTCATAGAGTATAAATCTTTTCCTCAGATCACCCCTTAAGGTCAAAACGCTCTTTAAAATATTTCCATTTTTCTTTTTGATCCCGGGGTAAATTCTGCTTATCACAATTATTGAATTAAACTTTAACTCCGATTACGCAAACATCGTCTAGTTGCTCAAGTTTTCCTTTCCAGTCTTCAAAGGTTTGACTTAAGAGTTCCCTTTGTTTGTCCATCTTTTCATTTTGAATAGAAAGAAAGAGTTTTTTCAAATTTGCGGTTTTGAATTTTTTACCCTTTTCACCACCAAATTGATCTGCATATCCATCTGAAAATAGGTAAATAGCATCCCCTTTTTGAAGCTGGATAGTATGGCTTGAAAATGGAACCGGATTCTTAAATCTGCCAATAGGCTGTTTATCTGCTTTCACTTCAATTAAGGTATTGTCCTGGAATTCAGTAAAACTTAGTTTGGATACTGTTTCTGCAGCACAATGGGCTTTAAATTCTTCCTCATTAACTTTACCATTTCGAATGATCCAAAGAGGGTTATGCGCTCCAGCAAAACAGAGGGAGAATGAGGACGAAGAATGAGGATTACTTTTCTCATTCTCATTCTGTTTCTCATTCTGAGCGAGTCTAACGAGCGCTATATCCATTCCATCCTTAACTTCCTCCTCGCTCTTTTCAAATTCTTGAATAACGATCTCTCTGGTTTTGTCAAGAATTTTACCAGGATCCGATAACCCGTGTTCTCTTACCGATCGGTTTAAGCCATTATTGCAAATTACGGAGACCATTGCTCCTGGAACCCCATGCCCTGTGCAATCCGCAACCGCAAATAGAATAGTGACCAGTTTATTTTGAGCTTCACTGGTTTCTGACAACTGGTTACTGACAACCGTCTCCATCCAATAAAAATCGCCCGCCACCACATCTTTTGGTTTGTAGAGAATAAAGGAATTATTCAGGTAGGATTTTACCAATTTTTGAGGAGGAAGTATAGCTGATTGAATGCGCTTAGCATAGGCAATGGAATCGGTGATTTCCTTATTTTTTTCTTCCAATTCCTCATAAGCTTCATCTACAATTTCTTTTTGTTTTTCAATCAGCAATTTTTGTTTGCGAGTTACACGGAAACGATTAAAGACAAAACCTCCAAAAATCAAAGCCATTGCCAAACCTCCAAAGAGGAAGTACTTTTGTTCTTTTTGCTGCTCATTCTGAAGTTCCAGACGTTTGCTTTCTGCCTTTTCAGCGGCAAGTTCAGCATCTTTTAATTTTTGGGCTTCCGCATTTTGGATACTGTCCTGAAGAGCTTGTTTTTCGTAATGATATTTGTATTCCTGACGGATAATTTCTTTTTGATTGGATTCACTCACAATGCTATCTCTTGAAGCAATATATAGTTCGTAGTATTCCAGAGCTTCTCTGTATTTTCTAAGTTTTTTGTAATTCTCGGATAGTTGACCAGCCGCATCTCTGATTTGTACCGCGGCTCCAACTTCTCGCGCTATTTGAAGCCCTTTATCACTGTACTCCAGGCCCTTCAAGAAGTTGCCCTTTCTATAATATAGCGTACCAATATTGATTAAAGTAGCAGCGATTGCTTTTGGGTCGCCAAGTTCTTCTCTGATTTTTAAACTTTCCTTGTAGTAGGTGATCGCTTGATCCATTTTGCGTTGATCTGAATACACTAAACCTATATTATTCAGAGCCATAGCAACACCAGATTGATTTCCAATTTTTTGATCAATTTCCAAGCTTTTTTGATAGTAATTGATTGTGCTGGTAAAATCATTTTTGTAGTAGTAAACATTTCCAATGCAATTGTAAGCCCCAGACATGCCTTCTTTATAATCAATTTCTTTACTTTTTTCAAGAGCAGATTCATAATATTCCAGAGCTTTATCAAAGATTCCTTGATCATAATAAATATGTCCGATATTAATCGAACCATTGATGATGCGTTGGGGTAATTCAAGTTCTTCAGCTAATTGCATAGATTCAGTAAAGTACTTGATGGCTTCCGAATATTCACCTTTATCCATGTAGATCAATCCAAAATTACTGAGAATCATTAGTTTGCCTCGCTTGTAGTCTATGCGTTCGATGATGTCCATGCTCTTATTATAAAATTTGATTGCCTCAGGATAGTTTCCTCTCTCAGAATGGATCAAACCAATATTGTTGTACAAAAGAGCTACTCTTTTCTCATCTCCTGTCTTTTTAGCTAGTTCTAAAGTTGTCTCATAGAATTGAATGGCTTGATCGTATGCTCCTCTTTCTTTGAAATAGATTCCCATATTATTGAGGGAAGAAATACGACTTTTCAGGTAAAATTCTTTTAATTTTTCATTTGGATTTTTGCTTAAATTGAGTTGACATAAACTATCTATGTGTTGATTGAGTTTTAAATCCATAGCTGGGTCAGACAGATAAATCCTTCGATCCCATTCTCTCCAGGCATTGATTATAATGGTATCGTTTTTGGCAGAAGAAATGACGCCTTTCAAAGAATCAATAAATTTTTGATTTTCTTGCGGAAGTTGTGCATTGAGATAGAAAGGAATAAAAAATAAGATATATGCTAGTTTTGAAGCCATAGTTTTTGGACTTCCCCCAAGATAGGGAATTTGAATTTATTCCCTTAAAATCTTTTTCATTTTTCCGTCCCTTGCATTTTTATCAACTCAGTTACCTTTTTATTCTTATTGAGGAAAATTAAATTTTTCAGTCTAAAAATGGATGACTTTTTATAATAGAATTATTAGTGTTAAACTAGTTCTTAATGAATATGAAAACTATAATTTGATCAATCTTTCTTCTCTATTTTCATTTAGCAATCCATAGCTAGGTTTCGGAAATTCTCAAAATGCACTACCTATCATTTTATGGATTTTTGGAGCATTAATATTTAAAATAAAAAATATGAAGAAAATATTACTTACAAGTGTATTGCTTTCTACAGCAATAGGTTCATATGCCCAAAATTTTGAATGGGCAAAAAGAATTAGTGGAACTGGAGTCAACTATGGGAATGTCATTAAAACAGATGCTTCAGGAAATGTGTATGTAGGCGGTTCATTTAATGGGACAGCAGAATTTAACAATGGTGGTAGCTCTTACGAATTAACTTCGACTGGTAGCGGTGACCTCTTTATTGCTAAATATGATGCTTCAGGTAATTTTATATGGGCGCAAAGAGGAGGAATGATTTATGATGATCGCATACAAGACTTAGCTGTAGATGCTGTAGGAAATGTATATTTTACGGGTTATGGAGGAATTAATTCAACTGGCACAGAGAGAGCTATGATTGTGGGGTCTCTAAACTCAAGTGGTGTTGAACTATGGAGTCACACCTTCACTTCAACTCAAGGTAATACTGGAGGATATGCGATTGATGTGGATGCTAGCGGTCTCAATGTCTATATAGGGGGTAATTTTAACGGAACCGTTGATTTTGACCCAAGTACAGGAAGTACATTTAATTTAACGACATCAGGTACTAATGTTAATCGTTTAGATGCTTTTATATTAAAACTTAATACTTCTGGAGTTTTTGCAGATGTATGGCAATTTGAATGTCCAAGTGGAAATGCCACCGTCAATGGATTAACTTTAGATGCAACAGGAATTGTTTATAGTACAGGTACGTATGGCGGCAGTGCAATAGATTGTGCCCCAGGGCCAGCAACAGCTAATTTAAACAGCACAGCAATGGAGAATATTTTTGTATCTAAATTAGATGCCAATGGAAATAATATTTGGGCTAAACAATTAGGAGCTGGCGGTGCTGCATATGGACGTTCAATTGATGTGGATGCATCAGGTAATGTTTATACAACAGGTGATTTTTTGTTTACTGCAGATTTTGATCCAGGAACTAACACGGAAAATTTAATAGCAATAGCTACAAATGCCGATGTATTCGTATCTAAGTTAGATGCTAACGGAGACTTTGTATGGGCAAAAAGTATGGGAGGACCTGATACTGACAGAGCATTCGACATAAAAGTAGAAGCTTCTGGTAATAATGTATACATCACTGGAATGTTTGAAGGAACTGCAGATTTTTATTCAGGACCAGGTCAACAAGATTTAATATCAGCAGGAGCTCAAGACATTTTTGTTCAAAAGTTGGATACTAACGGTGATTTTGTTTGGGCGTACAATTTAGGTTCAGTTTCAGGAGACATAGGTCGATCAATTGATATAGATGATACAGGAAATATTTACCTTGCAGGAGATTTTACAGCAACTGTTGATTTTGATTTTAGCTCAGGGACAGCAAGTCTAAGTTCCGGTGGAAATAGAAGTGTTTATTTTACCAAGTGGAGCCAAAGTCAATCTAATGTAGGTATTTCAGATATTGAGAAAACAAATTCAATAGTTTGCTATCCAAACCCAACAAATGGTTTGATTCTTTTTGACAAATTAGTGGAGCAAGTAAACGTTTATGAATTAAATGGTAAGTTGATTCATACTGAGCAAAATGTAAATCGTATGGATTTAAATCATTTATCTAAAGGGATTTACTTGATTCAGATGAGAAATTCAAGTATCTCCCAAACATCTAGACTTGTAGTAGAATAAGTTTTTCATAACACAATTAGAATTAAAGGGCTGTCATTGGGCAGTCCTTTTTTTTTAACAACCTGAGTTAGGTTTGAAAAGGAGGATAACGTTCCATGTCAGAAATTAAGTATTAGATGAAAATTAAATTCGGAGGTTCGGCATCTAAACTAGGTTTTTTCCCTCTTAGTTGTTTAAAAATTGCAGTTAGAATTAAATATCAAATTGAATGATCACCCTTGTTCCAGAAACAGAACCATTTATATCGAGGTCTCGAACTTCAATTGAAAGGTTTTTATTGGAGCTTTCATTAACTAGACTGATTTTTTGATCAATTGCTTTAGTAGAAAACGAATTATGACTAGCAATTTTGGTCCTGTTTATTTTGGAAGAAGCCTTCCTTCCAATTCCATTGTCTTCGATACAGCACTCAATTCTATGTTTTTCTATTTTCCTAATTGCTAAGGTCAATTTTTTTTCACCCTCCTTGTGTAATAATCCATGTTTTATGGAATTTTCAATAAATGGCTGGAGTAGCATAACCGGAATTTTATTTTCAAAAATATTAATTGATGAATCACATTCGATTGAGTACAACAAATTTCCATCAAATCTTAAATTTTCTAACCTTAGATAGATCTCCAGAGCTTCAAGTTCATCTACTAAGAATATTTCTTCGTGCATGCTTTGATCAAGATATTTTCTCATTAAATCGGCAAAATCGGCCAAATAACCACTAGCAATTTCCTTTTGATTTGTTAAGATGAACTCCTGAATTGTATTCAAAGCGTTAAACATGAAGTGAGGATTCATCTGTGATCTAATAGCAGCTATTTTAGATTTATAAAGCTCTTTTTTTAATCGTTGTCTTTCAGATTCTATAATTTTTTGTCTTTGTTTATTCTGATTTCTTTTCTGAACAAGAAAAGAAATTACCATGGCAGAGAAGAGAATTAAAATTAAAACAAACCACCATTTTTGTGTAAAATGAGAATCGATTTCAAAATGTAAGTTTTCGACCTTTGAGCTGATACCGTCTTCGTTTATTACATAGACCTGAAAATCATACACGCCAGGGGCTAAATTCGAAAACCTTGCAAATGGAGCTTTACTGGATGTACTGCTCCAATTCCCTTCATTTAATCGATATACAAAAATATAATTTCCCTGACTTCTTATAGATGACGAGCTAAATTCAATGGTAATATTATCCTCACCATAATTAAAATTTAAGTCATTTCTATCAATTGCCTTTTCAAAGAGCTTAATGTTCTCTATCCTTACAATTGGAGCTACACTATTGAAGCTTTTAAAAGAACTGGGAATTTTTTGCATGTGGTGAGTTCCAATAAGAACAAGTGTATCCCTATTATTATAAAGATTAATTATCTTTTCAGATAAAACCCCATCTGTTTTATCGAATTTGTCAAGTTTCCAAGTTCGTATATCCAATCGATAAATAATACTGTTATTGGATAAAAAAAGTACAGGACCCTCACTGATAATATTTGTAACAGAAAAAGGCAGAAAATATGATTTGAGAACTTTATCATTTCTTATTTCGAGTAATTCGTGTTTTTCTGTAACAAGCCATATTGTTCCTTGGTCATCAATAGACAAAGCAGAGGACACGAAAGGTTTATTTTTATTTTTTATTAATTTCGATTTTCCCCAGGTATAATAGTAAAATCCATCAAGGTGACTGATATAAAAAGTACTATCCGTCTGTCTAATAAAATGACTTGAATTTACTGTTCTAAGAATTCGAAATGGAAACTCTTCATTGTTTCCCCATTTTGCACTTAATTTAGCTTTAGTTGCACTTTCCACATGAACTCGACCATAAGTAGAAATTATTGCATCATTCTTATTCAAGAATAATACATCTTTGAACCTCTTTGCAGACTCCTTAGATAAATTAGCTTTAAATTGATCAGATTTTGTATTGTATAGCACTTCATTTTCTCCCAAAATATAAATACAACTATTTAATGGATTGAATACAATTTTTTTAAGTACTCCACTTTAAACTTCATATGGTTTTATATCATTCGTTTGATGAAAATTTGTAAGGTTGGATTTATCATTCATGAAATATAAATTACCTTCTAGATCCCAGCATGTGGAAATAATTCTACTATCTGAAAGTGAAGTATTTCTTAATTTTTGTCGGAATAATAAAAATGCCATTATTTAAAGTTGCTACCCACCAATTATTTTCTTTGTCTATCAGTAACTTAGATACGCTTGATGATGAAAACTGAATATCACTTAGATTTCCTCCTGAAAAATTATCATACTCATAAAAACCTCTTTTAGATAAAGCATAAACTGATTCACTATCAGTATTAAATTGATTGATTTTGAACCCTATGAAAGATTTCTTGATGTCTGTTGCTTTATTTTACCTTTAGAAATAATATACAATTCTGTTTGTTTTTCATAAGACCGAAAGAAATAAATTCATTATTTTTTACTAACAATTGATATTTGCTTGAATGTAATGGTAAATATTGCTTAGCTAATAAACTTACTTTTTCAGTATTGGATTCAAGTGAATAAAAGTGAAAAAGGTGATGTCTCTTTTCGGAATCAAGACTATACTTACCGCAATTAAAAATTGATTGTCATTTATAATTCCGCATGCAATTTTACCGCCTCCAAGAGTATCTAAACTTTCTTTTTCTTGAGTGAACACATTTAATTTATTCAATGCTGTTCCATTTTTTTCTATGTAATAAACATTGGGATAATCTGTAAAATACTCTGAAACAAAATTTTGATCTGAACAGATTTAACTCCGACATGTATGGAATCATTCTCTATAAAGAGTTGTCCTCTAAAGTTTGAATACCAAATTCTTCCATCTGTATCTTCACTTAATATTGGTACATGACTTTGAATAGTTTTCATCAAAATAAAATGTAAAATCAATTCCATTAAATTTTACCAACCCTTCATCTGTTCCGAACCAAAGGTATCCGTTTACTATCTTGAAAAAGATCATAGACTGTTGTTACATCGAAGTCGTATAGATCATTGAAACTATAATTATTATAATCACCAGGATGAACAAAAAATAGGAGAGAGGAATACGAGCAATAATAAATCGAGCGTTTCAATTGTTTAAATGGATGAGACAAGTTCTAAAAACTCTTCTTTTCTATCCCTTGAAATAGGAATAATATGATTGTTTTCGAGAATTGCATAGTTGCCATCTCTATTGACATATTGTTTCAAGTACTTGATATTAAAAATATGTGAGCGGTGAGGGCGAAAAAATTCACATTTGAGTTTATTATATGTTCCAAAATATTTTAGTGGTTTTTGAAACCAAGATACTTCCTTGATTCAAAATATAAAATTTGGTATACATTCCATCTGCTTCCATGTGAATAATTTCTTCTAAAAGGAATAAATAAGATGCCATCGCTTACAGGCAATCCTATTTTATCAAAGGAATTCGTTTTCAGTGATTTTCTTAATTCGTGAATTTTTCACTTACTTCAAGTCTATTTTTTTGTCTTTTTAACTCTTTCTACTACGTCTAACACCTTAGGAGGACGTATTGGTTTCAATAAATAATCAATGGCATTCATTTCAAAGGCCTGAATAGCATATTGACTATAGGCCGTTGTAAAAACGATTTCAAATGTAATCTCCTCTTTTTTAAAATAGTTTAAAAGATCCGTGCCAGGTTGCTTAGGCATTTCAATATCAAGAAAAACAAGTTGAGGTTCAATTTCTCTTATGGCATTGACTCCTTCTTCCAGATTAGAAGCAGTATAAATCTCTGTTTCTTTGTGTCCAGCTTCTTTTAGAACGTTAACTAACAAACTTCTTGCTTTTGACTCGTCATCAATTATCAATATCTTCATGCTTTTCTATTCAAAAGAGTATTTGAAAATAGAGGAAAAAAAGCAATTAATTGCATTTAACTTCTGAAACAACGTTCTCAATTTTTAAAAAGTGAGGTGCATTTCTTTCGCTTTTCTGTTTTTATTTTAAGTGGGATCAAAGTGTATAATTGTGAATCTATGCTTACCAACCTTTCGGCTTTTTACTCAATTCCCTTTTATGTTCTTAGAAGAAATCAATTGTCTTATTACACCTTGGTCATTACAAATCGATTTTTCAAAATCATCAAAATTCCCATAATTATTCGGCGAGTCCTTTATTTGATCGTAAACAAAGGATTTGTCTTTCTGAGGATAGATAATAATTGTTTCGCCAAACCTTAAATCAAAAAGTTTCATATTTAAGAGCAACACAGAAAAGCCATCGGGACTTGAGGTAAATACCCAATCCAATTCATTATTTGTTACTTTAACTAATCCTTGAGCTGTTAAATAGGGATAATTTCGAGAATCCACCAAGGTAGTTTCTTCCGCATTTTTATCGTTGGTTAAAATGAGTAGAGTAAGCTTGTCAACTATTTTATCACTTTCCGAGTTTTCATATTCCCCAATTCTAACTCCCTTAAAAATGAACGAGTCCACTTCAATTGTAAACGGAATACTGGATACCGCGTAGTCATATTTAGCTACAGGAAAAGGAGATTTATTTAAAGGGTAATTTTGAAAGATTTCAGAAAATTTAGAGTAGGTTTCAATGTCTTGATCCAACAATTCTAAATCCCATTCCGCGCTATCTAGATGTTGAGCAGCACGATGGTTTAATTTTTCAAAGTCCCATTTAGGTGAGTTTGTCTCTTTTGCATCCGAATTCGTGTTTTTGCTTTCTTGGCAGGAAGCAAGAAGAAGGATGAAAGACAAGTAAAACAGTGTTTTTCGACTCATTTTATTGAACGTTCTAGCACAGCCAGTTTTAATTGGTTTTAGGGTTTGACCTGAGCTTTTTTTACCTTTTCCACCAAGGTTTTTTCTTAGGTGGAGCTGTGTCAATACGTGTCTTAAGAAATTCAATGTATTTTGGATCGTCGTCAGAGAAAATTTCTTCCCCTTTCAAGGCATAGGCTCTGGTTAGCTCATCTGCTGCACGATCTAGATTTCCAATTTCAAATTGACATTGGCCAAGTCGCATATGAATAAATGGGTTTCCAATTGCACCTGGACAGTGCATTGCATTGGAAAGATTATCAACACCTGCTTGAAAATCATTAGCTAGAAAATTAGCATCACCAATAGCGGTTAAAATCCAGGTTGTTGTATCCCAATCTGTTTTTGGTTCAGGCACTAAATCAAATGCCCGCCAATAGTTTTCTAATGCAGAACTAAAGTTCCCGTTTTCGGCTAAGCTATCACCCTTAGCACATAAGTCTTGAATTTCTGAATACGTTTTGTCGTCTAATTCTATCATTTTAATTTATTTTAATTGCTTTAACGTTCCACAGCTACGAAAGGTAGGGCTTTTTATCGAGAATGATTGCTAGCCCTATCTTGTATAGGTGCTTTTAGGTGCAGTCAAAGGAGTATAAATCCTGTAATTAATATTTACAAGCCATTTACAAATTTGATCTTTTGTATATCCTGACTCAGATTCAGTTCAAGAATGTTAAAATTCGGCACTAAGTACTGACCGTTAAAGAATAAAAAAGAGAGTGATACGAATTCATTGTTCCCATGACTCCTACTTCGCTATGCGTTCCTTCTATAGACTCAACAGTGATCTCGTTATCGCACATAGAGAAATGCACTACAACATAATCTTGGAAGTTTTCATGTAATTCCACCTGGATTAGATCCAGGATCATTTTCTCTGAGATTTCATTTCGAAGCGTTGGCTTTTGATTGAAAATTTGCACTGTTGAACTCATTAATAACATACTAAGTAAAATTGTTTTCATCGTTTTTATTTTTTTGTACTGATGCTTTTTTGCTCAGCTGGTTACAAGGCAAAAGTAGGTTGGGCTTTCCCCCCAGAAGTTTGGAATTTCATTGAAGGAGTTCGGGGTTATAAAATGGAACCTAATTTTTTCTTATTTTTGAGCAACCATCAATGAATTGAGTCAAGACTTATCCATAGCGGTATTACCTTTTAAGAACATGAGTTCCAATGCAGAGAATGAATATTTCTGCGATGGTATAACAGAAGAGATTATCAATGCGCTGGCTAAGATTAACTCATTAAAGGTGACGTCCAGAACATCTTCTTTTCACTTTAAAGACAAAGAGTTGCCAATTTCAGAGATCGCCGCATCCTTAGGTGTTACCACCATTTTAGAAGGAAGTGTACGATTAGCAGGTGATGTCGTAAGAATAACAGCTCAGCTGATCCAAGCCGAAGAAGATTTCCATTTCTGGTCAGAAACGTGGGACAGAAGACTGGAGAATATATTCGAAGTGCAGGATGAAGTGAGTCTGGCCATTGCGGATAAGATCCGTGAAAACTTCGGTCACTTTGAGATGGAAGATCATTTGGTTCAAAAGCAAACAGAGAGCATCAGTGCCTATGAATACTCGTTAATAGCGAAGTTTCACAAGAATAAATGGAATCCGGATGATTGCAAGATCGCGGAGGAGTACTTCAAGAAGAGTCTGGATCTGGATTCTAAACATGTAGCGTCGATTATCGGCTTAGCCGATGTCTACAGCTTTCTTGGAATGATCGGAATTCTTCCCTTTCAGGAAGCCTGGATGAAATGTAATACGTTGATCGATGAGGCACTTGAGCTTGATCCAAACAATGCAGAAGCGTATTACCAAAAAGGTCACAGCGCTTTCTTTACAGAATGTGATTATACAAAGGCATTGAATCACGCAATGAAGGCTGTTCGACTTAAACCTAATTACGCTGAAGCTCATCAGTTGTTGTCTTTCCTTTATGTATTAGCAGGAAACACGGCTAAGGCGAAAGAGCATTTAGATTTAGCCTTAGGAATAGATCCATTATCGCAAGAGACCTTATTCTTTAAGGCGTACTTCGATTACATGACAGAGAATTATACAGCGTCCTTTGATCAATTAACCAGCTGTCTGGAGGTCAATCCGAAGAATATACCCGCACATGCAGTCATGACCCTGTGTTTACTTAAGCTTGGGAAGTATGATGAAGTTCTTGGCTACTTTGACGGCCTGGACGCACATGTGTCAACGGGAGAACGATTAGGTGCCCTCGCCCTCGCCTATGCTTTTAAGAAGGATGGTGCGAATACAGAGAAGTATATGGACTTGCTCCGAGAAGATGCCAAATCCCCGGACGGATTTACGTCTGATTCCTACCTCTTTATTCTGTATGCTGTAACAGACGAAATTGATAAAGCTTTTGAATGGGTAGAATCAGCTATTAAGAATAAGTCTACGCTATTGATGTTGCGTTATCCTGATCCAATCGTCGATTCTTTAAAGGCGGATGAGCGTTATGCGAAGTATCACAAGGAGATCTTCAAAACAGAAGTCAAAGAAGTGACCAAATCAACGAAAAAGGCATTATTGGGTGATACAGCAGCTGCAGAATATCGCGCTAAGCTGATAGAACATATTGAAGAAGAAGAAGCATACCTCGATCCGGCCCTCACCTTGCGTTCACTGGCAGAACAAATAGACATTCATCCGAATAAACTTTCCTGGTTAATTAATGAGATGCAGGAACAGAACTTCAATCAGTTTATCAACAAATACCGCATTGAGCACTTTAAGAAGCTAGCTGTTGATCCTGAGAATTCACAATACAGTATTCTTGGTTTAGCTTACGACAGTGGATTTAATTCCAAAACAGTATTCAATACCTACTTTAAAGAGAGTACAGGACAATCTCCAAAAGCCTGGATCGACGCTCAATAAGCACAATTTTTTCCTGATTTGACATCAAAAAGGTTCTGATTTATAATCTGGAACCACACGCTCTTGATTCAGAACGTTTTAGTGATTCGACTGCCCTAGATTTGGTCTCGAATAACAAAAATACAAATGATGAAATCAATTATTGTAAATGCATACGGAGGACCAGAAGTACTTAAAGTAGAAAACATTGAAATGCCTTCTCCTCAATCAAATGAAATATTAATCAAGATCGAAGCAACGTCTGTAACAAGAGCAAGTGTTATGATGCGATCAGGAACGCCTTACTTTGGTCGTCTGTTCACAGGAATCTCTAAACCAAAAGTGAAGACACCGGGTACTGATCTTTCGGGCGTTGTTGAAGCCGTTGGATCCAGCGTAACTAAATTCAAAGTGGGCGATAAAGTAATGGCCGCTACAGACCTTAAATGTGGTGCTTATGCAGAATACATTTGCATGGCTGAAAACGAAATGATCATACATCAACCGGACAACTTAACTGCGGAAGAAGCAACGGGGATCATTGACGGTGGTTGCACAGCTCTTGCCTTTTTTACAGATCAGGTAACGATCAATGCAGGAGATAAAGTCCTTATTAACGGTGCATCCGGAAGTATCGGAACAGCAGCTATTCAATTGGCAATGTCTTTCGGAGCGGAAGTGACAGCCATTTGTAGTGGGAAGAACAAAGATCTTGTGTTAGAAATTGGTGCGGATCACGTATTGGATTACACAAAGAATGAATTGGATACAAACACAACAAAGTTCGATGTCATCTTTGATACGGTAGGTAAGCTGTCTTTCTTCAAAGCGAAGAAGCATTTAACTTCAAAGGGTGTGTTCTTAACACCTGTATTGGAATTCCCCGCTTTAATGACGATGCTGTTTGTGAACCCATTCTCAAAGCAGAAGCTAAAGTTTGCTGCTACAGGTTTACGCAAGCAAGACGTAAGAATACGTGACTTAAAGAAGATCACAGAGCTATTGGCAAACAATAAGCTGCGCACTGTAATCGACAAGGTGTATTCATTGGATCAAATTCAGGATGCGCATGCATATGTAGATGCAGGACACAAACGCGGAAACGTCATCATTAAAATGGAACACGCTTAATCAGTAAGAATTAAACAATTTAAAATATCTATCATGAAAAAATTAGCTTTAACAGGGGGAATTGCTTACGTGATTATCTTTATTACAGGGATCTTCGCCAACTTTAATGTAATGGAAACAATGAGAGATCTTAACAGTATTCTGAACACGTATAACAACCTCAAAGAAGGACAGGATCTGTTGCTAATGGGAATCATCTCCTTTGTTGTAATGTTGATCGCCGACTTCGTAGTGACACTTGTTTTATGCAAGCTGTTCCACGAAACAGATTCAAAACTAAACATGCGTTCGTCTACCTTCAGAATGATCAACGTGATTTTCTTTGGAATTGCCTTGTATTTCCTGTATGACGTTTATTCACTCCTACAGGTAAGTTCGGAGCCAGCCAATGAAATGAGAATGGCTTTAGCCGTGGACAATGCGTTAAATACCTTTGATACTATTTGGCTGATCGGATTGATCTTCTTCGGAATTCATTTGGTGCTTCTAAGCAAAGTACTAGACAAAGCAAAAAACATTCACAGATCGATCTCTGCCTTGTTATTCATCGCCGGTGTAGGATACGTTGTGGATAGCTGCCTGCATTTGTTTTACTGGGATTACGCCTCTATCAGTCATATTTCCACGATCATCGTTGTGTTGCCAGGACTTATCGGAGAGCTTTCCCTCACCTTCAGGATCCTTTTAAAAGGTATTAGAAAACAACCTGCAGTTTGTTAGTATGTACTGGTTAAACATAGAGGAAAACGGGTATCGGAAGGTATCCGTTTTTTGTGTTAGAATTTGAGTTTACTTATAGACCATAGGTTGTGCGTAACGACTGCCAAAAACCAGTATGCATTCAGCACCGTGAGAAAAGGCAGACATTTTAGCTTAAATATACTCATTTTTAGAAAGCTGAAACGATGCATATTGGATTTTCCGTCCCGACTTTTCGGGAAGGCTTTGTTATCATTTCGTCCTTTTTTCTCATGGGCATAGATCTTCCCACGTTCCATTCATTTTTTTTCAGTCGATAAAAAAAACGAATCAACTTAGCG